>JAJUGR010000006.1 GCA_029265905.1 Sporomusaceae bacterium | reverse complement strand
TGCTGAAGGGGCCGAAATCCTTCCTGTTCGAAGCGTTGCAGGGGCTTTCGAGTGCGCTGGCGTAGCGGTACGGTACCTTTACTCGTTCTTTGGCGCGGTCGCTTCTTCTTAAAAAAACCACAACAGTGCCTTGACACTATCGCGAGCAAGGTTAATGGTTGCCAGACCTCTGGTTATGTGATATAATCCCAATGTGCAATAAGGGCGGTCCGCTGTTGCTCGCGAGACGCAAGAACGTCCTATAGAGGAGGAAGAAAGATGAACATTATTGATGTACTGGAGCAAGAACAGCTCCGCACTGACGTGCCCGAATTCCGCCCTGGCGATACGGTTCGCGTCCATGTCAAAGTTGTCGAGGGTAACCGTGAGCGCGTGCAGGCTTATGAAGGCGTTGTTATCGCCAGAGCCGGCAAAGGCGTGCGGGAGTTGTTTACGGTGCGCCGCATTTCCTACGGCGTTGGCGTAGAACGTAAATTCCCGGTTCATTCCCCACGGATTGAGAAAATCGAAGTTGTGCGCCGCGGCGTTGTCCGTCGTGCCAAACTCTACTACTTGCGCAACCTTACGGGTAAAGCTGCGCGTATCAAAGAAAGACGCGGTTAAGACAAGCGGGGGGACTGGAGACAGTCCCTTTCTTTGTTTGCTGGTAAAGGAGCGGTAGCCATGCCGGAAGAAAAAGAAGCCACTACCTGGCAGGACGAGGCGAAAGACTGGATCATTTCTTTACTGATCGCCGTCGTGCTGGCCTTCGTTATTCGGACGTTTATCGTCGAACCCTATATGGTGGAGGGGCCGTCCATGCGTCCGACCCTGGAAAACCACCAGCGGCTGTTGGTCAACAAATTCTTGTATTACTTCAGCGAGCCGAAGAAAGGCGAAATCATTGTATTTCGCTATCCCCGCGATCCGAGCCGCGACTTTATCAAGCGCGTCATTGCGATCGGCGGCGACACGATTGAAATTCAAAACGGCAAGGTGTTCGTCAACGGCGAACTGCAGAACGAAACCTATATTCTGGACAACACGCGCGGCAACTACCAAAAGGCCGTTGTGCCGAAGGGCCGCGTTTTTGTCATGGGCGACAACCGCAACAATTCGGAAGACAGCCGTTTTCCCGACGTCGGTTTTGTGCCGTTCAACTTAATCAAGGGCAAGGCGGCAATGGTGTTCTGGCCCTTGAGCGAATGGAAGAGCCTTCCTTAAGGTTGGAGGAGGATAACGATGGACATCCAATGGTTCCCCGGACATATGACGAAAGCCAAGCGGCTGATTGTCGATCAACTGTCCCTGGTTGATGTGGTGTGCGAATTGCGCGATGCCCGGATTCCGTTGGCCAGCGCCAATCCGATGCTCGACGAGCTGGTGAAGAAAAAGCCGCGCGTCATTGTCCTGAATAAGACCGATATGGCCGACCCCGTGCTCTCTAAGCAATGGGTCGATTACTTTCAGTCGGCCGGCATCCAGGCGCTGCTGGTGGATTCGATCACCGGCAAGGGCTTGCAGCAGGTGAAGGCGGCCGTGCGTCAGGCGGCAAAACCGATGCTGGACAAGTGGACGTCGAAGGGGCTTCGGCCGCGGGCGATCCGCATGATGATTGTCGGCATTCCGAATGTCGGCAAGTCTTCGCTGATCAACAAACTGGTAGGCAAGGCGAAGGCGAAAACGGGCGACAAACCCGGCATCACCAAAGGCAAACAATGGATTTCCCTGGGCCAGGATATTGAACTCTTGGATACGCCCGGCATTTTATGGCCGAAGTTCGATGACCCGCAGGCGGCCTTTTGCCTGGCGGCGACCGGCGCGATCAAGGATGAGGTGTTTGATCGGGAGGCGCTGGGCTTGAAGCTGATCGAAACGTTGATCAGGCAAGCTCCGGACCGGCTGGTCAAACGCTATGGGGTCAATGTCGACGAGACCACCCCGCCGGAGGAGGTCTTGCGCTTGATTGCCACGCGTCGCGGCTGCATCAGGCCAGGCGGCGTGATCGATCAGGAAAAGGCGATCAATATTGTCTTACGGGAATTTAAGGGCGGCGAGTTAGGCGCCCTGACGCTGGAATTGCCACCGGCGAAGTAAGAGCGACCGGCGACGGTCGCTCTTTTTTATGAGGTGCAGGATGAAGGAAGCGGTGCAAACAATCAAGGAGCGCCTGCAAAGCGGAACTTATGACGGGCAAACGCTGGCTTTGTGGCGCGGCGATCCGCGCAAGGCCGTGCAGCAGGCGCTGGCGGCGCAGGAAAAAAGACGCCTGGCCGAGGTGCAGGAAAATGAGCGGCTTGCAAAACTATTGCTTTATGAACGGGCGTGCTGGGGAAAAGGGCTAACGCTGGTTGGCGGCGTAGATGAAGCGGGCCGGGGGCCGCTGGCCGGGCCGGTGGTTGTCGGAGCGGTCGTGTTGCCGGAAGGCGACTGGCATTGGACCGGCCTCAACGATTCCAAGCAGGTGTCCGCAGCCAAGCGCAACTGCCTTTACGAGCAGATCCGGCGGGAAGCCAGAGCCTTTTCAATCACCGTTGTTTCAGCGGAAGAAATTGACGCCATCAATATTTATCAGGCGGCGAAAGTGGGCATGGAGCGGGCGGTGCAGGCGCTGAGCGTGGCGCCGCAGGTTGTCTTAGCGGACGCGATGCCGTTAAGTTTGCCGGGGATTGAGTCGATATCTTTAATAAAGGGCGACTCGCTCAGCGCCTCCATTGCGGCGGCGTCGATTTTGGCTAAGGTCACGCGGGACCGCATGATGGATGAGTACGATGCGCTTTATCCCGAATACGGCTTTGCCGCCCACAAGGGCTACGGGACAAAGCAGCACCTGACGGCCTTGCGCCAGTACGGTCCGTGCCCTATCCACCGCAAGACCTTCGCCCCGGTGAAAGAGATTTTGGCTGATTGGAGCTGATTTTATGCGCATTGATGCTGGTTGGCAGCAACTGCTCCCTTTGCTCCGGTCCGCCGGGAAAACAGCGGTGCAAGACAATCAGGCGGCCGCGGGTGACTTGACCAACACCGCCGCCGGACAGCCGCCGGCCGGCACAACCAGCGTGGAGCTTGCGGGAACGGCTATGATCCGGCAGCTATTGAACCTGGCGGAAAACCTGTCGGCCGGCGCCAACTTGCTGCCGGCCGACACGCCGGCGGCAATCAAAGAACAGGTCAGCGCCCTGCTTGCCCAAGGGGCGGCAAAGCCGGCGCAATTGCCGCAAGGGCTGGCGCCGCTGGCTGCCGAGCAGCGGGCCGTGCCTCAGCGCCTTAATCAGCTGGCCGAGCAGGCGCTGCTGGCGAAAACGCTGGCCGAGGCGGCCGTGGCGGCGGAACAGCCGCAACGTTTTGGTGAAACGGCGCCCGCAGCGCCCAAAATGCCGGCACCTGCCGCCACGGCCGGCGCGCTGCCTTCGCCGGAGGCCGAAGCCAGGGCTTTTTCGCCCCAGGCATTGCGGCGGTTCATAACGCAATTGGCGGGGGCGGAGCAGCCATTGCCGGCTTCGGACGCCGCCGTGCCTGAGGGGGAAATGTCGGCGGCCAAGCAACTGCCAGCAACGGCTGACGGGCGGCTGCAGGCGGTCGAGCAGGAAAATGATGCGGTTGCCCGCTTTGTGGCAAAAGTCGTGGCGGAGTTGAAGCAAGGGCTTATTGACCGCGGCCTGCCGGCGGCGGAGGCGGAGGCGAAGGCTTGGGAAGAGCTGGCATTGGCCGGCCGGCTGATGGAGCAAGAACCGGCCAAGCTGCTCGCGTGGTCAAGCGCGATCAAGGAACTCGCCAATACCTGGGCGCGGTTTGCCCAAGGGGGCGCGGAGCCAGCCTCGGGGCGGGAGCTTCAAATGAGCTGGATGCTGCCCTTTGTTGACCCGGAGCAAGGCAAGGTGCGGCCCGCGCTGATCCAGGTCTACCGCGACCGCCCCGAGGGCCGGGAGGCCGGTGAACAAAGGGCAGAAACCTGGATTCGCATCGCGACGGAGACCGACAATGCCGGGCTCGTCATTGCCGGGTTCCACCAGCAGGGAGAACGGCTGCAGGTCCGGGTGAGCGTTGAAAAAGCCGAGGGCGCCGCCTTCTTCCGGGAGCAGCTGTCGGATATCCGCCAGCGCCTCCATGAAATTTGGCCGGAGAGCGGGGTTGACGTGCAGTGACGGAGGGGGAAAAGGCGGCCCAGGGCAGCAAAACGGCGGTGGCTGTTCAGTACGACCGACAGACGATGGTTGCCCCGAAGGTGATCGCCAAGGGACGGGGGATTGTCGCCGACAACCTCGTTGAACAAGCCGTCCGCCACCAGGTTCCCGTCTATCAGAACAAAGCGCTGGCCAGTATGCTGATGGCCTTGGAAATTGACCGTGAAATTCCGCCGGATTTGTACAAGGCCGTGGCGGAAGTGTTAGTCTTTGTATATCGGGCGGACAGCGCCCTGGGAAAACAAAATAAACGCTAACCGACGACATCCTGCCGCCTGGCAGGATGTTTTTTCATAGGAGGGAAATATGAGCGCGGCAACTGGAGCAATGGGGGAAGATATGGCCTGTGATTATTTGAGCCGGCACGGCTACCGGGTGATTGCGCGAAATTACCGCACCCGCCGGGGCGAGATTGACGTCATAGCGGCGCAAAAGGAGTGGCTGGTTTTTGTTGAAGTCAAAACGCGCCGCTCTGTGCGCTGCGGCTTCGGGGCGGAAGCGGTCACCTGGCGCAAGCAGCGGCACTTGCTGGCTGCCGCTTTAGCTTATCTGGCGGCGCATCCCTGTGAAAAATGCCGGTTTGATGTAATTGAAATAACGCTGCTGCCGGGTGCGGAGCCCAGACTGCGCCACATCGAAGGCGCGTTCGGGCGAAATTGATAAAAGTGAGGCGATAGCATGTTTGCTCAGGTATGGGGAGAAACGACGGTCGGACTAGATGGCGTGCCGGTGCGCGTCGAGATTGATTTGTCGAGCGGCCTGCCGGCGTTCGATTTGGTCGGCTTGGCTGACGCGGCCGTGCGGGAATCGCGTGAGCGGGTCCGGGCCGCCATCCGTAATGCCGGGTTTCGGTTTCCGGGGGAACGGCTGACGATTAACCTGGCGCCGGCCGACGTTCGCAAGGACGGCGCCGGACTCGACTTGGCGGTCGCAATCGGCATTTTAGCCGTGACCGGCGAGGTGCCCTTGCCGGCGGCGGCCGGTGAAGCCGTATTCATCGGCGAACTATCCCTGGACGGGCTGATCAGGCCGGTAAGCGGTGTTCTGCCGATGGTGGCATCTGCCGCACAGCAAGGATTCACGCGCGCCTTTGTGCCCGTTGCGAACAGTCCGGAGGCGAAACTGGTGCCCGGCATTGCCTGCATTCCTTGCTGCGATTTGCGGCAGGCCGTGCGGCAATTATTGACCGGCGTGGAGGAAGAGGCGGAGGCGCTTGCGCCGCACGCTGCGCCGGACACCGGCTGCGATGACGATTTTGGCGATGTGGCCGGACAATTGCTGACGCGCCGGGCGATCGAGGTGGCTGCGGCCGGGGGGCACAACATCCTGATGGTCGGCAGTCCCGGCTCGGGCAAAACAATGTTGGCCAAGCGCATCCCTTCCGTCCTGCCGCCCCTGTCGCCGGAGGAAGCGCTCGACGTGACGACAATCTACAGCGTTGCCGGCTTGCTGCCGAACAGCATGGGGCTGATTCAGGTGCGCCCGTTCCGCGCCCCGCACCATACGATTTCTTCGGGCGGGCTGATTGGCGGCGGCTCAAACCCGAAGCCCGGCGAAGTAACGCTCAGCCATCATGGCGTCTTGTTTCTGGACGAGATGCCCGAGTTTTCGCGCTCCACACTGGAGGTGCTGCGGCAACCGCTTGAAGACGGCGAGGTGCGGATTACGCGGGTGAAGGCGACGACCTGCTATCCGGCGAAATTTATGCTGGTGGGGGCGATGAACCCGTGTCCGTGCGGTTTTTTGGGCGATCCGGCGCACCCCTGCACTTGCGGCGAGTCTGCCATCATGCGCTACCGGGCCCGTCTGTCCGGGCCTCTCCTGGACCGGTTCGATTTAAAAATCCATGTTGCCAGGATTCAGTTTGACGAATTGCGGGCCAAGCAGCCCGGCGAGTCTTCGGCCGCGATTCGCGCCCGGGTGTTGGCAGCACGTGAACGCCAAGCCTACCGCTTTAAAAATGCGATGGTAAATGCGCGTATGAAAAGCCGAGAGATGCGCCGCTTCTGCCAGCTGGACGCGGAGGGCGAACGCATGCTCAAACAGGCTTTTGAGCACCTGCACTTGAGCGCGCGCAGCCACGACCGCATCTTGAAGGTGGCCAGGACGATCGCCGACTTGGCCGGGTCAGACACAATTCAAGCGGAGCATTTGGCGGAAGCGGTGCAGATGCGGACTGATTGGACGGAGTGAGCGTGCCAATGAGCGGTCAAGGGCTTGACGGCAGGCCGAAAATAAAATAATCTATATATGAACATGTATTCACATATAGGAGTGGTAAGGATGAAGCAACCGGAGTGTGATTCTTGTCAAGAGCAGTGCGAACATCCGCAGGCGATTTGTCTAGCCAAGGAGATGGTTCTGCCCGATCAGGAGGCGCAGGAACTGGCGGAGCTTTTTAAGATGCTTGGCGACCCGACGCGGGTAAAAATATTGCAGGTCCTTTCAGCCCAAGAGTTATGCGTATGTGATCTCGCTGCCGTCGTCGAAATGGGCCAATCGGCGGTTTCGCACCAGCTTAGACTGTTGCGCAATGCGCGGCTGGTAAAATACCGCCGCGAAGGGAAAAATGCCTGGTACTCCTTGAACGATGACCATGTGATAGCCTTATTCCAGCAAGGCCTTGCCCACATCCGGCACAGCTGACTGGTGAAAGCGAGGTAAAAACAGCCATGGAAAAAACGGTCTTGCAGGTAGATGGGATTACGTGCCTTGATTGCGCGCAGAAATTCGAAGCGGCGGTAAGGGGGCTGCCGGGCGTACACAGCGCAAGCTTGAATACGATGACGGGCAGGCTGACGGTGGAAGGCGCCGTTGACCTTCCTGCGATAAGGCGGCTTGGGCGAGAAGAAAACTATGCAATCAACCCGCTGTCGCAGCCGGCTGTCCAGTTTCAACCGCCGAAAAGCGGGGCTTGGCCGCTGCACCGCGCGGTTTTGTCCGGCGTCAGCCTTGCGGCTGCTTATGGCGTGGAATACGCCGGCGGCCCGCCCGCCGCTTTCCTGCCGCTTTATTTGGCCGCTATGGCGGCGGGCGGTTGGGGCAATTTGCACAAAGCCGCCCGCGCTTTGCCGCGGATGAACTTTAACATGAGCGTGCTGATGAGTGTCGCACTGATTGGCGCGGTAGGGATCGGTCAGTACGAGGAAGGGGCGATGATTGCCTTCTTATACTCCGTGTCTGAGCTGCTGGAAGCCTGGACGATGGAGAAAGCGCGCCGTTCCATTCGCGAGTTGATGGATATCGCCCCCAAAAACGCGCTTGTGCGCCGCGCTGGGCGGGAAGAAACTGTGCCGGTTGAAGAAATCGTCATCGGTGACGTCATGATTATCGCCCCGGGCGCGAAAATTGCCATGGACGGACAAATTATCCGGGGCGAAAGCGCCGTCAACCAGGCGGCGATTAACGGTGAATCGATGCCGGCGGAAAAGCGGCCGGGCGACGCTGTGTTTGCCGGAACGCTCAACACCTACGGCGCGCTGGAAGTGCGGGTAACAAAACTGGTTCAGGATACGACCATAGCGAAGGTCATCCATATGGTGGAGGAGGCGCATGGCCGCCGCGCCCCGTCGCAGGCTTTCGTGGAGCGGTTTGCCGCCGTGTACACGCCCGCCGTGTTGGCGTTGGCGGTTGGTCTTGTTTTTATTCCGCCGCTGGTATTCGGTTATGAGTGGAAACCGTGGCTTTACCGCGGACTCACGCTGCTCTTGGTTTCCTGCCCTTGTGCCTTGGTTGTTTCAACGCCGGTGGCGCTTGTCAGCGCAATCTGCAATGCAGCAAAAAACGGCGTGCTGATTAAAGGCGGCCTGCATTTGGAAGCCGTCGGCTCCTTGAATGCGGTCGCCTTTGACAAGACCGGCACGCTGACGAAGGGCCAACCGGTTGTCACCGACGTGGTCAGCTTCGGCTTGCTGGCGCAGGAAACACTGCTGGCAATGGCGGCCGACTTGGAAATTCGCTCCGGCCACCCGTTGGCGGCGGCGATTGTTGAGGCGGCGCAACGGCAGGGCTATCAAGCGCGGCCGGCGAAGCTCGTGACGGCGATCGCCGGACGGGGCGTGCAGGGGGTGCTAGGCGCGCAAACAGTCTACATTGGCAATCCCCAGCTATTCAGCGAGCTTGGCGTCGGCTTGGGGGACGCGGCCAAAGCAGTCGAGGGACTGCAAGGACAGGGAAAGACAGTTATGCTGATTGGAACGGCCGAGGCTGTTTTAGGGCTTATCGCCGTCGCCGATGAAGTGCGGGCCAATAGCCGGTCTGCCGTTGCCGCGCTTCGGCGGGCGGGCATCAAGCACACGATTATGCTGACCGGCGACAACGAGGCCACGGCAAAAGCAATCGCCGCGCAAGCCGGCGTTGAGGAGTACCGGTTTGAACTGCTGCCGCAAGACAAGATGGTGGCAGTGCAGGCGCTGTTGGACAAGTACGGAAAAGTGGCCATGGTTGGCGACGGCATCAATGACGCGCCGGCGCTGGCCCTGTCGACCGTAGGGATTGCCATGGGCGGCGCGGGCACCGATACCGCCCTTGAAACTGCGGATATTGCGCTGATGGCGGACGATTTGAGCAAGCTGCCATTTGCCGTTCGGTTGAGCCGCGCAGCCCTTGGCATCATCCGTCAAAACATCGCGTTTTCGTTGCTGATTAAAGCAGCTGCCATTTTAGCCGTATTCCCCGGTTGGCTGACGCTGTGGCTGGCGATTCTTGCCGATACAGGCGCAACAATTCTTGTAACGCTGAACAGCCTCCGCCTTTTGCGCGTGAAGGCGAAGGACGATGAAACCGGGACGACGAACACGGCTTAATCTGTTGGGTGAAGCGCTAAAAAAGCGCGCATTGCCGCCGTCAGCCATTTTTCGCGGTGATAAACAAGCAAGGTTTTCACATCAATGGTCGGGCCGGCCCAGTCAAGCGCGACAAGCTTGCCGGCGGCCAATTCATTCTGCACGGACACGCACGGCAAAAATGCGATGCCCAAGCCGCAACTGGTGCATTCTTTTATCGCGCCGACGCTGGAGAGTTCCATAAATGATTTTGGCGCTGCATCGTGCTCCTTAAGCATGGCACGAATCAGCGGCCGATAACCGCATCCAGGCAGCGTTGTGATCAGACATTCGGCGGCAAGATCGCCGGGTCTGATCTTTTTCTTTTGCGCCAGCGGATGAAGCGGGCTGGCAATGAGAACCAGATTTTCGTCGCACAGCGTGCGGACGACCATGTCGGGATCGCTCACTTTGTCAGTCAGCATAAGGGCGAGGTCAAACCGGTTGTCGTTGAGCAGCTCGAGGAAAGCGTCGCAACTGCCCGTGTGGACGCGGATTTCAACTTGCGGGTAGCGTTTTTGGTACTCGGTGAGTATTTTGGGCAAGCGATGAACACATACCGTTTCGGCGGCGCCGATCGTCAAGATGCCCTGAAAGGTATTGGGCGAGAATTCTTCCTTGGCTCTACGACACTAACGGCAATCAGTATATTGATGCCGCTTCCGGAGCTGCTGTCTCGAATTTAGGCCACGCGCATCCGGTGGTTATCGACGCCATGGTCAGGCAGGCCGGCAAGGTTGCCTTCAGCCACCTGTCGCGTTGGACCTCAAAACCGCTGCAGGATTTGGCCGACGTTGTGGCCGGCTTGGCGCCCGGCTCGTTGAACAAGCTGTACCTGATTTCCGGCGGTTCGGAAGCCACGGAATCAGCGCTGAAAATGGCCCGGCAATATTATGTCGAGCGGGATGGGCAAAGCTCAAAGTACCGCATCATTTCCCGCTGGAATAGCTTTCACGGCAACACGCTTGGCTCGCTGTCAATGACCGGCGACAAGCGCCGCAAAAAATATACCCCGCTGCTGCTGAATTTCCCCCATATTGCGCCTGCCTACTGCTACCGTTGCCCATTCGGGAAAAAGCCGGATTGCTGCGAGGTTGACTGCGCCTTGGACTTAGAACGCTGCCTGAAGATGGAAGGTCCTGAATATGTCGCCGCCTTTATCGGCGAACCGGTCGGCGGGGCCGCTTGCGGCGCCATTGTTCCGCATCCGGACTACTACAAGATCGTGCGGCAAATTTGCGATCATTACGATATCCTCTTGATTGACGACGAGGTCATGGCAGGGTTTGGCCGCACGGGTTCGATGTTTGCGATCGAGGCGTTTGGCGTGGTGCTCGATCTGATTTGCGCCGCCAAGGGAATGAGCGCCGGATACTCGCCGCTCGGGGCCGTCATCGCCAAAGAAGAAATCTACGAGGTGTTCAAAAACGGCTCCGGTGTGTTTGTGCATGGCCATACCTACGGCGGCAACCCGCTCTCGGCAGCGGTAGCTTTGTCTGTAATCGACGTGCTGCAAAAAGACAAGGTTGTAGAAAATGCCCGCACGGTAGGGGCGCATCTGCTGGCGCAACTGCAGGAGAAACTGCTGCCGTTTCCTTTTGTGGGGGATGTCAGGGGCAAAGGGCTTTTGCTTGGCGTTGAAATCGTGAAAGACAAGGCCACGAAGGAGCCTTATCCGGTTGGCAAAGGGATGGCCGAAAAAATTACGCAGGTGCTGATCAAGCACGGCGTGATTGTTTATCCTGGCAATCTTTATAATGCGCTTGAATTGCAAAAGGCCGGCTTGCTTCAAGGGCCGCTGCTGTTTAATCTCGTGCTGGGCGTAAAGGGCTCCTTGCCTGCCAACGCCAAAAATCTCTTTTTCCTGCTGGATCTGCTGCCGGCTGACGCACAGTGGAGTGTTTCCGTCATTGGTCCGCAGCACGTCAATTTGTCGACGATCGCCATTGCCTTAGGCGGGCATGTCAGGGTCGGGATTGAGGACAACATATATTACTCCAAAGGGGTATTGGCCACCAATGTCGCACTGGTCGACCGGATAGTTGGGATTGCCAGGGCCGTCGGGCGTGAAATTGCCGAACCGGGCGACGTCGGGCGGATTTGGGGCTGCGCGTGAGAAGACGCTGCAATAGACATTTCGGTGGAGAGAGGGGCCGGATTCCGTGTCGTGCGGATCCGGTCCCTTTTTCTTGAGTGCATGTTATTGCGGGTGAATTGTTTCTCTTGTGGCGCCGAAGGCAAACAGTATTTATAATCGGGGCGCGGCTATTGCTTGAAGCTGTAATTTTTGTTGGGCAAAGAAGGAAAAAAGCGCTCGGGCGGCGAAAAACGGGAAAAGCGGTTTTGGGCTGCTGGGGAATGAGATAGTCAGGAGGGGATGCTATGCTGATAACAGGCAAAATCCTGGTCGCCCAAGGGGGCGGTCCGACGGCCGTCATCAACCAGACGCTGGCCGGCATTGTGCTGGAGGCTAGAAAATTTCCGCAGGTGACGAAAATCTACGGCGCGGTTAACGGCGTCGAGGGGATTGTAAAAGAAAATTTTCTGGACCTGACGCAGGAAACAAGCTACAACCTCGAGCAGGTGGCCCTTACGCCAGGCTCGGCGCTGAAGTCAACCCGCGTAAAACCGGATCAGGCGTTTTGCCGGCGCATTTTTGAAGTGCTGCAGGCGCATGATATCCGCTGGTTCTTTTATATCGGCGGCAATGACTCGGCCGCTACCGTGCAAATTGTCAGCGCGGCGGCGCAGGAAGCCAACTATGACTTGCGGGCGATCCATGTTCCCAAGACGATTGACAATGATTTGGTGCTAAACGACCACACGCCGGGATATGGCTCGGCGGCGCGGTTTGTCGCCCATGCCTTCATGGGTATCAACCAGGATACAAAATCCCTGCCGGGCGTCTACCTCGGGATTGTCATGGGGCGCGATGCGGGCTTTCTTACCGCCGCTTCCTCCATGGCGCAAAAATACCCTGACGACGGCCCGCATCTCATTTATTTGCCGGAGCGGGAATTCAGCCTTGAACGTTTCTTGGCCGATGTGAAATCGGTTTACGAGCGGTTCGGCCGCTGCGTTGTGGCGGTTTCCGAAGGGATTCGCGACAAGTCAGGCACACCCATTGTGGCCGCCTTGCAAAAGAAAGTGGAGTACGATGCCCACGGCAACATGACGCTGTCCGGTACGGGTGCGCTTGGCGACCTGCTGTCCGCTGAGGTCAAGGACAAGCTTGGCATCGGGCGAGTGCGTTGCGACACGTTCGGCTACTTGCAGCGTTCATTTTTCGGCTGCGCGTCTGACGTGGATCAGCACGAAGCGCGCGAGGCGGGCGAGCGGGCCGTGCAAATAGCCCTCTTAAACGACGTAAGCGGCTCGCTGACCATTCGTCGCAACGGCTCATATTCAGTGGATTATCAGCTTGTTCCGCTGGCGGAAGTGGCGGCGAAAACGAAGCTGATGCCGGACGAATTCATCAATGCGGCCGGCAACCACGTTACCGACGCATTTAAGCTCTACGTGCGCCCCCTGTTGGGTTCAGGGCTGCAAACAGCGGCGCAGCTGCGGGCCCCGTTGGTGGAAAAAATTTTAAACCGTGAATGAAGGAGGGAGAGGTGGATTTATTGAATGAATTTTCAGTCTGTTGTATAATGAAGGTGCAAAGGATGCCACACAGTATCATGAGGAGGTTTCGAAAATGGAAGACAAGAAAATTGTTGTAGCCTATGACGGATCTTCGTATAGTGCAAAGGCCCTGGACTTGGCCGCTGACCTGGCAAAAGCGATGTCTGCTAGTGTGGTTCTGGTTTCGGTTACGGATATGACGCGCCGCATGAACACGGATGTTGGCAACATCGAAATGGTGGAGGCCGTCTTCAGACGCGAAGGCGCCCATGCGCTGGAGCTGGGGAAAAAACACGCCGCAGAACTGGGCTTGCCGGTGACGGACGTGCTGTTGGAGGGCAGTCCGGCGGACGAAATTTTGAAGTATGCGCAAGCTGAAAATGCCAGCATGATTGTGGTCGGCTCGCGCGGCCGCGGTGGATTCCAACGCCTCATGCTGGGAAGCACGGCGCAGTCGCTTGTTACTTATTCCACCATCCCGGTGTTGGTCGTCAAATAAAGAGCCTGAGTACTCTGTCGAGGCGCCTGGCGTGAGCCAGGCGCCCCTTTTTTGTCTGGCGGGGCAGGTGGGAGGCGGCAGCAGGAGAACGGCTCCAGGATGGAGAATTTATGTAGCGTGTGAAAAACAGGAGGGATGCAGATGAACTGGGCAATTAATGAATGCCGGCACGGCTTTACGCTGCTGGAAACAAGAGCGGTAACGGAAGCGGCCGCGCAGGCGATGTTGTTTGTACACAAAAAAAGCGGCGCCAGGCTGCTGTTTTTAGCCAGCGAAGATGATAACAAGGTTTTTTCCATTTCGTTTCGGACGCCGCCGGCGGACGATACGGGCATAGCGCATATTTTGGAGCACTCGGTGCTTTGCGGCTCGCGCAAGTATCCGCTGAAAGAACCGTTCGTGGAGCTGGTCAAAGGCTCGCTGAACACGTTTTTGAATGCGATGACCTTTCCCGACAAGACGATGTACCCGGTCGCCAGCCGCAATGACCAGGATTTTCGGAACCTGATGGATGTTTACCTCGATGCCGTTTTCTTTCCGAACATCTACCAAAACCACCAGATCCTCCAGCAGGAGGGCTGGCACTACGAGTTGACGGCGCCTGACGAGCCGCTTGTCTATAAAGGCGTTGTCTTCAACGAAATGAAGGGAGTATTCTCCTCGCCGGACGCCGTCATGGAACAGGCGGTCATGAGCGCGCTCTTCCCGCAAACGCCGTACCGGTTTGAATCCGGCGGCGATCCGGCGGCGATCCCCCAGCTCGACCAAGCTATGTTTGAAGCCTTCCACAAGACGTACTACCATCCGAGCAACAGCTACATTTACTTATATGGCAACCTGGCGATCGAGGAAACGCTGGCGTATCTGGATGAAGCTTACTTATCCCTGTTTGACGCCATTGAAATCGACTCGGCGATTTGCCTGCAGCCGACCCTGGCGCGGACGGCGGAACATACGGCGCTGTATCCGGTGGCGCCGGGCGAGTCGCTGGCGGAAAAAACGATGCTGTCGATGAACATCGTAGTGGGCGAGGCGACGGATGCAGAGACCTACCTGGCGTTTCAGGCCTTGAATTACCTGCTGCTTCAGACGCCGGCCGCTCCGCTCAAAAATGCGCTGATTGACGCTGGCATCGGCAAGGAGGTGTCCGGCTCGCTTGTGAAGAGCTTGCGCCAGCCGGTCTTTAGCATTGAAGTGACCGGTTCCGAGGCGGAGCGCAAGGAATTGTTCATCAAAACCGTGTACAAAACGCTGCAAAAACTGACCCGCGAAGGATTGGACAAATCGCTGGTGGAGGCCACGCTCAACCTGCTGGAATTCAAGCTCCGGGAAGCTGATTTCGGCGCTTATCCGAAAGGGCTGATGTACGGGATTCAGTGCATGGACAGCTGGCTGTACGACGATGACCCGCTTTTGCACCTGCAGTACGAACAGACGCTGGCCGGCATCCGGAAAAAGGCTTTGTCGGAGAACTTCTTCGAACAACTGATTGAGCAGCGGCTGATGGATAATACGCACCGGGCGGTTATCACCTTGCTGCCTGACGCCGAGGTGCTGCCCAAGCGCGAGGACGCGCTGGCGAAAAAGCTCGATGAAATCAAATCTTCCTGGACAAAAGCGGAGATTGATCGCGTGATCGCGCAGACAGCGGCGCTGCTGGAAGCGCAAGCCGCTCCTGATTCGGAGGCGGCCTTGGCCGCCATTCCCTTGCTGGAGCGAAGCGACATCAAGCCGACGGTTGACGTGCTGCCCTGTCACGTGGAAACGGACGAGGGCGTGCATTGGGTCACGCACCCTATGTTCACTAATCAAATTGCCTATGTGTCCTGCTACTTTGACGGACAGGCGGTCAGTGAAGCTGATCTGCCTTATTCCTTTTTGCTGACGGATTTATTGGGCAAGCTGGCGACAAAAAGGCGCTCCTTCCAGGAACTGGCGAACGAACTGGACCGCAGTACGGGCGGGGTATCCTTCGACCTGCAGGCTGTTTCCGCCAAGGACAGCAATGCTGATTACACGCTGCGTTTTTCGGTTTCGGGGCGCGCGTTGCTGGCCAAACAAGAAGCGTTGTTTGATTTGATCGGCGAGATCATCACCGAAACGCGCTTTGACGACCTAAAACGCCTTAAAGACGTCCTGCTGGAAGAGAAAACCTCCTGGGACAACCAGCTGTTCGCCTTGGGGCAGAAGGTGGTCGTATCGCGGCTGCTGTCCTATTTCTCGCCGGTCAGCCGCTTGAACGAGAAAGGGGTGCTTGAGTATTACCGCTTTTTGGCCCGCATCAGCAAGCTTGATGATGCTGGCTGGAAAACGCTCGGGGAAAAATTGGCCGACGTGGCTAGCCGCATTTTCTGTCGGCGCGGGCTTTTCATTAGCTTGTGCAGCGATGAAGCCGCATTGCCTGGCGTGCGCACCGCGGCGCAAGCCTTGCTGGCGAAGCTGCCGGAAGCGGCGCCGCAGTATTACACCTACCAACTGCCTGGCGCGACGCTCTGCAACGAGGCGATTTTGACGGCCGGACAGGTGCAGTATGTGGCTGCGGGCGGCAATTTTAAAGCGGCCGGCTATGCCTATACGGGAGCCTGGCGCGTTCTTGACACTATCATGCGGTACGACTATTTGTGGAGCCGCATCCGCGTACAGGGCGGGGCGTACGGGGCGTATATGCAGGTTGACCGCAACGGCAACCTGGTGGTCGGGTCTTACCGAGACCCGAATGTGCAGGAGACGCTGGACACCTTCCGGGGCATACCGGATTTTCTGCGGGCGTTTGCACCTTCGCCGCGGGAACTGACGAAGTTTGTGATCGGCACGATGAGCCAGCTTGACCGGCCGCTGACGCCGGTGATGAAAGCCGACCGGGCGATGAGCCACCTGTTGCGCGGGATCGCAACGGACGACCTGCAGCAGGAGCGCGAGGCGGTTTTGCGTGTTACGGCCGAAGACATTCGGGCTTTGGCCGACCCGGTAGAGGCGGTGCTCAAGAGCGGTTACCGCTGTGCGCTCGGCAGCCGCAGCAAGCTGATGGCGCATCAAGACGCCTTTGGCGCACTGGTCGAACCCCTGCCGGATGAAAAATAGCCTCAGGGTGACTTGGGAGCAAGAACCCGTGTCAATGAAGTGAATGATTACAGAATTGATGCATTACTGATTAAAAACAACTAATTGTGCAAAATTATCGCAAAATTAACCTTGACATGGGACACGAAATGCGTTATTATGAAATCAAGGAAGAGGACGATTTGGTCGCGGTCAGTGAGTGGGATGATCAGGTTGTCCACTCCCAACCCCGTTTCCGACATCTGCATCCTGAGCGGCTGCGTGAGCCGTCATGCCAGCAGAGGGGCGGGGAACTGGCACACGGAAAATGGCATGGGCCGGAGGGGAAAAGTCAGCGAAACTTTTCGAGGGGAAGAGCTAGCGCGGCGTGCGTCCCATAGCGATTCCTTATCCGGCCGCAATCAGGAGAGTGGCGGATAATCCGCAATGGAGTGTTGCGGATTATCCTTTCCAAACTCGTCCGGCAGATCTGCATCCTGAACGGCTGGTTTAGCCGTCATGCCAGCAGATGGGGCGAGTTGACGGGCGCAAACAAGTGGCATGAGCCGGAGGAAAACCGGGAGAGGAAATTTTCTGGGAGAGGGGGCTGGAGGGCCGAAAGCCCTTAGGCTGCATCCATCCGGCTAAGATCAGGACGCGCCAGATAATCCGCGGAGGTTGTGCTCCGCGGATTATCTTTTTTTGTTTGTACCACAGGGAAATGTCTATCGATGACGAATATTAACCTACATATTCTTTTTTGTGGAAGGAAGATGTTTATGCGCCAGGAAGAGGACGCACTTGGCATAATCCAATTGGATGAAGCGGTTTATTACGGCGTGCACACAGCGCGGGCGGCCGCTAATTTCCCGCTCTCAAGCCGGCGGGTGCGGCCGGAAATCATACGCGCGCTGGCGCTGGTTAAACTCGCGGCGGCGGAAACAAATGAAGCGCTTGGCAAGCTGGAAACCGGCAAGGCGCGCGCCATCATGGCTGCGGCCATGGAGGTTGCGTCCGGGCAATGGGCCGACCAGTTTGTGACAAACGCGTTCCAAGGCGGCGCCGGGACGTCGACGAATATGAATATGAATGAGGTGCTGGCCAATCGGGCCAATGAACTGCTCGGCGCCGCAAAGGGCGACTACGCCTGCATTCATCCGATCGACCATGTCAACCTGAGCCAGTCAACCAACGACGTCTATCCTACGGCGCTGAAGATAGCGCTCATCCAGGCGCTGGCGAAATTGAGCGAAGCCTGTGCGGCGCTGCAGGGCGCTTTTCAAAAAAAAGAGGCCGCCTTCGCCGGGATCGTCAAGATGGGCCGAACGGAGATGCAAGATGCCCTGCCGGTTTCCCTGGGACAGGAATTCGGCGCTTACGCCGAAGCGCTTTCGCGGGATCGCTGGCGGCTTTACAAGGTGGAAGAGCGGCTCCGCCAGGTCAACCTCGGCGGAACAGCCGTCGGCACCGGTCTGAACGCTGACCGGCGCTACATGGCGGTCATGATGGAAAAGCTGCGCTCGCTGACCAAGATCGGATTGGCGCGGGCGGAAAACCTGATTGACGCCACACAGAATGCGGACGTTTACGTCGAGGTGTCCGGCTTGCTGAAGGCCATGGCGGTTAATTTGGCTAAGATTGCCGCGGACTTAAGGCTGATGTCGTCCGGCCCACGCACCGGCTTGGGCGAAATTTGCCTGCCGGCCCGACAGGCCGGATCAAGCATCATGCCCGGCAAGGTCAATCCTGTTATGACCGAGATGATTACGCAAGTCAGCTACCAGGTAATGGCGGCTGACTTGGCCATCACCCTGGGCGCGCAGGCCGGACAACTGGAGTTGAACGCATTTTTGCCGCTGATCGGCGAAAACCTGTTTGAAGCGCTGGAACTGCTGACCAATGGCGCCAACTTATTTGCGCTTTACTGCATTGACGGCATCACGGCCAATGCGGATCGGTGCGCCTCGCTCGTTGAGCGCAGTTTGGGTTTGGCGGCGCTGCTGGTGCCGGTGCTCGGCTATGACCGGGCGGCGGAAGTGGCGAAGCAGGCGGAGCGTGAAAACAAGACGCTGCGCGAAGTGCTGCTGTCAAACGGCATTATGTCCGAGCAGGATGTGAGCAATTTGTTTTTACCGCAGAAAATGCTGCGGGCTGAAATGACGCCAGATGGAAGGTGATGGAGTTGCAACAAACGCCCAAAGGAAACCGGCTGCACATAGCCATATTCGGTTGCCGCAATGCCGGCAAATCGAGCCTGATTAACGCGCTGACGAATCAGTCCGTCGCCCTCGTCTCCGACGTTGCGGGGACGACGACGGATCCGGTTGAAAAGGCGATGGAAATACTGCCGGTTGGACCAGTGATGATCATCGATACCGCGGGGATTGATGACGAAGGGGCGCTCGGCCTCTTGCGCGTGGAACGAAGCCTGGCCGTATTGCGGCAAGCTGATCTGGCCATTTTGGTCTTTGACGCGTCGCGCGGCGTCGGCGACAAAGAAAAGGAACTGGCCAGACAATTCGCCGCGCGGAAAATCAGCGCGTTCGCAGTTGCGAACAAGATTGACCAGCACCGGCCGAGCGAGGCGCAATTGGCTGATTGGAAAGCGGCGTTGGACGGGATGGACATTGTGGCGGCCAGCGCTGTGTCTCGCGAGAATATTGGCGAGGTGAAGCTGAATATCATCCGCCACGCCCCGGCGGGCTGGGACGAACGGCCGCTGGTGGGCGATCTGGTCCAGGGCGGCGACACGGTCGTGCTGGTCGTTCCGATCGACCTGGCGGCGCCGAAGGGGCGGCTTATTTTGCCGCAGGTGCAGGTGCTGCGCGATATTTTGGACCAGGATGCGATCGCCGTTGTCGCCAAAGAACGCGAGCTTGCCAAGGCGCTTGCTGATTTGTCCAGCAAGCCGAAACTGGTGATCACGGACTCACAGGCGTTTTTGAAGGCGGACGCGGATACGCCGCCGGATGTGCTGCTGACTTCGTTCTCCATTCTGTTTGCCCGCCAAAAAGGGGAGCTGGAGCTGTTTGTCAAAGGCGCGGCCGCTATCGACCGCCTTCAGCCGGGGGACAAGGTGCTGATTTCCGAGGCCTGCACGCATCACCGCGTGGAGGACGACATCGGCACGGTCAAAATCCCGCGCTGGATGCGCAATTACGTGGGCGGCGACCTTGAGTTTGAATGGTGCGCCGGACACGCCTTTCCGAAAGACTTGTCAAGCTATAAGCTCGTGTTGCACTGCGGGGCGTGCATGATCAACCGGCGCGAAATGCTGGCCCGCCTGTGGGAGATTAGTGAGGGCGGCGTGCCGGTTGTCAATTACGGCATTGCCATTGCTCATCTGCATGGCATTTTACGCCGGGCGCTGTCGCCTTTCCCGGACTTGGTGCAATTAATTGACCATCATTAAGTGGCTGTGAGGAGAAGAGAGGTGCGGTTATGCCGGAAACAAAGTGGCGTCTGATAGCGGAGAACCTGGACAGTTTGATGCGGATCGACATACCGGCGCGGGGCATTATTCCTGCGTTATACGAGGCGGCCCGGGAATTGGCCGGAGGGCCGCTGACCTTGGCGGCGGTCCGGATGATGCAAGAAACGCTGCGCAAGGGCGACGTGGTGGTGTTGACGACCGGTTGGATTGACCAGCCGGTTGCGGCGCCGGGGTTTGGCGAGACGGACGGGCCGCTCGGGACGATTGTGCTGGCGCGGGCGCTGCGTCAGGCCTTGGCGGTTTGTCCGGTGATTGTTACGGACGAGTCGCTGGTAGACGGGATGAAGGCGGTGGCGCAGGCCGGTGGCTTCCACTGCGTTGCGCCAGGGGACTTGCACGGCTCGATTGAAGCTGGCAAGCTCATGACGCTGTCCGTCCTGCCTTTCCCGGCGGATGCTGCGCAGGCGGCCGGGCAGGCGGCTGCGCTGCTTGAGACGCTGAAGCCGGCGATGTGCATCGCTGTCGAACGGGGCGGCATGAATGAGGCGGGGCGCATTCACAACATGGGGGGCAAGGACACGAGCGCTACGCAAGCGAAGGTGGATTATCTGTTTCAGCAGGCTGGGGCGCTCGGCATCAAAACGCTGGCCGTTGGCGATGGCGGAAATGAGATTGGCATGGCGAATATTCGCGAGGCGATTCGGGACAAAGTCGCGTTCGGTGATGTTTGCAGTTGCGCGTGCGGCCTGGGCATTGCGCCGTCAACCAAGGTTGATTTTCTGGTGACGGCCACGATTTCAAATTGGGGCTGCTATGCGCTGGCGGCCTTGCTGCTTGCTTATTGCGGCAAGCCGGAACTGCTGCATGATGCCGTCCGCGAAGAACGATTGTTGCTGGCGGCGGCATCGGCCGGCTTTCATGACGCGATTTACGGCGGCGTGGAATGGAGCGTTGACGGGTGTGCGCTGCCGGCTCATTTATCGATGGTTACGTTGCTGAAGGAGTCTGTTGAGCAGGGTTTGAAGCGGTATGGCTGATATGAAAAAATGCGCTTTCGCCACTTATGTGGGAAAGCGCATTTTTCTTTACTTAGGTTTGGCTTAAGGAAGTCCTTATTTGAAAATGCCGAGCGGTTTGCCCATGGGCAGGAACGGACGGCCGAAATGCGTGTTGAGCACAACTGCGCAGCAACCATAGAGCGAAAGGAAGGCGGTCACCAATTCGGCATAGGCGCCGATTACATGCGTTGCGTGAGCCGCGATGCCGAACGCGTTGAGTGTCAGGGCGATCAAAAGAATGTCGATGGCGATCATGTCGGCGAGGATGAGCTTATTGACCTCGACGGCGCCGATCGTCATAAACAAGGAAAAGATCGTATAGCCGAGGAAGGCGAAGCCGATTTGAGCGCCATCGGTTGCGGCTGCAAGCACCGGGCCAAATACGCCCATCTTCATCATCCAGCAAGTTGCTATGCTATACCAAAAGAAGGCGAAAGCGCCAAAAACAGTAGCTCCCCAGATATTGTCGTGCAGAAAATCGAAAACGGAAGCAAGCACTTGGGCGGTAGCGCCAAGAAACATGGCATAAACAATGACGAAAGAAAGGCCGGTTGTAATGCCAAGTTTTTGCGACGAAGCGACGAGCGTACAGATTGCCAGGCCGAACAAGCCTAAACCGGTTGGGTTTGCTACAGTCAATTTCATTTTTTGCGTTGCGTTTACACTCACGGTGCAACCTCCTAAAATTTAAGATGAGTATGAGTCCCGGTAAATAGTATGCGTTAACTCCTTTCCCTGCAATATTGCTTCAGCAAAAGCGTTCGCGACAAAAAAAATCCACGTGCGGCGCAAGGGTCGACGTGGATTTTTATTTAATATATTTTTAACGTGATTTTTAAAGTTTGTCAAGCGGGTTTTGCAAATAATACAGTCCGGTAAAAGAAGATGGGCTTTTACTACTCGACTGTAACCAGGCGGTCGTTGGGGCAGTAGACGCGGCCGACCTTGCTGCAGGGCTCGTGATTGACCTTGACAATGTCGGCGGTAAAGTCGAAGCTGCCGGCCATGAAGCTGCTGCCGACGGCATACATGTCGACGGGAACGCGCTGCTTTTCAAAGCTGGCGATTTTCGCCGGGTCAAAGCCGCCGGAGACCATGATTTTTACATGCTGGAAGCCTTCGGCATCCAGGCTGTCGCGCACCAATTGGACAAGCTCGCGGCAGACGCCGGTGGGGGGGAACATGCCGAGCAGGGGCTGCAGGGATTTGTCGACCATGTTGCTCGAGGTGTCAAGGCGGACCGCCGCCAGCTTGTCGCCGAGCATTCTGGCGACGGCTAAGGCGGTGTTGACGCAGTCGTTGTTGAAGTCTACCAGCGCTACTCGCCCAATCGCGGGATCGACGTGCTTGTCGAAAGCGGCGGTGGCGCGCAGCGTGTCGCCATGGTAAGCGGCGATTAGGGCATGGGGAATCGTGCCAAGGCCGATGCCGTTCCACAAGTCGGCGTTGGCGTCCGTCGACACGCCGCTGATGCCGCCGATTTTTGCGGCGTAGCCGTCCTGGCGCTGGACGCTGTAGTGGTCATAGCGGGCGGAGAAAAACAGCACGGGCTTCGTGCCGGCCGCCTCTACGGCGCGGCGCACGTTCGTGGCAATCTTGGTTTGGCGGGCCAATGAGCCAAGGTAGATGGTCTCCAAATGGCTGAAGTTGGCCAAGTCGCCTTCGATTGTCATCACTGTCTCCCAGGGGCTGATTTCGTCCCCGTCATACAAGGCTTTGATGACCAGCTTGTCTGGATCAAAGGCGCAGGTCTTCAACACGGCAATGGCCTCATCAACGCCGCACAGAACGGCTTCTTTACGCTGGAAGACCTGCATGAGCACGGTCGGGTGGTGCTGGTCGCGGTTTAAAATTTCTGCCGTACGGAGAAAGTAAGCGTCGCTGTAAAAGCCTTGCCGGATTTCGTCTATAGGCAAACGGAAGACTTCCGGTGATAAGCGTTTTTTCATAGCTGCCTCCTTGGGGGTAACATTTTCGCAATCTTTGCAATCGTTCTTATGATACAATAAAAGATATTCTCAGGCAAGTGTTCGAGGGGAAGTGAACAAACTGAAACGGCGGATTGTTATCCTGAGCGCCCCGATTGGCGCCGGCCACATGCTGGCCGCCCGGGCCATTCGGGAAGCGGCTCTTGATTTGCGCGACGACATAGAGGTTGTGGAGGCGACGGCGTTTGACTTTTTGCCCGGCAATATCGGGCATCGGTTTTTGCGCCTCTATTTAATGATTTTGCGGCGCTGCCCCTGGCTGTATCAGGCCGTTTACCGCTGGGGGAA
This sequence comes from Sporomusaceae bacterium, assembly GCA_029265905.1. GTDB lineage: Bacteria > Bacillota > Negativicutes > Acidaminococcales > JAJUGR01 > JAJUGR01. The sequence goes on along the minus strand of JAJUGR010000006.1, from coordinate 102,033 downwards.
CCAGCAAGGCGGCTCGCTCCGGGTGCGCAACTGCTTGAACGGGTGGCTGGCCAGGCGCGCGCACAAATGGCTGCAGCAGCAGGCGGCAGAATGCATTATATGCACGCATGCGACGCCGGCCGGTATTGTTAGCGCCTGGAAAAAACGCTATAAAAAAAGCGTTCCTTTATATGGGGTGATCACAGATTACGTAGTGCATAGCTGGTGGCTGTATAAGGAAGTGGACGGGTATTTTGTTGCGGATGAAAAGATCAAAACGGCGCTTACTGGCCGTTTGCAAGCAAAGCAGCAGGTGCATGCCGCCGGCATCCCCATTCGCGCCGGGTTTTCACAGCCGGCTGACAGAGCCGCTTTTCGACGCCAGAAGGGCATTGGGCCCGATGCGTTTGTCTGCCTGCTGATGGGCGGCGGCAACGGCTTGTTGCCGATGGAGTTGCTGCTGGAGCGTTGTCGTGCGCTGCCGAACACGCATGTGGTGGCGATTACGGGCAGCAATGAGGCGCTCTATCGTCGGTTGACGCAGCGCCGGCATGACAACGTCACTGTGCTGGGGTCGGTTCATGATGTCTGGAACTGGATGCGGTGCGCCGATGTGCTCGTGTCAAAAGCCGGCGGCGTTACGGCTGCCGAGGCGACGGCTTTGGGCCTGCCGCTGCTCTTTTTCCGTCCGCTGCCGGGCCAGGAGATGGGCAACGTACGGTTTTTAGAAGCCGCCGGGGCAGCCGTCCGGGTTGAAACGGTCGAAGCGCTTGTGGCTGAGCTCGAGCGCTTGGCGAGCGCTTGTTCCGGCGAGCGCGTGGCAAAACCGGAGTTGCAAGCGGCCGCCCAGAAAATTGTTATAACAATTTTAGGGAAAAATGCCGGTTCATAGCGCCGGAACACTTGACCGGCATGGGAGAGGTGGTTATAATAAGGGCGACATCCTAGGCCGGATGCCAACTGGAGGCGGTCTGAAATGGGGATGGAGGAAGAAACGTATTGCTTGGCTGCATTGTTGCAGGTTGCGGGAATTGGACGGCAAAGGGCGTCAGCCCTTGTTGCCGCGTTTGGTAGCGCCCGAGCGGTCTGGCAGGCCGATAAGGGCGATTTATTTTTATCCAAGCACTTGCCGGCCGCGGCGGCTGAGTCGCTGGCGGCTGCTCGCCGGGCCTGCCTGCCGGAACGCTTGGCTGAGCGCTGCCGGCGCGCTAAGGCGAAGACGGTTGCCATCGGCCAGGCGCATTACCCTGAATTGCTGGCCCGGATTCCTGATGCGCCGCCGGTGTTGTATTATCGCGGCGAACTGCCTGCCGGCGACAGGGCGCTCGCCATTGTCGGCACGCGGCGGGCCACGCCCTACGGCATAGCGGTAGCGAAGGAAATGGCAAACTGCTTTGCCGGTCGGGAAGTGACGGTTGTCAGCGGCGGCGCGGCCGGCATCGATGGCGCCGCTCATGAAGGGGCCTTGGCGGCCGGACAGACGGTCGCGGTACTGGGGTGCGGCGTTGACGTTTGCTATCCGCCCAAACACCGCATCCTGTTCGAAAAAATTGCCGCCGTCGGCGCCCTTGTGTCGGAGTATCCCCCGGGAACACCGCCCGCTCCGGGCCGGTTTCCGGAACGCAACCGCATTGTCAGCGGCTTAAGCGCCGGCGTCGTTGTCGTGGAAGCGGGGCAACGAAGCGGCGCGCTGATTACGGCGGATCTGTCGCTTGATTACAACCGCGAGGTTTTTTGCGTGCCGGGCAGCGTTTTTTCGCCGGTCAGCCAGGGCACGCATGCCTTGATCAAACAAGGGGCGCGCCTGGTTGAGCATCCGGAAGAAGTGCTGGATGAAATGGGCTGGGCTGAGGGGCGGCGCGCGAAAAATAGCGCCCTGGCCGGCCTCAGCGGCGAGGAAAAAGCCGTGCTGGATGCCTGCCGCGTAGAAAGCCTGACTACCGGCGAAGCGATACTTGATCAAACTGGCCTGGCACCGGCTAGGGCCGCAGGGATCTTGCTGGGCCTGGAAATGAAAAAGCTGATCAAGCGAAGTGAAAATGGGTATTGGCGCCTGAAAGGACGATAAATATATGTCAAAAACGCTGGTTGTTGTCGAATCGCCGGCAAAAGCGAAAACAATAGAAAAATTTCTTGGAAGAAATTATACGGTCCGCGCGACGATGGGGCATTTGCGCGACTTGCCGAAAAGCCAGTTCGGCGTTGATTTGGAGCACCAATACGAGCCGCGCTACATCAACATTCGCGGCAAGGGACCCGTGATTAAAGAGCTCAAGGCGTTGACGAAAAAGGTCGACCGCGTTCTGCTGGCAACTGACCCGGATCGCGAAGGGGAGGCGATCGCCTGGCACTTGGCGCACTTGCTGGGCCTCCCCGAAACGGACGGCTGCCGGGTGGAATTCCATGAAATCACAAAACCGGCGGTGCAAGCGGCGATAAAAGCTGCGCGTCCCATCGACATGAAGCGGGTCGACGCGCAACAGGCGCGCCGCATTTTAGATCGCATTGTTGGCTACCAGTTGAGCCCGCTTTTGTGGCGCAAAGTCCGCAAGGGCTTGAGTGCCGGACGCGTGCAGTCGGCCACGGTTCGACTGATTGTAGACCGCGAAAAAGAGATCCTGGCGTTTGTGCCGGAGGAGTACTGGACGCTGGCAGTGAAGCTCCGGGACAAGCCCAAGGGCGCCTTGTTCGAGGCGGCCGTTGTGTCGCACCGGGGAAGAAAGCTGCAGATGAGCAATGCCGACGAGGCAAATGCCGTTGAGACCGCTTTGGAAAACGCGGCTTATGTGGTGGAACAGGTGCAAAAAAAGGAGCGCCGGCGCATGCCGCAGGCGCCGTTCACGACCAGCACGCTCCAACAGGAGGCCGCAAAGCGTCTTGGCTATACGACCAAGAAAACGATGACGCTGGCGCAGCAGCTGTACGAAGGCCTGGCGGTCGGCGAACAGGGGACCGTCGGCTTGATCACCTATATGAGAACCGATTCAACGCGTGTTTCCGAACTGGCCCAGGAGGAAGCGCGGGAATATGCCGCCGAGCGTTTCGGCAAGGCTTACTGCCCGGCGAAACCGCCAATTTATTCGGCAAAAAAAAGCGCGCAGGATGCGCATGAAGCCATTCGTCCGACAATGGTCGCTTTGGCGCCGGAACAGCTCCTGCCATTTGTATCGCGCGACTTGTACCGCTTGTACCGCTTGATTTGGGAGCGGTTCATGGCCAGCCAAATGTCGGCGGCCGTTTTTGATACGACGGCGGTCAAGATCAAGGCGGGGGAATACGGTTTGAAAGTGACCGGCTCGATCATGAAGTTTGACGGCTTTTTGATTTTGGCCGACAAAAAAAGCGAAGATGTGGAAAAAGATTTGCTGCTGCCGGAATTGGCCGAGGGGCAAGTGTTGCTGCTGCATAAGGTTCAGCCGGCCGAACAGCATTTTACCGAGCCGCCGCACCGCTATACGGAAGCGACGCTGGTCAAGGCGCTTGAGGAGCAGGGAATCGGACGGCCTAGCACGTATTCGCCCACGATTCAAACCATTTTAGAGCGAGGTTATGTCGTTAAAGAAGAAAAAAAGCTGCGCCCCACGGATTTGGGGCAGCTGGTTGTCGACCTGCTGCAAGAATACTTTACCGGCGTGGTCGATGTCGCCTTTACCGCCCAGCTTGAGCAGCAGCTCGATGATGTGGCCGCCGGGGAGTTGGGGCGCATACAGGTGCTGGACACGTTTTACCAGCCGTTCTCCAAGGCGCTGCATCATGCTGACGAAGCGATCGGCCAGGTTGAATTGCCGGTTGAAGTCAGCGATGTGCCCTGCGACAAGTGCGGCAAAATGATGGTGGTCAAGCATGGCCGCTACGGTAATTTCTTGGCCTGTCCGGGTTTTCCCGACTGCCGCAACACGCGGCCCATGCTGAAGAAGGTTGGCGCGCCCTGCCCGCTGTGCGGCGGCGAAATCGTTGAACGCAAAAGCAAGCGGGGCAAGCTGTTTTACGGCTGCGAACATTACCCTTCCTGCCAATTCGTCACCTGGAACAAACCGACGGACAAGAAGTGCCCGGAATGCGGCGCCGTTTTGTTTGAGGGAAAAGGGAAAAATAGTCCGGCGTCCGTCTGCTTGAATCCGAATTGCAGCGCCGCGGTAAAAGGAGATAACAAAACCAGTGAAAAAGAATGAACGAACGCAAGCCGTGCACGTGATCGGCGCCGGTTTGGCCGGGTCGGAAGCGGCCTGGCAGCTGGCGGAGCGCGGCATCCAGGTTCAACTGCACGAGATGCGGCCGACTAAAAGCACAGGCGCACATCACACTGCCGGCTTTGCCGAACTGGTCTGCAGCAACTCGTTGCGGGCTGCATCGGTGGAGAATGCCGTGGGCCTCTTGAAAGAAGAAATGCGGCAAATGAATTCGCTCATTATGGAAGCGGCGGATGCTTGCCGCATTCCGGCCGGCGGCGCTTTGGCCGTCGATCGGGAACGCTTCAGCGACTATGTGACGCAAAAACTTAAAAGCCACCCCCATGTTGCGTTTGCCGAGGAAGAAGTCGTTTGTCTGGATGACTTAACCGGCCTTGTCGTGGTGGCGAGCGGTCCGCTCACCAGCGATGCCCTGGCGGAAGACATCAAAAAGCGGACCGGTGCGGACACGTTTTATTTCTATGATGCGGCCGCGCCCATTGTGACGGCGGAGTCGCTGAATTACGAAGTGGTTTACGCCGCTTCGCGCTACGACAAGGGCGATGCGGATTATTGGAATTGTCCGATGAGCCAGGAGCAGTACGAGGCTTTCTGGCAGGCGCTGGTGGAAGCGGAAGTCGTTCCCGCGCGTGAGTTTGAAAAAGAGATTTATTTTGAAGGCTGTATGCCGGTGGAGGAGATGGCCAGACGGGGCAAGGACACGCTGCGGTTTGGCCCGTTGAAGCCGGTTGGCTTGGTTGACCCGCGGGTGGGCAAAGAAGCACATGCAGTTGTTCAGCTCCGCCGCGACAATGCCGCCGGCAGCCTGCTGAACCTGGTCGGGTTTCAGACGCATTTGCGCTGGCCGGAGCAGCAGCGTGTTTTCCGCATGATTCCCGGGTTGGAACAAGCCGAGTTTGTCCGGCTCGGCGTCATGCACCGCAACACGTTCATCAATTCTCCCCAACTGCTCGATGCGACCTATCAATTCCGCAGCGATCGCCGGCTTTTCTTTGCCGGGCAAATGACCGGGGTAGAGGGGTACATTGAGTCGGCGGCGTCAGGCCTCGTGGCAGGAATCAACGCGGCGCATGCCTGCTTGAATGAGGAGTTGGCGGTCTTTCCGCAGGATACGGCCCTTGGCGCGATGGCGCACTACATTTCGAGTGCGGACGCAAAACACTTTCAGCCGATGAATGTCAATTTTGGAATATTCCCCCCGCTAGGCTGCAAAGTCCGCAAACGCGCAGAACGGAATAAGCTCATTGCGGAGCGCGCGCTTGCCAGCTTAGTAAAGTTTAAAGAAAAATTCGACAAATAGCCTTGCATAAAAGCAAGGCTTGTGCTAGCATAAGATAATAATTATCCTTGCGATTTGAGGCTGAACAATGTGGCAAAAAGCAGCAGCGTCCTTTTTTCTCTACCTCGAGGTAGAGAAAAATGCATCCTCCCACACGATTAGCAGTTATCGGCAAGATATTGCACTTTTTTTCACCTTTTTGGAAAACCAGGGATGGTTACCGCGGTGGGAGCAGCTTACAACCTTGGAAATTCGCGCCTACCTGGCTTATTTGCATGAGTGCCGCTACGCCCGGCGCTCGATAGCGAGGCGCATTTCAGCGTTGCGGAGCTTTTACCGCTTTTTGGTTCGGGAAAACCGCTTGCAGAACAACCCTTTCTTAGATATTCGCACGCCGAAACTGGAAAAGAAGCTGCCGAAGTTTTTATCCTTTCCCCAGGTTGACGCGCTGCTGGCCCTGCCGGGCGCAGATGACTTGGGCCGGCGTGATGCCGTCGCCCTGGAGCTTCTATACGGCACCGGCTGCCGGGTTTCGGAATTAGCCGGTCTTGTCCTTGAACGGGTGGATACGGGCAACCGGTTTGTCCTGCTTTATGGCAAAGGCGCCAAGGAACGGATCGTTCCAATCGGCCGCCTGGCGGCGCAATTGATTGACGACTATGTCCAGGGGCCGCGCAAACGGCTGTTGGCCGTTGCGCGCAAACAAGGCTGTGACAGGCTGCTGCTGAATCACCGGGGCGGACCTTTGACGGACAGGAGCATTCGGCGGATTGTTGACCGTTACATAACGGCGCTTTCCGACAGCCAGCATATAAGCCCGCATACACTGAGACACACTTTTGCCACGCACTTGCTGGAGCGCGGCGCGGACCTAAGAGCTGTGCAGGAACTGCTGGGACATGCGAACCTTTCCACGACGCAGATTTATACCCACGTCACATTGGAAAACATGACAAAAATGTACAAGAAGTCCCATCCACGGGCTTGACCCGTTAATTTAACAACAACGAATTTGCATAAGAATTCGAAACAAGAAAGGCAGGAAAAAGCATGGCTACATTGCTTGAAAAGACAAGAAAAATTAACCGGTTGCTGCAAAAATCCGAGAAAGTCGATTATCCTGAAATCTCCCGTTTGCTGAGTGAAGTGTTGGAGGCGAATGTCTACATCGCAAACCGCAACGGTACGATACTTGGATACTCCTTGCTGGATGGCTTTGAATGCGAAATCATGATGGAGCGGGTCTTGCAGCATGGCATTTTCCCGGAGCGCTATGTTGAATGGCTGATGCGCATCACGGAAACTTCACCCAATCACATTCTGAAAAACCACATGTGCGCCTTCAGCGATGATACGGAGTGCCTGTTTGCCGGCAAGTATACGACGATTGTGCCGGTTCATGGCAGCGGCGAACGGATCGGCACGCTTATCGTGGCTAAGTTCCAGGAGCCGTTTGGCGATGATGATCTGCTGCTGGCCGAATACGGCGCCACGGTTGTCGGCATGGAAATCTTGCGCGACAAGAGCGACCGCATCGAAGAGGAAGCGCGCAAAAAGGCGACTGTTCAAGTTGCGTTGGGAACGCTGTCCTATTCCGAGCTGGAAGCGATCATGCATATTCTGAACGAACTGGACGGCAACGAAGGCCTCTTGGTTGCCAGCAAGATTGCTGACCGCGTGGGGATCACCCGTTCGGTTATCGTCAACGCCCTGCGGAAGTTTGAGAGCGCCGGCGTGATTGAGTCTAAATCGCTCGGCATGAAGGGCACCTACATCAAAATTTTGAACGACCTCCTGCTTGAAGAACTGAAGAAAATGAAGTAAAAATTAGCTGTTAAAAAAGTAAAAAATTTATATTTGTGCAAAAAGCCGCCAGCTCTTACCTGGCGGCTTTTCTTGAGCCTCCAGTCACAGGCCGCGGGCTTGATTTTCTATTTACTGGCGGTTTGCAGTGCGTTATACTTAATTATAACTGCCATTTTTATAAACATAGGCGAAAATTTGGAATTGCAAGAAGGAGTGGGCTTATGGCTATCTCTTTTGACAATAGCAGCGCAGCCGCGATGCAGCAGGCATTGCAAGGGGCCGCTTTGCGGCAGCAGGTTTTAAGCAACAATATCGCTAACGTCAACACGCCGCAGTTTAAACGCAGCGACGTTGTTTTCGGCGACCAGCTTCAGCAGGCGCTCGACAAAGAGGACAAAAAAGGCGCAAAGCGGCTTGCTTTGCAGACAACAAACCCCCGGCACCTGTCTCCGACAGCGGGTGCATCCGGCCCTCGCGTGGTGCGGGACGACACTGTTTCCATGCGGACGGATGGCAATAATGTCGATATTGACCGCGAGATGGCGGAAGTGGCCAAGAACTCGATTTTTTACCAGGCTAATGCCCAACAGCTGAGCCGTTATTACGCCACCTTGAAATCAGTCATTACGGGAGGTCGCTAAACATGTTTCGCTCTATTGATACGGCCGCTTCAGGCATGACGGCCGAACGTCTGCGGTTGGACGTCATTTCAAACAACCTGGCCAATGTCAACACGACGAGAACCGCATCCGGCGGACCTTATCGCCGCCAGCAGGTTGTTTTCTCCCCGCGTGAGGAGGTCGCCGCTTTCTCCACCCTGTTGCAGCAGCAGCTGGCGGTCGGCAGCGGCGTTCGCGTGACCGGGATCGTTCAGGACCAGTCACCCCTTAAAACCGTCTATGACCCGCAGCATCCGGATGCGGACGCTAGCGGCTACGTACATATGCCTAACGTCAATGTCGTTTCGGAAATGGTGGATATGATGACAGCTTCGCGTGCTTATGAAGCAAACGTGGCGGCCGTCAATGCGGCGAAAACAATGACGCTCAAAGCCCTCGATATCGGCAAATAGCGCAGAAGGAGCGGAGAAGACAGATGCAAATTGAACGCGTGGCTTTGCGTCCTGTGCAGGAGGCGGCAAAAAACAGCCCGGCGCCAGCGGCGGACGGGAAAGGGAAAGCTTTCGGCGAACTGCTTGCCGAAGCGATGGACGAAGTAAACGGTCTGGTGCAGGATTCCCAGCAAAAATCGGTTGCGCTGGCCCAAGGCCGAATTGAAGACGTTTCCCAGGTTATGATTGCCACGGAAAAAGCGTCGTTGGCGGTTCAACTGACAATGCAGGTCCGCAACAAAGCGGTAGAGGCCTATCAAGAGGTTATGAGAATGCAGGTTTGAGTTTAGCCGTTGAGAGGATGTAACGAATGTCTGACTGGAAAGAGCGAATAGCGGCATATTGGGCGAGTGCGACAAAAAAGCAGCGGTATGCCGTGCTTGGCGGCGCAGGGGCTTTTCTGCTGGTGCTTTTGATATGGGGGGCGCTGTACGGCGGCAAGCCGGAGTATGTTCCCTTGTTTACCAACATGGAGACGAAGGACGCGGGCGAAGTTGTCAACAAACTGAAGGAAATGAAGACGCCCTATGAGATCGGCGATAAGGGCGCCTCTATTCTTGTGCCCGCAAAAGATGTTTATCGGTTGCGCATGGAGCTGGCGGCGCAGGATCTGCCGAAAGGGAAAAAAGGGTTTGAGCTGTTCGAAAAGAGTCAGTTCGGCGCCACCGAGTTTCAAAATCGCGTTCAGTACCTGCAGGCTCTGCAAGGGGAGTTGGCGCGCACGATCGAACAATTGTCCGAAGTAGAAGCGGCGCGCGTACATATTGTACTGCCAAAGGACAGCCTGTATAAGCAAAACGAGAAGCCGGCCAGCGCGTCGATAATGCTGAAGGTGCGATCGGGCGCCGAACTGTCCAAGGCGCAGATCAAAGGCATTGTCAATCTGACGGCCCATAGCATTCAGGGCTTGAAGCCGGAGAACATCACCGTCATCGATCAGTTTGCCAAGGTGTTGAACGCGCCGGATGAGGAGGGGCAGGGGCCCGACAAAAAGACTTCCCTCACGCAATTCCAGTTGACCAAGCGGGTGCAGGATGATTTGCAGCGCAATATCCAGTCCATGCTTGACCAGGTGCTGGGGGTCCACAAATCGGCGGTTCGCGTCAGCGTGGAGTTGAATTTTGACCAGCGCTCCTTGGACCGGCAGGTCTTTGAGCCGGTTGTCGACGACAAGGGCATTATTCGCAGCTCGCAGGACTTGACCGAGAACTACCGGGGAACGGCGGGGGCGCCGGGCGGGCAGCCGGGCGTGGCCAGCAATGTCCCCGGCTATGTGACGGCCAATCAGAATCAGTCGACTTACGAAAAAAAGGAAGTTACGCGCAACTATGAAATAAACGAAACAAAAGAGAAAATTATCGCAACGCCGGGCGCCATTAAGCGCCTGACCGTTGCCGTGCTGATTGACGAGGGCATAACCCAGGCGCAGCAGGACAGCATCAGCAAGGTCGTCGCTTCTGCGGCCGGGTTCAGTCAGGCGCGCGGCGACGTTGTGTCGGTAGAGCGGATGCCCTTCAATACGGAAGCGTTGGATCAGCAAAAACGGGAGCAGGAAAAGCTGTCGGATGAAACGAAGCTGCTGGGATATGCGAAAGCAGCAGCCGGCCTGGCGCTCGTCGTCGGCGCTTTGCTTGCCTGGCGCGCGTATGCGCGGCGCAAGGAAACGGCCGAAGCGGAACGGGTCCTGCTGGCCACCCCGATCGGCACCGTGGCGGAACTGGAAGAAGCGGAAGCGCAGATGAAAGAGCAGGAACGCAAGAAAAAGGAACCGTCGAAGGAAGAAAAAGAGCGCATGAAGCAGCGTGAAGAAATAACGAAAATAGCCCGGCAAAATCCGGACAGCGTAGCGCAGTTGATAAGAACCTGGCTGGCAGACGAATAGCGCTTGAGATCATAGGTGGCAGCCAGGCGATGAGGTGGAACGGCAGATGTATCAAACCAAAGAGTTAACTGGCAAGCAAAAAGCGGCGATTTTGCTGATTGCAATGGGGCCGGACGTGTCCTCCCTGGTGTTGAAGCAGTTGAAGGAAGATGACATCGAAAAGTTGACGCTTGAAATTGCCAATCAGCGCAAGGTGCCGCAGGAGATGACCGACCAGGTCGTGTCCGAGTTTTATGAGATGTGCGTGGCAAAGGAGTTTATTTCTTCCGGCGGCCTCGATTATGCGCGCGATGTCTTGGAGCGGGCGCTTGGCGCTGAGAAGGCGATGACCATCCTCAACCGCCTTACCTCCAGCCTCCAGATCCGCCCGTTCGATTTCGTCCGCAATACGGATCCGGCGCAACTGTTGAATTTTATTCAAAATGAACATCCGCAAACCATTGCTTTGATCATGGCGTATTTACAGCCGGAGCAGTCCGCGATCATCCTCTCGTCCCTGCCTTCCGACCTGCAGATTGATGTGGCCCGCCGCATCGCCACCATGGACCGCACATCGCCTGACGTGATCAAGGACGTGGAGCGGATTTTGGAGCGCAAGCTCTCGTCGCTGGTAACACAGGACTTTACCGCCGCTGGCGGCGTCGATTCGATTGTCGAGTTGCTGAATCGCGCCGATCGCACGACGGAGCGAACGATTATCGAGGCGCTGGAGGTTCAGGATCCGGAACTGGCCGAAGAAATCAAAAAACGCATGTTCGTCTTCGAGGATATCGTCTTGCTCGACGACCGGTCCCTGCAGCTTGTCTTGCGGGAAATCGAGACGAAGGATCTGGGCTTGGCGCTCAAGGCCGTATCGGCCGAGGTTTCTTCCAAGGTGTACAAAAACATGTCCAAGCGCGCTGCCGATATGCTGCGCGAAGAAATCGAATTCATGGGTCCGGTCCGCATTCGCGACGTAGAAGAAGCGCAGCAAAAGATTGTCAATGTCATTCGCCGGTTGGAGGAGTCAGGTGAAATAGTCGTATCCAGAGGAAAAGGAGACGAAATAATTGCCTAAGATCATCAAGTCGGAGGAAGTAGCGCACAAGCTGCCGTTTATCATTCAGCCACAGCGCAAGGCTGTTGGCGGACATGCCTGCCTGGAGGCCGGCGCGAAACGTTCGCCCGCTGGCAATGGGCTTGGCAAGCAGGACGCTTTAGTCGCGGCCGAGCAAGTGCTGGCTGAAACGAAGCGATTGTCCGAGCAAATGTTGCATCAGGCAAGAACGGACGCGGGCCTTGTCTTGCAAAAGGCAACGCAGGAAATGGAAGCGATACGGGAAAGCGCCCGTGCGGAGGGTTATGCCCGGGGCTATGAATGCGGTGAACGCCATGGGCACGAAGAAGGGTACCGGGCTGGGTACCAGCAGGGCCTGGAAGAAGGGACGGCTGCCGCCCGCCAGGAAATGGCCGCCAAGCTCGAGCAAGCCGTCAAGCAGGCTGAGGCGCTGCTGGTGCAGGCTGAGAGCGAGCGCAGCAACACCGTTTTGAGTGCCGACCGGCAAATTGTCGAACTGGCCTTGGCTGTGGCGGGCAAAGTGCTTGCCCGGGAAATCGATGAAAATCCGCTGGTCATGCTGCCGATCGTGACTGAGGCGTTGCAAAAGGTGCGCGATCAGGCGCAAGTGGTGGTGCGGGTCAATCCAGCCCACTATCCGTTGCTGCTGGAGGCCAGAAGCGACCTGCAGCGCATGATGGGCGGCCAGCAATCGATCACGATTTTGGCCGACCAGTCTTTGGGGGCGGCCGATTGCGTGCTGGAGACAGGCAACGGCACCGTCGACGCCCGTCTGGAAACACAGCTGGCGCTGCTTCGGCAGCGCCTGGAAGAGCTGGTTGCGCGATGATTGAACAGGGCGTACTGCTGCAGGGGATCAAAGAGTGCCGAACCATGCTGCTCAAAGGCCGGGTGGTGCAGCTCATCGGCCTGGTGATCGAATCGGAGGGGCCGAACGTCATGCTGGGCGAATTGTGCTATGTGTTTCCGCGCGGCGGCGGGGAGCCGATCAAGGCCGAAGTAGCTGGCTTTCGGCAGAACCGGGTTTTGCTTATGCCGCTGGGCGAGGTGGCGGGGATCGGTCCGGGCTGCGAGGTGGTGGCCTCCGAGCAGTCGCTGAGCGTTGCCGTCGGTCCGGATTTGCTGGGGCGCATTGTTGACGGCCTGGGCAATCCGATTGACGGGAAAGGCCCTTTGAAAAAGACGGACTCCTATTCGCTGCAAAATGCGCCTCCCTCGCCCTTGGCGCGCGCACGGATACATAGCAAATTGTCAGTCGGCGTCAAAACAATTGACGGCCTGCTGACGCTGGGGCAGGGACAGCGCGTGGGGATCATGGCCGGCAGCGGGGTGGGCAAAAGCACACTGCTGGGCATGATTGCGCGCAACACGGAAGCGGATATCAACGTGATCGCGCTGATCGGCGAGCGCGGCCGGGAAGTGCGCGAATTCATTGAACGCGATCTTGGCGAAGAAGGGCTGAAACGTTCGGTGGTGGTGGTCGCGACGTCAGATCAGCCGGCACTGGTCAGGCTCAAGGGCGCCTTGACGGCAACCGCAATCAGCGAATATTTCCGCGACCAAGGCTTGAACGTCATGCTGATGATGGATTCGGTGACGCGCTTTGCCATGGCCCAGCGCGAAGTGGGCTTGACGATCGGCGAACCGCCGGCAACGCGCGGCTACACGCCTTCGGTTTTTGCCACGCTCCCCAAACTGTTGGAGCGTTCGGGGCCGGCGGACACGGGGTCCATCACCGGCATTTACACCGTTTTGGTCGAAGGCGATGACATGAATGAACCGATCGCCGATACGGTCCGGAGCATTTTGGACGGGCATGTGGTCCTGTCAAGGGATTTGGCGGCGAAAAACCACTATCCGGCCATCGATGTGCTGGCGAGCGTCAGCCGGGTGATGATGGAGATCGTTGACCGTCCCCACTGGCAGGCGGCGCAGGAGTTACGGCGCTTGCTGGCGGTTTATCGGGAAGCGGAGGATTTGATCAACATCGGAGCCTATGTCGCAGGGAGCAATCCGGCAATCGACAAGGCGATCCGCTTAATTGACGAGGCGAGGTCCTATCTGCAGCAGGAAGTCTATGAGGCGGTAGGATTTGAAGACAGCAGCGCCCGTTTGATTCAGTTAGCGGGCGGAGCGTGAGAGGCGGCGTGCCATGAAGCCCTTTGTTTTTCCGTTGGCGGCATTGCATAAAATACGGCGACAAAACGAAGAGTCGCACCAGCAGCGGCTTGCGGAGGCGACGGCGCGTTATCAGCAGGCCCTGGCTGAACTGGAGGAGCTGCAGCGGCGCTTGACGCAGCTGCAAACCGAGTATGAGGGTAAAAAACGTTCCGGCGCGCTAATTTCCCTGCTGATCGTTTTTGAGGCCTACCAGCGGGAACTGCAGTTTTCGTTGGCACAAAAAGCAATGGCGGTCGAGGCTTTGCGTGAGGAGCGCCTGGCGGCGCTTAAGCTGCTGGAAGAGGCGCTGAAGGCGCGGAAAATCGTCGACAAGCTAAAGGAAAAAGAGCTTGAAGTTTACCAGGAAACTGTGTTGCAGGAAGAACAAAAGGCGCTGGACGAACTAGCCAGCGTCGTAGTGCAGTCAAGGAAGTGATGAGATATGAACGGCATGACGGCCGTCCAGCAGCGTATTGCTGACATAGAAAAGCGCTATGCGCCCAAACCCCACCAGGCTGCTGGCGCGGGGCGGCAGCCTGATTTTGCCCAATTGCTCGGCGCGGCCGCAACGGCGCCTGACAACAGCGGCCGCGAGCAGGTCAAAAAAATGGTTTGCGCCGCGGCGCAAAAACATCAGGTGCCGGAATCCCTGGCATTGGCGGTGGCGAAAGCGGAGTCTGGCTATGATCCTGGCGCAGTCTCAACAGCCGGGGCGGTCGGCGTGATGCAGTTGATGCCGGACACGGCGTCGATGCTGGGCGTAGGCGATGCTTTCAATGCCGCCGAGAACATTGACGGGGGCGTTCGCTATTTGGGGATGATGTTGCGGCAATTTGGCGGCGACTACCGCTTGGCGGCCGCCGCATACAACGCCGGGCCGGGGGCGGTGGAACAGCATCAGGGGATACCGCCCTATCGCGAAACGCGCGCGTACGTGGAAGGCGTGATGGGAACGGTGAAGCAGGGCGGAGGCAGTGAGTAATGGCGGCGAAAATGGGTAGGGGCGGACAGCTTTTCCTCGTCCTGTTCCTGTTGCTGGCACTGGTTTGCGCCAGCACGTACGGTTTGATGAAAATGCGGATTATCGATCCTGAGGCGCTGGCGCAACAAGCCGGCGTGCAAGACAACCGGCTTGTTCGGGAAGCAATCAAAAGATTGCGCGACCCAGCGCGGGTAGAAATGCCAATCCTGCCGGAAGCGGCGCCGGCGGCGACCGTCAACCCGCAATCAAAGCCGGGCGGGCGCGACAGCAGCCTGCCGCCAGCCGGCACCGTCGCGCCGCTTGATGTGGCCGAGCGCGACAAGCTGGAAAAAGCTCGTCAGCAGGAAGAAAAAAAGCGTATTTCCAAGCTGGCGAGGCTGTATGAAGGAATGAAGCCTGCTGAGGCAGTCGCCATTTTGGAAAAACTGGACGACGACACGATTGTTGCTGTTGTAAACCGCATGGAGGAAGAAAATGCGGCGAAGGTGCTGGCGGCGTTCGACGCTTCGCGAGCGGCGGCAATTTCAGAAGCGCTATTGCGCAATCGCACTGGGCAGGCGCTTCTTCCGCAACGAAACTAGCTGTTAAGGCGACAGCCAAATCATTCGATATATGTAGTGGCGTGAAAGGAGGTGAATATGTGCAAGCAAAAGTAGTGAACTTACTCGAGGCGGCTCTGCCGCAGGCGGCTCAAACAGCCCGCAACAAAGACTCGGCGGCGGACAGCGCTTTCTCGCGGTGCCTGGCTGACAAGCAGCGGCAAACAGCCCCAGGCGCCCAGCCGCGCGCCAAAGCCGGCCAACCGGAGGCCAAACCGCTGGCTAAGCCGCAGGAGCCAAAGCGAAAGGCTGAGCAGGCAACTGAGACGGAGCGGAAAGAGCAGCAGACTGCCGTGACGGACGACCCGGCGCGCCCGCCGGAAGCCCCGCCAAATCAGCCGGTCGAGGCCGTGCAAAGCGCGGTTTTTGCCCCGGCGGCGCCGGTTTTGTTCAGTCAAGCAACTACGGCGGTTGCCTATATGAACGCGGAAACAGCGAGTTCGGCCGCTGGAGCGGCAACTGGCAGCGGGCAATTCTTGCAGGATTTGCAAACGCTGGCCGCCGGGGGGCGGTTAAACAGCACGGTCAATGCCGCTGCGCTGCTGGCGGAAGCAAACGAGCAAAGGCAGTCGCTTCAAGTTGCGCAGACAATGCGCGATGCGGCGCTGCAAATGACTTTGGGGCCGCAACCGTCTGGCGGCAGCGCTAATTTGCTGACGCAGCCTGAGCAGGCCATTGCCGGCCAGCTGGCAGCGGCAGCCATGGCGACGGCCGGCGTGGCCGAAGACGCCGCCCGGACCGCTTTATCAGCGGCGGGACAACCGGCGCTGGCGGCAAAACAACAGCCGTTTGCGGGAAAAGCGGGGGCTGTAAGCCCGGATAACCCCTTGGCGGCGAGTCTCACGGCGCCGGCGGCAGAGTCTCACGGCGGTCAAACCAATGCCGCAGCCGAGGGCGCGCACGCCGCGTTGCCTACAGCAGAGCGCGCCGCAAGCGGAGCCGACGAACAAGCTGGCGCCCAGCTCGATCAATTTGGCAAGCCGGAGCAGCAAGAGGCGCTGACCAAGGGGGCCCAGCAGCCGGACGATTCGGCCGGTACGTTCAGCTTACCGTCCGTTCAGGCGCCGCTGGAAACCGCCAATTACGGGGTTAAGCCGCAAGAACAGCCCGCGCTTAATGCCAGGGAAGTTTTGCGCCAGGTAGCTGATCAAGTCCGCATCGTGCACCGTCCGGGCGTGGAAGAAATGACTATGCGGCTGAAGCCGGAGGCGCTGGGGGATGTGACAGTCAAGCTAATGCTGGAAGGCGGCAAGCTGACCGCCCGGTTTCATGCCGACAACCTGGAAGTTCGCCAGGTCCTGGAAAGCTCGCTTCAGCAACTGAAGCTGGAATTGAGCGCCGCCGGACTTAAAGTGCATGACGTAGGCGTTTACGCCGGGCTGGGCAACCCTTTGCCCCAGCAGCAAGGGGAGCGCGGTCAGGCGTGGGCCGGGATGAGCGGCGGCGAACAGCGCAAAGTCGTTCCGGAAGAACTCGTGGCGCAGCTCGAGCAGCAAAACGCAGTGTCGTCAGTGGAGGACGACCTGGCGGTAGACTATCGCGTTTAACGCAGGGAGGCGAAAAATTATGGCGATAAGCAACATTTCCGGCTATAGCTCGACGGAGAAAAGCGCTGCCCAAGTTGCCAACAAGTCGTCGGAGCTGG
Source organism: Sporomusaceae bacterium (assembly GCA_029265905.1). Classification (GTDB taxonomy): domain Bacteria; phylum Bacillota; class Negativicutes; order Acidaminococcales; family JAJUGR01; genus JAJUGR01. Next base: position 85,343 of record JAJUGR010000006.1, on the reverse strand, counting down.
GGAAAAACGATTTTCTGGAGCTTTTGGTTACGCAGCTGCGCTATCAGGACCCGATGAGCCCGATGGATGACACGCAGTTCATTTCCCAAATGGCTACCTTCTCCTCGCTGGAGCAAATGCAGAATATGAATATGGCCATGACGGCGACCCAAGCGACGTCCATGATCGGCAAAAAGGTCACCTGGACGGAGGCCGGCGGCCAAAGCCTGAGCGGAAACGTCAGCTCCGTGCTGATTGAAAAAGGAACCCCTTATTTGGTAGTTGGCGATTATTCGGTTGAGCTGGCAAAAGTTTCCCGCGTGGAAGAGGCGGTCAAAACGACGGGGTGACAGTAAGCAGGAGGCCCACGGAAGGGGAGAGTGGCATGGCGCAAGAGCGTATTTATTTTTCGCCACAGACACTAGTGCAGCGTACGGATGTTAAACCTGCAGTCGCACCCAACCAGCTGCCCGTTGCGCCCAAGGGCGTGGCGAGTTTTCAGCAAACCCTGCAAAAAGAGCAGGAGCGTGTAAAGTTTTCACAGCACGCGCTGCAGCGGCTGGCTTCACGGAAAATCGAACTGGACCAGTCACAGCTGCAGAGGCTGGAGCAAGCGGTCGGCAAGGCGGCGCAAAAAGGCGCGCGGGAATCACTCGTCTTGATGCAGCCTGATTTGGCGTTTGTTGTTAGTGTCAGAAACCGAACCGTCATTACGGCGGTTGATGGCGACTCAATGAAAGAGAATGTCTTTACCAATATTGACAGTGCCGTGATCGTATAAGCCGGACCTCTTTAACGGGGAAGCTTAAACGCGCCCATCGACTGAAGCGCGTTGCACGGCCAACAACAAGGAGGTTGATTTAGTTATGATGCGTTCATTGTTTTCCGGCGTGTCCGGTTTGCGCAACCACCAAACCCGTATGGACGTGCTGGGCAATAACATTGCCAACGTCAATACGGTCGGCTTTAAGGCCGGCCGGGTCACTTTTCAAGATGTGCTGAGCCAAACAACGCAAGGCGCTTCGGCCGCTCAAGGAGCGAGAGGCGGCACGAATCCGAAGCAAATCGGCCTCGGGGTTGGCATCGCCAGCATCGATACGCTGTTCACGGACGGCAGTTTCCAACCGACCGGCAAAGCAACCGATTTGTCAATTCAAGGCCAGGGCTTTTTTGTCCTGGGCGACGGTGCGAGCCAATATTACACGCGCGCCGGCAACTTCGATTTTGACACCCAAGGCAACTTTGGCGTGCCGGGCACCGGCTACCAGGTCATGGGCTGGACGGCCGACGACAGCGGCGTAGTTGACACAGCAGCGCCGATTTCTGGCATCACCATCCCGGTTGGTTCCGCCATTCCGGCTAAAGCAACTACTTCGATTACGCACGCGAACAATTTGTCTGCTTCGGCGGTAGCGAATCAGGATACAGCACTTGCAACGATTGACATTTACGATTCACTTGGTGAAGCACATACTGCAAAAACTACTTATGCCAAAACTGGCAACAATACTTGGACGGCTACTACTACGATCGATGGCGCTGCTGTGCCGGTTGTCGGAGCTGATCCTCTAACGCCAAACTCTTTCACGTTGTCTTTTAATGATGATGGCACGCTAACTTCTACCACGCCGGCAACTCCGACTCTTTCTTATTCCCCGCTTAACGGTGCGGCTGCAATGTCACTCACTTTTAATCTGTCCGGCTTGACGCAGTACGGCGGCGACACATCCGTACAGGCGACCGGTCAAAGCGGCTACGCCTCCGGCTCGATGAACGGCTCGTCCATCGACGTGAACGGCAACGTCATCGGCAGCTTCACCAACGGACAGACCAGAACCCTGGCGCAGCTGGCGCTGGCCACGTTCAACAACCCGGCCGGCTTGACGAAGGTCGGCAGCAGCCTCTTCTCCCGTTCCACGAACTCGGGCGAGCCGCAGGTCGGAACGACCGGCGTCGGCGGGCGCGGAACAATTAATCCGGGTACGCTGGAAATGTCCAACGTCGACTTGGCGGAAGAATTCAGCAACATGGTTATTACGCAACGCGGTTTCCAGGCGAACTCGCGCGTCATCACGACGACAGATCAAATGCTTGAAGAGCTGACCAATCTGAAACGCTAACCGTGATGCGGCCAAAGGGGAGGGCTAGCCCTCCCCTTTTTTAAGTAAACTGATGCGATGGAGGGGACCTCATGATTAAACTGGTTAAATTTCAATCAAAGAACGCAGAATTTGTTTTGAACGCCGAACTGATCGAGTCGATCGAGGAAACGCCCGATACGGTTATCACGCTTGTCAACGGCAAAAAAATCCTGGTTGAGGAATCGATGGCGGAGGTGGTTCGCCGCGTGATGGATTATCGCCGCGCGCTGGGGCGGTTCGGTCGCTGATACTTCTTTTGCGGCTGCGGGGTTAAATCAGCAGGAAAAGCGGGAAATACCGTCGAATAAAATTTAAGGTTCGGGTCTGTTTTTTGCGAAGTAAAGGTGGTGGCGAAATGGCTGACGGTGAGAAAAAGAAAACAAGCATGGGCCTGATTATTGGACTTATAGTGGCCGGGTTATTGCTGGCCAGCGGCGTATCGTATTTTGTGGCGACGAAGATTATGGCGGACAAAGACGCGCCGACAGCGAAGCGGGAGCCAGGCGTTATCATGAAGCTGGGCGACCCGAAAGAGGGCATGATTGTCAACGTCGGCGGCGTAAACAGCGGCCGCTATTTGAAGGTTGCCGTCGTGCTTGAAGTGATGCCGAACAAGAATGCGGCCAAGGACCCGAAGGCGGCCAATCCTGAGGAGATTATCATCCAGGATACGGTCATTCAATTTTTGCGGGCCCAGAAAGTAGAACAGTTCGCCCCTGAAAAGCAGGAAGAGCTGAAGGAAAACATCCGCAGAGCGGTTAACGCGGCGCTTGGCGGCGTGGATAAGGTTTACAATGTTTATTTTACCAATTTTGTCTTGCAATAATTACAATCGTGCCGGCCAGGCGCAGGGTGAGGAGGTGCTGATATGGCGGGTTCGTCAGATGTGTTATCCCAGTCCGAGATAGATGAACTGCTGTCAGCCTTGTCGACTGGGACGGTTTCAGCGGAAGAAATTAAAACGGAGCAGCAGCAAAAGAAAATCAAGCTGTATGATTTCAAGCGTCCCGACAAGTTTTCAAAAGACCAAATTCGTACGCTTTACATGCTGCACGAAAATTTTGCGCGTCTGCTTAACACTTATTTGTCGGCACACTTGCGGACTTTGGTGCATATTAATGTTGTCTCGGTCGATCAATTGACTTATGAAGAATTCATCCGCTCCCTGCCTAATCCGAGCGTTATCAGCGTGCTTCAAATGCGCCCGCTCAAAGGAAACGCCATTTTCGACATCAATCCCAACATTGCCTTTGCCATTATTGACCGGCTGTTTGGCGGCGTCGGGGCGACAATTTCCAAGCCGCGGTCGCTGACAGACATTGAACAGGCGATTATCAGCCGCGTATTGGGCAAGGCGCTGGAGGGGTTTCAAGAGGCATGGCGCCAGGTTGTCAAGCTTGACCCGCGTCTGGAAGCCATTGAAACAAATCCCCAGTTCACGCAGATTGTACCGCCTAATGACATGGTGGTTATCATCACACTGCAAGCGAAAATCATGCAGTCAGAGGGCCTGATCAACATCTGTATTCCGTATCTGGTGCTTGAACCCATTATGTCCAAGCTGACAACGACTTTTTGGGTTGCTTCCTCCATTGCCAAGAATGAAAATGACGAATACACAGAAGAATTGCAGCGCCGCCTGACGCAAACGCCGATTCCGCTGCGTGTTGAACTCGGCAAAACCAGCATCAGCGTCCAAGATCTGCTGGCGCTCGCCCCGGGCGACGTGCTGCCGCTTGAGCGGCGCCATTCGGAGGATTTAGCCATCGTTATCGGCAGCAAAGAAAAATATTATTGCAAGCCCGGCTTGTCAGGTCAGCGGCTGGCCGTTCAGGTGACGCAAGTGGTAACAGATGGGGAGGAAGATAATGATGGGTGACGGATTCTTGTCGCAAGAAGAGATTGATGCGTTGCTGAGAGGAGAGTCCCCGGCTGCTGAGGAGCGTAGTGCAGCCAAAGAAGTCAGCCTGTCGGAAATGGAGCAGGATGCGCTGGGGGAAGTCGGCAACATTTCCATGGGCAGCGCCGCGACGACGCTGTCAATTTTGTTAAGCCGCCGCGTATCGATCACGACGCCGAAGGTGTCCATTTCTTCGGCTAACCAAATAAGGGGTGAATACCCGCTGCCTTATCTGGTCATTGAAGTGGGCTACACGCATGGGCTGCATGGGACGAATTTGCTGGCAATCAAGCAGCAGGATGCGCTCATCATCGCGGATCTGATGATGGGGGGCGACGGGACGAATCCGCCTACGGAGCTCAATGAGCTCTACATGAGCGCCGTGTCGGAAGCAATGAACCAGATGATGGGTTCAACGTCAACCTCGATGTCCACGATCTTTAAAAAGAAAATTGACATCGCGCCGCCGATTGTGAATTTATATGATTTTTCTGCGGAAAACCCCATTGGCAGCGTAGCCGCCGGTGACGAACCGATCGTGCGGGTCTCGTTCCGCATGGAAGTGGAGAATCTAATCGATTCTGAAATCATGCAGATCCTCACCTTCGACGTGGCCAAGGAATTGGTCGGCAATTTGATGGAGTCCATGACTGCGGCTACGGCGCCCACGCCGTCCGCGCCGTCAACTCAGCCCGTGACGCCGGCCGCGCCAGCGGTTGCAACCCCTCCGCCGATGGTGGCGTCTGCGCCGTCAATCCCAGTTGCGCCGCCGCCGGCCGTGCCCAATGTGCCCGTACAGCCGGTTCAGTTTGCGCCATTGCAGCCCCAGGCCGGCCAAGCGATGCCAGATGGCAACTTTGGCTTGATCATGGATGTTCCGATGCAAGTGACGGTGGAACTGGGGCGCACCAAAAAATTGATTCGCGACATTTTGGAGCTCGCGCCGGGCTCTGTCATCGAGTTGGACAAGCTAGCCGGCGAACCGGTTGACATTTTTGTTAACACGAAGCTGATTGCCCGCGGCGAAGTGGTTGTCATCGACGAAAACTTCGGTGTGCGCGTGACAGAGATCGTGAGTCCGGTTGACCGGTTGCGCACGTTGCAATAAGAAATGTCTTGAAGATGATAACGCAAATTAAAAGGAGATGTGACAATGGGAGCACGTATTTTAGTAGTTGATGACGCAGCCTTTATGAGAATGATGATAAAAGATATTTTGTCCAAAAATGGCTTTGAAATTGTCGGGGAGGCCGAAAACGGCCAAAAGGCGCTGGAAAAATGGCAGGAGCTGCGCCCGGACCTGACAACGATGGACATCACTATGCCGGAAATGGACGGCATCAGCGCGGTTAAGGAAATTAAAAAAATCGACGCGAATGCCAAGGTTATTATGTGCAGCGCGATGGGGCAGCAGGCGATGGTAATCGAGGCGATACAATCCGGCGCGCGCGACTTCATTGTTAAGCCTTTTCAGCCGGACCGGGTAATTGAAGCCGTCCGCAAAGCGCTCGGATGAAGCGGCTCGCAGGGCTGGTCTTGACCGGTGCGGCCGCGCTTGGCTCGGCCGCCGTTGCCTTCGCTGCGCCGGATAATCGCTATTTGGCGTACAAGGAACCGGCGGCAGCCGGAGGCTCCGGCTGGTTGGGAACGGCCGCTTATATGATTACGCTGCTGCTCGTTTTTGCCGGCGTGCTTTGGGCGGCGTATACCGCGTCCCGCTGGTTTGGCGGACGAATGAACCGCATGCAGGCGGCAAATGGCGCGTCTGTTGTTGGGGCGGTTTCCCTGGGGGGGACGCGCCAGGCCGTATTCCTGAGAGTCGGCGAGAAAATTTTGCTGCTGGGGGTAACTGACCAGCAGGTGAATTTATTGCGGGAAATTGATGACGAACAATTGGTGCAACAATTTTTACAGCAACCGAGCCTTGAGGGGACGGCAGACAGAAGCTTGTTTTCCGACCAGCTGCAACTGCTGGACGAGCTGGAAAAACGCCTGCCCGGGTTTGTCCGCGCCCGCAAAAAAAACCAGCCCCCCGTTTAGCAATTGAGGATATCGCGGGAAGAGGGAGAGCCGTTTGGGAAGAAAGTATCTATTTGCGCTGTTATGCTTTTTGACAGCTTGTACTCAATTTGCACCGCTGGCCCAGGCGGCGCCGGCCGCCGTGCCGGTACCCAGCCTGAATGTCGGGGTGGGAGCGGCTCAGTCGCCGCAGGACGTGGCGCTAAGTTTGCAGATCCTATTGATGCTGACGATTTTGACGTTGGCGCCATCAATTCTCATTATGATGACCTCCTTTACGCGCATTATCATTGTGCTCTCGTTCATCCGCAGCGCGTTGGCGACGCAACAGGTGCCGCCAAACCAGGTGCTGATCGGGTTGGCGATGTTTCTGACTTTTTTCACGATGTCACCCTATTTTTCCGAGATCAACCAGCGCGCTTTTCAGCCCTATCTGGCGGGCTCGATTACGCAGGAGCAGGCGATGGAGGCGTCGGTAAAGCCGCTGCGTACTTTTATGCTGAAGCAAACCCGGGAGAACGATCTGGCCTTATTTGTTAATTTGTCAAATGAAAAACGGCCGGAAACGCCGGACGATATTCCGACGATGACCGTCATTCCTGCTTTTGTCATCAGCGAATTGAAAACCGCTTTCCAGATCGGTTTTTTGCTGTATATCCCGTTTATTGTTGTGGACATGGTCGTAGCCAGCACCTTGATGTCGATGGGCATGATGATGGTTCCGCCGAATATGATCTCGCTGCCGTTTAAACTGCTGCTGTTTATTCTTGTCGATGGGTGGCATCTGATTGTTCGTTCGCTGGTGACAAGCTTTGGCTAGGAGGTGCTGTTGTGAACAGTGACATGGCCGTTCAGATTGGACGGGACGCGCTATTTCTGGTCCTTCTCGTGTCTGCGCCGATGCTTGGCTTGGGTTTGCTGGTTGGCGTTATGGTCAGTATCTTTCAAGCGACCACGCAGATACAGGAACAGACGCTTGCTTTTATTCCCAAAATAATCGCTGTCTTTGTGGCCATTGTCATTTTTGGCCCCTGGATGCTCAATTTATTGGTGAATTACACGTACGGCATTTTGACGCAACTGCCGAACATGGTTCAATAATTTTCGGTACGGGTGCTAGACATGGAATTATTGCTGCTGCTGCAAACAAAATTGCCGGTTTTGCTATTGCTGTTTTCACGGGTGGGCGGAATTTTCTCAACGGCGCCGCTGTTTGGCAGCCGCAACATTCCGGTTGCGGGCAAGGCTGGGTTGGCGGGCGTCTTTGCGTTTTTGCTGCTCCCGCTGGTTGAGCCGGGCGCGGCTGTCCCGGCAGCGGGCCTGGCGCCGCTGCCCTTTGCGGTAGAAGTGTTCAAGGAGGCCGTGATTGGCCTGGCGATCGGGTTTGTCGCCTCGCTCTTTTTTTCGGCGATCCAAATGTCCGGACAGTTTTTGGATACGCAGATCGGTTTTGGCATTGTGAATATTTTTGACGTTCACTCCGGACAACAAGTTCCCCTCATGGGGAATTTTCAATACATGTTGGCGCTCTTGCTCTTTTTAGTGCTTGATTTGCATCACGTCGTCATCCAGGCCCTGTTTGACAGTTACCAGTGGCTGCCCCTGATGGGAAAGCCGGTTTTTTTGAATACGGCTGATTTTATGATCCAGGCCACGGGCAATACGCTGGTTATAGCGTTTCAGCTGGCGATGCCGGTTATCATGGTCACCATGCTGTCTGACGTCGCCCTGGGAATTCTCGCCCGCACCATGCCGCAATTGAACATCTTCGTCGTAGGTATTCCGCTTAAGATCTCGCTAGGCGTGTTTATGATGGGGTTGGCGATGCCTGCCTACGTCTATTATCTGAAGGTGGGGTTTCATGGTCTCTTCAGACAAGTATACCGATTTTTGCAATTGGCGGCGGGGTGAACGCGCGGCGCTAGCGCCGTGGCGTTTTGATCTGCAGCTGTTCAATGGGGAAAAAACGGAGGACGCCACGCCGAAACGGCGGGAGGAAGCGCGGAAAAAGGGACAGGTCGCCCGCAGCAACGAGGTTAATTCGGCCTTCATCATTCTGGCCTCCTTCATGGCGCTAAAACTGCTGGCTGCCAACATTTTCGAGGAACTGAGCGCCCTGATGCGCTACATTTTCAGCGACTTTTTGCTGCAGCCGCTGACGGCCGACGGGTTTTACCAGCTGTTTTTGCAGGTAGGGCTTGTCTTTTTCAAGTCAGTCGGCCCGCTGTTGCTGGTCGTAGCCGCAGTCGGCATCGGCATCAATTTTCTGCAGGTCGGCTTCTCTTTTTCCCTGCAGCCGCTGCAGCCTGATTTTGAACGCCTCAACCCGATCGGCGGCTTGCAGCGCCTCCTGTCAAAACGGGTGCTGGTGGAGCTGGCAAAATCGCTGCTCAAGGTGGCCGTCATCGGCTATTTTATCTACAAATTCATCTGCCGGGAAATGGATATTCTCCCTGCCGCAGCGAACTTTGACTTGCGGCAAAGCGCCGCGCATTTTGGCGACATGGTCATTGACCTGGCCAGCCAGATCGGCGCCGTGCTGATCGTGCTGGCGGCCGGCGACTTCTTTTACCAATGGTGGGAACACCAGCAGAGCTTGAAGATGAGCAAGCAGGAAGTAAAAGAAGAAATGAAGCAAACGGAGGGCAATCCCCAGATAAAGGGGAAAATAAAGGAAAAGCAGCGCGCTTTGGCGATGCGGCGCATGATGCAGGAAGTCCCCAAAGCGGACGTCATCATCACCAATCCGACCCACTTTGCCGTCGCCCTGGCCTATCAGGCGGATATGCCCGCGCCACGGGTGCTGGCCAAAGGGCAGGACTTGATTGCGCAGCGGATTAAGGAAATCGCGAAAGAACATAACATTCCGATTGTTGAAAACAAACCGCTGGCCAGAACCGTCTTTCAAATGGTGGACATTGGCGGCTGGATTCCGGCTGAGCTTTACCAAGCGGTCGCGGAAGTGCTGGCTTATGTTTATCGTTTGCAGCGGCGCCGGATGGCCTGACATGATAAAAGGAGCGTAATGCGTTGGAGGCACAAGGATCTTGGCTGAACCGGCTAACCAAATACAGCGATATCGTCATTGCGCTGGCTGTGGTCACGATTGTCATTATGATGATCATTCCGCTGCCGCCGATATTGCTTGATATTTTACTTGCCTTGAATATATCGATTGCGCTTGTGATTGTAATGGTCGCCATTTATAACGTGGAACCGTTGCAATTTTCTGTTTTCCCGTCGCTGCTGCTGGTAACGACCTTGTTTCGGCTGGCCTTGAACGTTTCCTCGACGCGCCTGATCCTGCTGCAGGGCTACGCGGGCGAAGTCATTCGGGCCTTCGGCGACTTTGTCGCTGGCGGCAACGCGGTTGTCGGCTTTATCGTCTTTGTTATCCTGATCATTATCCAGTTTATCGTCATCACCAAAGGCGCCGAACGGGTGGCTGAAGTCGCGGCCCGGTTTACGCTTGACGCCATGCCCGGCAAGCAAATGAGCATTGACGCCGACCTGAACGCAGGTTTGATTACAGACCAGGAAGCGCGCCAGAGGCGGGTGAAGATTCAGCGTGAAGCTGATTTTTACGGTTCCATGGACGGCGCCAGCAAATTCGTCAAGGGCGATGCGATTGCCGCGATCATTATCATTGTAATCAATATCGTCGGCGGGTTTACCGTTGGCATGCTGCAGCGCGATTTGAGCGCGTTGCAGGCGCTGCAGACGTACACGCTGCTGACGGTTGGCGAGGGGCTTGTCAACCAAATTCCGGCGCTGCTCATTTCGACCGCAACCGGCATCGTTGTGACGCGCGCAGCGTCCGACGCCGACTTGGGGCATGATATAGTCGGTCAATTGCTGACCAATCCTCGCGTTTTTTATATTGTGTCCGGCGTGCTCGTTTGCCTGGCGGTTGTACCCGGACTGCCGGGCATTCCGTTTATCATATTGGCGCTGATTGCCGGCGCCCTCGCATTTACCCTGGGGCGAACCAAGGAGACGGCGGAACGGCAGGAAATCACCCGCCAGGAACAGCAGGAAAGCGAGGAAATCAAAAAGCCGGAAAACGTCCTTGCTTTGCTGCAGGTCGACCCAATGGAGCTTGAAATCGGCTACGGACTTATCCCCATCGTCGACTCGCACCAGGGCGGCGATCTGCTGGACCGGATTGTGATGATCAGGCGCCAGTGTGCGCTTGAGCTCGGCCTTGTGGTTCCCACGATCCGCATCCGCGACAACATTCAACTGAAGCCCAACGTCTATGTGGTGAAGTTGAAGGGCGTTGAGATTGCGCGCGGGGAGCTGATGCTGGATCATTTGCTGGCCATGAACCCGAGCGGTTTGGCGGCCGAACTGCCCGGGATTGCCACCACTGAACCGGCCTTTGGCTTGCCCGCCCTCTGGATAGCCGAATCGCTGCGAGAGCGGGCTGAGATCGAGGGTTACACGGTTGTCGATCCGGTGTCGGTGCTGGCGACGCATCTGACGGAAGTCATCAAGGCGCATGCGGCGGAAATCATGGGACGCCAGGACGTGCAAACGCTGGTCGATTCGGTGAAAGCCCACCATCCTGCGGTTGTGGACGAGCTGATTCCCGGGCTGCTGTCGCTTGGCGAGGTGCAAAAAGTGCTGGCGGCCTTGTTGCGGGAGCGGATTTCGATTCGCGATTTGGCGACGATCCTAGAGACGCTGGCCGATTACGCGCCCACAACGAAGGACACGGAAATCCTGACCGAATATGTGCGGCAGTCGTTGGCCCGCACCATCTCCAAAACCTATGTCCAGCAGAACCGGCTGACCTGCATCACCTTGGATGCAAAGTGGGAGCAGGAGATTCAGGCGGCTGTCCAGCGCACCGAGCAAGGCTCTTATGTGGCGCTTAATCCGCAAACCCTGCAGGCGTTTTTGCAGAAACTGAACAAGGAATTGAGCCGCCTCGGCGAAATGGGGTATGCGCCAATCCTGCTGACCAGTCCGGCGGTGCGGCTATACGTCCGCAAGCTGACGGAACGGTTTGCGCCTAATTTGGTAGTGCTCTCGTATGCGGAAATCGACCCGAAGGTGGAAGTACAGGCAGTGGGGATGGTGACGACATAGCATGAAAGTGAGAATTTTTACCGCGCCGACCGTGCAGGAAGCCGTAGCCCAGGTGAAAAACAGCTTGGGCCGGGACGCGATCATTTTGCATACGCGTCGCTTTAAAAAGGGCGGCATCGCCGGTTTCTTCGGCAAGGAAATGGTGGAAGTAATGGCGGCGGTCGACCAAATGAACCTGCCCGCCAAAGATGCTAAGGAGACTGCCGTTGCTGGGGCGGCGGAGCTCAAGCCTGAGGCTAAGGCCGCGGCGCAGCACCTGGCGCCTAGCGCGCAAGCGCCGGCATCAGGCAGCGAAAATCAGCCCGGCGATTTGCAAGAGCAGATGAACGGCATGCGCCAGATGCTCGAGCAACTGCTCGCCCGGCAGAAGAAACCACCCGTCTCGCCCTGGTACGATTACCTGGTGCGCAACGAAGTCCAGCCGGTGCTGGCCGAGCAATTGATTCAAGGCTTGCCGGCGGAGCGGTCGGTGCTGGCGCAGCAGCCGGACGTAATCAAGCAGGTTCTACTTGAGCGCATCGGCACGTATTTTCGTACGGCCGGCGGCATTGAATTGCTGCCGGGGAAGCAGAAGAAAGTCGCTTTGGTCGGACCGACGGGCGTCGGCAAGACAACGACGCTGGCGAAGCTCGCGGCGCGGTTCGCCCTCGATAAGGGCGCGTCGGTGGCTTTGATTACGGCGGACACGTATCGCATCGCCGCCGTCGACCAATTAAAAACCTATGCCGATATTCTCAATATTCCGATTGACGTGGTGTATACGCCGCAGGATTTAGAACGTGCGCTGGCCAAGCACGCCGATAAGTCCTTAGTCTTGATCGACACTGCCGGGCGCAGCCAGCGAAATGTCGATCAAGTGGCGGAGCTGGAGGAGCTGTTGGCTGTCGACGCCGAAATTGAGTCCTACCTTGTCTTGAGCTGCACGACAAAATGCCTGGATGCGGTGGACATTGCCGAACGCTTTTCCCGGTGCGCTGACGAACGGATCATCTTTACCAAATTGGATGAGTCCACCAACCTTGGGGTGCTGCTTAACCTGCTTCATCAATTTCCCCGCCTGAAGCTGTCCTACCTGACCATCGGTCAAAACGTGCCGGATGACATCGAACTGGTCGATTCGCAGAAGCTGGCGCAGCAGCTGCTGAGGGCGCTATGATGGCTGATCAGGCAGAACGCTTGCGTCAGCTTTCAAGAGAATCCCGAGCGGCGGGCGGCGGGCTTGCCAACCGCACACCGGCGCGCGTATTGACGATTACGAGCGGCAAGGGCGGGGTGGGGAAAAGCAGCTTGGTGGTAAACCTGGCGCTGGCATTGGCCAATTTGGGCCAGCGTGTTTTGATTATTGACGCCGATATCGGCATGGCGAACGTGGAGGTTATTTTCGGCTGTACGGCTGATTATAATTTGTCGCACCTATTAAAGGGTTCACGGACGCTGCCGGAGGTCCTGGTTACGGGACCGCGCGATGTAAGGTTCTTGTCAGGCGGTTCCGGGCTTCGGGATCTGCGGGAGTTCAGCAAGCTGGAAGTCCAGCGCGTGATCAACCAGATCATGTTTTATGACCAGCAGGTTGATTACATCCTGCTGGACACGGGGGCGGGCATCAGCAGCACCGTTTTGAATTTTGTGCTGGCTGCCGACGAAGTGCTGCTTGTAACCACCCCGGAGCCGACCGCTCTGACGGACGCCTACGCCTTGATTAAGACGTTTGCCTATGCCGAAGGCCAGGCGCCGATCAGACTGGTCGTAAATCGCGTGGCCGACCAGGAGGAAGGAACGGCTGTTGCGACGAAATTAATGAAGGTAGCCAGACAATTCCTGGATCTGCCCATGGAACAACTCGGTTACGTACTTGATGACACTGCTGTAGGAAAAGCAATCAGACGGCAAAATCCCCTGTTAATACAGTACCCGGATGCGGACGCGGCGCGTTGCATTGAAGCAATCGCCGAACGGCTGCTGTATGGGCGAACGCAACAGACCATGCCGTCCTCCGGGATCTCGGGCTTTTTTCGCAAGTTGCTGCAGCGGATTTAGCTTGGCGAGGAGGGAAAGATCATTTCGGGTTCGTTTTTTAGCATAAATCAACGCTTGGAAATCCGCTTGCTGGACGAACATGTGTATTATGCAACACGTGTTGAAGACCTTCGTGACGATGGCATTGTGCTTGCCATGCCGATGAGCAGGGCGATACCGGTTTATTTGCGCGAGGGGGAACTGTTTGAGGGAAAAATGATTAAGGACGGCACGTTGTATGCCTTTCAGTCGCGCCTCCTGGCGCGGGTCATGAATCCCTTGCCGGTTTGGCGGGTCAGCGAGCCGGAGCAAATTAAAAAAATTCAACTGCGCTCTTTTGTGCGGCTAGACATCAATCTGCCGGTGACATTTTGGCGTATGGATGAAAATAAAAACCGCCTTGCCGCCTCAAAACAAACCGCTGTGACCAGAAACATCAGCGCCGGGGGTCTGCTGCTTGCCTCCCCCGTGAAGCTCGAACTGGGGGCGGAGCTTTCGCTTCGGCTTTCCGGGGACAAGGACATGGTTCTTGATGTTGCCGCCCGGGTGGTCAGAGCGGCGCCGGAATTTGGCGAGGGAGGCGCAGACTGTTATTTGACCGGACTGCAGTACCTTGATATGGAGGAACGCGCCCGGCGCCGAATCATTCAGTTTATTAATGCCAAGCAAATTGAGCGGCGTCAACGCGGCATTTTCTGACGGCTGGCAAGAGATCTTTGCGAATTGGTGGGATGATGATGACAAGAGTCCTGGTGGTGGATGACTCCGCCTTCATGCGAAAACTATTAACTGATCTGTTTGAGCAGTCGCCGGATTTTCAGGTTCTGGACACGGCGCGCAACGGACAGGATGCCCTTGAAAAAGTAAAGCGGTTGAAACCGGATTTGGTGACGATGGATGTCGAGATGCCTGTCATGGACGGGCTGCGGGCATTGGAGGCGATTATGCGGGAGTCGCCGGTTCCTGTTGTGATGATCAGCAGCCTGACGAAAAAAGGGGCTGATGAAACAGTCAGGGCGTTGGCCCTGGGGGCGGTTGATTTCGTAGCGAAGGCAGGCGGGGCCATCTCCAGCATTGCCACTATCCAGGACGATATTTTGCGCGTTTGCCGCGCTGCCGCCAAGGTCAACCTAAAGCACTTGTCGAAGCCGGTTCTGCCGGCGGTTCGCGCGACGGCGCCTGTCGTTCGGCGAATCGCCGGCGCGGGGAACGGGGCGCAAAGAATCGTGGCCATCGGCACCTCGACCGGTGGGCCGAAAGCGCTGCAGGAAGTGATCACCAAGCTGCCCGCGGATCTGCCCTGCGGGGTGGTAGTAGTCCAGCATATGCCGCCAGGCTTCACCCGCTCCTTGTCGGAACGGTTGAACTCTCTGTCCGAATTGACGGTCAAGGAAGCCGCTGACCAGGACGAGATCAAGGCGGGACATGTTTACATCGCCCCTGGCGATTATCACATGGCAGTTGTGCGCGATGCTGCGGGCAAGGCGATTATCCGCCTGAACCAGGCGCTGCCGGTTGGCGGACATCGTCCGGCGGTCGATCCCATGTTTGTTTCGGTCGCCGAAGCCTTCGGCCGCAATGCGGTGGCTGTTTTGATGACTGGCATGGGGCAAGATGGCGCAAAAGGCATGGAGGCCATCAAGGCCCGGCAGGGATGGAATATTGCTGAAGACCAGTCGACGGCGATTGTTTACGGGATGCCGAAAGCAGCCGTCGAACGCGGGGTTGTCGATAAAGCTGTTCCGCTGACTTTAATACCGGATGAGATTATTCGAGCTGTTACACAGTAACGAGGGAGGCGCGCTACCAATATGGATATGGACATGAACCAATACATGGCGATGTTTTTGGAAGAGGCAAGAGAACATTTGCAGACGCTCAATAGTTCTTTGTTGGACCTCGAGAACGACCCGGCAAATTTATCAGTTCTGGATGAAATTTTTCGCAGCGCGCACACCATAAAAGGCATGTCCGCGACAATGGGATTTACGGTGATGGCGGAATTGACGCACGAAATGGAGAATGTGCTTGATTTGTTGCGCAAGGGCGTCTTCCCTGCCGACCATGCCATCCTGGATGTCCTGTTTCGTTGCGTTGACACGCTCGAGCAGCTGGTCGAACATGTTTCAAGCGGCAACGCGGAGGCGGGCGATATTTCTGAGCTTGTGAAAAGGCTAAAGGCTATTGCCGCCGGGGAAAAAGCACCCGTTGCCTCCGCCGCGGCTGATGAGCCGCCTGCGGCGGCTGATGCTTTTGTTTCGGGGATGGCTCTGAACGACACGGACCGGGCGGTCGTGCAAGCCGCCCAGGAACAAGGCATGAAAGGCTATGACATCCGCATCAGCCTGCGGGAAGGCTGCGTGCTTAAGTCGGCCCGTGTGTACATGATCATGACGGTGCTGGATGATTTGGGCGAAGTGCTGAAAAGCGTTCCGCCGACAGAAGAGCTGGAGCAGGAAAAATTCGACTTGAGCTTTGAGCTGCTGCTGGTCAGCGACCGCGAGCAGGACGAGATTCGCAAGCGCCTGGCGGACATTTCGGAAGTGGAAAAGGTTGAGATCAGCCCTTGCCGCGTGGAGGAAGGTGAAAAACCGCAGCCGGTCTTCACGGAAGCCGCTGCGCCGGTGCAGGCGGTCGGCAGCCGCGTCCTGGCGGAAAAGAAGCCGGATCAGCCGGCCGCTGCGGCAGCGGCGGAAAAGAAGCTCCGCGGCGGTCAATCGGTTCGCGTCGACATTGAAAAACTGGACGCGCTGCTCAACTTGGTCGGCGAACTGGTTATCAATAAGACCAGACTGGAACAGATCGGACTTACGCACCGGCTGACTGACCTGGTTGAGACAATTGAACAGATGGATCGCGTCACGACTGACTTGCAGAGCGTCGTGATGAAGGTGCGGATGGTTCCAGTCGGACAGGTGTTCAACCGTTTCCCGCGCATGGTGCGCGATTTGGCAAGAGAACTGAACAAAGAAATCAATTTGGTCATCGAAGGTGAAGAAACGGAGCTAGACCGCACGGTTATCGATGAAATAGGCGATCCGCTGGTTCATCTGCTGCGCAACTCGATTGATCATGGCATTGAGTCGACTGAGGTGCGCAAGGCGCGGGGCAAGAACCCGATCGGCGAAGTGCGCCTGACCGCCGCGCACGAAGGCAACAATGTCGTCATCGAAGTGACGGACGATGGCAAGGGCATCGATCCGGACGTCATTCGCCGCAAAGCGGTTGAAAAAGGCTTGATAACGGCGCAGGAAGCGGAAAAAATGGATGCGAACGAGGCGGTCCGTTTGGTTTTTCTTCCGGGCTTTTCAACGGCGGAGGTACTGACGGATATCTCCGGACGCGGGGTGGGGATGGATGTCGTCAAGACAAAAATTGAGTCCTTGGGCGGCATGGTTGACGTTGAAACAAAACTGGGTTTTGGCAGTAAGTTTAAAATACGCTTGCCGCTGACGCTGGCCATCATTCAGGCCTTGCTGGTGAAAGTGATGGGGGAAACCTATGCGATCCCGCTTGGGTCGATTGACAGCACGATTAGTTTGCAGGCCGGCGACATTAAAACGGTGCAAAACAAGGAAGTTATTTTGCTCAGGGGACAAATTATACCGATTGTCCGCTTGGCTAGGGAATTGAACGTGCCGCAGACAACGAAGGAGCAACCGGAGGAGCTGTTCGTCGTTATTGTTCATGTCGGCGATCAAAAAGCGGGTGTGATCGTTGATACCTTGATCGGACAACAGGAAATTGTCATCAAGTCGCTTGGCAAGTTGCTGGCTGGCAACAAGTCGATTGCCGGTGCAACGATCCTCGGCAATGGACAGGTTGCCCTTATACTTGACGTTGGCTCGTTAATGTAGCTGAAGCGCGAAAGGAGGTGTAGGAATGGCAGAAATGGTTTTTGGTGAGCAAGAACAACAATTTGTTGTGTTTAAGCTGGCTAGCGAAGAGTATGCAGTCAGCATTCTGCAGGTTCAGGAGATCAAGCGGATGACCGACATTACCCGGGTTCCGCATACGCCCGACTATTTGCAAGGCGTGATGAACCTGAGGGGAAGCGTGCTGCCGGTTATTGATCTGAAGAAACGGCTGAACTTGCCGGAAAACGACTACACGGATGACACCCGGATTGTCATTGTTAAAACGGACGAAACAGCCGTCGGCCTGATTGTTGATGCGGTGTCCGAAGTGACCTCCGTCAGGAAAGACCAGGTCGAATTGCCGCAGGCAGTCGGCACCGGGGGCGCGGACTACATCAGCGGTGTGGGCAAGCTGGATGGCCGCTTGCTGATTTTGCTCAACCTTGAAGCGATTATCGGCCTGCAGAGCGAGGGCTGACTTGCTGAAATAACGGGAGTGAGGTGGCTGGCCTTTGATGGATGAAGAGATATTCAAGCTATCCCCGCTGCAACTAGACGCATTGCGGGAAATCGGCAACGTCGGCGCCGGCAACGCCGCGACGGCGCTGTCGCAGATTCTAAACAAGCGCATCGACATGACGGTTCCTCAGATTAGCGTCCTGCCGCTGGGCGAAGTGCCGGAAGTGGTGGGCGGGGCCGACGCGATGGTGGCCGGTGTTTATTTGCGGGTGTACGGGCCGGCGCCCAGCAGCATTTTGTTTTTGCTGCCGCGCGACAGTGCGTTTTATTTGGTCGACATGCTGATGGGCCGAGCGCATGGGAGCACCGTTCAATTAAATGAAATGGATGAATCGGCGCTGATGGAAATTGGCAACATTCTATCGGGCGCGTACCTGAATGCGTTGTCCCATTTCACCAAGTTGACGCTTCTGCCCTCCATTCCGGCCTTGGCGATGGATATGGCTGGCGCTATTTTGAGCGTTATTTTGATTCAATTGGGACAAGTTGGCGACCATGCGCTTGTCATTGAAACCGAATTCTCCTCGGACAACGACGGCGTCAAGGGACATTTTTTCCTGATCCCTGATCCTGGCTCATTAGGGACAATCATGGCGGCAATAGGGGTGAAGGAGTAATGTCGCAGTTGATAAAAGTAGGGATGGCCGACTATAAGGTCGGGAGAAGCCCGGACAGCCTGATTACATACGGCCTCGGCTCCTGCATCGGCATCGCGCTGTTTGATGCGGTGGCAAAGATCGGCGGCTTGTCGCACATCATGTTGCCGGACAGCCAGCAGGCGCGTTCCAGCGACAATCCGGCAAAATTCGCTGACACCGCCCTGCCGCTGATGGTGGAGGAGATGATTCGCATGGGAGCCGTGCGCAACCGCTTGAGGGCAAAAATTGCCGGCGGCGCGCAGATGTTCACTTTTGCCAACGCCACAGAAATTATGCGGGTTGGTGAACGAAACGGCGAAGCGGTGCGCGCAACCCTGAAGAAAATGGACATCGCTTTGGTGGCTGCCGATACCGGCGGCAATTACGGACGGACGGTTGAATTGAAGCTGGACTCGGGCCTGTTCCGCATCAAAACGATTGACAAAGGGGAAAAGGAGATTTAATTCAGGAGGCAATATGGTACGTTGGCGAGTCGCGCTGCTGGCCGGTATTCTTGCCGGCAGTGTGACCTTGTTTTTTGGACTTTGCGCAAACAACTGTACAACGACAACGCTGTTGCTGCGGATGCTGACTTCCTTTGCGCTTTTTTCGGCAGCGGGCTTTTTGGGCGGATGGGGATTGGACATTCTGCTTTGCAGCCAGTCGGCGGACGCAAGAAAACCGGAACACCCGGTCGGGCTTTCGATCGACATAACGAGTGAGCCGCCCGACTCAGTGGAGCTGGTTGGCGGCGAAACGGGGTTTCAACCACTTACCGCTGCCGGTTTAGGCGATGTGACCGGACATAAACGGAAATAGCGTCGAAGCGGGGTTAATAAACAATGATGGAAAAACAAATGGGCGAAGGCAGGCAGGCTGCTCACTGGCAGATTTACCGCGATCATCGGTGCGTGGAGAGCCGCAATAAGCTGATTGAGGACTATTTGCCGCTGGTGAAGGTCGTGGCGGGGCGCCTGGGGATGCATTTTCCGGCTTATATTGACCGGGATGATTTTATTAATAACGGCATATTTGGCTTGGTTCAGGCGATTGAGCGCTTTGACGCGGAGAAGGGCGTTAAATTCGAAACATTTGCCACGCTCCGCATACGCGGCGCCATGCTGGACGCGATGCGGAGCCAGGATTGGCTGCCCGTGTCTGTGCGCCAAAAGGCGCGGCAGGTGCAGGATGCGGTACGGAAGCTTGAAGATGAATTTGGGCGAGCTGCTTCTGATGAAGAAATTGCAGCTTCTTTAGGGATAAAAACGGATGAATTGCAGCAGCTCTGGGGGCAAATCCGGGCGGCTACAGTTGTCCCGCTGGAAGAATTTTCGCTCGGCGAGCAAGCCGAAGGCGGACGCCAGGACGCTTCCTTTGCGGGCATTGAAGCAGAAGCCGTCAGGCAAACGCTGGGCAAGGCGATAGACGCCTTGCCGGAAAAGGAGCGGCTGGTCGTTTCCTTGTACTACTATGAAGAACTCACCTTAAAGGAAATCAGTCTGCTGATGAAACTGTCTGAGGCGCGCATCTCGCAACTGCACACGAAGGCGATCTTGCGCTTGCGCGGCGAATTGGACCAGCATCGGCAAAGTCTACTATAAAGTGAGGTGTCGGGTGTGGGAGCAGGGACGCTTGGGGATGGGGCAGAACATTACCTGTTGCAGGTGTTAGAGGACGGATTGTGGCTGACGGTCAACGCGTGCGGCGAGGGGCAAAGGCCGGACGTAGACACGGTAATGGCGGCGGTTCGCCGCCTGGGTTATAAAGACGTGAAGGGCGCGGCTGTGGCAGAGGTCGTCAGGCTGGCGGAGGGGACGCCGGTCAAATTATCCGATCCGATAGCCGTTCCTGAGCCTGAGATACAGGTCGTCGTTTCGCGGGATCGCCTGGAAGCTTTTTTGCAGATCTGCGTCCCCAAAGGCGCCCGCGCGGTGCTGATTGATGAAGTTCTGGAAGCGGTGAAAGCGGCTGGCGTTGTGTTTGGCGTAGACTCGGACGCCATTTTAAAGGCGGTGGAAAGTCTGCGGGCAAAAGTTGTGATCGCCAGGGGGAGGCCGCCCGTTGACGGACTGGATGCCTCGATTCGCTATTTGGTCGACATTGAGGCCAAGGGACACCCAAAAGAACTTGAGGATGGGCGGGTTGATTACCGGTCGCTCAACCTGTTTATGGATGTGCGCGAGGGCGACGTGCTGGCGCAAAAAATTCCGGCCACGGCGGGCGAACCCGGCTGCGATGTGCTGGGGCAAGTTTTGCTCCCCAAAAAGGGCAAAGAGGTGGCTTTGCCGATGGGCAAAAACACGCGCCTGGAAGAGGACAAGCTGATTGCCGCGCAAAACGGGCATTTGCTGCTGGTTAACGGCAAGCTCAGCGTCGTGAGCGTCCTGGAAATCAAAAAAGACGTTGATTTGTCGACGGGGAATATCGATTATTCAGGCAATGTGGTTATTGGCGGCTCCGTTCAGCAGGGCTTCTGCGTTAAGGCGGGCGGCAATGTCGAAGTGCGCGGCGCCGTTTGCGGCGGAACCGTCGAAGCCAGAAACATCACGGTTTGCCACGGCGTGCAGGGCATGAATTCCGGCGTGTTGACCGCGGTCGAAAACGTTCATGCGCGCTTCATTGAAAATGCAGTCGTGCAAGCGGGCGGCGATGTGGTTGTCAACGATGCGATCCTGCACAGCCGCATTTGCGCCGGCGGGAAAATTTCGGTAGAAGGCCGCCGCGGCGTTGTTACCGGCGGACATTTGATGGCCGGCGCGGAAATCGTGCTGCATACGGCCGGTACGCAGCTGGCCCCGTCCACCCTGCTGGAAGTCGGGGTTGACCCGGCCGTCAAGGAGGAGTACCGCCGCCTCCGCGAAGAGCAGCAGCGGTTGGCGCAGGTGCTCGACCAAGCCCAGAAGGCATTGACAATCCTCAAAGCGGTCGAACCGTCCCGCTTGCCGCCCGATAAGCGGGAGATGATCTTGCGGCTGACGAAAACGCAGTTTCAATTGGCCGGCCAAAGCGAAGCAAACCGCAAGCGGATACTCGAAATCGAGTCCTTGTTCGAGGATATGCGTACCGGGCGGGTGCGCGTAAACGACGCTGTTTATCCGGGCGTGAAAATCATAATTGGCAACCTGGTGCGGCCTGTTCGAGAGGTGACCAAGCATGCCGCCTTCCATGTGGAGAACGGGGAAATTAAGATGGGTCCCTACGCGTGACGGCAGGCGGACGAGGAGGGCGGACGCGTGAATATTCGACCGATTGACCTGCAGGTTATCATTCCGCATGCGACGGATATTGGCAAAATGCAGGCTACGCAAAACAACCAGCAGATAACCCAGCAGCAGCAATTTGCCGAGCAACTGCAACGGCAGGCGGCTGAACAGCAAGGCCAGGTGCAGGGAACGCTGCGCGTCGAAATGCCGCGCGTCCACCGCGACAAGGAGGGCGGCGCTGGCAACCAGCCCTCCGGCCGCCAGCATGGCCAGCGCGAGCGCCGCGACGAACCCGGTTCAGGGCAGCCAGACAAGCCGATGGCCGCGGATGCCGGAT
Organism: Sporomusaceae bacterium; assembly: GCA_029265905.1. Classification (GTDB taxonomy): domain Bacteria; phylum Bacillota; class Negativicutes; order Acidaminococcales; family JAJUGR01; genus JAJUGR01. The sequence continues at coordinate 63,640 of JAJUGR010000006.1, read as the reverse complement.
GCGATCCGGTGCGGGGGAAAAAAATTGATATTATGCTCTGAGGGCGCAAAAGGAGTGACGGAGGATGACGGCATTGACGCTCATGTTAGCGGCTTGCCTCGCTGTTTGTGTTTACCTGCTGCGCAAGCGCATGAACGGCGGCGGGGAAAACGCACGGCAGGCAGCGCAGCTTCGCCAGTTTGAGCAGCGCCTGACGCAGGTCGCCCAGCAAAGCACGGAGCAAGTGACAATGGCCGTGCTGCAGCTCGAAGAGCGGCTCGAGCAGGCCAATGCCACGATCGAGGAATTGCGCTATCGGACCCAGTTGGCGGAGGGGCTGTTGTGGCAAAACCGGCAGCCAGAACAAGGCCGCGAAGGCGAAACCGCCGCCGCGCCGCTGGCCGCCAAGCCGCCGGAAGCAATCGCCTTTTCAAGGCAATTAGCGGTTGCCGCGTACCAGCTCAGTCAGACGCACGTCGAGCAAGACCAGGCGCCAGAAGCGGGGGGCGAGGCCGGCACTTCTGCCGCCATCTTCAAGGCGGCGGGGTCGCTGTCCGATGACAAAGCGGACCGCTATGAAAGGGTGATCGCACTCGCCGCAAATGGCCTTGATGACGTGGCCATCGCCAGACAACTGAACCTGGGAATTGGCGAGGTGCGGCTGGCAAAACAATTGCTGCACGGTCAAGCGCGAAGGCACGAGTGATAGCACTTGTGCACTTCTTTTTTTTGTGGTACAATAATTCCCGGCGAAAAGCCAATAATACACACGCTGTCTAGCACCGTCGCTGTGCCGCAAAAACGGTTGGAACGGGTTGGAAGACAGCGGAGGTAAAAACAGGAGGAAGAAAAGAATGGCAATTATCTCCATGAAACAACTGCTGGAAGCCGGTGTGCATTTCGGCCACCAAACGAGACGCTGGAACCCGAAGATGGCTCCGTACATCTTCACTGAACGCAATGGCATCTACATCATCGACCTGCAAAAGACGGTCCGCAAAGTTGAAGAAGCATACAACTTTGTTAAAGAGGTTGCCCTCAGCGGCCAGACGATGCTGTTTGTCGGCACGAAGAAACAAGCACAGGAAGCAATTAAAGACGAAGCGCTCCGTTGCAACATGTTCTACGTTAACGAGCGTTGGTTGGGCGGCATGCTGACCAACTTCCAAACGATTCAAAAGCGGATCGACCGCCTGCGCAAACTGGAAACGATGGAAGCGGACGGCACCTTTGAAGTGCTGACGAAAAAAGAAGTGCTTGGCCTCCGTCATGAGATGGAACGCCTGCAAAAATTCCTCGGCGGCATCAAAGACATGAAAAAACTGCCGGGCGCGATGTTCGTCGTTGACCCGCGCAAAGAGCATATTGCTATCCAAGAAGCGAGAAAGCTTGGCATTCCGATCGTTGCTATCGTCGACACCAACTGCGATCCGGATGAAGTTGACTACGTTATTCCGGCCAACGACGACGCAATCCGCGCTGTTCGCCTGCTGACCGCCAAAGTGGCCGACGCCATGCTGGAAGGCCGTCAAGGCGAGCAGCTCGAAGAGGCAGCAGAAGTAACCGAATAAGCTTGTCTAAGCAAAACCATCGCGAGGAGGATAACATTCATATGGTAACAGCAGCTTTGGTAAAAGAACTGCGCGAGCGCACTGGCGCTGGCATGATGGATTGTAAAAAAGCCCTGACTGAAACGAATGGCGATCTGGAGAAGGCTGTCGACCTGCTGCGTGAAAAAGGTCTGGCTGCCGCCGCTAAAAAAGCCGGCCGTGTTGCAGCGGAAGGTCTCGTTGAAGCCTATATTCATGGCGCCGGCAGAATTGGCGTTTTGCTGGAAATCAACTGCGAAACCGACTTTGTTGCCAAAACCGATGGCTTTAAAGAGTTGGCGCGCGACGTAGCGATGCAAATCGCGGCGACAAATCCGCTCTATGTCACGAAGGAAGAGGTTCCGGCTGATCAGATCGAGCATGAGAAAGAAATCCTTCGCGCCCAAGCGCTCAACGAAGGCAAGCCGGAAAAGATCGTTGAAAAAATGGTCGAAGGCCGGATTGAAAAATTCTACAAAGAAGTTTGCCTGCTTGAGCAACCGTTCATTAAGGACGCTGACAAGACGGTAAGAGATCTTGTTACGGAAAAAATTGCGCAAATCGGCGAGAATATCTCGGTCAGAAGATTTGCTCGCTTCCAATTGGGCGAAGGCATTGAAAAGAAGGAAAGCGATTTCGCCGCTGAAGTTATGGCGTTCGCGAAACAATAAGGTTGAACAATAAAAGAAGAGAACACAGCATTGTGTTCTCTTCTTTTATGAAAATTCTTCTTTCCGATAGAGGATTCACTAGCCGGGCGTAGAAATAAGTAGTCATAAACGATGGAGGTTCTTTGTGCGTATGGAAGCGGGAAAATATCGGCGGATTGTGTTAAAATTAAGTGGTGAGGCATTGGCCGGGGAAAAAGGCTATGGCATTGATCCGACTGTTGTCGATGCGATAGCGGCGCAAATTGAAAAGTTGGTCGAACGCGGATTGCAGGTTGCGGTTGTCAATGGCGGCGGCAACATTTGGCGTGGCCTTTCCGGCAGCGCCAAGGGCATGGACCGCGCGACGGCCGACTATATGGGCATGCTCGCCACCGTGATGAACTCGCTGGCCCTGCAAGACGCTCTGGAAGCCCGAGGGGTTGACTCCCGGGTGCAGACTGCGATTGAAATGCGTCAGGTCGCTGAGCCGTATATTCGCAGACGCGCTATACGCCACTTGGAAAAAGGCCGCGTCGTGATTTTTGCTGCCGGCACGGGCAATCCTTATTTTTCAACCGATACAACAGCCGCTTTGCGCGCTGCTGAAATTGAAGCTGATGTCATTTTGATGGCAAAAAACAATGCCGACGGCGTTTATGATTCCGACCCGCGGGTCAACCCGGATGCGAAAAAGTTTGATGAGCTGGCGCATTTGGAAGTCATCCAGCGCGGGCTGGCGGTTATGGATTCAACGGCGATCAGCTTGTGCATGGACAATAAAATCCCGATTTTGGTGTTCAGCATGGACGATCCGGACAACATCGTCCGAGCGGCCATGGGCGAGGAAATCGGAACGATCGTGGGAGGGACTAAGCATGGCGACAACAAATGAAGTTCTGACAACACATGAAACGAAAATGAAAAAGGCAATGGACGTGTTGCGTGCTGATTTGGCGACGCTTCGCGCCGGCCGCGCCACACCGGCTTTGTTGGAAAAAGTGACGGTCGAGTACTATGGCACGCCGACGCCTGTCACTCAGGTTGCCAACGTGTCCGTTCCCGAACCGCGGATGATCGTCATTCAGCCGTGGGAAAAGGGCTTGATGAAGGATATTGAAAAAGCGATCATGAAGTCCGACTTGGGCCTGATGCCTTCTAACGACGGCGTGGTGATCCGCTTGACGATCCCGCAGATGACTGAGCAGCGCCGCCAGGAATTGGTCAAGGTGGTGCACAAAAAAGCGGAAGACTGCCGCGTTGCCGTCCGCAACATCCGGCGCGACGCCAATGATGCGATCAAAAAAATGGAAAAAGACAAGGTTGTTTCTGAGGACGAGGCGAAAAAAGCCCAGGACGACATTCAGAAACTGACCGACAAGATAATTAAAGACGTAGACCACATCATGGCCAGCAAAGAAAAAGAGATTATGGAAGTATGATGCAGGCGATGGTTGAACCGTGCTACGTGGGCTGGCCGCTCCCGCTTGCCGAACAGGATTGCCGGCAGCGGGGAATTCCGTTCACCGTCGCATGGACGTCAGCTGACCGCGGATCGGTTGATCCGGCGTCGGCGGAGGGTTTTGTTGTCCGGCAGCATATGTCTGCTGAAGGCATATATCAGTTTATTGCTGTTTGGAAAAAAAGAAAGGAGGTGCAAGAGAGTGGCCTACAAAATTAACGAAAGCTGTGTTGCTTGCGGTACCTGCGCGGCAACCTGCCCGGTTGGTGCAATCAAAGAAGGCTCCCCGATCTATGTGATCAGCGAGAGCGAGTGCATTGAGTGCGGTGCTTGCGCATCGGTTTGCCCGGTTAGCGCAATCGAGGCTCCTTGATGTAAAAAAACCCCCTCGCACGAGGGGGTTTTTGTCTCTTGCAGGAAAAAGAAGGAGGGACACGGCAACATGGGCTGGTGGCAAAAACTTTGGCAGAAAAATGAAGATGTTCAGCAGGCAGGAGAAACTGAGGTTGCTGCAGGCGGCCAGTTGCTGCAAAATATAGATGTTCCCAAGCATATCGCCATTATCATGGATGGCAACGGCCGCTGGGCCAAGCGCCGCGGTATGCCGCGGACAATGGGGCATAAAGCGGGGGCCGAACGGCTGCGTGATATTGTGCGGGAAGCGGATGCTCTTGGCGTAGGCGCAATTACGGCCTATGCTTTTTCTACGGAAAATTGGAAGCGCCCCGATACGGAAGTGCAGCTGTTAATGCGCTTGATCGAGCAATATCTGGGATCCGAGCTGGATGAGTTCATGGCTAAAAATGTGCGCGTGCGGTTTATCGGCGAGCGGGAGCAATTGCCAGACCCGGTCAAAAGAAGCATGGCGCGCGCTGAAGAACGTACGGCCGCCAACACCGGCTTGGTGCTGAACCTGGCGATCAACTACGGCGGACGGGCGGAAATTATGCGCAGCGTCCGCAAATTAGCCGAACGGGTCGAGCGAGGCGAATGCCGGGCTGCCGATTTGACGGAGGCTGATTTTGCAGCCGGGCTCGATACCGCCGGCCTGCCAGACCCGGATCTCTTGATTCGTCCCGGCGGCGATTCGCGCATAAGCAATTTTCTGCTTTGGCAGATTGCTTATACGGAAATTTACTTAACCGATGTGTTCTGGCCTGATTTCACGCCGGAGCACCTGCGCAGCGCCATGGCAGCCTATCAACAGCGAGAACGCCGGTTTGGCGGATTAAAGTCTACTTGACTGGAGCGGTGTTTGTGTTAAAACTTCGTATTACTACAGCAGCGATCGGCATTCCCGTGGCCTTGTACTTAATGATACAGGGCGGGCCGCTTTTTTTTAGCTCCGTTATTCTCTTAGCCCTCGCGGCTTGGCAGGAGTTTTGCGGCCTGATGGCGGCAGCCCATGTCAAGGTGCTGCGCGCCGCTGGCGCCGCCCTGGTCGTTGTCTTAGGCCTTTGCGCCTGGTTCGGCCAGCCGTTGGAATTATTGCTGTTTTACTCGTTGGCGGGACCGGTGCTGTTTCTGCTCTGGCTCTGGATTTATCGGGGGACGCCGGAGCGCTTGCCGGAAGTTGCTTACAGCTGGTTTGGCATTGCCTACATCGGCCTGCTGTTTGCCCATTTCATCCTGCTGCGGCGGGTCGATGCGATGCTGCCTTATTTTTGGCTGGCGCTTATCGGCACCTGGGCCAGCGATTCCGGCGCCTATTTTGTCGGCTGCCGGTATGGCCGCCACTATCTGGCGAAGAATATCAGTCCGGCGAAAACGGTTGAGGGCGCGCTGGGAGGCATGCTTACCTGTCTGGCGGCCGTGCTGCTGGGCGGCATTTATGTTTTTGCGCTCCCGGCCCGGGAATTGTGGGCGCTGGGGCTTTTGATCGCCATCGCCGCTCCGGTCGGGGATTTGGCTGAGTCAGCCCTGAAGCGCTTTGCCGGCATCAAGGACTCCGGGCGGTTGTTCCCCGGACATGGAGGGGTGTTGGACCGCTTTGACAGCTTGCTGTTTGTCGTGCCGACAGTGTATTATTATATTTATCTAACCTGGTTGTGGCTACCTGCCCAGAGAGGATGAAGCGGATGAAACAAGTTGCGATACTTGGCAGTACGGGTTCAATCGGCCGTCAGGCCCTGGAAGTAGTCGCCGCGCACCGCGGCGAACTTGGCGTGGCAGCCTTGACTTGCCACAGCAATGACGCGCTGTTGGAAGCGCAACTGGCGTCCTTTCAACCTGCGGCAGCCGTTTTGACTGATTATGCGGCTTATCAGCGACTTGCGTCGCGCTACAAGGGGCCGACAAAACTGCTTTATGGCGAAGACGGACTGTTGGAAGTTGTCACAGATCAGACAGTGAATCTTGTCTTATCTAGCATTGTCGGCTTTGCCGGGCTGCGGCCAACCGTAGCCGCAATACAGGCGGGCAAGGACATCGCCTTGGCCAACAAAGAAACGCTGGTGGCGGCCGGGGCGCTCGTGACGCGCCTGGCCCGGGAGCATCAGTGCCAGCTGCTGCCTGTCGACAGCGAGCACAGCGCCCTATGGCAGTGCCTGCAGGGGGAGGCGGCCGACAGCGTGGACAAATTGCTGCTTACGGCATCGGGCGGACCCTTCCGGGGCAAAACGCGCTCCGAACTGGCGGACATCAGTGTTGAAGCGTGCCTGCAGCACCCCAACTGGTCGATGGGGCGGAAAATAACGGTCGACTCCGCATCCCTCGCCAACAAGGGTCTGGAAGTGATTGAAGCGCATTGGCTGTTTAATCTGCCCTACGACCGGATCGACGTTGTCGTTCATCCGGAGAGCATTATTCACTCGCTGGTCGCCTTCCGCGACGGGGCGATGAAGGCGCAGCTCGGCAGACCCGACATGCGTTTGCCGATCCAGTATGCGCTGTTGGATAAGCGGCGGCCGGAATCGCCCTGGGAACAGCTTGACTTAACGGCGTGCGGCAAATTAACGTTTGAAGCGCCTGACCGCGAAGCCTTTCCGATGCTTGAACTGGCTTATCAGGCTGGCCGCAGCGGCGGCGTGCTGCCCTGCATTTTCAATGCGGCAAATGAAATTGCCGTCGAATGCTTTTTAGCTGGGCGCCTGCCGTTTTTGTCCATACCGGTTGTGGTGGAAACGGTACTGTCTCAAGCGCAGTCGTTTAAGGCGGAGGCGCTGGATGAGATTGAGTTTGTCGATGCGTGGGCCAGAACAAAAGCCCGCGAATGTTGCGAGCGCCGTTAAAAGTAACAGGTTGGAAGGAGAAACTTCATGACCACGATTTTAGCGACTATTTTTGTCTTTGGCCTGTTGGTCTTTGTTCATGAGCTGGGTCATTTTTTGACCGCGAAAGCGGCGGGCATGCGCGTGGATGAATTTGCGATCGGCTTTGGGCCGGAAATATACCAAGTGCGCGAAGGCGAAACCTTGTACTCGCTTCGGCTGATTCCCTTGGGCGGCTACAACAAAATCGCCGGCATGGATCCGGATGAGCCGGATCTGGACAGCCGCGCCTTTGTTCGGCAGTCCGTGCCGGCCCGGCTGATGGTCATTGCGGCCGGGTCGGCCATGAATTTCCTGCTGCCGATTCTATTGTTTTTTATTGTCATTTTCTCCTCTGGCGTCGAAAAGCCCAACAACGAGCCGGTTTTAGGGGCGGTGATGGCCAACCGGCCTGCTGCAACGGCCGGTTTGCTGCCGGGCGACCGAATCCTTTCGGTTGACGGGGTGGCGACGCCGGATTGGTCGAGCATCGTTGACACGCTGCGCGGCAGGGCCAATCAAGAGACAAAGCTCCAAGTGGAGCGTGAAGGAACTCAGTTCGCCGTGGCAGTCACGCCGGTTCTCGATCCGAAAGGAGAACGCGGCGTCATTGGCGTCATGCCGCAATTAATCACCCTTCACCCAGGCTTTTTTGAATCTATCGGCCTGGCGTTCGAGCAGGTCGTTTATGTGACGGGCGCGATGATCGGCCAACTGTCGCAGATGATCCTGGGCAAGGTGGATGCTGAGGTGTCGGGGCCGATCGGCGTAGCGCAAATGGCCGGACAGGTTGCGCAGCAAGGCATTATCCCGCTGGTGCAGTTTGCCGCTTTCCTCAGCCTCAATTTGGGCCTGATCAATTTGCTGCCGATTCCGGCGCTCGATGGCGGCCATATCATTACCCTTCTCATTGAGGGCGTGCGGGGCAAACCGCTGACAAGCAAACAGATGCAATGGATCCAGGCGATTGGCATTGCGCTGTTGCTGTCCCTGCTGATTTTTGCTACGGCGAATGATCTGGGGAAATTGAAATTATGGTAAGAGAGAAGGCTGAATCAACGATGTTCGCGCGCAGACCGTCGCGGCCGGTGCAGCTGGGAAATGTGCTCGTCGGCGGAAAAGCCCCGGTCAGCGTTCAATCGATGACCAACACGAAGACGCATGACGTGCCGGCTACGCTTGCGCAAATTGCCCGCCTGGCCGCTGCGGGCTGCGATATCATCCGGGTTGCCGTGCCTGACCAGCCGGCGGCGCAAGCTTTGCCGGCGATTGTTGAAAAAAGCGTCCTGCCGGTAGTGGCCGATATCCATTTTGATTACCGGCTGGCTTTGGCGGCTGTTGACGCCGGGGTGGCCGGACTGCGCCTCAATCCTGGCAACCTGACGGACCAGCAGCGGGTTAAAGAGGTGGCAGCCAGCGCCTTGCGGCGCAATATCCCGATCCGCATCGGCGTTAACGCCGGCTCGCTGCCGCGGGACTTGCTGGAGAAGTACGGCAGCCCCACCCCGGAGGCCATGGTGGAAGCGGCCAAACGGCATATCAGGCTCCTGGAGGAGTGCGATTTTTCCGCGATCAAGGTCTCGCTGAAAGCGCATGACGTGCCGCTTACGATCGCCAGTTATCAAGCGATGGCGGCAGCCTGCGACTATCCGCTGCATTTGGGCATCACCGAAGCCGGCACCCCGAAAAGCGGCACGATCAAATCGGCCGTTGGCATCGGCGCGCTGCTGGCGCAGGGGATCGGCGATACGGTCCGCGTTTCTTTGACCGGGGATCCGGTTGAAGAGGTCATTGTGGCGAATGAAATATTGAAGGCGCTCGGACTCAAGCAATACGGGCCGACGCTTATTTCTTGCCCAACCTGCGGCAGAACCAGCCTTGACTTGGTCGGGTTGGCGACGAAGGTGGAGCAGCGGCTGGCGGCGGTCACCGAGCCTATTTCTGTGGCTGTCATGGGGTGCGTTGTCAACGGCCCGGGCGAAGCGCGCGAGGCCGATGTCGGCATCGCCGGCGGCTGCGGGGAAGGGTTGCTGTTCCGCAAAGGGGAAATCATCCGCAAATTGCCGGAAGCCGAACTCGTCGAGGCGCTGTTTCAGGAAATTGATCAGTTGATAAAAGAAAGGACGACGAATTGATGCGTGTTTCTCAATTATATGCACCGACACTGCGGGAAGTACCGGCTGAAGCGGAAGTTATCAGCCATCAGCTCATGCTAAGAGCGGGCATGATACGCAAGGCTGCCGGCGGCCTGTACACCTATTTGCCGCTTGCCTGGCGCGTGTTGAAAAAAATAGAAGCGATTGTCCGGGAAGAAATGGACGCCAAAGGCGGCCAGGAACTGTTGATGCCGATTATGCAGCCGGCGGAAATCTGGCAGGAAAGCGGCCGCTGGGACGTATACGGCGATGAGATGTTCCGGGTCAAGGATCGCCACGACCGCCCGTTTTGCCTTGGTCCGACGCATGAGGAGATGATCACGACGCTGGTGCGCTCGGAAATCCGCTCCTACAAGCAACTGCCGGTCCGCCTGTATCAAATCCAAAACAAATACCGCGATGAGCGCCGGCCCCGCTTTGGGCTGATGCGCGGCCGCGAATTCATCATGAAGGACTTGTATTCCTTTGACCGCGACGAAGAAGCGCTTGACGCTTCCTACCGCGCCATGTATGACGCGTACACCAATATTTTCAACCGCTGCGGCTTGCGCTTCCGGCCGGTGGAGGCTGATTCCGGCGCGATCGGCGGCAGCGGCTCCCATGAATTCATGGTTATCGCCGAAGCGGGCGAAGCCGAAATCGTCTACTGCAGCGCGTGCGACTATGCGGCCAATGTGGAAAAAGCGGATCTGCATGTGATCCAATCCGATCTGCCTGCCGGGCCGGCGGCGGTGTCGGTTGACACGCCAGGCTGCAAAACGATCCAGGAAGTGGCCGATTTCCTGCAGGTCAAGGCGGAGCAGACGATTAAAGCGGTCGCCTATACCAGCGAGAAGGGCGTTGTGGTGGCCTTGGTCCGTGGCGACCACGAGGTCAATGAAATCAAGGTGCTGAACGAGTGCGGCGCGATTGCGCTTGAGCTGGCCGGCGAGGCTGATATTGCCGCGTGCGGCGGCGTGCCGGGCTTCATTGGACCGGTTGGACTGAAAAACGCCACGGTTATCGCCGACTTGTCGGTGATGGCGATGCATGACGCGGTAGCGGGCGCCAATGCCCCCGACCGCCACCTGCTGCATGTCGAACCGCTGCGTGACTTCACGCCGGACAAGGTGGCTGACCTTCGCTTGATCCAGCAGGGCGACCCCTGCCCCCATTGCGGCGCGCCGGTCAAGAAAGCGCGCGGCATCGAAGTGGGGCAGGTGTTCAAGCTCTTCACCAAATACAGCCAGGCGCTCAATGCGACTTTCCTGGACGAAAACGGCAAGGAAAAACCGTTGGTCATGGGCTGCTACGGCGTGGGCGTGAGCCGGACGATGGCTGCGGCTATCGAGCAAAACAATGACGCCGACGGCATCATTTGGCCAGTCGCGATTGCGCCGTATTCGGTAGTCGTCGTGCCTGTCAACGCCAAAGATGCTGGGCAGATGGCGCTGGCCGAGTCAGTATATGCCAGCTTGAAAAAATGCGGCGTGGACGCGCTCTTGGACGACCGTCCCGAGCGGGCCGGCGTTAAATTCAAGGATGCCGATTTGATCGGCTATCCGCTTCGCATCACGATTGGGCCGAAAACGGCCGAGCAGGGGCAACTGGAGGTGCGGCTCCGCCGCACGGGCGAGACTGTGTTCTTGCCGCTGGAAGGCTATCTGCCGGAGGTCGAACGCCTGTTGGCGGCCGTTGACCAGCCCAAGGCGGAGTAAAGCTTGTTTATGTGGGACGAATCCGCGGGATTCGTCTCATTCTTTTTCTGCGTTTCCACCATGTGTTATAATGACAATGAGTGTTTTCGAAAAAGGGGGGCTGGCCATGACCGGACTTGACTATGAAATTGCCCTGCGTCTGATTGTCGCCTGCGTATTGGGCGGGTTAATCGGCATGGAACGGGAAAACTGGGATCGTCCGGCTGGCTTCCGCACGCATATTCTTGTTTGCACCGGTTCGGCGCTCGTCATGGTGGTCTCGATGTACGGCTTTGCCGGCTTTTCAGAACCGAAGGATCCGGCGCGCCTGGCCGCCCAGGTTGTCAGCGGCATCGGCTTTTTGGGGGCGGGCACCATTTTGCATGAAGGCCTGACGGTCAAGGGGCTGACGACAGCTGCCAGCCTGTGGATGGTGGCGGCCGTCGGTCTGGCGGTGGGGACGGGGATGTACGCCACGGCGGCATTTGCCACGCTGATCATGGTTGTGACTTTATCGATGTTTGCAAAGCTAGAGAAGCATTTTTTTCGCGTGGCCAAGCACCAGGTGCGGGTCAGCCTCAAGGATGCGCCGGGCAGCATGTCCCGCATACTGCGTTTTTTTGAAGAGCGCAGCATAAGAGTCAAAACCTTGAATTTTACGCACCACGCCGGTGCGGGGATTCTGACGCTCGACCTGTTTTTGATTATGGACAGGCGCGAGCCGTTGCGCAGGGTGCTGCTTGATTTGAGCGAGCAGGACGGCGTCATTGGCGTAGAAAACCCTGCGTTGCGCGATTAATTGTTTTCAGGAGGGGTAGGCAATGAATTACTGCTTGATACCGGACGACTCGGCTGCGTTTTGGTCTTTTTTGTCCGGCTTGTCGTTGCCCGCTGCCGTTCAACAGGCGTTGCGTAAAAGCGCAATTGAAAAAGTTGAGATACAAGAGGAGCCGCCGCAATGGCGGATTTATTTAAAAACGGCTTTGCCCATCAGTGAAGCGGCGCTGCAGCCGGTAGCGGAGGCTTTATGCCAGCAGTGCGGGCTCGACAAGGTTTCCTTTTTGCTGCAACAGCCCCAGCTTACGCTGGTGCGAAGAATTGCCAAGCCGTTGGACAAGCAAGTGGTCATGGCGGCTTTGGAGGGACAGGAGCCAGCCTCGGTTCGGTTTTTGGCCCAGGCCCTGTGGCAGTGGGATGACCAGCGGCTGACGCTGGAAATGCCGGGCGATATGGTGCGCGATTACTTGCTCGAGCAGGGGCTTGACGAGCGGCTTTCCGCCTTGATGGAAGCCATGAGCGGGCAGCCGTGGCGCGTCTTGCTGACCAGCGCCCCAGCCGCCGAACTCAATTGCGAGGCGGAGGAGGAGCAATGGCAAACGGAGGCCTACCGGGCGGCGCAGCTGGCCGTAGCGGCGGAAACGGCGCAAGAGTCGACGAAAAGCAAAAATCCGTTGCTGTTCGGCAAGCGTTTGCGCGGCGAGCCGCGCCCGCTGATGGAGATTCAGGAGGAAGAAAATAAGGTCACCGTGCAGGGCGCGATCTTTAACCTGGAGAGCCGGGTGCTCAAAAGCGGCAAAACCTTGGTCACGTTTGAAATTGCCGACGATACGGACGGCATCAGCTGCAAAGTCTTTTTTGAGGAGGCGGACGAAGCTGAACGCGTGCTGAAAAAATTGGCAAATGGCCAAATGGCGCAAGTCAGCGGCGACGTAAAGCACGACAAGTTCAACGACTATGAGCTGATTTTGTTTGTCGAGGCGCTCATGCTGACGGAAAAGGAAGTCCGTCAGGATTCGGCAGACGTGAAGCGGGTCGAACTGCATGCGCACACGCGCATGAGCTCGATGGACTCGGTGGTGCCGATCAAGGATTTCATCAAGCGGGCCGCCAAATGGGGGCATCCGGCCGTGGCCATCACCGACCACGGTGTTGTGCAGGCTTTCCCCGAAGCCTATGAGACGGCGGAAAAATGCGGCATCAAGCTCATTTACGGCTTGGAAGGCTATCTTTTTGACGACAACATCAATGAGTACTGGCACATTGTGATTTTGGCCAAGAACCTGGTGGGCCTGCATAACATGTACCGGCTGGTCTCGCTGTCGCATTTGCAGTATTTCCACCGCAAGCCGCGGATACCGCGCTTTTTGCTGGAGCAGTACCGTGAAGGGCTGGTCCTCGGATCGGCCTGCGAGGCCGGCGAACTTTACCAAGCGCTGTTGGAGGGGGAGCCGGAGGAGAAGGTCCGGCAAATCGCCCGCTTCTACGATTATTTGGAAATCCAGCCGACGGGCAACAACGCCTTTTTGATCCGGCAAGGCAAAGTGGCCGGCGAAAAGGCGCTGGAAGACCTGAATCGCCGGATCTGCGCTTTGGGCGAAGAGCTGTCCTTGCCAGTCGTCGCCACCTGCGACGTGCACTTTTTGGACGAGCGCGACGAGGTTTACCGGCGCGTCTTGATGGGGGGGCAGGGCTACAGCGACGCCGATCTGCAGCCGCCGGTTTTTTTCCGTACCACCGAAGAAATGCTGGCCGCTTTTTCTTACCTGGGCGAAAGGAAGGCCTATGAAGTGGTTGTCGAGAACACTCGCAAACTTGCTGATGCCATGGAAACGTTTAAGCCGATTCCCGACGAATTGTATTCCCCGGAAATCCCAGGCGCGGAAGACGACATTTACAACATGGCTTACGAAAATGCCCGGCGCCTGTACGGCGACGAGCTGCCGCAGCTTGTCCAGGACCGGCTGACGATGGAACTGAATTCGATCATCAACAACGGCTTTGCCGTTTTGTATCTTATTGCCCATAAGCTGGTGAAAAAGTCCCTCGATGACGGCTATCTGGTCGGGTCGCGGGGGTCCGTCGGCTCGTCGTTTGTTGCGACGATGACGGATATCACCGAGGTCAACCCGCTGCCGCCGCACTGGCGCTGCGAAACCTGCCGCCACAGCGAATTTGTCCTAGACGGCAGCGCCGGCTCCGGCTTTGATCTGCCGGACAAGGACTGCCCGCGCTGCCATAAGCCGATGGTGCGGGACGGACACGACATTCCGTTTGCTGTCTTCCTCGGCTTTCATGGCGACAAGGTGCCGGATATCGATCTGAATTTCTCGGGCGAGTACCAGCCTGTGGCGCATAAATATACCGAGGAGCTGTTCGGCCGCGACAACGTCTTTCGCGCCGGCACAATTGCGACGATCGCCGATAAAACCGCCTTCGGCTTCGTCAGCAAGTATTTTGAAGGCAAAGGCATCAAGTGCCGCCAGGCGCGCATCAACGGCCTTGTTCCCGGCTGCACGGGCGTCAAGCGGACGACCGGCCAGCACCCGGGCGGCATCATGGTCGTGCCGCGCAACATGGACGTGCATTTTTTCACCCCGATTCAGTATCCGGCGGACGACAAAAACGCCACAACCGTCACCACCCATTTTGACTACCATTCGATCAGCAGCCGCTTGGTCAAGCTTGATATTCTGGGGCATGACGATCCGACCGTGATCAAAATGCTGGAAGACATCACGCGCATTCCGCCGCGCACCATACCGATCGCCGACCAGGCGACGATGTCGCTGTTTTCCTCGACCGACGCGCTGGGCGTGTCGCCCAAGGAACTCGGCTCCTCGGTTGGCACGTACGGCATACCGGAGTTCGGCACCAAGTTCGTCCGCCAGATGCTTGAGGACATCAAGCCGACCGGCTTTAGCGAATTGGTCCGCGTCAGCGGCTTTTCCCACGGCACGGACGTATGGCTCAACAATGCGCAGGACTTGATCCGCAGCGGTACGGCCAAGGTTTCAGAGACGATTTCCGCCCGCGACGACATCATGGTCTATTTGATTCAAAAGGGTCTGGAACCGGGACTGGCATTCAAGATCATGGAGTCCGTGCGTAAAGGCAAGGGCGTCAACCCCGACCAGTGCGCGGCCATGCGGGCAAAAAACGTCCCGGAGTGGTATATCGAGTCGTGCCAAAAGATCAAATACATGTTCCCCAAGGCGCATGCGGTGGCATACGTGCTGATGGCCTACCGCATCGCCTACTGCAAAGTGCATCATCCGCTGGCTTTTTACGCCGCTTACTTCAGCATCCGGGCTGATGATTTCGATGCTGATTTAATTGTTCAAGGCAAGGACGCCATTAAAAACCGCCTGCGCGAGCTCGAACAGCTTGGCAACAAGGCGAGCGTCAAGGAAAAGAGCCTGCAAACGATCCTGGAAGTGGCGCTGGAAATGTACCTGCGCGGTTTTTGCCTTTATCCGATCGACCTGTACAAATCGGACCCCATCCGCTTTCAGGTGCGAGAAGACGGCCTCCTGCCGCCTTTGTCCGCCCTGCAGGGCGTGGGGGACAACGCTGCGAAGAACATCGCCGAGGCGCGCGCCCAGCGGGAGTTTTTGTCAATCGACGATCTGCGGAACCGTTCGCACGTCTCAAAAACGATTGTCGAACTGCTGCGCGGGCACGGCTGCTTGGCGGGCCTGCCCGAGAGCGACCAACTGGCGTTATTTGGCTAACGGGGAATTCAAAAGTTTGGTGTTGTCAATGCTAGGGTAATAGTGGTACAATGGTTAGTGAACTGAAGGCTTTTTACGAGAGAGTGGGTTGACAACCCACTCTCTCGGTTTACTCAGGGGCTTTAATGATCAGGGAGGTGAAATGGATGGCAAGAGAAGACATTGAAAAGATCGTAACGGATTGGACGCTGGAGATCCTGCAGGGGACAAATCTGGAACTGGTGGATGTGGAGTTTGTCAGGGAAAGAGACTGGTATCTTCGTGTCTATCTTGATAAAGCGGGCGGCATAGAGATTGATGACTGCCAGATGGTAAGTGAAAAACTGGAGACTTTGCTTGATGCCAAAGATCCGATCCGCGAGAGCTATTACCTGGAGGTATCTTCGCCAGGGCTTGACCGGCCGCTCAAAAAGGAGAAGGATTTTATTCGTCATAAGGGCAGCAAAGTGGAGGTCACTTTTTTTGCACCCCAAAATGGCAAAAAGCAGCTGGTCGGCGTCCTGGCCGATCACTCGCCGGAAACAATCACGCTGCTGGTCGGGGACGAATCGGTTGTTGTGGACCGGCAGGATGTCGCTTTGGTTCGTCTGCATCTGGAATTTTAACCAAAAAATCTAGGATAAAAATGGTAGGAGGAACATCGGTGTGAATGCAGAGTTCATGCAAGCAGTGCAGGAAATAGGCAAGGAAAAGGGCATTGTGCCTGACATCTTATTTGAAGCGGTGGAGGCGGCGCTCATCTCCGCCTATAAGCGCAATTTTGGCTCGGCGCAGAATGTCCGTGTCAGCCTTGACCGCCAAACCGGCGACATCCATGTGTTCGGACGCAAACTGGTGGTGGACAACATCGAGGACGCCAACCTGGAAATCACGCTGCAGGAAGCGCTCCTGCTTGATCCCCGCTATGTCGTCGGCGACATTGTCGAAATTGAAGTGACGCCGCGGAATTTCGGCCGCATTGCCGCGCAGACTGCTAAACAGGTCGTCGTGCAGCGCATTCGCGAAGCGGAGCGCGGCATGGTTTACGAGAAATTTTCCAATCGCGAGAGCGACATCGTGACCGGCATCGTGCAACGGGTCGAGCAAAAGAACGTGTTTATCGACTTGGGACGGGCGGAGGCCATTTTGACGCCGAGCGAGCAAATTCCGGGCGAGATCTATCACCACCTGGACCGCATCAAGACGTACATCATTGAAGTCAAGAAGACGACGAAGGGGCCGCAGATCATGGTGTCCCGCACCCATCCGGGCTTGCTCAAGCGCTTGTTTGAGTTGGAAGTGCCGGAAATCCATGACGGCGTGGTGGAAATCAAGGCGGTTGCCCGCGAGTCTGGCTTGCGCTCGAAGATTGCGGTGTACACGAAGGACGAAAATGTCGATCCGGTCGGCGCCTGCGTCGGACATAAGGGCATGCGCGTGCAGACGATTGTCAATGAGCTGCGCGGCGAGAAAATCGACATCGTGAAGTACAGCACCGATCCTGCCGTTTATGTCGCCAATGCGCTGAGCCCGGCGAAGGTCGTGAGCGTGGAGGCAAACGAAGCGGAAAAAATTTGCCGCGTCATTGTGCCGGATTACCAACTGTCGCTTGCCATTGGCAAGGAAGGGCAAAACGCCCGTCTGGCGGCGAAGCTGACCGGCTGGAAAATTGACATCAAGAGCGAGTCGCAGGCAAGCGAACTGCAGGAGGATGAACTGCTGTGAAGGTAAGAAAAATCCCGCAACGGATGTGTGTCGGATGCCAGCAGATGTTCCCCAAAAAGGAACTCATCCGCGTTGTGAGAACGCCGGAGGGGGAAATTGTCCTTGATACGACCGGCAAGAAGGCCGGACGGGGCGTTTATGTGTGCGCCAAGCGTTCCTGCGTGCGGAAAGCCTATAAGGAAAAGCGCTTCGACCGGGCGCTGGAGCAAGCGGTAAGCCCGGAAATTTATGAGACTTTGCTTGTGGACGTGCTGGAAGATGAATAAGGCGCGTCTGCAGGTTTTGTCTGCAATTGGCTTGGCCAAGCGCGCTGGCAAGCTGGTCTCAGGTGAAATGGCGGTTGAACAATGTGTGCGCAGCGGCAAGGCGAAATTGCTGTTAATCGCTTCCGATGCCTCCGCGGCGACGATTGATCGTTACCAAAGCATGGCCATTTACTATGAAGCGCCCTGGCGCTTTGCTTTGCAGAAAAATGAAATGGGCGGCGCGATTGGCAAAGGAACGCGAGCCGCGGCTGCCGTGACTGATACAGGGTTGGCAACCATGATTATCAAACGTCTGGATGAGATGGAGCAGTGCGCATCAAGTCAAGAATAATGGGGGTGGATGAATGTCCAAGTATAGAATCTTTGAATTAGCAAAAGAGTTCGAAACAACGAGCAAGGTTATTTTGGATTTGCTCGAACGTAATAATCGTCCGGCACGCAATCATATGAGCGTTGTTGATGACGAAGAAAAGGCGATTATTATAAAAGCCTTTGCCAAAAAAGCACCTCAGGCGGCGCCCAAACAGCCTGCCGCCGCACCGGCCCAGCCGAGCCGGCCGGTACCGGCCGCCGGGCAGCAGCAAGCCCGGCCTGCCCAACCGCAGGACCGCCCGCCTTTCCGGCCGCAGGCTGCACAAGCGGGTCAGGATCGTCCCCAACAACGCCCGCCGCAGGGGGGCGCCGCTCCTCGAGGCGGGCAGCAGCGCCCGGCACAGGCAGGACAAGGACCGCGTCCGCAAGGCGGTTTCAATCGCCCGCAAGGCGGCCGGCCGCAGGGCGCCGGTGAGTTCCAGGGGCAGCGCCCAACGGGCGCTCGCCCGCAAGGCGGGTTCGACAGAGCGCAAGGACCGCGCCCGCAAGGCGGATTTGACAGGCCGCAGGGACCGCGTCCGGCGGCCGCGCCGGTTGCCCCGGTTGCACCTGTTTCGCGTCCCGCCGCTCCTGCAAAGGGCCGCAGCGAACAGTTCCGCGACAAGGACCGGGACAAAGGGGACAAAGGGGACAAAGGGGACAAAAAGAGCGAGCGTCGCGGCGGCGCTGCTTTTGGCGGCGCACGCGGCGGCACGCATCGCGGCGGCACGCATCGCGGCGGAAAATCGCCGGCCGCGCCACGCGTTGAAGTGCCAAAACCGACCAAAATCGTCATTGGCGAATCGATAACGGTCAAAGAATTGGCAGAAAAAATGCATCGCGAAGTGGGCGATGTCATGAAAAAGCTGCTGATGCTGGGCGTCATGGTTACCATAAACCAAGAGGTAGACTTTGATACGGCTGTCATCGTGGCGGGCGAATACCAGGTGGCGGTAGAAGCGCTGCCGCCGGAACAGGACCCGACGGAAGTGCCGGAAATCGTCGACGAACCGGAAACCCTGCAGCCGCGTCCGCCGGTTGTCGTGGTCATGGGCCACGTCGACCATGGCAAAACGTCCCTCTTGGATGTCATCCGCAAAACGAACGTTACCGCGCGCGAAGCGGGCGGCATCACGCAGCATATCGGCGCCTACCAGGTCAACTACCAGGGCAAGAAAATCACCTTCTTGGATACGCCCGGACACGCCGCCTTCACTTCGATGCGCGCCCGCGGCGCCCTGGTTACGGACGTGGCCATTTTGGTGGTCGCTGCGGACGACGGCGTCATGCCGCAGACGATTGAGGCGATCAACCATGCCAAGTCGGCAGGCGTGCCGATTATTGTGGCGATCAACAAGATCGACAAGCCGGACGCCAATCCCGACAGAATCAAGCAGCAGCTGTCCGAGTATGGGCTGATTGCGGAGGACTGGGGCGGCGACACCATCATGGTTCCGGTTTCCGCGCGGCAAAAAATCGGCATCACTTCGCTATTGGAGATGATTTTGCTCGTCTCGGAAATGCAGGAGCTGAAAGCCAATCCCAACCGTGCGGCGCAAGGCGCGATTATCGAAGCGCAGCTTGACAAGGGCCGCGGACCGGTTGCCACTGTGCTTGTGCAAAAGGGCACGCTGCACATAGGCGACACGATTATTGCCGGCGTCGCCTATGGCAAGGTACGGGCCATGATCAATGAACGCGGGGAAAAAGTCAAAAAAGCCCTGCCCTCCACGCCGGTCGAAGTCCTGGGCTTGGCTGATGTTCCCCAGGCCGGCGATATTTTGTATGTAACCGATGAAAAAACAGCCCGTTCTGTCGCGGAGAAACGGATTGCCAAGAAACGGACGGACGAGCTCCAGTTGGCGCAAAAAGTGTCGCTTGACGATATTTTCCGCCAGATCCAAGAGGGCAAGCTAAAGGAGCTCAATATCGTCGTCAAGGCCGACGTGCAGGGTACGGTTGAGGCTCTGCGCCAATCGCTGCAAAACATCAGAAACGAAGAAGTGCGGGTTGTTGTTGTTCATGCGGGCGTGGGCGCCATCAACGAGTCCGACGTCATGCTGGCTTCCGCATCCAATGCGATTATCATTGGCTACAACGTGCGGCCCGACAACAACGCCAGAAAAGCGGCCGATCAGGAGAAGGTTGACATCCGCCTCTACCGCGTCATTTATGAGGCGATTGAGGATATGGAAGCGGCCATGAAGGGCATGCTGGCCCCGAAATATAAAGAAGTCATTCAAGGCAAGGCGGAAGTGCGCCAGTTGATTACCATTTCCAAGACCGTGATTGCCGGCTGCTATGTGCTGGAAGGCAAAATCACGCGGTCGTCGCAGATGCGCGTCATTCGCGACGGTATCGTCATTCACGAAGGCGAGATAGACTCGTTGCGGCGCTTTAAAGATGACGTCAAAGAAGTGGCAACCGGTTACGAATGCGGGATCATGCTTGAAAAATTCCGCGATTTCAAACCGGGCGACGTGCTGGAAGCCTTCACGATGGAGGAAATCCGCTGATTGCAGGGGGTAGAATATGTCTAAGGTACGCGTTGAAAAGGTTCAAGAGTTTATTAAGCAGGAAATCAGCCAGATCATCTTAAACGAAATGAAGGACCCTCGCATTCATTTCGTGACTGTGACCGGCGTCGAAGCTACGGCTGACTTGCGGCAGGCGAAAGTCTTTGTCAGTCTCTACGGCACGGATGAAGAGAAAAAGGAAACCTGGCAGGCTTTGCAAAAAGCCGCCGGGTTCCTGCGCTCGGAGATCGGTCGCCGCATCCGGCTGCGCTGTACGCCGGAGTTGTCTTTCCATTTGGATGAATCGCTGGCGTATAGCGAGCATATTCAGCGCTTGCTGCTGCAGGTGCAGCGTGAAGATGGGGAGAAAAATAATGGTTGAGATGGAGCTTGCGGGTGCGGCTGAGCGATTGTTAGCCAGTCAGAAACCAGTCTTGACCGTGCATGTGAGCCCCGATGGCGATGCCATCGGGGCTATGCTAGGTTTGTACTGGCTGTTGCTTGAAAAAGGCTGCCGTCCGGTCATGGTGGTCGATGATTCCGTTCCGGCGGTATTTCAAAACTTGCTGGGGGCGGAGCTGATCAAACCGGTATCGGAGGAGCAGCTTGACGCCGATTTGCTTGTCGTGCTTGATGCCAGCGACGACGGGCGAATCGGTCGCGTGCGCCAAATGGTCGCGCCGGGGCTGCCGGTGCTCAACATTGACCACCATGTTTCAAACACCGGCTTCAGCGAGATGCGCTGGCTTGACGTCCGCGCGGCCGCCACGGCGGAAATGATTGCGCAACTGGCGGATTATTGGCAGTATGACTATGCGAAAACGGGCGTAGCGGAGGCGCTCTACACGGGCATCGCCACGGATTGCGGTTTTTTCCGCTACGCCAACACGACCCCCAGGACGATGCGGCTGGCGGCGCGCCTCTTGGAGGCGGGCGTGCAGCCGAATGTGGTTTCCGACCGCATAGAGACGCAGCCGGTCCAGACGGTCAGCAAATTGGCCAATGTCTTGTCCGGGCTGGAAATGCACAGCGACGGACGGGTGGCGTTGATCAGCATTCCTTTGGATCAGTACGACCCGGAAACTGATTCGGATTCGTTTATCCGCTATCCTCGCTACATCGAAGGGGTGGAAGTGGCGGTCTTGCTTAAAAGCGTTGCGCCGGACGTGACGCGGGTCAGCATGCGTTCAAAGGAACTGGATGTGAGCGCGGTCGCCTTGCAGTACGGCGGCGGCGGACACAAGCGGGCGGCTGGCTGCACGATACCGCGTCCCCTGGACGAAGCGAAAGCGGTCATTTTAAAAACGCTGTCGGAGGCGATTGACAATGGGCTGTGACGGCGTCTTGAACGTTCTCAAACCCCCTGGCATGACCTCGCATGACGTGATCAGCTTCGTGCGGCGGACGTTGGGAATTCGGCGTGTCGGCCATGCCGGCACGCTTGATCCCGATGCGGCGGGCGTGCTGCCGGTGTTCTGCGGTTTGGCGACGCGGTTCATCGAGTATTTTGACGGTCACGACAAAACATATCGGTTCTGGCTGAGCTTTGGCGAACAAACGGACACCGGCGACGACAGCGGCCGCGTTATTGCCACAAGCGACGTACGCTCTTTGGGCGGGTCGGAGATCGAGCAGGTTCTGGCGGCGCTGACGGGACCGCAGGAACAAATACCGCCGATGTACTCTGCCGTTCACCACCAAGGCAAAAGGCTTTATGAACTGGCGCGGGCCGGGCAGGTTGTCGAACGCGCCCCGCGGTCGATCGTCATCCGGCGCCTGCAATTAGTCAAGCAGGAGCAAGACCGGATCTTGGTGGAGGCGGACTGCTCCAAAGGGACCTACATCCGCACCCTGGCGGAGGCCATTGCCCAGCGGCTGGGGATGGCCGGAACGGTAACCTTTTTGCTCCGTACGGAAGCCGGCCCTTTCGGGCTGAACGAGGCAAGCACTTTGGAGGAAATCAAAGCTCAGGGCGCGGCATTGCTCAAACCGGCCGATCAGTACATGGCTTTTATCGAGGCGGTGCGGTTGCCGGCGGCGGCGGTTGTTGATTTCGCCATCGGCAGAACGGTTGTTTTGCCACAGGAACAGTTGTCGTCCGGCACGGTTGTCCGGGTGTACGATGAATACGCGCATTTTTTAGGCATGGGCAGGTGGCAGGCCAATGGCCTGCGGCCAGTCAAGGTTTTGCCTGATGCCGGAACACATGCGGTGCACAGATAATCAACGGAAGGATAAGCGCTCATGAGGATTATTAATGAGTTGGATGCCCAAAGTGGCAGCATACGACAAGCGACGATCGCACTCGGTACTTTTGATGGCCTTCATCTAGGGCATCAAAGCATTATTAAAACAGCCGTCGAGCTCGCCAAAACAATAGGGGGGCCTTCCCTGGTTTTCACCTTTTCCTCCCATCCCGCCCAAACGCTTGATCCCCTCAATTGTCCGCCAATGCTCTTGTCACAGCCGGACAAGGAAGCGTTGCTGTCTGAATGGGGCGTCGACATTTTGTGCCAGGTGCCTTTCTCGACGGACTTTTCCCGGCTGACGCCGGAAGAATTCATCTCTTTTTTAATAAGGCAGTTTTCGCCGGCCGCTGTCGTAGTCGGCAGCAACTATACCTACGGCCGCTTCGGCGCTGGCAACCAGGATACCTTGCGGCAGGCGGGCGAGCAAAACCATTTTCGCGTGGTTGTAAAAGAGCTGGTCGTGCAGGACGGCCGGACCGCCAGCAGCACTGCGATCAGGGAACTGGTCAAACTGGGTGACGTCCGGGGGGCGGCCCACTTGCTGGGGCGGAAATATCACCTGCTGGGCGTTGTCATCAACGGCGACGGCCGGGGACGGCAGCTTGGCTTTCCGACGGCCAACATTCAGGTTCCGGAGCGGTTGCTGCTGCCCGGCGACGGCGTGTACGCGGTTAATTTGATCATTGATGGCCGCCGGATCGATGGCATGGCCAGCATTGGCTGCAACCCGACCTTTCGGGTCGACCAGCGGCGGTTTGAAATACACCTGTTTGACTGGCAGGAGGATCTGTACGGCCGGCAGATTACCATTCAGTTTGTGGCGCGGCTGCGCGACATGATTCGCTTTTCTTCTGCCGAGCGGCTTGTTGCGCAGCTGGAGGCTGATCGGCGGGCGGCGCAGGCTGCCTTGTCAATCCAATAAGCATTTACAGACGGCCGGCCGCGTGCTATAATTAGTCGTCAATGGAACTGTTGCTTGGATGATCGAGTCTCCGACGACGTCTAGGCTGCAGGGATTGAAAATTAAAGGAGGGTATTCCCATGTTGACAAACGAAAGAAAATTAGAACTGATCACCACCTACCGCACGCACGAGAATGACACCGGTTCGCCGGAAGTTCAAATTGCGATCCTGACGGAAAAAATTCAGTACCTGACGGAACACTTGAAAGTCCATAAAAAGGACCATCATTCCCGCCGCGGTCTGCTGAAAATGGTTGGCCAACGCAGAGGCCTGCTGAACTACCTGATGAAGAGCGATATCGAACGCTACCGTTCGATTATCGAAAAGCTGAATATCCGCAAATAATTGACGAGAGCGGGCTTGCGCCCGCTCTTTTCGTACGTAATGACAATTTTGCTTGTTTTTTCGCCGAAATGCAGCAGGGGAATGCTGTTTTGCGTCGAATAGAAGACAGGTGCAAAATAAGAGGCTAGAAGAAAAAAGGGAGGCACCTTTCATGAACACCTACAGTATGGAACTAGGCGGTCGAACACTGACCGTCGAGACGGGCAAGCTGGCCAAGCAGGCGAGCGGCTCGGTTTTAGTGCGCTACGGCGACACGGTCGTCCTGGTCGCCGCAACCTGCTCCGCGGCGCCGCGGCAGGGGATTGACTTTTTCCCTTTGACAGTTGATTTTGAAGAAAAAATGTATTCCGTCGGCAAAATTCCCGGCGGCTTTATTAAACGCGAGGGGCGGCCAAGTGAAGCGGCCATTTTGGCCAGCCGCCTGATCGACCGCCCGATCCGTCCGCTGTTCCCGGATGGTTTCCGCAACGATGTCCAGGTTATCGCGACGGTTTTGTCCGTCGAGCAGGACAATCCGGCGGAAATCGCGGCGATGATCGGCACCTCCTGCGCTTTATCGATTTCCGACATTCCCTTTGAGGGCCCGATTGGCGGCGTTCGCGTCGGCTTGATCGACGGCGAGTATATCATCAACCCCACGATCGCCCAGCAGGAGGTCAGCGAACTGAACCTGGCTGTCGCCGGCACGCGCGATGCGGTGCTGATGGTTGAGGCAGGCGCGCAGGAAGTTTCGGAAGAAACGATGCTGGGCGCCATCATGTTCGGCCACGACGTCATTAAAGAGATCGTCGCCTTCCAGGACAAGATGGTGGCTGAAATCGGCAAACCGAAACGGGAAATCAACGTTTACCAGCCGCCGGCGGAAATTGTCGCGGCGATGACGGAAGAGGTTCTTCCGGCCTTGGAAAAAGCAATCGTCGTGCCGGAAAAACTGGCGCGCGAAGAAGCGATCGAGGCCGTGCGTCAAGAAGCAATGGCCAAGTTCATCGCGCAGTATCCCGAGAACGGCAAGGATATAGGCGCCATTTTCCACAAAATGCTCAAGAAGCTGGTTCGGAAAATGATCACGGTCGACAAGATCCGTCCTGACGGCCGCGGCCTGGAAGAAGTGCGCCCGGTTGCCTGTGAAGCGGGCCTGATTCCGCGCACGCACGGCTCCGGCTTGTTTACCCGCGGGCAAACGCAGGTTCTGACCTTGACGACGCTGGGTTCGCTTGGCGACGGGCAAATCTTGGACGGCATCAGCTTGGAGACCGGCAAACGCTATATGCATCACTACAACTTCCCGCCGTACAGCGTCGGCGAGGCAAGACCGCTCCGCTCGCCGGGCCGGCGTGAGATCGGCCACGGCGCTTTGGCGGAACGGGCCTTAGTGCCGGTTTTGCCGTCGGAGGCGGAGTTCCCGTATGCGATTCGCCTGGTGTCGGAGGTGCTGGAGTCAAACGGCTCTTCCTCCATGGGCAGCGTCTGCGGCAGCACCTTGTCGCTGATGGATGCGGGTGTGCCGATTAAGGCGCCGGTGGCCGGCATCGCCATGGGCCTGGTCAAGGACGGCGACAACTTTACCATTTTGACCGACATCCAAGGCATGGAAGACGCCTTGGGCGACATGGACTTTAAAGTGGCCGGCACGGAAAAAGGCATTACGGCCATTCAGATGGATATTAAAATCGCCGGCATTACGCGCGAAATTTTTGAAGCGGCGCTGGCCCAGGCCAAACGCGGCCGCGCCTTCATCATGGAACGCATGATGGAAGCGATTTCCGCACCGCGGCCGGAGTTGTCGGCGTTTGCGCCGCGCATTCTGACCCTGTCCATTCATCCGGACAAGATCCGCGACGTAATCGGACCAGGCGGCAAGATCATCAAGAAGATTATTGAAGAAACCGGCGTCAAAATCGATATCGAGGACGACGGCATGGTTTATATCGCGGCCGTCGATCAGCAAGGCGCGCAAAAAGCGATTGCGATCATTGAAGGCCTGACCGCTGATGTGGAAGTGGGCAAAATCTATAAAGGACGCGTCACCCGCCTGATGAATTTTGGCGCCTTCGTCGAAATCCTGCCGGGCAAAGAAGGTCTGGTGCATATTTCCCAACTCGCGCTCGAGCGTGTTGGCAAGGTTGAGGATGTTGTCGCCGTCGGCGATGAGATTACCGTCAAGGTTACGGAAATCGATCGCCAGGGCCGCGTCAATTTGTCGCGCAGCGCCGTGCTTCGGGCTGAACAAGCGGCGGAGTGATGCGGTGACCGGAGGAAAGAGACAGTCATGAGAGCAAGGGGCTGGTGCTGATGTGCCGGTCCCTTGTTTTGCACGCTGGGTAAAAGAGGTTGGACGATGCTGGAAAAGACAATTTTGCACAACGGGCTTCGCATTATCACTGATTCGATGAAGGAAGCACGGACTGTGGCGCTGGGGTTTTGGGTAGCCGCGGGCGCCCGCGATGAGCAAAGCGGCGAAGAGGGGCTGGCTCATTTGCTGGAACATATGGCCTTCAAGGGCACCAAAAAGCACACGGCGGCGCAATTGGCCATGCGCATCGATGCAATGGGCGGGCAGTTGAACGCCTTCACGGCCGCCGAGTATACGGCCTATTGCGTGTGCGTGCTCGACCGCCATCTCGAAGAGGCGTTTGCCCTGCTGGCGGAAATGCTGTTTGAGTCGATTTGGGACGAACAGGAGATCGAGAAGGAAAAAACGGTCATTTTGCAGGAATACGACATGTATGAGGATACGCCGGAAGAGCTGCTCCAGGACCTTTATTATCAGAAGGTCTGGCCGTCGCACCCGCTGGGCCGGAATATTCTCGGCTCGCGGGCCAGCATACAGGCCTTCAGCCGGGAAAAGCTGCTGCGCTTCCACGCCAAGCACTATCATGCCGGGCAATTGCTTGTCACGGCTGCCGGGGCGTGCACGCAGGCGGACCTGATGCGGCTGAGCAAGAAGTACCTGCGCCATATTCCGGCCGGCGGACCGCACGCGGTTGACGCAGCGCCGCCGGCGTTTGTTTCCGTTGATGAACATGTCGTCAAGAAGCTGGAACAGGTTCAACTGGTCATGGGGACGGAAGGCTTCAGCCACACTGACGAACGATGGTTTGCGGCGCAGCTTTTCAACACAATTTTGGGCGGCAGCGTCAGCTCGCGGTTGTTCCAGACGGTGCGCGAGGAACTGGGCCTGACGTATTCGATCGGCTCGGGCCTGACCTGTTTCCATGACTGCGGTTTGTTTCAAATCACGGCCGCGGCGAGCCCGCAGCAGACGGAAGCGTTGCTGGCGGCGATTGATACGCTGCTGAAGCAGGTGCAGGCGGACGGGGTGCAGGAGGATGAGTTGCAGCGGGCGAAAGAACAGGTGATCAGCAATTTGCTGATGGGACTGGAAAGCTCGCTTGGGCGCATGAACCGGGCCGCCAAAATGGAGCTTTACGGCTTGCCCCTGTGGTCGGCGGAAGCGTTCGTTGATAAAATAGAGGGCACTTCCCTGGCGGAAGTGAATGCCGTGGCGCGGGAACTATTAAGCCGGCCCTTCAGCCGTCTGAGCCTGGGGCCGAAGTTGAAGAAGGGGAAAAAACCATGAAAAAGCGTGGATTTGCAGTTGTTTCGGCTTATCAGCCGGCAGGCGTAGCGCTGCCGCAGCGAAAAACAAAACACAGCGCCGGCTATGATCTGGCTGCGGCGGATACGGTAACCGTCGAACCGCAAGCCGTGGCGCTGATCCCGACCGGTTTAAAGGCGTACATGCTGCCGCAGGAATACTTAGGCATTCATATCCGTTCCGGCCTGTCGATCAAAAAAAAGCTGATGCTTGTCAACGGCCAAGGGGTGATCGACGCCGATTACTACGATAATCCGGACAACGAGGGACATATCATGATCGCCGTCTTCAATCCCGGCCCGGACAGCGTCACGATCGAGGCCGGCGAGCGGATTGCGCAAGGGATTTTTTACCGGTATCTGGTGGCGGATGATGACGAGGGGGCGGATGCCGTACGCCAAGGCGGGTTCGGCAGCACCGGCTTTTAGCCTGAATGCCGTTCGGGCGCGTTGTCTGGCAAATCAATCTGTGGTACAATCAGTTAAATGATCGTACGCGTAAAAACGAGAAAGGCGGTGCTAGCGTGCGCTTTAGCAAATGGCAAGGACTTGGCAATGATTTTGTTATTCTGGATTGTCGGGAAAAACCGCTGGACAATCCGGCACAATGGAGCATAAAGCTGTGCGACCGACATTTCGGCATCGGCGCCGACGGGCTGGCGTTGATTGAAAGCTCAACGACGGCCGATCTGCGCATGCGCCTGATCAACAACGACGGCAGCGAAGCGGAAATGTGCGGCAACTTGATCCGGTGCGTGGCGCGGTACGCCTATGAAGCCGGCATCACGAGCCGCACGAGCCTGACGGTGGAAACCCTGGCCGGCATCATGCGCCCGGAATTGATCGTGGAAGACGGCAAGGTCGTGCGGGTGAGGGTCGATATGGGGCGTCCGCGCCTGACAAAAGGAGAGATTCCGGTCGCCGGCGAGCCGGCGGCGCAGGCCAATCCGATCAACATCACCCTGGCCGACGGACAAACGTTTGTGGGTACGGCGGTGTCGATGGGCAATCCGCACGTTGTCATTTTCGTCGACGATATGGCGGCGGTAGATTTGGCGGCCGTCGGACCGCAGATTGAAACGCACCCGCTGTTCCCCAAGAAGATCAATGTCGAGTTTGCCCAGGTGTTAGCCCCCGATGCCGTTCGCATGCGGGTGTGGGAGAGAGGCGCCGGCATCACCCTGGCGTGCGGCACCGGATCCTGTGCGACGCTGGTGGCAGGCGTGCTGACCGGGCGCCTGTCGCGCAAAGCGGCGGTGCGCCTTGATGGCGGCGACCTGGAAATAGAATGGCCGGCTGACGATGCCAGCGTCTTCATGACCGGGCCGACAACGGAAGTTTTCCGCGGCGAGTGGCTTAACCGCTAATTTTAGGCGCCTTAAAGCTTATCAGCGGGATTTCAGCCCGATGGGGCGCAATGAAAGCGCGGAGGTGTGTTTTGTGAAACTTGTTTGCGCAATTTTGCTCACCCTCTTTCTGTCCGGCCTTGGCGCGGGCGAGGCGTTGGCTTATAAAATGCCGGATAAGGCCTTGCTGCAGGCGGCGGAGGTTTATGCCGTCACGCATCGGAATTTGGATTGGGATGCCTTTTTGGCTCCCTGGACCGTTTATGAAGAAAAGAGCCCGATTCTCAAGCCGCCGGCGGAACGGGCCGTTGTGTACACGCCTTTTTTGCTGGTGGCGATGGAGAAAAAACAAGCGCTGCAGCAAAATCAGGCGCTGGGTGAAGCGCAAATCGCCGGGATGCTGAAGTCGTATGAAGGCCATTTCGTACTTTGCGTGATTTTGCGGGGCAGCCAGCCCGGCTTTACCGCCTCGCTCGCCGCGCTGGTGCAGCAAGGCAGCCGGCAGGTAAAGCCGCACTACGTGCATGCAGATGCGCCGGCGCCGATTGCGCCAGCGGACACAGGCGCGCCGGCGGCGTATGAAGCGCGGGTTTATTTTTACTTCCCGCAGGGCCAGGTCGATCCCGATTCGGCCGCAGGACTCCTGGTTTTTGAGCAGGGGCAGAATGCTCGGCGCTATGCCTTGCCGCTGGCGGGGATGGGCTGAGCGCGCCTTTGGTTTTATGAAAGGATGGGTTAGACAATGTCATTAAAAAGCATGACTGGGTTCGGCCGCGGTGAGTATCGTGCCGACGGTCTTGATATCGTGGTGGAAATCAAGGCTGTCAATCACCGCTACAACGAGACGGTTGTCCGGATGCCGCGCGTGTTGAATGCGTTGGAAGACCGGATTAGGCGCCATGTCGCCGATGAGATCAGCCGCGGGCGGGTCGATTTGTTTATCACGCTCGAAGACCGCCGGCCCGGGTTGAAGACAGTAAGTGTTGACAAAGAATTGGCTTTCGCTTACCATAATGCCTTAAGAGAACTGGCAGCTGTAGCAGGCCTGGATTTGGACGCCATGTCTTCCAAGGAACAGTTCATCCAGTTGCTGCGTTATCCGGAGCTGTTGAGCACTACGCAGCTTGAGGGCGATGCGGAAGGCTACTGGGAACCGCTGTTGATCGCGCTGAAAGCGGCGCGGGCGCATTTAGTGGAAATGCGTCAACGGGAAGGCGACCACATTGCGCTTGACCTGTGCGGCCGGATCGATCTGCTTGATCAACTCGTCTCCCGGGTGGAAACGCGCATGCCGGAAGTCGTCGTCGATTATGAAAAACGGCTGCGGGACCGCCTGGCCGACGTCTTGGCCAAGGACAGCAGCATTATGGTCGATCCAGCCCGTGTGGCCCAGGAGGTGGTGCTGTTCGCCGACAAAACCAGCGTGACGGAAGAAATGGTGCGGCTCCGCAGCCACATGAAACAATTCCGCCATGTTATCGAAACCGGCGGCGTCATTGGCCGGAAGCTGGACTTTATCGTGCAGGAAATGAATCGCGAGGCGAATACGATTGCCTCCAAGGCCAATGATTCGTCAGTAGCGCACATGGTTGTCGACATAAAAAGCGAATTGGAGAAAATTCGCGAGCAGGTGCAAAACGTCGAGTGATCTTTTACGACACTTTTTAGCAAGATAGAGGAGGGGATTGAAAGATGGATATTCGCCTTATCAACATCGGTTTCGGCAACATCGTTTCCGCTAACCGGATTATTTCGATCATTAGCCCGGAATCGGCGCCGATTAAAAGAATCATTCAGGAAGCGCGCGATAACGGCGTGCTTGTCGACGCTACTTACGGGCGCCGGACGCGCGCAGTTATTATTACGGACAGCGGCCATATTATTTTGTCCGCTGTGCAGCCGGAGACAGTTGCGCATCGACTGACGTCGCGCGACAACAACGACGACTCCGCTGAATAAAGGGAATAAGCAATTTATGGAAACGGGAGGGTTGGCTGTGAAGGTTCGTGGCGTGCTGCTTGTATTATCCGGGCCATCCGGCGCGGGAAAGGGAACGATCTGCCAGGCGTTGCTGAAAAGCCGGCCCGACATGTGCTATTCGGTTTCCGCCACTACGCGGCAGCCGCGCGCAGGGGAAAAGGATGGCGTAAATTACTTTTTTATCTCCAAAGACCGGTTTGAGGAAATGATCCAAAACGACGAGCTGTTGGAATACGCGTCCGTCTACGGCAATTATTACGGCACGCCGCGCCAGTATGTAGAGGAAAAGCTTTCCCAGGGCTGTGATGTGGTGCTGGAGATTGACCCCCAGGGCGCGATGCAGATTAAAAAGAAGTTTCCCGAAGGCGTGTTCGTGTTTGTCGTGCCGCCCTCGCCGGAAGAGCTCTCGGACCGCATTCACAAGCGCGGCACCGACAGCCAGGAAGTCATCGACAAGCGCTTGTCGGCGGCGGCGGCTGAGCTGGCCTGCGCTTCCAAATACGATTACCTGGTTGTCAACGACCAGGTGGACGTGGCGACAGCCAAGGTCTCGGCAATCATCACCGCGGAAAAAAATCGTGTCGCACGCAATTGCGATTTAATCGACAAAGTGTGCCAGTCGTTTTTGTTGGCGCAAAAGGAGGAGCAACATGGTTAATCCGTCAATCGACCTTTTGGTCAAGCAGGTGGACAGCAAATACACCCTTGTCGTGCTGGCGGCAAAACGGGCCCGTGAATTGATGGACGGGGCTGCGCCCTTGGTGGAGTGCCGGACAAACAAGCCCGTCAGCATTGCGCTGCACGAAATTTTCGCGAAAAAGATCTCCTTTGAACGGACCAAAGCGGGCATTAAATAAGGTTTTCTATTGGGGAGGGACCGAACGTGCTAGCCGGAAAAAAAATAGTTCTTGGCGTAACGGGCGGCATTGCCGTTTACAAGGCAGTCGACCTTGTCAGCCGTCTGCGGAAGCAAAAGGCTGAAGTGAAGGTCGTTATGACCCAGTCGGCAACAAAATTTGTTGCCCCGCTCACCTTTCAGGAAATCAGCGCCAACCCGGTTGTGGTCAGCATGTGGGACGAGATCCACGAATATTCGATTGAACACATTGCGCTGGCGGCGTGGGCCGATTTGTTCGTGGTCGCGCCGGCTACAGCAAACATTATCGGGAAAATGGCCGCCGGCATTGCCGACGACATGCTGTCGACAACCGTAATGGCGACCAATGCGCCGGTGCTCGTATGCCCGGCGATGAACTCGAACATGTACACCAATGCCGTTACGCAGCAGAACCTGGCCACCTTGAAGGGGCGGGGTTTCTTCATCATGGAACCCGGCTACGGGCTGATGGCGTGCGGTACAACCGGCCCGGGCCGCTTGCCGGAGCCGGCGGAAATCGTAACGGCGATCGAGGGTCATTTTGCCCGCTCGCTCGATTTGCGCGGCAATCACGTCCTGGTGACGGCGGGCGGCACGCGCGAGGCGATTGATCCGGTGCGCTACATCGGCAACCGCTCCAGCGGCAAAATGGGCTACGCCATTGCCGAGGCCGCGCTGGCCAGAGGGGCGTCTGTCACGCTGGTTTCCACGGCATCGCTGCCGTCGCCGGCTGGCGCGACGGTAATCAAGGTTGAATCAGCCGAAGAAATGCGGCAGGCCGTAATGGCGGCGTATGACGCGGCCGACATCGTCATCAAAGCGGCGGCTGTCGCCGACTATCGTCCGATGATCGTGGCCGACAAAAAGATCAAGAAGGCGGCGGATGACTCGCTGACGATCGTTTTGCAGCGCAACCCCGACATTTTGCAAGAGTTGGGCAGCCGGAAAACCCACCAGTTCCTGGTAGGTTTCGCCGCGGAGACGCATGACCTGGAAGCCTACGCGAAGGAAAAGATCGCCAAGAAGAACCTGGACATGATCGTCGCCAATGACGTGACAGCAAGCGGCGCTGGGTTCGGCACGGAGACAAATATCGTCAAGTTTCTCTTTCCCGACGGCAGCAAGGCCGAATTGGCCTGCCTGCCCAAACGCGAGGTTGCCGACAAGCTGTTTGACGAGGTTGTCAAGCGACTGCCCGCCAACGCAAGACAGGCTTGAATTGTTCGTTTCTTTACGATATAATGTCTTCAGCGAAAAAATGAATATCTCATCAAGAGCAGTGGAGGGACAGGCCCAGTGAAGCTGCGGCAACCAGTGGCGTTTTTGCGCCAAAATGGTGCCAATTCCGGCGGAGGAATCTTATGTCCGCAAGATGGGAGAGATGTGCATGACGAAAGTCTGGCTCCCTTTGATGGGAGCTTTTTCGTTTATTAAGCGAGGGAAAATTGAAGGAGGACTCAATCAGTAATGAAAAAAATGCGGAAACTCTTTACGTCCGAATCTGTTACGGAAGGACATCCCGACAAACTGGCCGACCAGATTTCGGACGCAGTGCTGGATGCGATTCTAGCGCAAGACCCCATGGCGCGCGTAGCCTGCGAAACCCTGGTTACCACAGGCCAAGTCCATGTGGTGGGTGAAATCACCACCTCTTGCTATGTCGACATTCCCAGAATCGTTCGCGAGACGGTCATTGGCGTCGGCTACGACCGCGCCAAGTACGGGTTCGACGGCGAAACCTGCGGCGTGCTTGTTTCGATCGACGAGCAGTCGCCTGACATTGCCATGGGCGTCAACACGGCGCTGGAAGCAAAGCAAGGCGACATGGACGAAGTGGAAGCGATCGGCGCCGGCGACCAGGGCATGATGTTCGGTTATGCCACGAACGAAACGCCGGAATTGATGCCGCTGCCGATTTCCTTGGCGCACCGCCTGTCGCGCCGCTTGGCCGAAGTGCGCAAAAACGGCACCCTGCCTTACCTGCGCCCGGATGGCAAAACGCAGGTCACGGTGGAGTATGAAGACGATAAACCGCTGCGCGTGGACACGATCGTCATCTCGACGCAGCATGCGCCGGAGGTAACGCTCGAGCAAATCGCCGCAGATCTCAAGGCCCAGGTCATCGCGCCCGTCGTTGATGCCGCGCTGCTGGACGAGAAAACGAAATACTATATCAACCCGACCGGCCGCTTCGTCGTCGGCGGGCCGCAAGGCGACTCCGGCCTGACGGGCCGCAAGATCATTGTCGACACATATGGCGGGATGGCCCGCCACGGCGGCGGCGCTTTCTCCGGCAAGGACGCGACCAAGGTTGACCGTTCGGCGGCCTATGCCGCCCGCTATGTTGCGAAAAACATCGTGGCGGCCGGATTGGCCGACAAGTGCGAAATCCAGCTGGCTTACGCGATCGGCATTGCCCGTCCCGTATCGATCATGGTCGACACCTTCGGAACTGGCAAACTGGCGGATGACGTGATTGCTGAATTGGTGCAGGAGCACTTTGACTTGCGCCCGGCCGGCATCATCAAAGCACTTGATCTGCGCCGTCCCATCTACCGCCAAACGGCCGCTTACGGCCATTTCGGCAGAACCGACGTTGATCTTCCGTGGGAAAGAACGGACAAGGCCGCAGAATTGCGCAAAGCGGCCGGCCTGCAGTAAGGCTGGCGGCAGGAGCGCTTGCTGTTAGCGAGAATATTCATTGTTAAAAAGAGTTTGGAAGAGGGGACGATTGGTCCTCTCTTCTTTTTGCAGGGGCGATGTTATGCTGGTGGATGTTTGTGTCAACACAGTTTACAAGGCGGATACGGATTGGTTCACGTATCGCCTGCCGTCCGAGTTGTCGCATATTGACAAGGGGTGGCGCGTGATCGTGCCCTTCGGCCCGCGCACGGCAGAAGGGTTTGTTTGGGCCAAGCGGGCGGATGACGGCGGCGCTACCTACAAGGAGGTGGCCGGGACGCCGGACGAGGAAGCCTGGTTCACGCCGGAAATGCTCGACACGGCCTGGTGGATGAGCCGGCATTATGTGGCGCGTCTGGCTTCTTGCCTGGCGCTGTTTATCCCCGGCAAGAGCGGGCTGGCGATTCAATACCATTACTGCTTGGCGGACCGGCCGGAAACTTTATGCGACGCTTGCGAGGGCTTGGCGGAACCAGAACGGGTTCTTTATGACTGGCTGCAGGCCAGGGGCGGGCAGGGGGCGCTGGCGGCCGACATTCAGGAGCGTTTCGGCGAGGCCGGGACGCTCCTGGCGCGCAAACTGGTGAAGCTTGGCCTGGTCAACCGCCAATCCGAAGCGGTGCGCCGGAGCAAGGAGCGCTTTGAAACGGTTTATTCCGCCGCGCCGGGCGGCACGGCCAGGGAAGAAAAAATGACAGCCAAGCAGGCGCAACTGCTGGCCTGGCTTGCCGCTCAGGGTCCGTCCACGCCGGCGCGTTTGGCGGCGGCTGGCTTTTCGCCGGATGTCGTTAAGCGCGCGTGCCAAAAAGGGCTGTTGGACAAAGAAACGCGGCGCGTCTGGCGCGACAGCTACAGCGAACTGGACCGCACGTCCCAACCGGCGGTGGCGCTGAGCGGCGCTCAGCAGGCGGTTTTTGCCCGCCTCCGCGCCGGCCTGGAAAATCCGGCCGGCCGCCGGCCCTTTTTGCTGCACGGCATCACAGGCAGCGGAAAAACAGAGATCTATATGGAAGCGGCCGCGCAGGCGCTGGCAAGGAACAAGCAGGCGCTTGTCCTCATCCCGGAAATCGGCTTGACGGGCCAGCTTGTCACCCGCTTTCAGGCGCGCTTTCACGAGCGCGTCGCGGTGCTGCACAGCCGGCTGTCGCTGGCCGAGCGCTACGACACGTGGGAAAGGATCAGGCAAAACACGGTCGACATCGTGATCGGCCCCCGTTCAGCCGCGTTCGCGCCGTTTCAGCGCCTGGGCCTGATTGTCCTGGACGAGGAGCATGAGTTTAGCTACCGGCAGGAGGAAATGCCCGGCTACCATGCGCGGGAGGTGGCCATCGCCCGCGCCGAGCGCCAGGGCGCGCTTGTCCTGCTGGGCAGCGCCACGCCGGATTTGGAGTCGTACCAATGGGCGCAGGAAGAAAAATACGAGCTGCTGACGCTGCCCGAACGAGTCGATGGCGCGGAGCTGGCGGATGTTTCGGTCGTCGACATGCGGGCTGAACTGGCGTCCGGCAACCGGGGCGTTTTTTCCACGGCCTTGCAGGCGGCGTTGGCCGAGACGCTGCAAAAGCGGGAGCAGGTCATCATTTTGCTGAACCGCCGCGGCTATTCGACGTTCGTCATGTGCCGCGACTGCGGGCAGGTGGTGCAGTGCCCGCATTGCAGCGTGTCCCTGGTTTATCACCGGCCCCAGCAGTCCTTGAAGTGCCATTACTGCGGGCATACGCAGGCGGCGCCCGATGTCTGTCCGGCCTGCCAGAGCCGCAGAATCCGTTATTTCGGCACCGGCACGCAAAAAGCCGTCGAGGAGTTGGAAAAGCTTTTCCCCGAGGCGCGCATCCTGCGCATGGACCAGGATACGACCGGGGGAAAATTCGGGCACGACAAGCTGCTCAACGCTTTTCGGCGCCACGAGTACGATATTTTGCTCGGCACGCAGATGGTGTCGAAAGGACATGATTTCCCCGCGGTTACCTTGTCGGCCATTCTTGCCGCTGACTCTTTGCTGCATTTGCCCGACTTCCGTTCGGCCGAGCGGACCTTTGCGCTGATTACCCAGACCGCCGGGCGGTCCGGCCGCGGTCAGCGGCGGGGGCGCGTGATCGTGCAAAGCTATTTGCCGGAGCATCCGGCCATTGTCGCGGCCCAGCGCCAGGACTATGAGGCTTTTTTCCAAACGGAGATCGCTTTGCGCCGCGCCTTGTTTTATCCGCCGTTCGCCACCCTGTTTTTGCTGACGTGCCAGCACGCCGAGGAGCCGGGCGCACAGGCTCTGGCGCAGGTTTGGCGGCAAAAGCTGCAGCAGTGCGCGGCTGCCATAGAGGGGAAGAATGAGTTGTACGGCCCCCTGCCGTCGACGATCGCCCGGGTGAAAGACGTCTATCATTACATCGTGCTGCTGAAAACGGACCGCCCGAAGGCCTGGCAGTCGGCGCTGCGGACAAGCGGGATCCTGTCGGCGCAGGGCGTACGGCTCGATATTAATCCTTTCCGCCTCTTTTGAATTGGGGCAGCCGTGGAAGGGAAAATAATTCTGTGTTACAATATTGATGGCATCATGTAAATATGCTGCCGGCGAGATTATTCATGAGGTGATGAAAGTGGCGGTTTTATCGATTAAACAGGCTGGGGAGCCGGTCTTGCGCCTGAAAGCCGAACCGGTCAAAAAGATTGACCGGACAATTCATAAATTGTTGGACGATATGGTGGCGACGATGGACGCGGCGGAAGGCGTGGGCCTGGCGGCGCCGCAAGTAGGCGTTTCGTTGCGGGTGGTTGTTATCGACGTCGGCGACGGCTTGCTGGAGCTGATCAATCCGGAACTTGTCCATCACGAAGGGGCAGAGCGGGGACAAGAAGGCTGCCTGAGCGTGACGGGGTATTATGGCGAAGTAGAGCGCTATGCGCGTGTCCGGGTGGAGGCCTTGAACAGGCAGGGCAAGCGGTTTCAGGTTACGGGGGAAGGCCTGCTGGCGCGGGCGCTGCAGCATGAAATCGATCATCTTGAAGGCGTGTTGTTTACCGACAAGGCTATCACCTTGACGAAAGCAACCGACAAGGAGTGAGCAAGATGCGCGTTGTGTTTATGGGGACGCCGGATTTCGCCGTAGCGACACTCGAGGCGATTCTAGTCGAGGGCCACGAAGTGGCCGCGGTAGTGACCCAGCCCGACCGCCCGAAAGGACGGGGCAAGAAACTGGCCTATTCGCCGGTCAAGGAGGCGGCTTTGCGGCACGGACTGCATGTGATCCAACCGGAGAAAATTCGCGACCCGGGCGTGCTGCTGGAGCTGAGCGCTCTGCAGCCGGACGTCATTGTTGTCGTCGCCTACGGCCAAATTTTGCCGGAAGCGATCCTTTCTTTGCCGAAATTCGGCTGCCTGAATGTGCATGCTTCGCTCTTGCCGGCCTACCGCGGCGCGGCGCCCATTCACTGGGCCATTTTAAACGGCGAAACGGAAACCGGCATTGCGATAATGCAGATGGATGCTGGCATGGACACCGGCCCCGTCCTGGCGTCGGAGCGCGTGTCAATTTCAGAGACGGACACGGTCGGACAGTTGCACGACAAATTGATGCATGTCGGGGCGAGATTGCTGACGGATGTCCTGGCCGAACTGGAGTCCGGCGTCATGCCGGATCCGCAGATGCAGGACGACAACCTGGCGACTTACGCGCCCCGCCTTGATCGGGCGATCGAGCGCCTGGACTGGACGGTCTCTGTTACGCAAATATACAATCAGGTGCGAGGCTTAAACCCTTGGCCGGGCGCCTACACGACCACCCAGGATGGCCTGATGCTGAAAATCTGGGAGGCGCGCATGACCGGCATCGAGGTGCCGGATGACGCCGAACCGGGCTTGATCATTGGGCAAACGGATGACGGCATTTTGGTGGTGACCGGCGATGGCGTCATAGAAGTTCTTGTGGTGCAGCCTGCCTCCCGCGGCAAAATGTCCGCCCTCAGCTACGCGCGCGGTTATGGCTTGAAGGTTGGCGACCGCTTAATTTGAGGAGAAGGGCATGATGGTTCTACGATGACACGAACAAAAAAACGTTTGTTTTTGGCCTTGCTGTTGGCCAGCTTTTGCCTGGCGGTGCTTGCCGCGTACGGCATTTGGCGCGTTTCCCTGCCCGGCCTGGCAAGCATCAGCCAATATCTGCCGTGGGTGTTGGGCGTCCTGGCGGCCGTCGTGGGTTTGGCGGCGCTGCTCAGCATTTTGGGCATGGTGCTGGCCCTCCTTGGCCTGCCGACGCTGCCGGTTTTTCAGTCCTTTTCCTGGACGGTGGCCAATTGGCTTTTTCCGCTGGCGGTACGCATCGGGCGCTTGCTTGACTTTGAAAAAGAGCAGGTCGAGCGCTCGTTCATTGAACTCAGCAACCAATTGGTGAAAATGCGCAAACTCACGGTTCCAGCCGACCGCCTGCTGATATTGAC
The DNA here is from genome assembly GCA_029265905.1 of Sporomusaceae bacterium. Lineage (GTDB taxonomy): Bacteria > Bacillota > Negativicutes > Acidaminococcales > JAJUGR01 > JAJUGR01. The sequence continues at coordinate 25,065 of JAJUGR010000006.1, read as the reverse complement.
GCCCCACTGCCTGCAGCTTGAATCCTGTCCGCATAAAATCACGCGGGAGATTTTCAATTGCAAGGAATGCGGCGCTTGCCCGATCAGCGGCCTTGTCGGCCTGGCGAAAAAATACGGCGTCCGCGTGGCGGTGGTGACCGGCGGAACGCTGGCGCGCCAGGTGGTGAAGGGGCTGCGCCCGAAGGCTATTTTGGCGATTGCCTGCGAGCGGGATTTAACAAGCGGCATTCAAGACGTTTTCCCGCTGCCTGTTATCGGCGTGCTGAACGAGCGGCCGTACGGGCCCTGCTGCAATACGCAGGTTGACATCCAGCGCGTGGAAAAGACGGTCCGCACGATGATCGGATTGCCGGAGGAAGAAGTGCATGACAATGAAAAAAGATGACCGGCGCTATCGCAAGGCCGCGACAGCGAGGGAGGCGGCCCTGCACCTGATTTTGTCAGTCAACCAGCATGGCGCTTATGCCAATCTGGCGGTGGCTGATTTTATAAGAGAAACTAAGTTAACTGACATTGACCGGCGATTTACTACCGAGTTGGTCTATGGTACGATAAAGGCAAAACTTTCCTTAGCCTGGGTGCTAAAGCGCCATTTGCCTCGGCCGGACAAGTTGGCGCCGATCGTCCAGGCTATTTTAATGCTTGGCGCTTACCAGCTGCTGTATTTGGAGAAAATACCCGTTTCGGCGGCCTGCAATGAAAGCGTGACGCTGGCGAAGAAATACGCTCATGCCGCAGCAGCGCGCCTTGTCAATGCCGTGTTGCGCAAGGTGGCGGCGGAGAAAGAGGCGCTGCCTTGGCCGGACGTAAAAACTGCCGCTGACCCGGCGGAAGCACTGAGCGTTGTCACGTCCCATCCGGTTTGGCTTACGCGGCGATGGATTGCGCAGCTCGGCTTAGAGGGGGCGGAGCAGCTCTGCCGCTTGGACAACGATACGCCGCCCCTGTCGTTTCGCGTCAACACGAATGCATTGGGCCGGGATGAGGCGCTGGACGCCTTGAACAGCCAGTACGGCGTGTTTTCGCCGTCGGCCATCGTGCCGGACGGCATTGTCTGCCGGGAGCTCGAGGGGCCGTTAAACGCGCTGCCGTTATTGCAGCAAGGCGTACTGCAAATTCAGGACGAAGCGTCCATGCTGGTCGCGCATGTCGTTGCGCCGCAAGCCGGGGAGCGGATCTTGGACGTGTGCAGCGCTCCGGGCGGCAAGACAACGCACCTGGCGTCCCTGCTGAACGGCACCGGCGAAGTCGTGGCGCTTGACATTCATCCCCACAAAGTGCAGTTGGTGCAGGAGAATGCGCACCGCCAGGGCCTTGCGAATGTCCGGGCCCAGGCCATGGACGCCCGCAAGCTGCCGCAGGCCTGGGCGCGGACTTTCGACCGCGTGCTGGTCGATGCGCCTTGCTCAGGGCTGGGCGTGCTGCGCCGCAAGGCGGATGCCCGCTGGAACAAAAACGAGGCGGAGCTTGCGCAGCTGCCGGCTCTGCAGCTGTCTATTTTGATCAGCGCCAGCGAGATGGTAAAGCCAGGCGGCCGGCTTGTTTACAGCACTTGCACGACGGAACCGGGCGAAAACCAGGCGGTGGTCGAGGCCTTCCTGGCCAAGCATCCTGAGTTTAAGCCGGTTGCGGTGGCGCATCCGCTGGGCAGGGAAAAATCCGAGCCGTGGCTGCAGTTGTGGCCGCATCTGGACGGAACGGACGGCTTTTTTATCGCTTGCCTGGAAAAAGGCGACAAATAATCAAAAACGACCGGCAGGCTGGCTCCCTGTTGGTCGTTTTCGTGTACTTGCTGATGGGAGAAGACGTTAATGGACATGAACAACCTTGACTTTTGGGGCCGGTCGCCGCAAGAGCTGGCCGACTTGATGAAGGCGCGGTTCAAGCAGCCGGCTTTTCGCGGCCGCCAGCTCGCCGAGTGGCTGTATAAGCGCGGCGCCGCCTCTTTTGCGGATATGACAAATCTGCCGCAAGGCTTGCGCGAAGCGTTGCGCGAAGCGGCGGGAATGACATTTGCTTTGCCTGTCGTTGTGGCGAACCTCGTGTCGAATGATCGGCAGACGGAAAAAGCGCTGCTGCAGCTGGCGGACGGCGCGGAAATTGAGACGGTGCTCATGCGCCAAAGCTACGGCAACAGCGTCTGCGTCTCCAGCCAGGTCGGCTGCGCCATGGGGTGCGCCTTTTGCGCCAGCACGAAGGGCGGCTGCCAGCGTAATCTCTCACGCGGCGAGATGCTGCGGCAGGTGTTTCACTTCCACAAGGAACATGCGCCTGTGTCGCGCGTCGTCATCATGGGTTCGGGCGAGCCGATGCTGAATTATGACGAGGTGCTGGCCTTTATCCGGCTGCTGCATGACCCCGGCGTCATCGGCATGAGCTACCGCCATATAACGCTTTCAACCTGCGGGCTGGTGGACGGGATCGATCGGCTGGCGGCGGAAGGGGTGCCGATTAATTTGGCCATCTCGCTTCACGCTTCCGACGACGAGACCCGCTCAAAGCTGATGCCCGTGAATCTACGGCATCCCATCAGCCAGGTCTTGGCGGCCGCCAAGCGCTATGCTGACAAAACCGGCCGGCGGGTCACGTATGAATACACGATGATCGAAGGCATCAACAGCAGCTTGCAGCAGGCTGACGCCTTGGCCGGGCTCATGGCGGGGCACTTGTCCCACGTCAACTTGATCCCTGTCAACCCGATTCGGGAAAAGGGCTTTTACCCGCCCACCGCAGCGGCTGTCCGGTCGTTCGCCGAAGCGCTGGAGAAAAAGGGCATTCCCGTATCAGTTCGGAAAACGATGGGCGACGACATTGCTGCGGCTTGCGGACAACTGCGTGCACAGCGCCTTGACACGGCAGCGCGGCATTGAGGAGGCGGAAGACTTGTTTTGGCTTGATAAAGCAGAAAATTGGATGAGAGAAAAATTGGATAAGCGTTCCGGCAACGGCGATGACGCGGTTGTGCCTTATGAAGAACTGCTGGATGAAGTGACCCGCCGGCAAAGGGCGGCCGCGGCTGGCGGCTTTGACAAGCTTGCCAGTTACCGCGTTTTTGTGGCGTTAGACAGGCTGCGCTATGCCGGACTTAAGCAATCACGCTCGGCTTTAGACCTCGCGGTTCAGCTGCGGCAGGATATCAACGCGCGGTTGGGGGTCGACAAAGCGCACGAATACGATTGGACCTTGGAGGTAGTGGACGGCTGTTCGCCTGAAGGTCTGTACCAGATTGAGGCGGTGGAGCAGGAACTGACGCGCAAATTCAGCCGCACGGCCTGTACGGAGCCAGCCCTGGCGCGACCGCCGGCCTTTGTTTTAAAAGCGCTGGCAGGGCCCGCTGCGGGCACGGAAATTCGTTTTTGCAAGGCGGTCATTACAATCGGACGCAGCAAGGAACAGGATTTTTGCTTGTTTGACGATAGTGCGTCGCGCCTGCACGCTTATCTGCGCTGCGAGGACGGCCGGTTTGTCCTGTGCGACGCCGACAGCCTAAACGGCACGTACCTGAATGGCAAACGGATCGTGCGCGCCGGCCTTCAAACCGGCGATGCCATCCGGATGGGCCAAAGCATCCTTTCCTTCGCCGAGGTGCAGGACTGATGAATAGCGTACTGACAGCCCATTGGCTGGGCGTTATTTTTCATTATGCAGCGCTGGCCCTGCTGGCCGGTTTTGCCTGCTGGCTGGCCGTGAGCATGCTGCGCGGGCGCCCGGTGCCGGAGAAAGCCGCGCCGTCTTCCGCCGAGCAAGCCATGGTGATTGTCAAAATAGCGGGCGGGGGGCTGGCTGTTGGCGGCCGTTACCGCTTTAGCGACGCCTTGTCCTTTGGCCGGGCCCCGACTAATGATGTGGTTGTCAACGAACCCTATGTATCGCATGAACATGCTTGCATCATTCTGCAAAAAAAGCAATATGTGCTGATTGACCTGGGGAGCCGGAACGGTTCGACAGTCAACGGCATCCCCTGTGAAAAAGACACCGTGCTGACTGACGGTGATTTGATCGGCATCGGTCCTGTCAGCTTTATATTTAAGAGGTGATGAATCATGTATATTGCTGCGCGCACTGACTTGGGACGGGTTCGTGATGGTAATGAGGACAGCCTGCTTGTTATCGAACCGGATGTTATTGCCGTTGCCGATGGCATGGGGGGCCATGCCGCTGGCGAAGTAGCGAGCCAGCAAGCGCTGGAAACCGTGAAAAGCCTTTTGTCAGATGATGCTGCCGGGCTAGATGAGCAGGCGGTTTGCGCCCAGCTCACGATGGCGGTAGCGGCGGCCAATCGCCGCGTATATGGCCTGTCAAAACAAGCGGCTTATGCCGGCATGGGGACGACGCTGACGCTTGCGCGTCTGGCACCGGATAAAGTGTTCTACGCCCATGTCGGGGACAGCCGCTTATATCTATTCAGCCAGGGAAAACTGCGTCAAATCACGCTTGATCATTCTTTGGTGGCGGAAATGCTCCGTCACGGCTACCTGACCGAAGCTGAAGCCGCTAATCACCCGCGCCGCAATGTCATCACCAGGGCAGTCGGCACTTCCGACGAGGTAAAGATCGATTGCGGCGTTGTCGAATGGCAGGCGGGCGATGCTGTGCTGCTTTGCACGGACGGATTGACAAGCATGCTGGAGGATGCGCAAATCGAGTCCTTGCTGGCCGATGGCGCAAGCGATCCGGAAGCGCTGGTACAGCGTTTGATCACAGAGGCGAACGCAAGGGGCGGCAAGGACAACATTACAGTCATTTGCGCGGTGCACGGGGGGGCGTTTGTATGATTGCGCCCGGCAAGGGCCGCGGCGCTTCCGTCGCCGGCTGCTTGTCAGCCGGACTGATCTATGCCGGCGGAGCCCTGTCGTTTGCCGGCAAGCCGGCGTCTGATCCCCAAAACTGGCTGTACGGCCTGCTTGTGACAGCCGCCTTTTGCCTGTTGGCGTGGTTTTTGCCGGATAATGATCGTCGGGGTACCTGGTGGATTTTGCCCAGCCTGGCGGTCTTGAGCCATGTCGGCTTGCTGTTTTTATGGCGTTTGGCGCCGGCGCTGTTTATGCATCAGATCCTGTGGCTGCTCCTGGGCTTGTCGCTGTTTGCGCTTCTGGCCGCAAGGCTGCCGACGATCCTTGTTTTGCAGCGCTACAAGTATTTATTGGGCCTGACCGCCGCCCTGCTGCTATTGGCGACGATGCTGTTCGGCAGCGACATAGGCGGAAACCGCAACTGGATTGTCATGGGGCCGCTTCGGTTTCAGCCGTCTGAACTTGCGCGACTCTTTTTCGTTTTGTTTTTGGCGGGCTTCCTGACGGACAAGCAAGCAACCGTCATGCAGCGCCTGCCCTTTGGCCGGCGTGACTTCTGGCGCCCTTTTTTGCAGGCGGTCAGCCCCTTGCTGCTGTTTTGGGCGCTGAGCATGGGCTTGTTGGTCTTGCAGCGCGATCTAGGCGCGGCGCTTTTGTTTTACGGAACGGCCGTGATGATGATTTACGCGGCGTCCGGCCGGATTTATTACCTGTTTGGCGGCATCGGCGCTTTTGCGGCCGGAGCGCTGGTCTGCTACCGGCTGTTCGCGCATGTGCGCACACGCTTTTCGGTATGGCTGGATCCGTTCCAAGACCCGTACGGGGCCAGCTATCAGGTCGTGCAGTCCCTGTATGCCTTTGCCGGCGGAAGATTGTTCGGCACCGGTCTCGGGCAGGGCATGCCGACCAGCATACCCGCTGTTCATACCGACTTTATTTTGGCGGCAATTGGCGAGGAGTGGGGCTTGCTTGCCGTCGCCTCGCTGATCAGCATTTACTGGCTGTTGATTTTTGCGCTGTTTCAGCTGGCCTTGCGGCAAAAATCATTGTTTTCCCTGCTCGTTTGCTGCGGCTTTGGCGCGCTGTTTGGCTTGCAGACGTTTATGATCGCCGGGGGCGTGATGAAATTGGCGCCGCTGACCGGCGTTACCTTGCCTTTCGTCAGTTACGGCGGAAGCTCGCTTGTATCTTCGTTTTTACTGTGGGGGTTAGTGTATGCCGTCGCCAAACGATCGTGACCGGACGGACAATTGGATAAGCGTGCCGCAGCAGGCGGTTTTGCAACTGCAGCGCTTTTTCATTTTGCTGTTTGCTTGTATATTTGCCTGGGCCGTTTACCTGCAGGGCTTTCAGACGGAACAATACGCAGCGGCGCCAGGCAATCCGCGCTCAGCGGCGGCCGCCGCTGCCAGAGCGAAGCTCCTTGACCGGGAGGGACGTGTCCTGGCCACGAGCGTCCGCTTGGCGGACGGGACGTATGAGCGCCGCTATCCTTTGGGCGCCGCCGGCGCGGCGGTCACGGGCTACAGCACTTACCGCCACGGCAACGGCGGGACGGAAGCCGCCTGGAATACGGCCCTGACGGCCGGGGATGATGCTGTGCAGTGGTTTGGCCCGCTGCTGCCGCGCGCCGACCGGACAAAGGCGAGTCTGCAACTGACGGTCGACGCCCGCCTGCAGCAGTTGGCTTACCAAGCGCTGGGCGGCCGGCGCGGGGCGATTGTCTTGTTGGAACCTGCCACAGGTGCTATACTGGCTATGGCCAGCGCGCCGTCCGTTGATCCTTCCGTAGTGGATGAGGCGTGGGAGCGTGTGGCGGGACGCCAGGACGCGCCGCTTCTTAACCGGGCGGCACAAGGCCTGTACCCGCCTGGTTCGACGATGAAAGTCCTGCTGGCCGTAGGCGCCCTGGAACAATTGGCGCTGAAGCCGGAACAATCACTGCTTTCCTGTCAGGGTTTTTTACAGATCGGCGACTATCGGCTGGAGGATGCCAACCCGAGGGGGCATGGCGCAATAACCTTGTCCCAAGCGTTAGCCGAATCCTGCAATGTTGCTTTTGGAACGATTGGCCTGCGACTAGGCGGCAACGGCATGCACAAGCTCTTTCGCCAAACGTCCTGGCTGGAAGGCTCGGACAAAGACGCTTTGAATATTGAAAAACCGCTTTTCCCTGATTTTGCGCGTCTCCCGGACGGGGAACTGGCGCAAACGGCGATTGGGCAAGGAACCCTGGCGGTTACGCCGCTCCACATGGCCGCCCTGGCGGCGGCGGTCGCCAATGATGGCGTCATGATGCGCCCCTACTTGGTGTCGGCTTTGCAGGAAGAAGGCGGCAGCCGGAGATTGGCAGCGCCGGCGCCGTGGGGGAAAATCGCTTCAGCCGGGCAGGCTAAGGCGGTCGGGAAAATGATGGCGCTGGCTGTGCGGGAGGGAACCGCTGGCGGCGCGGCGCTGCGCGGCGTAACGGTCGCCGGCAAAACCGGCACCGCGGAGAATGCCGCCGGACAGCCTCATGCGTGGTTCATTGGCTTTGCGCCACTAGAAAAACCGTCGGTTGCGATTGCTGTTTTGGTTGAAAACGGCGGTGGCGGCGGTGCGGTAGCCGCCCCGATTGCGGCCAGATTATTGCAAGCAGCGCTTGACTAGGAGGAAATACAGATGGAAAAACAGCTGTTAAACAATCGATATCGTCTTGAACAACATATTGGCAGCGGCGGCATGGCGGAGGTCTATCTGGCCCACGATCAACTGCTTGACAGGCAGGTAGCCGTTAAAATCCTGCGCCCCCAGTTTTCCTCCGACGACGAGTTTATTACGCGATTCCGGCGGGAGGCAAAGGCGGCGGCACGCCTTTCCAATCCTTCCATCGTCAACATTTACGACGTCGGCGAGGACAACCATCGCCATTATATTGTTATGGAATATGTTGCCGGCGAAACCTTGAAGACGGCGATCGCCCGACAGGGCAAGCTGCCCGCCGCTCGCGCCGTCGCCATTGCCATCGGGATCGCCTCCGCGTTAGAGCATGCCCATGACCGCGGCGTGGTGCATTGCGACATCAAGCCGCACAACATTTTGCTGACCCCTGACTTTTTCCCCAAGGTCGCCGACTTCGGCATCGCTAAGGCCATTTCGGCGGCGACGGCGACAACTTCAAGCACCATTATGGGGTCGGTTCACTATCTTTCGCCGGAGCAAGCGAAAGGCGAGAAAATCACCCTGCAGTCTGATTTATATTCGCTGGGGGTTGTTTTGTACGAAATGCTGACCGGCGAATTGCCGTTCAGCGGCGAATCCGCCGTGGCGATTGCGCTTATGCACGTGCAGGCCAAGGCGCCATCCCTGGCGGACAAGGCGCCGGAACTGCCTTTGCTGCTCGACGCGATCGTCTCGCGGCTGCTGGCGAAGAATCCGACCGACCGGTATCCGACCGCTTCGGTCGCAATCCAGGATTTGAAGGCGGTGCTGCGCCGCCTGAGCTCGGCGGAACTGGACGATGAGACCGACCAAACGCGCCTGTTGCCCAGGGTCAGCGCCGGAGAGCAAAGCGAGGAGACGGCCGTGCTGGAAGCGCCCTATGTGCCGCCGGCATCAGAACCGCCGGCCGCCGACAAGCCCAGCCGGAAGAAGTTTTTCTTAACCTTGGCCGCGTTGCTGGCAGTTGGCTTTTTGCTCGGCCTCTTCTTCTCTTACGGCAAGTTTTGGAGCGGCGCAGAGGTCAAAGTCCCCAACCTGGTCGGGATGAAAGTGGCTGACGCCCAGATGCAGTTGACGCAGCAAAAGCTCCGCGTCACCCTGTCGGAGGTTTTTGACGATAAAGTGCCGGCTGGCACGGTGCTCGGTCAGAAACCGGAGCCGGGCACGGTCGTCAAAGAAGAACGCCAAATTACGCTGATTGTCAGCAAAGGGCGCGAGTTGTCGCTTGTCCCGGACCTGCGCGGACTTCTGCAGCAAAATGCCGAAACGCAGCTCCAGCGACTTGGCTTGAAAATCGGCCAGGTGACGGAGCAGGAAGACAAAACGAAGAACCCGGGCACGATCCTCAGCCAGAATCCGCAGCCCGGATCGCAGCTGGCCAGAGGCTCCGTGATCGACATTGTGATCGTCAAGGCGCAGGCCAAGCCCGTTGTCGTGCCTGACTTCCGGGGCCTGTCCCTAAACGAAGTCAAGATCAAGCTGGGGGCGCTGAAGCTGGCCCTCGGCGAGGTGACCGAAGCGTACGGCACTGCCTATCCGTCCGGCAGCGTGGCTGACCAGCGCCCGGCGCCGGGCAAGGAGGCCAAGGAGGGCGATGCCGTGCAGCTGACAATTGCGCGGCCGGAAAGCGAACAGCCCAAGCAGGCCTTGGTGGAATTCGTTGTGCCGGAAGGCGCCGCAGCACAGCAAATCCAAGTGGTTGTCACTGATGCGCGGAGCCGCCGCACCGTGTATGAAAATGCGCACAAACCAGGCGATCGCATTCGTACGACCGTGGAGGGCGTCGGCTCGATTCGCATCCAGTTGTACAGCAATGGGCGCATGATCGAAGAGAAAAAGCTGTAGCGGAGGCGTTGTATGGCTGAAATTAAACAGGGAACCATTATTAAGGCTTACAATGGCTACTATTATATTTTGGAAACCGGCGCCGCGAGCGATGCCGCACTCGTGGCGTGCAAGATCCGCGGAAAGCTGAAGCAAAGCCGTTATTCGCTTGTGGCCGGCGATCTGGTTCAATTTGAGCCGCCGGCCGGCGCCGGCGAGGGGCGCATCCACGCCGCGCTGCCGCGCAAAAACGCACTGTTAAAGCCCGCCATAGCCAATCTGGACCAGGTGCTGGTCGTGTTTGCGCTGAGCAACCCTGAGCCGCACCCGCTGCAGATGGACCGTTTTCTAGCGGTTGCTGAACTGGCGGGCCTGCCGGCCGTTTTATGCCTGAGCAAAGCGGACGAAGCGCCCGAGGAAGTCGTGCGGCACTGGGTTGATTTGTACAGCCGCGCAGGCTATGAGGTCATTGCTTTTTCGTCTAAGGAAAACAAGGGGCTCGATGCCATCCGCGCCTGCCTGCACAACAAGACCTCCGTTTTGTCAGGCCCCTCCGGGGTCGGTAAGTCAACGCTGCTCAACGCCTTGTTTCCTGTCTGGCAGCTTGAGACGGGGGAAGTGAGCGAAAAGATCGGCCGCGGACGGCATACAACGCGCTTCACGCAGTTGCTGCCGCTGCCGGGCGGCGGCTTCGTCGCCGACACGCCTGGCTTCAGCGTGGTGGACTTTACCCATGTCACCCCCGGGCAATTGGCCGAGTGCTTCCCGGAGTTTCACGCCTATGCCGGGCAGTGCCGTTTCCAGCCCTGTACGCACGACCATGAGCCGAACTGCGCGGTCAAGGCGGCCCGGGAGGCTGGGCTGATTGCCGCCTCCCGCTATGAGTCCTACTTGACGATACTAGCCGAAATACGGCAGGCGAAAGGAAGATGAACCAATGACATTAATCGCCCCCTCCATTTTATCTGCTGATTTTTCCCGTCTTGGCGAGGAGATCAAGCGGCTGGAAGCCGCCGGCGCAGACTGGATTCATATCGACGTGATGGACGGCCATTTTGTTCCGAATCTCACCTTCGGCGCGCCGGTGGTCGCCAGCCTGCGCCCTTACACGAAGCTGCCGTTTGACTGCCACCTGATGGTGGCGAATCCGGAGGCGCGGATTGCAGAATTCGTCAAAGCCGGCGCGGATATGATTGTTGTCCATGCGGAAGCGACCTGCCACTTGCATCGCTTGCTGCAGATGATAAAGGAACAGGGCGTTAAAGCCGGCGTGTCGATCAATCCGGGAACACCGGTTTCGGCCGTGTCGGAGGTGCTCGACTTAGCCGATCTGGTTTTGGTGATGAGCGTCAATCCGGGCTTTGGCGGCCAAAAATTTATTGGCCGGGCGCTGGAGAAAATCAGCCTGCTTCGACAGATGATCGATGAAAGCGGGCGCGCAATCGATCTGCAGGTTGACGGCGGCGTCAACGCCGAGACGGCAGCGCTTGTCCGCAAGGCGGGGGCAAACGTGCTGGTTGCCGGGTCAGCGGTGTTTGGCGCGCCTGACCTGGCGGCGGCGATCGCCGGCCTGCGCCAGGCATGAAAAGGGTTGCGTTTTTTTTTCCGTAGTGGTACTATGTATGCAGTTAAATAAAGCCTTTGGGGCAGGGTGAAGCGAAAGCTAATTCCCTACCGGCGGTATAGTCCGCGAGCCGTATGGCAGATCCGGTTAGATTCCGGAACCGACAGTAAAGTCTGGATGAAAAAAGGCGCGACAGGTTAACTGTTATAGGTGTATGTGTCCCATTGGCATGAGGGCGCATACACTTTTTTGTTTGCCGCGCATCAAACGAGGTGGATTCTATGCAGCAAGACGAAGTATTTATGCGGCGCGCGCTGGCGCTGGCGGCCCGCGGGCGGGGAACGACGAGTCCGAACCCCATGGTCGGCGCCGTCGTCGTCCGCAACGGCGAAATCGTCGGGGAAGGCTGGCATGAACGGGCCGGCGAGCCGCATGCCGAGGTCCATGCCCTGCAAAAGGCCGGGGAAAAGGCCGAAGGCGCCGTCATTTATGTGACGCTCGAGCCTTGTTCGCACTGGGGGCGAACAGGCCCTTGCACGGAAGCGATTATTCAGGCCGGAATCAAAGAAGTCGTCCTGGCGGTGCGTGACCCCAACCCGCGCGTGGCCGGACGCGGCGTCCAGCGGCTCAAGGACGCCGGCCTGACGGTGAAAGAAGGCGTGCTGGCCGAACAGGCGTGGAAGCTCAATGAGATTTTTTTTCACTGGATTACGCAGCGGCGGCCGTTTTGCGTGGCCAAATACGCCATGACGATGGATGGCAAAATCGCCACGGCCACCGGCGAATCAAAATGGATTTCCTCGGCGGCCTCGCGGGCGCGCGTGCAGCAGCTGCGCCATGAGCTAGACGGCATTTTGGTCGGCGTCGACACCGTGATTGCGGACAACCCGGCCCTGACCTGCCGCTTGCCGAAGGGGCGGCAGCCGCTGCGGATTATCGTCGATTCCAAAGGGCGCATCCCGCTTGAGGCGCATGTCGTAACCGTGCCGGATGCCAAGACCCTGGTCGCCACGACCGCATCTGGAGCAGAGAAGCTCGCTGGCGCGCTGGCCAGGCACAAGCACGTGACCGTCATCGCCGTTCCCGCGGATGAAAACGGGCGCGTGTCCCTGCCGGACCTGCTGGCGCTGCTGGGGGAGGAGCAGGTGACTTCCTTGCTGGTAGAGGGCGGGGCGACGGTGCTGGGCAGCTTTTTTGCCGCACACTTGATCGATAAGGCGCAAGTTTATTTGGCGCCGCTGGTTATCGGCGGCAAAGCGAGTCCGGGACCGGTCGGTGGCGAGGGCGTCGCCAGCCTGGCCCTGGCGCAGCGCTTTGCCATCACGGACTGCCAGACGGTGGATACCGATTTGCTGATTACAGCCTACCCTCTGCCGGAGGAGAAGGAGGAGCGGTCTTGTTTACAGGGTTAATTGAAGAAATGGGCGCCGTCACGGCAATACAACGCACGGCGAAATCCATATTGCTGACCATCAAGGCGGACAAGGTGCTGGAAACCCTCCGCCTCGGCGACAGCATCGCTGTCAACGGCGCATGCCTGACAGTTGTCGCCCTGCACGACAAGCTGTTTACCGCCGACGTGATGCCGGAAACGGTGCAGCAGACAACTTTTAAGCAACTGCAGGCCGGCGCGCCGGTCAACCTGGAGAGGCCGCTGGCTTACGGCGGACGCCTGGAGGGGCATTTGGTCAGCGGGCACGTGGACGGCATCGGCGTCATCAGCGAGTATAAGGCCGATGATATTGCCTGGCGCTACCGCGTCAACTGCACTCCGGCGGTGCTGCGCTATGTCGTGGCCAAAGGCTCGATCGCGATCGACGGCATCAGCCTGACGGTGGTCGACGTCAATGACAAATCCTTCAGTGTTTCCATTATCCCGCACACGGCAAAAGTGACGACTTTAGGCAAGAAACGGCCGGGCGATGAGGTCAACCTCGAGACGGACCTATTGGCCCGCTATGTTGAGAAATTGCTGTCGGCCAAACCGGCAGCACCGCAAGCATCCGGGCTGACGCTTGCGGCGCTGCAACGCAACGGTTTTGCCTAATCCTGGCGCAACAAAGAAGGGAGACGAGCATAGATGTTTGCACGTATCGAAGAGGCAATAAAGGACATTAAGGCCGGACGAATCGTCATCGTCGTAGACGACGAGGACCGCGAAAATGAAGGCGACCTGCTCATGGCCGCCGATCACGCCACGCCGGAGGCGATTAACTTCATGGCGATGCACGGCCGCGGGTTAATCTGCGTGCCGATGACCGGCGCACGGCTCGCGCAGCTGGACTTGCCGCAGATGGTGACGAAAAACACGGACCACCACGGCACGGCCTTTACCGTATCGGTGGACGCGGCCTCCTGCACGACCGGCATCTCCGCCTTTGAACGGGCCGAAACGATCAAGGCGCTGATCGATCCGGCGACAAAGCCGCACGACCTGCGCCGCCCCGGCCACATTTTCCCGCTGCAAGCGCGGGAGGGCGGGGTTCTGCGGCGGACCGGGCATACGGAAGCGGCTGTCGATCTGGCCGTTTTGGCCGGCTGCACGCCGGCGGGCGTGATTTGCGAGATCATGAACGAAGACGGGACCATGGCGCGGGTGCCGGAACTGCTGGCGTTTGCCCAAAAACACAACCTGAAGATCATTACCATCGCCGATTTGATTGCCTACCGCAAGGGCAATGAAAAACTGGTTCGCCGCGTTGCGGAAGCGGAATTGCCGACCCGCTACGGCGATTTCCGCATCGTTGCCTATGAGAACGACATCGACAACGAATGCCATATCGCGATCGTCAAGGGCGACGTGCAGAACCGCGAGTCCGTGCTGGTGCGCATGCATTCGGAATGCCTGACCGGCGACGTGCTGGGATCATTGCGCTGCGACTGCGGCGACCAGCTGGCTTCCGCCCTGGAGATGATTGAAAAAGAGGGGTGCGGCGTTGTCGTCTATATGCGACAGGAAGGGCGCGGCATCGGCCTGGCGAATAAAATTAAAGCCTATGCGCTGCAGGACCAGGGCAAGGATACGGTGGAGGCCAACTTGTCGCTGGGGTTTGCCGCTGACCTGCGCGATTACGGCATCGGCGCCCAGATCCTCGCGGACTTGGGCCTGTCCAGCATCCGCCTGATCACCAACAATCCCAAAAAGCGCGCCGGGCTGGCCGGCTACGGCATTGAAATTACGGAGCGCGTGCCCCTGATCATGACGCCGAACTGCTACAATGAACGTTATTTGTCCTGCAAGCAGCAAAAGCTGGGACATATGTTCCAGTCGAATGCGCCGGCTGACGCCAACAATCAATAAAGATTAGAAAATAAAGGAGCGCTTTGCTATGAAAACAATTGAAGGTCAATTATCCGCCCAAGGGAAAAAAATCGCGATTGTGGCCGCCCGCTTCAATTCCTTCATCACCGCCCGTCTGATCGAGGGAGCGGAAGACATGTTCCGACGCCACGGCGGCAGCGACGACGACTTGACGCTGGCCTGGGTGCCGGGCGCGTTTGAAATACCGCTTGCCGCCGACCGCCTGGCGGCTTCCGGCCAGTACGACGCGATTGTCTGCCTCGGCGCCGTTATCCGCGGCAGCACGCCGCATTTTGATTATGTTTGCGCTGAGGTTTCCAAAGGGGTGGCAAGCGTCTCCCTGCACCGTTCGCTGCCGGTCATGTTCGGCGTATTGACCACGGAGAGCATTGAGCAGGCGGTTGAACGGGCCGGCACAAAGGCGGGCAACAAGGGCAGCGATGCGATGCTGGGCGCCCTGGAAATGATTGATGTCTTGTCGAATGTGCCGCCTGCCAATTGACTTGCCGGCGTGAGAGGAGCTATTTTGCTATGGATCGTTTAGTGCGGGCCACGTTGTCTGGCATACGCGTTTATGTCGCCCAGACCACCGCTTTGGTCGATGAAGCCCGGCAGCGCCACGCCTGCCTGCCGGTGGCGGCGGCCGCTCTTGGCCGAGCCTTGACCGGAGCGCTGCTCTTGGCGGCAACTATGAAGGAAAAAGAGCGCATCACCATTCGGATTGACGGCGACGGCCCGCTTGGACTTATCGTTGCCGACGCTTCCGAGGGACAGGCGCGCGGCTACGTTCTGCACCCGGATGTCGACCTGCCGTTGAAAAACGGAAAGCTGGCGGTGGGGGAAGCAGTCGGTCGCGGCCAACTGTCTGTCAGCCGCGTGCTGGCGTCCGCCATGCCATTTACCGGCTCGGCGGAACTGGTCAGCGGCGAAATCGCTGAGGACTTGACCAATTACTTATATGTGTCTGAACAAACTCCCTCCAGCATCGCGCTGGGGGTGCTTGTCGAGCCGGACGGAAGCGTATCAGCAGCCGGCGGCTACTTCATCCAGGCGATGCCGGACAGCAATCCTGTCTTGCTGGAGTACCTGACGCAGACGGTGCTGGCGTTGCCGCCGGTGACCGCCCTGCTGTCCGGCGGAAAAACGCTGGAAGAGATTGTTGCCGCTATTGCCGGTGATTTGCCGTTCACGATTCACGACGAGCAGCCGCTCTTCTTCCGGTGCCTGTGCTCGCGGGCGCGGGCGCTTGAGCTGCTGGGCACCGTGAGCGAAGGGGATCTGGAAGAAATGATCGCCGAGGGCGCGGCCGAAATCCGCTGCCATTTCTGCAACGACGTCTATTTGCTGACGCCAGAGGAGCTGGAGGCCGAAAAAAAGCGCCGGCGTTCCGCCTGACGCACCTTGACCGAACGAATGTTTGTGTATATAATTGAACCAGACGAGGAAAAGAGGTGCTGTCGGTAATGGATAAAAGCAAAGCGCTGGAAATGGCGATGCGCCAAATCGAAAAGGATTTTGGCAAAGGCTCGATCATGAAGCTGGGTGAAGCGTCAACAAAAATGAATCTGGAAGTCATCCCAAGCGGCACGTTGTCGCTTGATATTGCACTTGGGACGGGCGGCATACCGCGCGGACGGGTGATAGAAATTTACGGGCCGGAATCGTCCGGCAAAACAACCGTCGCGCTGCATATGATTGCTGAGGCGCAAAAGCTGGGCGGCTTCGCCGCCTTTATCGACGCGGAGCATGCGCTTGACCCCGAGTATGCCAAGCGGCTGGGCGTCGATATTGACAACCTGCTCATTTCGCAACCGGACAATGGCGAGCAGGCGCTGGAAATCGCCGACGCCCTGGTGCGCAGCGGCGCGATCGACATCATTGTCGTCGACTCGGTGGCGGCGCTGGTGCCGCGGGCGGAAATCGAGGGCGACATGGGCGATTCGCATGTCGGCTTGCAGGCCCGCCTGATGAGCCAGGCGCTCAGAAAGCTTACGGGCATCATCAGCAAGTCGCGCACCGCCATGATCTTCATCAACCAGATCCGCGAAAAAGTGGGCGTCATGTTCGGCAATCCGGAAACAACCACCGGCGGCCGGGCGCTGAAATTCTACTCCTCCGTGCGGATGGAAGTGCGGAGAACAGAACAAATTAAAAACGGCAACGACATTGTCGGCAATCGCACGCGGGTGAAAGTGGTCAAAAACAAGATCGCACCGCCGTTTAAGCAAGCGGAGTTTGACATCATGTATGGCTACGGCGTCTCGCACGAAGGCTGCCTGGTTGACCTGGGCGCGCAGTATGACATCATCGCCAAAAGCGGCGCCTGGTATTCGTATGGCGAACATCGCCTGGGGCAAGGCAAGGAAAACGTGAAAGACTTCCTGAAGCAAAACCTGGAAATTGCCAAGGAAATCGAAGCGAAAATTCGGGCGGCGGCCGTCCTGACCCCCTTGCCGCAGAGAGAAACGGTGGAAGTGGAAGATGAAACCAATCTTGACGATTGATACAGCACTGGAATATTGCCTGAAGCGACTGGCTGCCTGCGACATAACGCAGGCAGCCTTGTTGCTGAAATTGCGCCAGCGCGGCTGCCCGGAAGAAATAGCGCAGGCGGCGGTTGCCCGCTTGCGGGAAAGAGGCTATCTAAACGACCGGCGCAGCAGCGAACGGCTGGTGCGGATGTGGCGGCGCAGTGCAACGACCGGAAGCGCCAAGCTGTCAGCGACGTTGCGGGCGCAGGGCGTTGACGCGAGTTTGCAGGCGGAAATGCTGCGCCAGGTTAGCGAAGACGAAGAGCTGGAGCATGCGAGACGGGCGATTGCCCGTCGCAGGATCGACCGCGGCGACGAACGCTGGCGGGAAAAACTGCTGGCCTATTTGGTCCGGCGAGGCTTTTCCCTTTCCTTGGCGCAACGCGCCCTGGCAGAGGTGCCGTCGACGCCGGAAATTGGCTTATCTTGACACAATTATTAAAAACACTTACAATGAAAGCATCCAATCGTGTAAACAAACGGGGCGTACAGCATTTGGGCGTTTTGCGATCGATCGCGCGACGCCTTCTTTATGTATTTTTGCCGTTAAGAGGGAGGAGGTGAAACCATTAATTCGCAAACGATATTGATTGCTGTTGCAATAGGTGCAGCAGGTTTGGGAGTTGGCTATTTTATTCGAAAACACTTGGCTGAGGCGAAAATCGCAACCGCCGAGGTTGCCGCCGCCCGCATTCTAGAAGAAGCGGAAAAGGCCGGGGAAGCGAAGAAAAAGGAAGCGCTGGTTGAAGCTAAGGAGGAAATCCACAAGCTTCGCTCAGAGGTGGAACGCGAACAGAAGGAGCGCCGCAGCGAATTGCAGCGTCTGGAGCGCCGCCTGGTGCAAAAAGAGGAGAACCTGGATCGAAAACTCGACTCTTTCGAAAAGAAGGAGGAACAGCTCCAACGCAGGGAGGCCGATCTCGAGAAAAGCCAGGAGAGCATCAATGAGTTGCATCAAAAGCAACTGGCTGAGCTGGAAAGGCTGTCCGGACTTACCTTTGATGAAGCCCGCAAGGAGCTCTTGAGCAACGTAGAAGAAGAAATCAAGCACGAAATGGCGATTATGATTAAAGACCTTGAGCAGCAGGCGAAGGAAGACGCCGACAAGAAGGCGAGAGAAATTATTTCGCTTGCCATTCAGCGGTGCGCCGCCGATCATGTGGCGGAGACGACCGTTTCGGTTGTGGCCTTGCCTAATGACGAAATGAAAGGTCGCATCATTGGCCGTGAAGGGCGAAACATCCGTACGCTTGAGACCTTGACCGGCGTAGATTTGATTATCGACGATACGCCTGAGGCTGTTATTTTGTCCGGTTTCGATCCCGTTCGACGTGAAGTCGCTCGTATTGCTTTGGAAAAACTAATTACCGATGGCCGTATCCACCCGGCGCGCATTGAGGAAATGGTTGAGAAGGCGCAAAAAGAAGTTGAGCAACGGATTAAAGAAGCGGGTGAGCAGGCGACCTTTGCGGTCGGCGTTCACGGGCTGCATCCTGAGCTGATCAAACTGCTTGGCCGTCTCAGATACCGCACTAGCTATGGTCAAAACGTGCTCAATCATTCGATTGAAGTGGCGCATTTGGCTGGCCTTATGGCTACCGAGCTGGGCGTTGATCCGATTTTGGCGAAACGGGCCGGTCTGTTGCATGACATCGGCAAAGCTGTCGATCATGACATGGAGGGTACGCATATCGAGCTTGGCGGCGAAATCGCCAAGAAGTATCGTGAGTCTAAGGATGTTATCAACGCAATCATGGCTCATCACGGCGACGTAGAGCCCACGACGGTGCAGGCGGTGCTTATTGCGGCCGCAGACGCTGTTTCGGCTGCCCGCCCAGGTGCGCGGCGTGAAACGTTGGAAAGCTATTTAAAACGCTTGACTCGATTGGAAGAAATAGCCGAATCATTTGATGGGGTTGAAAAATCCTTTGCGATCCAAGCTGGCCGCGAAGTTCGCATTATGGTCAAACCGGATAAAGTGGACGACTTGCTGTCCGTCCGCTTGGCGCGCGATATTGTGAAAAAGATTGAGGATGAGCTTGATTATCCCGGTCAGATAAAAGTCACAGTTATTCGTGAAACCCGTGCGGTTGAGTATGCAAAATGATGGCGGAAGAAACGACCTTTTGCGGGTCGTTTCTTCTCTTTCTGATACAAGTGAGACGAAAAGAAGGTGATATCCGTGTCGGAACGTGAGAATGAGGCGCTGGAAAAAGAAAATGCCGCTGGACTGCGCCTGTTAATCTCGCTCCTCATCCGCTTCCCCGAAATAGGGAGTCTGCGCTATTTGCCTGATACCCGCTCCCTGCTGCTGCATTTCTATGTCCGGCCTGCCGAGGCGTCGTCATTTGATGCCGAGAGGGTGGAAACCAGCCTGAACAGGCATCTTGCCGCTTTCCTGGCGCTGACGCATGAAAAAGCCGAGATTTTGTCAACCAGCTGGACCCAGCTCGACGGCGTGATGCGCTTGACGCTGGAGCGGGATTTGAAGTCGGTCAGCCTGCCGGAGATCTCGCTGGTCATCGGGTTACTCAACGACCTTCTGGGGACAAGCCTGCTGGTGGAAAAGGGTCCGGCAGCCGACGACGAGGAAATGTGGTTTCAAGGCGAAATGTTCGTGGACGGCCTGTTCGAGAGCCTGCGCCGCGAAGGCCCCCGGCAATCTCTAGTCGGGATTCGCGAAGAAGGACGGGTCATGGTCTTCAACCAATGGCTGAAGGAAAGCAAAATAAAATAAACCAGCATCTTTCGATGCTGGTTTATTTATCACCATAGGCTGGGGCATTAGATTGCACGGGTAACTTTACCAGAACGCAGGCAACGAGTGCATACGTTGACTTTCTTGATTTCGCCGTCAACTGCCGCTTTTACCCGTTGGATGTTGGGTTTCCACGTCCGTTTTGTCTTCAAATGTGAATGGCTGACATTGAAGCCGCTTCTTTCACCTTTGCCACAAACTTCGCAAAGACTTGCCATTGTATTTCCACCTCCTTTGGATATGGGCAACAAACTCAACTTGCTTATAACATTTGTATTCTACCATAGTAGGTTGATGATTTCAATAGCATAATGGGGGTAATCTTGCATGTGGTGGCACAAATCAATACAATCACTAAAAGGCGTCGGTGCTAAAACGGCCTACTCCTTAGCAAGACTCAAGATTCACACGATTGGCGACCTGCTGTCGTATTTTCCCCGCCAGGACCAGTACCTTGACTTTCGCCGCATCCATCGCCTGGCGGACCTTACGCCCGGGGCAACGCAGCTGTTTTCGGCCGCGGTGCGCGAGGCTCGGGAAAAACGCTCCGGACGGGGCAAGAGCTATGCCTATTTGCTGCTCGACGACGGCAGCGGGCGGCAGGCGGAGGTATATTGGTTTGGCGGGCAGCGCTACCGCCTGCGGCAAGTCCGGCCCGGCTCTTGGTACTTGTTTCGCGGAAAAGTGCAAAAAGGGCGGACCGCCGCCTGGATGATAGCGGATGCGGAGATTGAACAGGCCGAGCGCGCCGCCGGCCTGCTGCCGGTTTATCCGCTGACGGAAGGGCTGACGCAGACCGCAATGCGGAAATTGGTCAAGCAGGCCCTGGCGCTGGCGGAGGAGGCGGGGGTTTTTGAGACGCTGCCGGCGGATTTGCTTGGCCGTTTTGCTTTTTGCAACCGCCGCCAGGCTTTTCATGACCTGCATTTTCCTGCCGACTATGACGCGCTGGCAGATGCCAAACGGCGGCTTGTCTTTGAAGAGCTCTTCTTGCTGCAGGGCGCGCTGCTGATGAACCGCCGCTTGCAGGTGGAGCAGGTGCAGGGCGTGCGGCACGGCCACTCAGGCGAGTTGCTGCGGCAAGTCTATGCGCACTTGCCTTTCTCCCTGACGCCGGACCAGCAACAGGCGGTTGTCGAGATTTTTTGCGATATGGAGCAGCCCAAGCCGATGTACCGTCTCCTGCAGGGCGATGTCGGCTCCGGCAAGACTGTGGTGGCGGCGCTGGCCCTGGCCAAAGCCAAAGAAAGCGGCTACCAGGGCTGTCTGATGGCGCCGACGGAGATTTTGGCCAACCAGCATTTCCACACCTTGTCCGGCTTTCTCAGCCCCTGCGGCGTTAAGATTGCCCTTTTGACCGGCAGTACGCCGGCGGCGGTGCGCAAAAAAATCCTCGCTCAGCTTGCCGAAGGCATTATCGACGTGCTGATCGGCACGCATGCTCTGCTGCAAGAAACGGTGGTTTTCCAGCAGCTGTCGCTTGTGATTACCGACGAGCAGCATCGCTTCGGCGTGCGGCAGCGGGCGATGCTTGCCCAAAAAGGCGAATTGGCGCCTGACTGCCTGATTATGACCGCCACGCCGATTCCAAGGACGATGGCGATCACGGTATACGGCGACCTGGACGTGTCTTCGATCAAGCACCTGCCGCCGGGCAGAAAGCCGATCACGACGCTTGTGTACCGTTCGTCGAGACGCGGCGAGGTCTACGCCGGGGTGGTGCGGCAAGCAGGACAGGGACGCCAGGCATACGTCGTTTGCCCGATGATCGAAGAGCAGGACGGCTTTGACTTAGCCACGGTTGAGGGCCTCTACGAGGAGTTGTCCAACGGCTACCTGGCGGGCCTGAAGTGCGCGGTGCTGCACGGCAAAATGAAGCAGGCCGACAAGGACGCGGTTATGAAGGCGTTTTGCGCCAATGAAATCCAGGTCCTGCTGGCGACGACCGTTATTGAAGTTGGCGTCAATGTGCCGAACGCCTCGCTGATGATTGTCGAAGGGGCGGAGCGCTTCGGCCTGGCCCAGCTTCACCAATTGCGGGGGCGGATCGGGCGCGGCGAATATGCTTCCTACTGCGTATTGATCAGCGACAGCGACGGTGAAATCGCCTCGCAGCGCCTGGCCTACATGCGCGACATCAGCGACGGTTTTTTGCTGGCGGAAAAAGATCTGGAGCTGCGCGGACCGGGGGAATTGTTCGGAACGCGCCAGCATGGCCTGCCGGACATGAGGCTGGCCGATTTGTTCCGCGACGGCGCTGTGCTGCGCGCGGCGCGTGAGGCGGCGAATGAGCTGCTGGTGCAAGGCCGCGACGCGGAGCTGCGGCATGCCATTGCCGCCCAGTTCGACAAGCGCTTCCAAACGCTCTTTCCCGTCTAGGATGCAAACGCTGCTTGCGCTTTTAGCAGTGGTCTAGTATAGTAAATGCGGGGTAGTATGATTTTGTTATGGAGATGACCTACATTATATGAAGAAAAATCGCGAGCCGCTGTGGGACATGACGGCTGAACGCAAAATCCAGGCCGGGTCGTTCGCTTTATTGGCCTTGGTTTTGTTGGTCATTTACCTGGTCGAACCGAAGTTTTACACGACCGTTTGGCAACTTTCCACTAGCGGCGATATCGAGGAGACGCTGCAGTTTTTGCGTTCGTTCGGCAAGTGGGCGTTGATCGTCAGCTTTTTCGTCGACGTGCTGGTCAACGCGCTGGGCTTTCTCCCCTCGATCTTTCTTTCAACTGCCAATGGCCTTTTGTTCGGCGTGCCGCTCGGCGTATTGGTTTCGTGGCTGGCCGAATCGGTGGGGGTTATCATAAGCTTCCTGTTGATGCGGTTTATTTTCCGCGAACACGCCATGCTGGTGATAAAAAAAAGCCGCCGGCTGCAGGATATCGACAACTTCAGCGGCGAAAACGGCCTGCAGCTGATGCTGATGGCCCGCACGCTGCCTTATTTTCCTTCGGGAATTCTGACCGCGCTGGGCGCCATCAGCCAAATCAGCCTGCGCGATTACGTAATCGCCACGTTCATCGGCAAGTTTCCGTCCACGGCTTTGGAAGTCGTGATAGGCCATGATATTGTCAATTTTCAGCAGAATATGAACCGGCTGGCGATTACCGTAATGCTGGTCATGCTCGCCTACGCCGGTTTGATCTGGTATAAGCGCAGAAATGCTGATGAATTGACCAAGAGTCAAGAAGAGGAGGAGTAAATATGCCGATCGTACAGATTGAAATGGTCAAGGGGAGAACGGTGGAGCAAAAACGCGCCATGGTGGAAAAAGTGACTGACGTGCTGGTGGAAACGATCCAGTGCAAAAAAGAGGCCGTGTCCATCGTGATTCGCGAAATGGACAAGGAGCATATTGCCAAAGGCGGCGTTTTATTCAGCGACATGTAAAGGGGCGATGGGATGTTACCGGCATTTTCAATCGCGATTGAGCTTGAGGAAACCTTGAAGCAATTGCTGGCGGAGGAACAACGGGACAACCAGCCGCTGTCGCGCGCTTTTGCGCTGCATGAAACGGGGCAGGACAAGTGGCTCGACCTGCTGCGGCAAGCTGCGGCAGCAACTGAGGCTTTTCCCGTCTACCCGACGGTGGAAAAAGAACTGCTGCTGTTGCCGGAGCGCATTTGGAAAGATGAACTGACCGAACTGCAGCTGCAAGGGCTGGCCAGCGGACAATTGCTGCGGTTGGGCGCGCTGACCGCAGCGTACGACCTGCTGATTGATTATTATCGGCAGGCGCAGGCCAACGAGCCGCATCCGGCGACAAAGCTGTTTTTGTCTTCGTGCGTCGAAATCAAGCGGCTGCAGAAGGCGGCGTTGGAGAAGCTCTATCGTCTTGCCATCCATCAGGTATGGGGTAGAGTGGGGTTTTCACCTGCTTCGCGCTAACAAAAAAGACTTGACGGTTCGATTTTCGAACTGCCAAGTCTTTTTTTCAGCTGCCAGGTTATTTTTGACGCAGCGACTGGAGGAACTGGTCCATGCGGTCCAGGGCTTTGCGGAGGTTTTCCTCCGAGGAGGCGTATGCACAGCGGATGTACCCCTCGCCGCTGTCGCCAAAAGCGCTGCCGGGGATGACGGCGACGCGATTGGCCATGAGCAGCTGTTCGGCAAAATCAGCGCTGGTCAGTCCGGTTTCCTTTATGGACGGAAAAATATAAAAGGCGCCTTTGGGAGCAAAGGTAGGCAGGCCGAGGCGCTTGCAGCCTTCGATCATAATTAGACGGCGCTGCTGGTAGGCTTGCATCATCCGGTCGCGATCCTCGTCGGCATGCTCAAGCGCCGCTACCGCCGCCCACTGCGAGGCGACAGGCGCGCAGATGATTCCATACTGATGGATGCTGACCATCGCCTCAATCAGTTCAGACGGGCCGAGCGCGTAACCGATCCGCTGTCCGGTCATGGCATAAGATTTGGAGAACCCATTCAATAAGAGCGTGCGGTCCTTCATGCCGGGCAGGGCGGAGAAGCAGGTATGGCTTCCTTCAAACGTCAAGTGCGCATACAGTTCGTCGGAAATCACCAGCAAATCGTGCTGCTCGGCGATTCGGGCGACCGCGGCCAGCTCGTCGGCCGACATGGTTGCGCCGGTCGGGTTGTTGGGGTAGCCGATGACGATCGCTTTAGTACGCGGGGTGACGGCTTTGGCAAGCCGTTCCTCGTTGACGACGAACCCCTCTTCGGCATAAGTCACAACCGGGACTGGCACGCCGCCGGCCAAAATGACGCAGGCTTTGTTCGCCACATAGCAGGGTTCTGGCAGGAGGACTTCGTCGCCGGGGGCCAGGATGGCGCGCAGGGCCATGTCCAGCGCCTCGCTGACGCCGATCGTGACCAGCACTTCGCTCTCAGGACTGTACGTGACGCCGTAATGCTTTTCAACGTCCCGCGTGATCGCCCGGCGCAGCTGGGGCAGTCCGTAGCTGGAAGTATAGCCGGTGTCGCCGCGCTGCAGGGCGGAAACGCAGCCGTTCAAAATAACCTCCGGCGTGACAAAGTCGGGTTCGCCGACGCCGAGCGTCGTCACGTCCTCCATGACTTGGCAAATATCAAAGAACTTCTTCAATCCGGAAGGGGGGAGCGCTTGCACCGTGGGGGACAGTCTGTTTTTCCAGTTAATCATAATTAGCACCTCTTTCATCGAAATAAAAAATCCGTCCTATGCTTTGCATAGGACGGAGACGATTGTCATCCGTGGTACCACCCACATTCAGTCTGCCGCCGGCCGGACGGCAAACCCTCTACAGCTCTTAACGCGAGTGAAACGGCAATTTCGTCAACTGCAGCTCACGGGTGGCTTTCAGCGCGCACTAACCGCCGGCTTTCACCTAACCCGGCTCTCTCGAGGTTAACGCAGCTCGCTTACTTCTTCCGTTCATAGCTCAAGTATATTAACTTAATAAGTACTTTATCATATCAATTCCTGTTTGACAAGTGGGAAAATATGATTTGATAGTGTCAAGGCACTGTTGTAGTTTTTTTAAGAAGAAGTGACCGCACCAAAGAACGAGTAAAGGCACCGACCGCTACGCCAGCGCACTCGAAAGCCCCTGCAACGCTTCGAACAGGAAGGATTTCGGCCCCTTCAG
>JAJUGR010000011.1 GCA_029265905.1 Sporomusaceae bacterium | reverse complement strand
GGCAAGCGTTACCTCAATCTGAGCGAATATGACGATTGGCGAACAGCTGCAAAGTTATCGTCCAGCCCAGTCGTACGCATCATGTAGCGAAATGCCATATTCTACCGAATCGTTTTTACACACAATATTGGACTTGACTCAGCAGAGGGTACGTATATGCTCACTGGCGCATGCTACGCCCGTGCGTGCGCACGGGCGTGGTTTTGTTTTGGGCCTGTAATCGCGGCAGATTGGCGGATGGTGATATGGGAAAAATGACGGAGTGCGGCTTTGACAAATTGCACGATCAGTTGCGGATGAAACTCTTAACGGCCGGACTGGAGACAAGCTCGAATTTTGTTCTGATAGTGGATGAGGACAGGCTGGTTTGGTGGGTCAATCAGTCGTTTGAGTCGCTGACCGGCCTTTCAAGGCAAGACGTGATCGGAAGAGAGATCACTAGTTTTTTTTCCGAGCGCAATGATCCGGCCGTGATGATCGAGGCGCAAAACTGCTTGGCGCAGAAACGAGAATGGCGCGGTGAGATTATCGCGCGCCGCAGCGACGGCAGCGAGCGGGTAGACGGCGTGGCGGTGACGCCCGTTCTTGATGAAATGTCGGGTGCGACTTATTTTTTAGTTGTCGGGCGAGATATTACGGACAAGGTTAGAGCGCGGGAAGCGATTGCCGCCGCCAAGGCGGCGCAGGGCAAAGCGGAAAAGTTTTTCGCCCTCGGCACCATGGCCGCCGGGATCGCCCATGAGATCAACCAACCGCTCAATGCGATTCGGGTCCTGTCCGGCGGAATGCTGTACTTGCTTTCCCAGGGCGAGGCGCTGCAGGCGGAAGAGTTTGTTGAGAGTCTCCAGGAGATTGTCGGGCAAACGGAGCGAATTGCCGGAATTACCAGGCACCTGCGCTCGTTTGTGAACAAAGATGAGCTGCGGCAAGAGCCGTGCGACCTTTCGGCGGCGGTTGAAATGGCGCTTAAGCTGGTGGGGAAACGGCTTGCCGATCATGGCGTGTCGGTGCAGACGGAGCTTCAAGCGGGATTGCCGCTTGTTTTGGCGGTTTCTACCGGGCTTGAAGAGGTTGTCATCAATCTCTTGGTTAATGCCATGCAGGCCTTAGACGGCGTCGACAGAACGGATAAAAAGATCGTCGTGCGGACTTATTTTGCTGAGCGGGTTGTGCTGGAAGTCAGCGACAATGGGCCGGGCGTCGATCCGAAACTGGGGAATACGATTTTTGAGTCTTTTGTGTCGACCAAGAAGGGCGAGGACAATATGGGGCTGGGACTAGCGATAGTCAGTTCCATTGTTGCCGCTTGCCGGGGAACGGTGGAAATGAAGAAAAACGAAATGGCGGGAGCGACGTTTGTCGTAAAATTGCCTGGCCTCGCCGCAGGCAGCGAGGAGGAGCGCGAATGAGGATTTTGCTCGTGGACGATGACCCGTCTAGCCGGCAGGCTTTGGCGTGGTTTTTAAAGCGCCAGCAGCACGAGGTCGACGAATGCGCGGACGGGCAAACGGCACTGCGCCTTTATTCGCGGGGGGAGTACCCGCTCGTGCTGTCGGACGTCCAGATGCCCGGCATGTCAGGCCTTGAGCTGGCGGACGCCATTAAAAAAAGGCCGGATGGCTGGCGGACGGACGTCGTTTTGGTCACGGGCCATGCCGACTTGAAATCGGCTGTCAGCGCTTTGCGGGCGGGCGTCTATGATTACCTGGAAAAACCGGTCAATATCGAGGCGTTGGCTTGTGTAATCGAGCGAGTCGCGGAGCATCAGGTCCTGTTGCGTGAAAACAAATTGCTGACGGAGCAATTTCAAAGCGAGGTCAAAGCGGCTACGGAAGAAACGCGGCGTGAACTGGCGCGCATGCAAAAAATCGTTGCCGATTCGGTTGTCGGATCGGTCGGCGTCTTTTCCGGCTGCATGCAAACGATTGCGCAGCAAGCACAGCGGTTGCATGCGGATCGTTCGATTCCCGTCTTGATTGAGGGGGAAACGGGAACCGGCAAGGAAGTAGTGGCAAAAATGATTCATTACGGCGCTCAGGTTGATTCTGCCAGTACGACCCCTTTCGTTGATATAAACTGTGCGGCGCTGGCGCCTTCCCTGTTTGAAAGCGAGCTGTTCGGCTACGAGGCCGGGGCCTACACCGGCAGTCTGGCCAAGGGCGCGAAGGGCAAGTTCGACCTGGCGCAGGGCGGCACGCTGTTCTTAGATGAGATCGGGGAAATTCCGACTGAATTGCAAGGCAAGCTGTTGCGCGTGCTGCAAGAAAAGGAGTTTTACCGAGTCGGCGGTCTCAAGAAGATCAAAACCGATGTGCGCATTATCTGCGCTACGAACGTTCCCTTGGAGGAGCGGGTGGCGCAAGGCTCGTTTCGCAAAGATCTCTATTTTCGCTTAAAGGTGGCGCATATCGCCATCCCGCCGTTGCGGGAGCGAAAGGCTGCCATCCTCCCCATGGCCGCGATGTTCCTCGACAAATTCGCGCGGCAAAAAGGAAAGCGCTTTGACGGGATTGACCCGGAGGCGGCGCGTTTGCTGGAGACGCATGGTTGGCCCGGCAACGTGCGGGAATTGCAAAACGTAATCGAGTACGCTGTTTTTGCCTGTGACGAGCGCCTATTGCAACCTGCGCACATCAGCGCCCTCTTGCCGGCGCAAGCCGGATCGCTTGCCGGCGCTCAAGGGGAGCGGACACTGGAACTTCCGTTTCCTGCCGCCGGCTACCCGCTGAAGCGCTATACGGAAGAGGTGATTTTGCGGGTGCTAGCGGCGCAC
Source organism: Sporomusaceae bacterium (assembly GCA_029265905.1). Taxonomy (GTDB): domain Bacteria; phylum Bacillota; class Negativicutes; order Acidaminococcales; family JAJUGR01; genus JAJUGR01. The sequence continues at coordinate 62,158 of JAJUGR010000011.1, read as the reverse complement.
GACAACAACCAGACCGCGACCGCGGCGTATTTGGGCATTTCCCGCCGGGCGTTGACGTATCGCCTCGAGGAGATGCGCAAGCGGGATAACGAATAAAGACAAAAACTTCCCACAAAAACTTCCCACATGGGAAGTTTTTGTTGCTGTTTGGGGGGCGCAAACCAGTTTGATCAGGGCGGCCGCGGCTCGCAAGCGGCCATTGCCGGCGGGTTGCGAAAAAAATAGCGGCATTTATCAGGCTGGCACGATTTTTGCAATAATGCATAGCTGTTTCGCACCATAAAATCAACGAGGACAAGCGAAGGGCAGGTCATGGCATTGCACGTACTACTGATTGACGACGACCCGGGTTCGCTCAAGGCAATGGCGATCGCGCTACGGCTGTTAAAACACTCGTGCGACGCCTTGGAAGACCCGCAAGAGGCAATCAACCACTACCGAAAACATGCTTATGATTTGGTCATTACGGATGTTTGCATGCCGATCATGAGCGGCTTTGCCTTGGCGGCGGAACTCCGCGCGATCAACCCCGAGGCGAAAATCATTTTCATGTCCGGCCAAGCAACCCAAAGGGCTGATGAACACTTCGACGATGCGGTAAAGATCGCCTTGCGCAAGCCGATTGATTTTGCTACGCTACGAAAAGTGCTTGAAGAAATTGGAACAAAAGGTAAAAAACAAACAGAAGAGGAGCGTTAAATTATGGCACAAGATTTTAAGCAAAAATCCCAAGGTGATTTGAAAGACCTGAAACTGACGGATGTCATTGATCTGGATTTTCTGCAACAGTTTCAAGATGATTTTGCCACCGGTGTCGGGCTGGCCAGCGTGACTGTCGACGTTGCCGGCAACCCCGTCACGAAGCCGAGCCGGTATACGCGCTTTTGCATGGATTATACGCATTCGACGGAGTGCGGCGATAAGCGCTGCGCAGAATCGCACCGCAAGGGCGGCGAGGAAGCGGCGCGCCTGGGGCGGCCGGTCGTTTACGAGTGCCATGCCGGATTGATCGATTTTGCCGCGCCGATTATTGTTGACGGGCATCAGATTGGCACCATATTAGGCGGACAGGTGCTGACTGAGCTGCCTGACGAGGCCAAGTACCGCAAAATCGCCCGCGAAATTGGCGTGAATGAAGATGATTATGTTGAGGCTGTCAAGGAGGTCCGCAAGCTCTCGCGGGAGAGCATTGAAGCGGCGGCAAACGTGCTGTTCATTGTTGCCAACAGCATGTCGAAAACCGCTTATCAGCAAAGAAAACTAAGGGCGATTGCCGGCGTGCTTAATGATGGCATTGCCCAAATTTCCGCTACGATGGAGGAACTCGCCGCCTCCGCCTGCTCGGTTAGCGAAAACCAGGCGCGGCTGAATGCTGAAATTAAAAACGTCAACTCGGTTACCGGGGAAATCAACCAGGTTACGGCGCTGATTAAGGATATTGCGGATGAAACGCGACTGCTCGGCCTCAATGCGGCCATCGAAGCGGCGCGGGCCGGGGAGGCCGGCCTGGGCTTTGGCGTTGTGGCGCAGGAGATCAGGAAGCTTTCGGCTGATTCGAAACAGACCGTGGGCAAGATCCAGGAGTTCACCTTGGCGATTGGCAGCTCGGTCGATAAAACGGTGAATATGGGCAACGAGACGGCTTCGACCGTTGAGCAGCAGGCGGCGGCAATTGAGGAAGTAACGGCGAGCGTCGAAGAAATCCACAGCCTCACGGAACAATTAAACGCGCTGGCCAATGAGAAGTGATGACAGCAATGCAATATGGGAGGGGAAAGCATGGCAAACCTTCAACTTGTCGTATTTGAGCTAAACGGAGAAGAGTATGGCGTTGACGCCCTGGCGGTCAACGGCATTTTGCGGCCGCAGAAATTTAAAATTCACCGGGTGCCGGGCTTGCCGGAGGTTATCGAGGGGATGATCGACCTGCGGGGGCGCGTCAACTATATTTTCAACCTGGGGGTGAAGTTCAGCGGTAAAAAAACCGAAATGGGTGAGGAGAGCAAATTTATCATGCTGAACGTACGCGACTCCATCGCGGGCTGCATTGTCGATGAGGTTACGGATATCGTGACGCTCTCCGATGAGCATATCCAGCCGCCGCCGGCGTTTGTCGTGGGGCTTAATGCCCGCTATATAACGGGGATCGGGAAAATCGACGAACGACTCATCATTATCTTGAACCCGGAAATGATCCTGTCGACGGAAGAGTATGAAGCGATCGCCGGCTAGCCGGCGATGAGAGCAAGGGGTGACGCAAAGCAGGGAAAACCTGTTTTGCGTCACCCCTTTTGTGGTTTGCCCGGCATGGGCTGTCAGCAACACGAGAAATATGGTTGCAATAGTAAAAAATGGTTGACGAAAATAGGATATTAATGGTTAAATTATTAAAAGATGGTTTAAATCAGGTGCAAATTTGTAAACGATTACGTAAACGATTAATTTGCGAAGTGAGGAAAAAGCATGAACATGACAGTTGGGAAAAAAATCATGGGCGGTTTCTTGTTTGTCATCATGATCGTGGCATCGATGAGCGCTTATACGTACATAAAGATTGACCATATCAACCGCGAATACCAAACCATGATGGATGCCAATATGGAAAAAATCGTATTGGCGGAAGAGCTGGCCACGGATATTACCGAAGAAGTCGCAACTACGCGGCGCTTCAATCTGACCGGCGACCCGGCGGCGCGCGACAAGTTCAACAAGGTGCGCCAAGACTCAAATGCTAAAATTGCTGCAATGGAAAAACTGTTTACCACGGAGCGGGCGCAAAAATTAATCAGGGCGATCCAACAGGATAAGGCGGTTTACGAAGGCCTGGCCGAACAGGCCATGCAGGCGAAAACGGCCGGCAACATGGAGCAAGTTGCTTTGTACATACAGCAGGGCGCAAAACCGTATGAAAATACGCAAAATGGCGTCGAGGAACTGGTCGCCATGATCAAGAAGTTCGTAAAAGACGAGCAAGGTAAGGTCGGCCAGCAGGTCGACGGCATTCAGCGGACGATGCTGATCCTGAATATAATCGTGTTGGTGTTGGCAGTTGCCACCAGTTTGGTGATCAGCCGCGGCATTTCAAGCATTGCGCAGCAACTAGTTGCGGCGGCGCACCAAATTGCCGCCGGCGAAATTACGCGCGAAGATGTGCAATCGACCTCGTCTGATGAAATGGGGCAGATGGCGGTCGCCTTCAGCCAAATGAAGGCGAACCTGCGCGAACTGATCGAGCAGGTTGTCAAAGCGGCGGAACAGGTCGGGGCCTCTTCCGAGGAACTGACGGCCAGCGCCAGCCAATCGGCCCTAGCCTCCAACCAGGTGGCCGAAGCGGTCGGCCACATCGCCCAAGGCGCCGAGCGGCAAATGGGGGCCATTGACGCCACGTCGGCGGTGGTCGAGCAGATGTCGGCCAGCGTGCAGCAGGTTTCGGCCAATGCCAATGAAGTGGCTATGCTGTCGAACAAGGCGGCCGAGTCAGCTACGTCTGGCGGGGCTGCCATTCAAAAGGCGGTTCGCCAAATGTCGCAAATCGAACAAGCCGTCGGGAATTCGGCGGGAATGGTCGGCACGCTCGGCGAGCGCTCGCAGGAGATCGGCCAGATCGTCGATACGATCAGCGGCATTGCCGGTCAGACCAACCTGCTGGCGTTGAACGCCGCCATCGAAGCGGCGCGGGCAGGCGAGCAGGGGCGCGGCTTTGCGGTCGTAGCCGAGGAAGTGCGCAAGCTGGCCGAACAGTCGCAGGAGGCGGCCAAGCAGATCGCCGATTTGATCGGCGTGATCCAGCAGGATACGAATCAAGCTGTTTTAGCGATGGACGCGGGAACGCGTGAAGTGAAGATCGGCACGGAAGTCGTCAATGCCGCCGGCGTGGCCTTCCGGGAAATTGCTGATCTGATCACGCAGGTGTCGGGCCAGGTGCGGGAAATTTCGGCTGCGATGCAGCAGATGGCCAGCGGCAGCGAGCAGATTGTTCTGTCTGTTAAGGATATCGATGACTCGAGCAAAAAATCGGTGGAAGTGACGCAGAACGTGTCGGCCGCCACCGAAGAGCAGTCGGCTACGGTGGAAGAAATCGCCGCCGCAAGCCAGGCGCTGGCGAGGATGGCGGAAGACTTGCAGTTAGCCGTGCGTAAATTTAGCATTGCGTAATGCAGTCGTCTAGAATAAGCGAGTGTCTAAAAACTAGTTTTGAAGAGGAAACCTATGAAAGCGCTTGCGGAGCGTGATTGTTTTACGCAGCAAGCTAAAAGAAGAAGTGCCTGCCTCACTAGTATCTCATTGAGGCAGGCACTTCTTCTTTTTACGCCAGCCGGTCGATCAGTTCGCTGATTTCCTGTTCCGCGGGCGCGCCCTGGTGCATCAAGATGGCGACGGTCGCCATCAGCTCGCCGGTCAGGCCGTACTGGTCGATCAGCATCGCTTTGGCCATGTTGTTGGCGAAAATTTCGTAAGAGCGGTTCGGCGACTTGATGCCGGCCAGGCGCGCCTGGGCGATCAGCTCCCAGAAGGTTGCCTTGCCGACTTTGTGCACGTGCCAGGCGTGCGCCAATTCGTGCAGCAGGACGAACTCAATATACAGGTAAAAATAGTGCTGAAGCTTGGCCGTGCTCTTGCTGAGCAAATGCGGGTTATAAAGGGTGTTGATTTTTTCGCAGATCACGTCCGGCAGCAGGTAGATTTTAGCTTGCTCGATGTTCAGCCGCGCCGCCGGTTTGCCGGCGACCTCCCCGAGTTCGTGCAGGCGTTTGATTTCCACGTCGCGGGCGGACGGCAGGTGGTCGCAGGAAAAAAAGAGGCTGGCCTGCCGGACGAGACGGCCCTTGTGGCCGGCCACGAACTGCTCGATATCCGATTGCCCGAATAAGGCCTTGATCAGCATGGGTGCCGCCTCCTTTCCTCTTGCTGAAATCATTCGGCTTGCCGGGGCAAATTCCTGCTCGTCCGGAGCGCTCGGCAAAGCTGTGGGGAAGGCGCCGGCCTATGGTATAATAGAGCGGAGAGGTGCGTTTGCGAAAAGAACGAAGAGGAGCGATTCTATGGCTAAATCAAAGGTGTATTTCACCAACCTGCGAGCAAAACCAGGCTTGAACCTGCTGCAAAAGCTCGAGCGGCTGATGAAAAAGGCCGGCATTGCAGAAATCGATTTTAACGGCAAGCTGACGGCGATCAAAATTCATTTCGGCGAACCGGGCAACTTGGCTTATCTGCGCCCGAATTATGCCAAGGTGGTTGCCGATGTGGTCAAAGCCTTGGGCGGCAAGCCGTTTTTGACGGACTGCAACACCCTGTACGTCGGACGGCGTAAAAATGCGCTCGAACACCTCGAGGCCGCTTACGAGAACGGCTACAACCCGTTTTCCACAGGCTGCCATGTCCTGATCGGCGACGGTCTGAAGGGGACGGACGAAGCCTATGTGCCGGTGCGCGGCGGCGAGTATGTTAAAGAGGCGAAGATTGGTCAGGCGATCATGGACGCGGATGTTTTCATCAGTCTCTCCCATTTTAAAGGCCACGAGTTGACCGGCTTTGGCGGCGCACTGAAAAACATCGGCATGGGCTGCGGCTCGCGGGCCGGGAAAATGGAAATGCACAGCGAAGGCAAGCCGCGGGTAGCGGCGAAGCGGTGCGTGGGTTGCGGCGCCTGCCTGAAAATCTGCGCGCATCAGGCGATTACGCTGACGGATAAAAAAGCGTCGATCAATCATGCCAAGTGCGTGGGTTGCGGGCGTTGCATCGGGACGTGCGGTTTCAACGCCATCGGCGCCGCGTGGGACGAGTCGAACGATGTATTAAATAAAAAAATGGCGGAATATGCGCTGGCGGTAGTGGACGGGCGGCCCCATTTCCACATCAGCCTGGTGATCGATGTGGCGCCGAACTGCGACTGCCATGCGGAAAATGATGTGCCGATCATTCCTGATATCGGCATGTTTGCCTCCTTTGACCCGGTGGCCTTGGACATGGCCTGCGTTGACAAGGCGAACGCGGCGCCGGCGTTGCCAAACAGCCATCTGGCGGAGCAGGACGGGGCGGGCGACGACCATTTTTGCCATGCCCATCCGGACACCGACTGGCGTTCTTGCCTCGACCATGCCGAAAAGATCGGCCTCGGCCAAAAGGCATACGAATTGATTGAGGTGTGAAGGGGGCGGACAGCGTGATCAGCTTTAAAAACGACTACAGCGAGGGCGCCCATCCGGCCATTTTGCGGAGTCTGATGGAAACAAACCTCATCCAGACCGATGGCTACGGCGATGACCCGTATACGGCCGAAGCGGTGGCATTGTTGAAAAGACATATCGGGCGCGAGGATGTCGATATCCACCTGCTGCCGGGCGGGACGCAAACCAACCTGACTGCTTTGGCGGCGTTCATGCGTCCGCACGAGGCGGCGATCGCCGCGCATACGGGCCATATTTTGGTCCACGAGACGGGGGCGATCGAGGCGACCGGCCACAAGGTGCTGGCCGCCAACTGCGAGGACGGCAAGCTGACGCCGGCCCTGATCCAGGCGGTTGTCGACGCCCACACGGACGAGCATATGGTTAAGCCGCGCCTTGTCTATATTTCCAACTCGACCGAGATCGGTTCGATTTATCTAAAACATGAATTGGCCGCCATCAGCGCCTGCTGCCGCCGCAACGGACTGCTGCTCTATCTGGACGGCGCGCGGCTTGGTTCGGCGCTTTGCGCCGCTGAAAATGACCTGACGCTGCATGAGATCAGTCGCCTGGTTGACGCTTTTTACATCGGTGCGACGAAAAACGGTGCTCTGCTCGGCGAAGCGCTTGTCATCTGCCGGGAAGCGCTGCAGGCGGACTTCCGGTACCACATGAAGCAAAAAGGCGCGCTCCTGGCCAAGGGCCGCCTGCTGGGGCTCCAGTTTAAAACGCTGTTTGCCGATGAGCTGTACTTTGACTTGGCGCGTCATGCCAACGCAATGGCGGCCGTGTTAGGCGACGCGATCCGACAGGCTGGCTATCGCTTCCTGACCGCTTCGCCGACCAACCAGCTGTTCCCGATTTTCCCCAACCAGGTCGTCGAGCAGTTGGAAAAAGAGTTTGCCTTCTATCGCTGGGAAAGCGTTGACGAAAACCACACGGCGGTCCGCTTGGTGACCTCCTGGGCGACCAGTGATTCGGCCGTGGCCGCTTTTGCCGCCGCCCTGCCCAAACGGGCGCAATGACTATAGCAGGAAAGGCGGTGGCGGATTCATGCCGCATACGCAACGAAAGAACATCATCCCCGGAGTGAAAGTAAAGGTGGTGCAAAAACTGCACCAGCGCACTGGACAATTGACGGAGGGTGTGGTGAAGGACCTGCTGACAAACAGTGCCGTTCACCACCGCGGGATCAAAGTACGCCTGACGTCCGGCATTGTCGGACGGGTGCAGGAAATAATCAACTGAAAAATGCGGGGCCGCTGAAGATTAGCTTCAGCGGCCCCGCATTTTTCAGGCTAAAGAGTGAGAAAATGCAGAAAATTTTCGAAAATGTGCTTGCAAAAAGTGCGGCAACAGCGTATAGTTCAACTATACTTAACTAGTTAAACTATACTAAATGTTTTCGCGCGACCAGGAAAATCAAAAGGTCGGCGGCGTGATGGCAAAGATCAGAACGGCTTCCTTATCGGTCTGGTTGTCCCACTTGTGGTGGGTGCCGGGCGGAAGCTTGACGCTGTCGCCGGTGTTCAGGGCAACTTCTTTGTCGGCGAGGTGCAAGATTAGCTCGCCTGACGAAACGTAGGCGACTTCTTCACCTGTATGGGAAAACAGATCTTCCGAGGACTGGCTGTGCGGGGGGATTTTCATTAGCGCCATTTCCAGGGCGCCGCTTAGGTCCGGAGTTAGCAGCATATATTCCAGGTTGCTTTCCGGAAAGAGGATTTTTTTGCCGGTTCCCGCTCTCACAACCAAGTCGTCCGTTGCAATTTCTTCAAGAAAGAAGGTGAACAAGGGGATATTCAAAGCTTGAGCGATCGCTCTAAGCGTCGGCAGCGAAGGACTGATGCGCCCTTTTTCAATCTGACTTAATAAAGACGCGGATAAGCCGACTTGCTCGGACAGTTGACGAAGGGTCAGCCGCTGGCTGGTGCGGGCTTTCGCGATGCGGTTTCCTAATTCCAGGTTTTCATTCAGGGTATTCATTGGTAAAATGCCTCCATGCAAAAAGAAATGTATGATTCATGGCCACAACAGCCGCAAGCACAAGTAGCGAAAAACAGTATTGCTGAACTAATTTAATTATAATGAACTAAAACCAAAAAAGAAAGGGTGCATTTCACCGCTACGGCTACGAAGCCGGGACGCCGGAAGGCGACGTTATTTCGACGATTGGCATTGCCGGATCGGTTCTTGTCTCAGTTGCCATGATCTCGGTTTTCGCCGTCGTCGGCGCTAACGTCATCGACGTCCTGCCGCCGTTTATCAAAGCCTCGTTTAAAGTGATTCTGCCGGCTGTGTTCGGGGCCGTGTACGTGGAACTGGCCAGCAAGCATTTAAAAATGGGGACGGCGACGATCGTGCTGGCGATCGCGTTCACCCTCCTGGCCAAAACGCTCGGCATTCCGGGCTGGGTGCTGAACATCGCCATTATCGCCGGCGGCATCCTGGTTGCCCGGGCGATGTACCTGGCGGAAGCGAAAAAGGGGTGACATCATGCTTGATCTAAAAATCATCAACGGACGGATTATTGACGGCAGCGGGGACGCGGCCTATTGCGGCGACGTGGGGATTGCCGGCGACAACGGGAAACTGGCCTTGCAAAACCTCGTCCACCAAGAGGCCTATTCCGGCCGGACGCTGGGGCGCTAGATCGTCAGCTCCGCCCGGACGCGAGAGATTTTCCAAACTGGAGGAACCAACAAAGATGAAACGAATCGAAACCTTGATCACCCCTAGTTTTCTAGTTGAAATGAACAAGCTGGAAGAAAATTTAAAGGAAATGGCGGAGCTTTGCCGGGCGAACGGAAAAAAGTTGTGCCCGATGGTGAAGACGCACAAGAGCGCCGCGATCGCCGCGCTGCAGTCAAAGTACGGTGTTGACAGTTTCTTGACTGGGACGCTGGATGAGGCGGAAAAGCTGATCGAAAACGGACACGCAAAAATTGTGCTGGCCTATCCTGTTGCCGGGGCGGAAAATATCGCCCGGGTGCTGGCGCTGGCGGCCAAGGCGCATGTCACGCTTAGCTTTGACGGCGTCGAAGTCGCCCGGCAGTTTGATGCGGCGCTGGCTGAGCGCGGACTCGCGATTGATTACCTGCTGATTATTGACTGCGGGTTGCACCGCTTTGGCGTAGAGCCGGACGGCGTAGTCGCCTTGGCGCAAGCGCTAAGCGGCCTGACACAGTTGCGCTTTAAGGGCATCGCCACGCATCCCGGGCACGTGTACGGCAAAAGCGATCTGGCCGGCGTGGGGCTAGTCGCCGAAGAGGAAATGAAGGCGCTGCAACAAGCGAGCGATGCGCTGCGCGTAGCCGGCTTCCCTGTGGCGGTTGTTGCGACGGGGAGCACGCCGACGGCGCCGATGGCCGTTCGGGACGACAATGTTACGACGGTGCGGCCGGGCAACTATGCGTACTACGACGCGATTCAGGTGGCGCTGGGCGTCATTCCTGAAGAGCGGTGCGCGCTTACCGTGCTGGCGACGGTCGTCGCTAATCCAAAGGAAAATCTCTTTATTATGGACGCCGGCAGCAAGTGCTTTGGGCTTGACAAGGGCGCCCATGGCGTGGCGTTGCTGAACGGCTTCGGCATTGTCAAAGGTCATCCGGAACTGGTGGTTGAATCCTTGTCCGAGGAAGTCGGCAAAATCCGCGCAACCGGACAAACAAGCCTGGCCATCGGTGATAAAATTGAAATTATCCCCAACCACGCGTGCGCGGCTGCCAATATGACGAGTTATCTGATTGCGCATCGAAACGGCAACGTGGAAGACGTGTTGAACGTCGACGCGCGGGGCGGCGCGGCGAAACGGAGCGTATAAGCAAAGCAAAAGGCAAGGGGCCTCGGTTCGGCAATGGCGCGAACGAAGGCCCCTTGTTGATTATTCTCTTACGGACTGGCTTTGCTTCAGGGCGCCAGGGCCGTCCTGGGCCACGGCCACGCCGGCTTCGCCGAACGTCCGCATGTCATTGATGACATGCAGGGCGGCGTTGATGAAAATCATGCCCAAGGCGGCGCCGACGCCCTGGCCGACTGACAGCTGCAGATCGAGGCGGCCGGGCAGGCCGAGCAGATCAAGCGCCGTCTGGTGGGCCGGGTGGGCGGACAGGTGCGAGCCGATCAAATACGGCTTGACCTGCGGCGCGAGCTGCAGGGCCAGGAGGGCGGCGGCATCGGCGGCTACGCCGTCCAGCACGACGGCCGCGCCGGCGGCCGCCGCGCCCAGGATCGCGCCGGTCAGTCCGCACAGCACCGGATCGCCCTGCCGCTCTAAGAGCAGCAGGGGATCGGTTTGGCCGCCCATGGAGGCGATCAGCGCGGCTCCCGCCTCGTCGCTGCCGCTGGTCAAGGCGTCCAGGCCGAGTACCTGAGCGCCTTGTTCGACTTCATGCCGGGCGGCCAAGAGGCCCTGCGCCAGGCTGTCGAGCACCTGCGCACGCGTCAGCGGGCCGGCCGGCGCCGTTATGTCGGCGACGGCAACCGGGGCGTCGACGTGGGCGGCAAACAGGCTGACGGGGGCGAGGCCTGCGGCAATCGCGGCGCGCAGGTGCGCCGTTTTTTTTGCTTCGAGTTCATCGGCGGTTGGGCCGGATAGGAGCAGGAGGGATTTTTTCAGCGCCTTGCTTGGTTTGGGACGGCCGGTAATGCCGGCCAGCTGGCGGGCGAGCTGTTCAAAACACAGCAGGCTGTTGAGCGGCTTGGTCAGGTTGTCGAGGCGTATTTGGCAGGCTGCCATCGCCTGCTCGTCCAGCGGCGCAATCGCCGCAATCGTTGCGTCAAGCATGGGCCGTATCCTCCTTGTGGCGGGGTAATGACGATTGATCGGACAAGCTGTTGTAAAACTTGATCGACGCTTCCAGGACGTTCATGACGACCGAGGCGCCGATCGCTTCGCCCAGGCGGACGCCCATGTCGATGCAGGGGGTCATCCCAAGATGCCGCAGGGCGATGATGTGCGCCGGTTCGCCGGACAGGTGCGAGGCGAACATATACTCCCGGCAGGTCGGATGGATGGCGCTGGCGATCAGGGCGGCGGCGGTCGTGTTGAGTCCGTCGATGACGACGCCGCAGCGGTTGGCGGCGGCGCCGAGGATGACCCCGGCTAGCGCGCCGGTTTCAAAGCCGCCCAGCTTGGACAAAACGTCCAGTCCGTCGGCCGGATCGGGCCGATTGATAGCTAGCGCTTTTCGGACGATGTCGAGCTTCACCTGGAACCGGCTGTCGGAAATGCCCGTGCCGCGTCCCGTGACGACGTCGGGCGACAGGCCGGTGAAGGCGGCGACGATGGCGGCGCTCGACGTGGTGTTGCCGATTCCCATTTCGCCCAGGCTAAAGCAGGTGTAGCCATGGCGGACACGGTCGTTGACGATCTCAATCCCCGTTTCAATCGCTTGGATCGCTTGTTCTTTTGTCATGGCCGGGCCCACTGAAAAGTCTTGGGTGCCGTAGGCGATTTTTTTGTGCCAGAGTCCCGTGACGTGCGAAAGGTCGCCGGCGACGCCCACGTCAACGACCGCCATGTCGGCGCGGCAAAAATTGGCGAAGGCGTTGGCGCTGGCGCCCTTGGCTATCAGGTAGTTGGCGGTCATGTGGAGCGTCGTTTCGATTGGGTAGGCGCTGATGTTGTGCCTGGCGACGCCGTGGTCGGCGCAGGCGACGACCATGCAGTTGCGCGGCAACGGCAGGGGCGAGGTGCCGGTGATGCCGGCGTACTGGTAAATCATGTCATACAAGCGGCCGAACGGTTCCAGTTTGGCTGCCTGCTGCGCTACCTGCGCCATAGCCGAAGTATTTAAGGGGAGAATACGTTTTTTGGCTGTTTCGAGTAAACTCATCGCGACCTCCATTGCTTTCATTTGGAAAAAGAAAAAGGCTTCTTGGCATGCACAGCCAAAAAGCCTTCTTTTCCATGAAGGATTTTAATTTCTGTTCAGGGCAGGTCTCCTGGCTCCCGCATCATCAACGGCTTGCGCCTTCCCCGACAAGTCGAGTGGCATCGGCAAGGTCTCTGCGGTACAGTGGCGGGCCCGCGCGTACGCATGCGCTTGGCATGCTCCGACTTCCCTATTCTCCACAAAGTGGCACCCTAAACCTATATCTTGCTTGAGCCCTATTATAACAGCCGGTCGGCCGCGCCGTCAACGGCCAAGAATCTTTGTGCGCCGTCATGCCGTAGGCAGGGATAGGACCGCTTGAGGCGAAATACCTTAAGCAAAAGCGGGATTTTTTATGGCGCAAAGGGGGCGGTTTTCCTATGGCCATATTGAATAAGCCCATCGACGAATTGCTGCAAACATTGCAAACTGGCGCTGACGGCCTGAGTTCGCCAGAGGCGGCCGGACGGTTGAAACAATACGGGCCAAACAGTTTGGAAGAAAAACGCGTCATTGGCGATGTGGAAGCTTTTTTGCGCCAGTTTGCGAACCCCCTGGTGTTGGTATTGCTGATTTCGGATGCGCTATCCTATTTTCTCGGCGAAGTGCGCGGCAGCGTCATCATCAGCACGCTGGTCTTATTTAGTGTCTGCCTGCAATTCTACCACGAGCGGCGCTCAATGAAAGCGGCGGCCGCGTTGAATAAACGCGTTTCCATTCACGCTGCGGTTCTGCGCGACGGCGTGAAGCAGGAGGTGGAATTGCGCCAGGTGGTGCCGGGCGACGTGGTGCTGCTGTCGGCGGGGGATATTATTCCTGGCGATGCCCGAATCCTGAGTGAAAAAGACTTGTACGTCAATCAGGCGTCCCTGACCGGCGAGTCGTTTCCAGTGGAAAAACGCGTGGAAACAAGCCGGATGCCGGAGGCGCCGATTGCCGACATGGATTATGCGCTGTTCATGGGCTCAAGCGTGGTCAGCGGCATTGCCCGGGCGGTGGTTGTGGCGACTGGCAAGAATACGGAAATCGGCCGGCTTGCCCATACCCTGACCATTGCGCCGCCGCCGACTGATTTTGAGCGGGGAATCAAAGAGTTCAGCCTGATGCTGGTCAAGGTTATTTTTATTCTTGTTTCGGTCATTTTCTTGCTCAACGCAACGATGAATAAAGGGTTTTTTGAATCCTTTCTGTTTGCCGTGGCGATATCGGTCGGATTAACGCCGGAATTGCTGCCCATGATTATGACGGTGAACTTGGCGAACGGCGCGGTGGCGATGTCGCATAAGGGTGTCATCGTCAAGTGGCTGGCTTCCATTCAGAACTTCGGCAGCATGGATGTGTTGTGCTCGGACAAGACCGGCACCCTGACCGAAGGCGAATTGAAACTGGTTGGCTATCAGGATGCGTTCGGCAATCCACAGCGGCAGATATTGCTGTATGCCTACCTCAACAGCAGCCTGCAGGGCGGAATGAAAAATCCGCTTGATTTGGCAATAACGGCTGTGCCTGTGCCAGAGGCGGGAGGCCTTTTCACCAAGGTGGACGAAGTCCCCTTCGATTTTGTCCGGCGGCGGTTGAGCGTCGTTGTCAAGGGCGAGGGGGAGCAACTGCTGATTGCCAAGGGGGCGCCGGAATCAATCTTCGCCTGTTGTACGCAATATTGGCATGATGGCGCGAGCGAGCCATTTGACAAGGACGTTGCCGAGCAAGCGCAGGCGCATTTTGCAGCGGAGAGCGCCAAGGGCAACAAGGTTATTGCTGTGGCGTACAAACAAGTTGAAGAGGCGCGCAGCAGCTTTGCGGCGGAAGATGAAGCCGACCTAGTTTATTTAGGCATGTTGTCCTTCTTTGATCCGCCGAAGGAGGGTGTGGGGCAAACCATTGCCGACCTGGAAGCGCTGGGGATTAAAATAAAAATTCTGACTGGCGACAATGATTTGGTCAGCAAAAAGGTTTGCGAAGAGGTCGGCATACCCGTTGAACGGATTCTTGTCGGGACGGAAATGGATAAAATGACGAACGAGGCGCTGGCCCGCGCTGTCGACCACGTCTCGCTCTTTGCCCGCCTGACCCCGGCGCAAAAAGACCGGGTCATCCACTTGCTGAAACGAAAGGGCCATGTCGTCGGCTATATTGGCGACGGCATTAATGACGCACCTTCGCTGCGAGCGGCGGACGTTGGCATTTCCGTCAATAACGCGGTTGACGTGGCCAAGGAAGCGGCGTCAATCATCCTGCTGGAGCGGAGCTTGGGGGCGCTGAAAGACGGCGTGCTGGAGGGGCGCCGCACATTTGCCAACACGATGAAATACATCATGATGGGGGCGAGCTCCAACTTCGGCAACATGTTCAGCATGTCCTTCGCCTCGGTTATGGTGCCGTTCTTGCCCATGCTGCCGGTGCAAATTCTCTTGAACAACCTGCTGTATGACTTGTCGCAAATCGCGATTCCCGCCGATGCGGTTGACAAAGAGGCCGTGGCCAGGCCGCGACGCTGGAATGTGAAATTCATCCGTCGCTTTATGCTGGTATTCGGGCCGGTCAGCTCTTTGTTCGATGTGCTGACTTTTCTGGTGCTGCTGCATGTTTTTCAGGCCGGGGAGGCGGCTTTCCAAACCGGCTGGTTTATTGAATCGCTGGCCACGCAAGTGCTGGTCATATACGTTATCCGCTCGCGGCACAGCCTGCTGAAAAGCCGGCCCAGCAAGTGGCTGTTGGCGACCACCCTGTTTTGCGTGCTGTTTGGCATCATGATTCCATTCAGCCCGGCGCAGTCGTTCTTCGGCTTTGTGCCGCTGGCGGGCGCTTATCTTGCCGCCATCGGCGGACTGGTGGCGGCGTATTTGCTGCTGGTGGAGCTGGTTAAAGGGTATTTCCGGCGGCGGTATGGCTGGTAGGGCAAGCAGCGCGATGAAACCGGAGGTGATCGGTATGTCCGCCTTGTTTGAACAAGATAAGCTGATGGGGCTGCCGGAAGCCGAGGCGGCCAGGCGCCTGGCCGTTGAAGGCGCAAATGAATTGCCGGCCCAACAGCATCGGCCGGTCTGGCGCATTGCGCTTGCCGTGGTGCGGGAGCCGATGTTCTTGATGCTGTTGGGCGGCGGCGCCATTTACCTGCTGCTGGGCGACGTTCAGGAAGCCCTGCTGCTGCTCATGTTTGTTTTCCTGGTCATGGGCATCACGTTGCACCAGGAGCGCAAAACGGAGCGCGCCTTAGAGCGGCTGCGCGATTTGGCCAGCCCGCGGGCGGCTGTCATCCGCGACGGGCAGATCATGCGTATCGCCGGGCGTGAGGTGGTGCGGGGCGATGTCGTGATTCTGTCGGAAGGGGATCGCATTCCCGCGGACGGACGCCTGCTGGCGGAAACAAACCTGCTGGTGGATGAGAGCCTGCTCACCGGCGAATCGGCGCCGGTGCGCAAGCAGGCTGGCGATTTGCCGGCTGCGCCGGCCGCGCCCGGCGGCGATGATCAGCCGTTTGTGTATAGCGGAACCTTGGTGGTGCGCGGACAAGGCTTTGCCGAAATTACCGCCACCGGCTGCCGCACGGCCATGGGGCGGATCGGTCTGTCGCTGCAGACGCTGCAGACGGAAAACACCTCGCTGCAACGCGAAATAAAACGGCTTGTATTCCGGCTGAGCGTAGCAGGGTTTTGCTTTTGCGCCGTAGTGGTGCTGGTCTTTTGCCTGGAACGCGGCGACTGGCTGCAGGGTGTTTTGGCCGGCATTACGCTGGCGATGGCGATTTTGCCGGAAGAGTTTCCGGTTGTGCTGACTGTCTTTATGGCGCTCGGTGCTTGGCGCCTGTCAAAAAACCAGGTGCTGACGCGCCGGGTGGCGGTGATTGAAACGCTTGGCGCGGCGACGGTGTTGTGCGTTGACAAGACTGGCACGCTGACGCAAAATCAGATGGAGGTCAAAGCGTTTTTTGTCGACGGACAAGGCTATGACCTCAGCGCGATGGGCGGTCAGGAATTGCCGGAAAGCCTGCACGAGATCGTGGAATTCAGCATCCTGGCCAGCCAGCGCGATCCGCTCGATCCCATGGAAAAAGCGTTTAAACACTTGGGCGACAAGTACCTGCAGCAGACTGAACACCTGCATTCCGACTGGGTTATGGAGCGGGAGTATCCCTTGCTGCCCGGCCTGTTGGCGCTTTCCCACATCTGGCGGGCGCCGCACGGTCAATGTTGCGTTGTAGCCGCCAAAGGGGCGCCGGAAGCGGTGCTGGACCTTTGCCATGTAGATGATGCGGAGCGCCGGCGCCAGATGGCGCAGGTGGAAGCGATGGCCTTGGCCGGCATGCGGGTGCTGGGGATTGCCAAGGCTGAATACTGCGGGGCGCAGCTGCCGGAAGGCCAGCACGAGTTTGCTTTTGAGTGGATCGGACTGACCGGCCTGGCGGATCCCCTGCGGCCCGGTGCTGCGGAGTCGATCCGGGACTGTTATGCGGCAGGGATGCGCGTTGTGATGATTACGGGCGACTATGCGGGCACGGCGCAAAGCATTGCCGACCAAATCGGGCTTGTTTGCCGGGATGCCATCTTGACCGGGCCGGAACTTGAAGCGCTGAGCGACACCGAACTGCGGGCGCGGATCAACCATGTCCAGGTCTTTGCCCGGGCCGTGCCGGAACACAAGCTGCGCATCGTCAAGGCGCTGAAGGAAAACGGGGAGGTTGTCGCCATGACCGGCGACGGCGTGAATGACGCGCCGGCGCTGAAGGCGGCCCATATCGGCATTGCCATGGGCGGGCGGGGTACGGATGTCGCGCGGGAGGCGGCCGGCCTGGTGCTGCTGGACGATGACTTTTCTTCCATTGTCAAGGCTGTGGCCATGGGGCGGCGGATTTATGCCAATCTGAGAAAGGCCACCGCCTATATTTTGGCGATCCACATACCGATTATCGGCATGACGATTTTGCCGCTGTTTTTCGGGTGGCCGCTGGTGTTGTTTCCGGCCCATGTAGTGCTGCTGGAAATGCTGATTGACCCGGCCTGTGCGATTGTGTTTGAGGCGGAGCAAATGGAGGCGGATGCGATGCGTTGCCCGCCGCGGCCGGCGGATGAGGCCTTGCTCAGCCGCGACATCGTGGCGCTCAGCCTGGCGCAGGGCATCAGCGCCCTCGTGATTACGGTGGCGATGTTTTGGATGGTACTGACGCTCGAGCGGGGCGAGGGCGAGGCGCGGGCGTTTGCTTTCGTGACGCTGGTGATGGGCAATATCTCGCTTATTGTCGCGAACCGCTCCTGGTCGGAATCTTTTTGGGCGGTGTTTCGCTCGCATAACACCGCCCTGGGCTGGGTGGCGGGCGGCGCAGTCGTCTTTATCGGCGTGATCTTAGCTGTGCCCTTTTTACGAGAGGTGTTTCGCTTTGCCGAACTGCACCTGGAGGACGTGGCGATTTGTCTGGTTGTGTGGGTATTCACCATGGTATGGTTTGAGCTGCTGAAAAAAATCAGGCGGGTGTGCTGAAGCAGCGCTAAAGAGAAAGGGGACAAGGTTTTTGAAAAAGCGCTATGCGATCGGCGAGGTGGCGAAACTCCATCATATTCCCATCGGCACATTGCGGTATTATGACGCCATCGGCTTGTTTAGGCCGGCCGAGGTGGACGAAAACAGCGGCTACCGCTATTATTCGCTGGAGCAATTTGAGCAGCTCGATACGATCTGCTATTTGAAGTTTCTCGGGCTGTCGTTGAAGGAAATCCAGCAGCACTTGGCGGCGCGCGACGCAACGCATTTTTTAACGCTGCTGAGGCAACAACAGCAGATTACGCAAGAGGCGATCCGCAAATTAGGGCTGATCAACCAGCAGATTGAGACGCGGATTCAGGAAATTGAGCGGGCACTGCAGGTCGAAGAGCCCGGCGCGCCGTTTGTCAAATTTATGCCGGCGCGCGGCGTAGTCAGCATCAGCGAGCAAGTTCGTTCGGAACCGGAAATCGAACTGGCGCTGCGCAAGCTGCAAAGCCGCCTGGACCAACGGCTGCCGTTGTTTATCGGCATGGTCGGATTGACCGTTTCCAAGGAGAACCTGCTGAAACAAAAATACGACGAATACAATTCCGTCTTTATTTTGCAAGAAGACAGCTGCGGGGCGTCCGGGCAAGAACGCTATTTGTCGGAAGGAGCGTACGGCTGCATCTATTTTCGCGGCCGGCACAGCCAATCACGTCCGTATTACGAGCGGCTGCTGCAGTTCGTCGCCGAGCAGCATTATGAAATTGGCGGTGACGCTGTGGAACGGACGATCATTGATGAGTATGTTTCTAAGGAACAGGAGGCGTACCTGACGGAAATCCAGGTGCCGCTGATGAAGGGCGTGTAACCATTGGGCTTTCCAGTGAGGCGGGGCAGGGGGACGCGGCCTCGCGAACGTGCATATTGAATACTTACTCCGCGCCGGGAAGTTTGCGCTGATCGCCATTGACTCTATAGTTACTGTATAGTTTATGATTATACCCATCATAAATTTACGGCAAAGGGGAGATGGCGCTATGAACAAGTGCGTTCATGTTATTCTTGGTTGCTTGATTAGTACCGCGGGTATTATCATTCTGCGTCATGCCCATTTGGTGACGGGCGGGGCGCCCGGCCTGGCGCTTGGCCTTTCCTATGTGTTTGATGTGCCTTTTTCCGAGATGTTTCTGCTGGCCAACCTGCCGTTTTACCTGCTTTCCCTGTTCTGCATGGGCCGGCGGTTCACACTTTCGACGCTGGCGGCGGCTTCGCTCTTGGCGGTGATGACGGAAGTTGACCGCTTTTTAGGCGCCTTTGTTGTTCCGGGGTTGGCGGGGGCGGTTGTCGGCGGCGGGTTGGCTGGCTTGGGTCTGTCTTATCTGTTTTGGAACGGCGCTTCCCTGGGCGGGGCCAATATCCTGACGCTCTATTTGAACAAGCGGTGCGGCTGGAACCCTGGCAAAATCACCTTTACGATCGACTTTTTGGTTGTTCTGTCCGGCGTGTACGCCGTCGGCTTTGAGAAAGCCTGCTACTCGGTTTTGTCCGTTGTTGTTATTGCGGCGGTAATCAATTTTTTCAAGGAGCGGATCAACCGCGCCAACCGGCTGCCGCCGGCTAGTGTCGTCGCCGAATAGCTGGAGTGGCTGAAATTTCTTTAATGGCTCTATTTGGAATACCGTTGCCTTAAGGTTTATAATTAAGGTAACGGTATATTTTTTGCGGACAAGTGGCGGGAGGAGAAAACGATGGATAGTTGGCTGCAGCTACAAGTAAGCCCGGCCCTTGTAGCCGGGCTTGACGCGTTGGGATATAAAGAACCGACGTTCGTGCAGGCGCAAATAATCCCTCTTGCTTTGGCCGGGCGGGATGTGATTGTGCAGGCTGACACCGGGAGCGGTAAGACGGCGGCGTTTGCCATCCCGCTTTGCGAACGGCTTAAGCCGGACTTGCCGCTCCCGCAGGCGCTCGTTTTAACGCCGACCCGGGAACTGGCCGTCCAAGTGCAAGAGGAAATCGCCGGAATCGGCCGTTTTAAGCAGATTAGAACGCTGGCCTTGTACGGACGGCAACCGGTTGCGCGCCAGACTGATCGGCTGAAACAAAAAGTGCAGGTGGTGGTGGGCACGCCGGGGCGCATTTTGGACCATATCCTGCGCGGCAATTTGACGGTGCGGGACATTCGGATGCTGGTCTTGGACGAGGCCGACCGGATGCTCGATATGGGGTTTTTAGAACAGGTCGGCGCCATTTTGGAGCAACTGCCGGCTGTGCGTCAGACGCTGCTGTTTTCAGCCACGATGCCGGAGTCGATCCGGGAACTGGCCGCTCGCTTCATGGCTGAGCCCGCCTGGGTGCAGGTGGAGGCTGAGCGGCCGGCGGCTGCGGTCATTGAGCAGGGGTGCTGCCTTGTTTCCGCGGAACAAAAGGATCGCCTCGTCGAAGACTGGCTGTGCGCCTGCCATCCTGCGAGCAGCCTGCTCTTTTGCAATACGCGCGAGCACGCGGCGGCGCTGGCGGCGACGCTAGTGCAAAAAGGGTATCCCTGCGCCGTTTTGCACGGCGGTATGGAGCAGCGCCTGCGGCTGGATACGCTGGATCGCTTCAAGCGGGGTCTCGTTCCTCACTTGGTCGCCACCGATGTGGCGGGCAGAGGGATTCACGCGGACGATGTGGAGCTGGTGATCAGCTGCGACGTGCCGGAAGAAAAAGAGAATTATATCCACCGCATCGGGCGCACCGGCCGGGCCGGGAAAAGCGGCCGGGCGCTGCTGTTGGTGACGCCGGAGGAATTGCCGCTTCTGGAACGGCTGGAAGCTTACCTGGGCTACGCGATTCCCCGACTAGAACCGCCGGCGGCGGACGCGGTGGAAGCTGGCCGGGCACTGCTAGCGTGCGACGCCGGTGCCCGCGAGGTGCGGGAGCAACTGGTCAGCAAGCTGCGCATCAACGGCGGCAAACAAAAGAAAATCCGGCCGGGCGATATCGTCGGGGCAATCACGAGCCTAGAGGGCGTTGCTGCGGCTGACATCGGCCTGATCGACGTGCAGGAAACCTGCGCCTATGTTGAGATACTGGGCGGCAAGGGGCAAGTAGTGCTGGACGGACTGGCGGAAAAGCCGATCAAGGGCCGGCTTTATAAGGTGAAAATGGTGTGAACGGGCATCAAGAATGCGTAAAAACGGCGTAAAGAATGCGTAAAGATGGACTGTGCGCGCGTGTTGGCGCTTGCGCTTCGTCAAACGTGTGATCAACGGTGATAAAGCTGTTTTTCGGGCTCGATTCAATGCAATATGATAATATAAGCGAAAAACAGCTCTTTTCAATTCAGCAAACCGGGCATAAGATAGATTCTGCATCTTCTAAATGAAGAATGAGATTGTAAGGGGGCTATTCTATGCTTCGCGATTTGCGTTATTTTTTGATTGGCCGGCCGCTGCACAATCGTCAGGCGTCGCATGAACGGCTGCCTAAATGGAAAGCGCTGCCGATTTTTTCTTCCGACGCCTTGTCTTCGGTAGGATACGGACCGGAACAAGCCGTGCTGGCGTTGGCCGCTTCCGGCATGCTGGTGTACGGGTATTTTCTCGATGTGATGGTGGCGATTTTGGCGCTGCTGGCGATTGTCACGCTGTCCTATGCGCAAGTGGCCAAGGCTAATGCCGGCGGTGGCGGCTCCTATGCCGTGGCGAAAACGCACCTGGGTGAATATCCTTCGTTGGTTGTCGCTGCGGCTTTGTTTGCCGATTATGTTCTGACGGTAGCGGTCAGCATTTCTTCCGGGACAGAAGCGCTCACTTCCGCTTTTCAAGTGTTGCTGCCGTACAGTGTTGTTTTGGACGTTGCTGTTTTATTCGGCATCCTGACGCTCGTCAATTTGCGCGGGACGCGGGAGTCGTCCAATCTGTTTGTCTGGCCAACATACCTGTTTATGTTTGGGATCTTTGCCTTAATCATTGTCGGCGTATACAATGCGCTGACCGGATCAGAGCCGCCCATACCCCCTGAATCGATGATCCGAAAGGAAATGGACCTGACTGTTTTGGTGGTGCTGCTGCGCTCCTTCGCCAACGGCTGCAGTTCCATGACTGGCGTTGAGGCGATTTCAAACGGCGTGCCGATGTTCAAAGAACCACAGGCGAAAAACGCTGTTCAGACAACGTACCTCATGTCCGGGATGCTGGGAATCATGCTGGCGGGGTTGGGCTTTTTGATGCTGCATTACCATACTGTGCCGCTGGAAAACGTGACGATGCTGTCTCAGCTTGCCGAGCGGACGGTGGGGCGCGGCTGGTTTTACTATTACATTCAAATGACCACGATGCTGATTTTGTACCTGGCCGCCAACACGGCTTTCAATGGCCTGCCACCATTGTTGTCACTGCTGGCTCGTGACGGTTATATGCCGCGCTATTTGAATACGCTGGGCGATCGCTTGAGCTATTCGAACGGCATTATTCTGCTGAGCATCATTGCAGGCATCTTGATTGTGTCGTTTGAAGGCAATGTCGAGCACCTGATTTCGCTTTATGCCTTGGGTGTCTTTCTGTCCTTTACGCTGGCACAAGCCGGCATGGTCCTTCATTGGCGCAAGGAAAAGGGCAAGGGTTGGGTGCGCCGCGCTGTCTTGAACGCCATCGGCGCTTTGGTCACCGGCGTGGTCGTGCTGGTTGTAGCGGTCACGAAGTTCATGTATGGCGCCTGGATTGTCTTGGTTTTCATCCCGGCGATGGTGTACGTCTTTAAACGCATCCATGGGCATTATGCCGACATGGCCGAACAGCTGCACCTGCCGATTGAGCGGGCGGAGTACCGGGAGAAAATGACCGGCAAGAATATCGTCATCGTAACGGTGGCGTCCCCGACGCGCGCGGTGGCCGAGTCGCTCCGCTATGCCCGCAAAATCGGCGACGAAGTCGTGGCGCTGCATGTGGCACCGGACGAAGCGACGAAGGAGCGGGTGGAAAAGAAGTGGCTGGAATGGGGGCCGGGCGTCGAACTGGTCACGGTGTATTCCCCTTACCGCATGGTGCTGCACCGGGTCGTCAGCTACGTGCGGATGCTGATTAAGCAAAAGGGGCCGGATGACTATATTACGATTGTCATCCCGGAATTTGAAACGAATCGCTGGTGGCACCGCCTGCTGCACAACCAAACTGGCTGGATGCTCCACGCCATGCTGCTCAAGGAAAAAGACGTTGTTGTGGCGACGCTGCCCTACCATTTAAAGAAATAAGCGCGGCGACATAAAAACAGACGGGAAGCAATCGCTTCCCGTCTGTTTTTATGCCTTGCCAGCTGGCGGCAGTCTTAGTGGCCGGTCTGCTTGGTTAATTCCAGCAGCAGATCCTCCGGATAGATGGCATCGCCGGCTTTTACATGGATTTCCTTCACCGTGCCGTTGAACGGAGCTTGAACGGTCGTTTGCATCTTCATCGCCTCCGTTACCAGCAGGTGGTCGCCTTTTTTCACTTGGCCGCCCTTTTCAACCAGCACTTTCAAGACGGTGCCGGCCATGGTGGAGCCGATCTGGCGCGGGTCGTCCTTGTCCGCTTTGGGGCGGGCGATTACCAGGGTTTTCAGACTCTTATCGCGGATGGTCACCTCCCGTGCTAAACCGTTCAGCTCGAAGGTGACGGTGCGCGTGCCGTCTGCGTTTGGTTCGCCAATACCCAGCAGTTTGATGATCAGGGTCTTGCCCTTTTCGATCTCGACCTGAATTTCTTCGCCGATGCGCAGTCCGGAGAGGAAGGTCGGCGTGTCGAGCACGGAAACGTCGCCGTAGGTGCGGGTAAACTGGACCCAATCCAAGAAAACCTGCGGATACAAGGCATAAGACAGCACGTCATGCTTGGTAGCCGGATGCGTAAGCACTTCCCGCAGCGTCTCGCGGACCTCTTCGACATTGAGCGGCTCGAGCAAGGCGCCGGCCCGCTGGGTGAGCGGTTGTTGGCCTTTCAGGATGATGCGTTGCAGCTCTTTCGGGAAGCCTTGATAAGGCTGGCCGATTTGGCCGCGGAAAAACTCGACGACTGAGTTCGGGAAGTCAAGGAATTCGCCGCGCTCGTAAATGTCGTCTTCGGTCAGGTTGTTTTGCACCATGTACAGGGCCATGTCGCCGACGACCTTGGAGGAAGGCGTGACTTTGACGATGTCGCCGAACATGTCGTTGACTTTGCCGTACATGCTCTGGACTTCAAGCCACCGGTCCTCGAGGCCCAGGGCCTTGGCCTGCTGCTGCAGGTTGCTGTATTGGCCGCCCGGCATCGCGTGGGTGTAAACCTCCGGATTGGGGAAGGCGACTCCGGCCTCGAAGCCCTTGTAATAGGTGCGCACATCTTCCCAGTAGCGGGAAATGTCGGTGAGCGCTTTGCTGTCCATTTTTGGCTGGCGCGCATGGCCTTCCAGGGCGTAATACAAGGTGTTGGCGCTCGGCTGCGAGGTCATGCCGCCCAAACCAGACATCGCGACATCCACGATGTCGACGCCCGCTTCAATCGCCCGCGTGTAGAGATAAATGCCGTTGCCGGTGCAATCGTGCGTGTGCAGGTGAATCGGAATATCGACCGCGTCTTTTAACGCCGACACCAGTTGATAGGCCGCTTCCGGCTTGAGCACGCCAGCCATGTCCTTAATGGCCAGGATATGGCTGCCCGCTTGCTCGAGCTCCTTGGCCATGTTGACGTAATAGGCCAAGTTGTACTTGGTGCGGCGCGCATCGAGGATATCGCCGGTGTAGCAGATCGCCGCTTCGGCGACCTTGTCGGCTTCGCGTACCGCTTCAATCGCCACGCGCATGTTTTCAATCCAGTTCAAGCTGTCGAAAATGCGGAATACATCCATGCCGGCTTTGGCGGCTTGATCGATGAAGCCGCGGATGACATTGTCCGGGTAGTTGGTGTAGCCGACGGCGTTGGAGCCGCGGAACAGCATCTGAAAGAGAATGTTGGGCGCCATTTGGCGCAGTTTGGCAAGCCGTTCCCAGGGATCTTCCTTTAAAAAGCGGTAGGCCACGTCGAAGGTCGCCCCGCCCCACATTTCGAACGAAAACAGGTTGGGCAGCAGGTGCGCGGTCGGCTCCATGATTTTCAGCATGTCGTAGGTGCGCAGCCGGGTGGCCAGCAGCGACTGATGGGCGTCGCGCAGCGTCGTGTCCGTGAGCAGCACTTCCGGCTGGGCCTTGATCCATTTGACCAGGCCAGCGGGGCCGTGCGCGTCCAGGATTTGCTTTGTGCCGCTTTGCGGCACCGCCGTGGCGGGATAGGTCGGGATGCGCGGCGGGATGGTGATCGGCTTTTCCGCTTTCGGCAGACCTGGTGTGCCGTTGACGACGACATCGCCCAGATAGTTCAGCAGTTTGGTGGCGCGGTCCTTGCGCTCCGGCATGACGAACAATTCCGGCGATTCGTCGATGAAGGCGGTGGTGCAGGTGCCGGCGACGAATTGCGGGTGCTTCATGACGTTTTCCAAAAAGGCGATGTTGGTTTTCAAGCCGCGAATCCTAAATTCGCTCAGCGCGCGCCGCATGCGGCGGATCGCGCCGGCGTAGGTGGTGTTCCAGCTGGACACCTTGACCAAGAGGGAGTCGTAATAGGGCGTAATCGTGGAGCCCGCATAGGCATTGCTGCCGTCAAGGCGCAGGCCGAAGCCGCCGGGGCTGCGGTAAACCGTGATTTTGCCCGTGTCCGGCATAAAGTTGTTGGCGGGATCTTCAGTGGTGACGCGGCATTGCAGCGCATGGCCGTGGCAAGGAATCGCCGCCTGCTGCGGAATGCCCGCTTCCTTGCCGTGCAGGCTGTAGCCGTCGGCAACCAGCAATTGCGACTGGACGATGTCGACGCCGGTGATCATTTCGGTGATCGTGTGCTCAACCTGGATGCGGGGATTGACCTCGATAAAGTAGAACTTTTCATCCGGCGTTGTTAAAAACTCCACGGTGCCGGCGCTGACGTAGCCGACATGCTTCATTAATTTCACTGCCGCGTCGCAGATGCGCAAACGGAATTCTTCGCTTAGCCCCACGCTCGGGGCGATTTCAACCACCTTTTGATGGCGGCGCTGTACGGAGCAGTCGCGGTCATAAAGATGGATCAGGTTGCCATGCGTATCGCCGAGAATCTGCACTTCGACATGCTTGATGTTTTCCAGCAGCTTCTCGACGTAGATCTCATCATTGCCAAAGGAGGCGAGGGCTTCGGATTTGGCGCGCTGATACGCCTCCTTCAGGGAGTCGGCGCTGCGAACGATGCGCATGCCGCGGCCGCCGCCGCCTGACGAGGCTTTAATGATGATCGGGAAACCATAATCGGCAGCGATTTTCTGCAACTCCTCGAAGCTTCTGACCGGCTCGGTCGTGCCGGGAACGGTCGGAATGCCGGCGGCTTGCGCCTGCTTGCGCGCTTTTACCTTGTCGCCGAACATATCCAGGTGCCTGATTTCCGGGCCGATGAAGAGGATTCCCTCTTCCTGGCACCGCTTGGCAAGATCCATGTTTTCAGCTAAGAATCCGTAACCGGGATGAATGGCATCGACGTCGTGTTTTTTTGCGACCCGGATGATGGACTCGATGTCCAGGTAGGCGCCGACCGGGCTTTTTCCCTCGCCAACCAGATAAGCTTCGTCCGCTTTGAAGCGGTGCAGGGAAAACATGTCCTCGTTGGAAAAAATAGCGACCGTCCGTATCCCCAACTCGTTGCAGGCGCGGAAAACGCGGATGGCAATTTCTCCCCGGTTTGCCACCAACACGGTATGAATGCGATTCATCGTCTCTCCCCCTTGATAGTGATTGTGAAATATACAAAACAACATTACATTATTCCGAAAAGGAAGTAAAGTGTTTCGAAAATGTATACACTATAGAGAAAAAGATATACGCTGAATATTAAAAAGAGAAAAGGCGTTAATTATGCTCTTTTTGTTCATTTTGGCCATTTTATCTTGCAAAAACTGCATGTTTATAATATAGTGTTTCAAATGCTATGAATTTTTCAAAAAAGTGCGTATACTTATACCGTAAGCGGAAAGGAAATAAATGTTCGGAAAGGGATGCCTATGCTTAATTATTGGACGCAAACGCTGCGCGGGCGGGTAATGCTGCTGTCCTTCATTTTGATCAGCGTGCCGATTCTTGTTGCCGGTTATGCGATGAAACAAAGCGCGGAGTTTTACCTGCTGGAAGAGAAGAAAAGCAAATTGGCGGCGTTTACAATCCTGCTGGATTCAAAGCTGGATGCGGGCGGATATGAAGCTATTTTGCGCCGCGCTGACGTGCAAGGACTGTCACGGGAAGAAAAGATCCGCGCCTTGAACGCGGAACTGGCCGGTGTGGCAGATGAACTGGCCCGTTCAAGTCCGGGCTTGGGCGTTGGTTTTTATTCGCGGGAGCTTGATGCGATCGTCGCCTATGGGCCATCAGAGAAGTTTGGCCACACGATCGGCTGGTCGATACAGGAGGATCACCCAGGGCGGCAGGTCATGGCGGGCAACGTGTACAAGGTTGAGTTCGGGTCGCTGGTCCGCGGCGACATCATGAATGCCATGCGTCCGATTGAACGGAACGGACAGGTCATCGGCTATATTTGGGCGAATGAGCTGACGAACGATGTCGATGCGCAACTGGTAGCGATGGACCGCAGCGTGTTTTTTGCTATCGGGTTTGGCCTCCTGCTCAGCCTGGTGCTGATTCTGGCTTTCACCGACAGCGTTGTCGGCGACGTACAGTGCATCGTGGAGGGCTTGCGCAAAATACGCTTTGATTTGTCCACCCGCATAGTTGGCATGCGCGGCGAAATGGGAGAAATTGCCGCAACGATCAACAACCTGGCCGAAGACTTGGGCGACGCGCGCTCGCTGCGGGAAAACATCATGGACAGCATGGCGGACGGCATCATTTCCGTAGATACGGAGGCGAAAATTACCGCCGTCAATCATGCGGCCGAAGCCTTGACCGGGTTTACGGCGCAGGAACTGATCGGCAGGTCATATAAGGAAGTCTTTTGCCAGCACGAGTGGTTCCATAGTTTGCTGCTGGACACGCTGAGCACCGGGGCGTCCTATATCGGCGGTGAAATCGACTATCCGGTCAAACGCGGCACGATCTGGATAAGCATTTCCACTTCGCTGCTAAAAAATCTCAAAGGCGACAGCATCGGCGCGGTTGTCGTGTTTAAGGATCTGAGCGAAAAAAAACGGCTGGAAGCCCAGGTCAGCCGGGCTGACCGGCTGGCGACGCTGGGAGAGCTGATGGCCGGCGTCGCGCATGAAATCCGCAACCCTCTGACAAGCATCCAGGGGTTTTTGCAGTATTTTCAACAAGCAGGGACGGATGAGGAGCGAGCGACGTATATTCCGCTTATGCTCAGAGAGGCGAATCGGATGAACCACATTATCGAATCGCTGCTTTATTTTGCCCGCCCTTGCGAAGCAACAATTTCGCCCACGAATATTTGCCGGGTGCTTGAAGAAGTGGTGATGCTGATTCAGAACCGGGCGGCCAAACAAAACATCGTGTTTCATCTTGATTTAAATGAAAAGCTGCCCTTGTTGGAGTTGGACGAAGAGCAATTTAAACAGGTTTTCTTGAACCTACTGATCAATGCGGTGCAAGCGTTGGAGCAGGGGGGGAGAATTTCGGTGCGCGCTCACTTCTTGCCTGAACGTGATGAGGCGGAAGTGGTCATTGCCGACAGCGGCCCGGGGATACCGGCGGAGAAACGCGAAAAAGTGTTCGATCCCTTTTTCACGACAAAACGCGCCGGCACAGGCCTGGGCATGTCGGTTGTGCAGCGAATTGTTCTCGCCCAGGGTGGGCAAATTTATCTGGAGGACAATCCGGGCGGGGGGCTGTTGATCCGCCTGTTTATTCCCAGAGTACGGAAGGTCGGGGTGCAGATGTATGCTCAACAATAAGATTTTGGTGGTAGACGACGAAGACAGCGTGCGGGCGTTGCTCTGCCTGGTCCTGCGCAGGGAGGGCTATGAAGTCGTGGAAGCGTCCGACGGCTTGATGGCGCTCGAAGTCGCCAAACGGGAGGCGCCGGAGGTCGTCATTATGGACGTCCGGATGCCGAGGTTGGATGGTTTGGCTGCGTTTCGCACGTTCAGGCAGGAGCAGGTTTCGGCGGCCGTTATCCTGATGACCGCCTTTGCTGAAGTGAATTCGGCCGTCGAAGCGATGAAACTGGGCGCTTTTGACTACGTCATCAAGCCGTTTAACCTTGATGAAATAAAACTGTTGATCAATCGGGCCGTAACTTCCCGGCAATTGGCCGCGGAGGCTAAGCTGCTGCGCCAGGAGCTGTCTTCGGCCTATGGCTTTGACAAAGTGCTGACCAACTCGCCCAAGATGAAGCGCATTTATGAGGCGGCGGCGCGTGTCGCCATGACGCCGGCGACGGTGCTGATCACCGGAGAAAGCGGAACCGGCAAGGAAGTGATGGTCAACCTGATCCACTACAACAGCGCCAGAGCGGGCGGACCGCTGATCAAAGTGAACTGCAGCGCCTTGCCGGAAACGCTGCTGGAAAGTGAATTGTTCGGGCATGAAAAAGGTGCGTTTACGAATGCCGCCAGCCGCCGGCTCGGTCGTTTTGAGCTGGCGGACAAGGGAACGATTTTCCTGGACGAAATCGGCGAAATGCCGTTGTCTGTGCAGGTTAAGCTGCTCAGGGTGCTGCAGGAGCACGAGTTTGAACGCGTCGGCGGCAGCCAGACAGTGAAGACGGATATCCGCATTGTGGCCGCGACCAACCGCTCGCTTCCCGACATGGTGGCGAAGGGGGCTTTCCGGGAAGATTTGTATTACCGGCTTGCTGTCGTCAATATTCACATGCCTTCGCTTCGGGAGCGGCGGGAAGACATTGCTCTTTTGGCCAGGCTGTTTTTGCAAAAATACGCGCATGAGATGGGCCGGGAAGTGGATGACTTTGATTCGGAGGCCCTGGCCTTGCTGGAAGCCTATCGCTGGCCGGGCAATATAAGGGAACTGTCCAACGTGGTTGAACGGGCGGTTGTCATGGGCAGTGGCCGAATCATTTTTGCCGAGGATTTGCCGCCGCATATCGCAAACGTGACAAAGGCGAATGACCCGGATGAGCAGGACGGGACGGCCTGCTGGGAAGGGAAAAAATTGCGCGACATTTTGAAGGAGACGGAGCGCACTGCGATTGCCCGCGTCCTGCGCTGCAACGGTGGCAATCGCATGAAGACCGCGCGTGATTTGGAAATGAGCCGCCGGGCTTTGCAATATAAAATTGAGGAATATGGACTTGACGAAGAATAGACAAAATAGTGCGCAAAAAGTAGCCGCACTGCGTAAAAAGTAGACGTCAGAATTGATGAAATATTTTCTCACCCCCTTGGAAAGCTTGCTTTCCAAGGGGGTTTTGTTTTGGCACGCTTTTTGCATAAGCGTACTGTCGTAGTATTCAGAAAAAAGGAGGTAGGCGAATTGAGAAAGGTAACAACGCTTGAAGAGGCCGTCACACGTGTGCAGGACGGGATGACGGTGATGGTGGGCGGCTTTCTTGGTGTCGGCACCCCGCATGGCTTGACAGAAGCGATCGCGGCGAAGGGGATCCAGGATTTGACGCTAATTTGCAACGATACGGCACGGCCGGATCTTGGCGTCGGCAAATGGGTGGTGAACCGCCAGGTTAAGCGGGCGATCGTTTCTCACGTCGGCACCAATCCCGAAACGGGCCGGCAAATGATCGCCGGTGAGATGCAGGTCGATTTAACGCCGCAAGGTACGCTGGCGGAGCGGATCCGGGCCGGCGGCAGCGGGCTGGGCGGCATTCTGACGCCGACCGGCGTTGGCACGGCGGTTGAAGAAGGAAAACAAAAGTTGACCGTGGCGGGCAAGGAATACTTATTGGAACTGCCGCTGCGTGCGGATGTGGCTCTAGTCTATGCGGCCAAAGCCGATAAGGCTGGGAATCTGGTTTTCCGCCGCAGTGCGCGCAACTTCAATGCGCCGATGGCGATGGCGGCTGAGTGCGTTATTGCTGAAGTTGGCGAGATTGTAGAGGTTGGCGAGATTGATCCGGACGAAGTCATGGTGCCGGGTATTGTCGTTGACTGGCTTGTTCTGGGGAAAGGGGTGTAAGGTATGGCTTTAAGCAGCAAGGAGATTATCGCCAAACGCGTCGCGCTTGAGATGAAGGACGGCGACATTGTCAATTTGGGCATTGGTCTGCCGACCCTGGTGCCGGATTTTCTACCGGCAGATGTCCGGGTTACCCTGCATTCGGAAAATGGCTTTGTCGGCCTGGGGCCGCTGCAAGAGGTGGATGCTGACCTGGTGAACGCGGGCGGCCAACCGGCCGGCATTATTCCCGGGGCCGCTATGTTCGACAGCTTGAAATCATTTGAGCTGGTTCGGGGCGGGCATCTGGATGTTACCGTTTTGGGCGGGTTGCAGGTGGATGAACAAGGCAACCTGGCAAATTACATGGTGCCGGGCAAAATGGTGCCGGGTATGGGCGGGGCCATGGATCTGGTTGTCGGGGCGAAAAAAGTGGTTGTTGCCATGGAGCATACGGCAAAAGACGGCGGCGCAAAAATTTTGAAGCAATGCACCCTGCCGCTTACCGGCAAAGGCGTCGTTTCAGTCATTGTCACGGAATTGGCATTAATTCGCATGACACAAGACGGCCTGGTGCTGGAGGAATTGGCTCCTGGCGTGACCTTGGAAGAAGTTCAGGCCAAGACGGAGGCCTCGCTGATCATCAGCAACGGACTCAAAACAATGCCGGGATTCGAATAAGGAACGCATGGAAAGGTAAGAAAGGGGAAAAATCATGAATCAAGAGTACACCGAAAAATGTCCCGCTAAGTCCAGCGAACAAGGTTTCATGGCCCGCGTCGGCATGGCGCTGGCGGATTGGAGCGAAAAATGGTTTCCAGATGCCTACGTTTTCGCGGCTATTGCTGTCGCGTTGGTTGGCGCAATCGCGTTGTTCTTGGGGAGAACCCCGATGCAGGTTGCCAATGATTTTGGCAAATCGTTCTGGAGCCTGGTGCCTTTCACAATGCAGATGGCATTTGTTATCATAACCGGCTATGTTGTTGCCGTTTCTAAACCGATCAAAAAATTGCTCGTGCATCTCGCTTCCGTGCCGAAGACGCCGCGGTTTGCGGTTGCTTATGTCGGCCTGATCGCCATGTTGTCATCTCTGATTTGCTGGGGGTTCAGCCTGGTGCTGGCGGCATTCTTAAGCCGGGAAATTTCCAAACGGGTCAAGGGCGTTGATTACCGTGCGATTGGCGCGGCTGGCTACCTCGGTCTGTGCAGCGTCTGGGCACTTGGGTTATCTTCCTCGGCTGCCTTGATGATGGCGACGAAAAGTTCCATTCCGCCCGCGCTCTATAAAATCAGCGGTACGATTGGCTTGGATATGACGCTTTTCACCTGGCAGAATTTAGTCATGATTATCATACTGGTAGGCGTTTCTTTCTGGATTGCCTATGCATCCGCTCCTTCGGCTGAACATGCTAAGACGGCGGAAATGGCCGGTCTGCAATATAAAGATGAGGAAGAAGAAGTCGACGCCAAACCTAAAACGCCGGGCGAATACCTGGAATACAGCCCGATTTTGACGCTCGTGGTTGTGGCGCTTGGCTTGGGGTACCTCTATACCGTGCTGAGCACGAAGGGTGGCCTTGCGGCGCTCGACTTGAACAACTATACCTTTGGACTCTTGATCATCGGCATGCTTTTCCACTGGACCCCGAGGAATTTCCTGAAGGCTTGCGGCAAAGCGATTCCGATGTCGGCAGGCGTTTTCATCCAGTTCCCGCTTTACGCCGGTATTTTCGGCATGCTGATGGGGTCTGGCCTGAACGAAATCTTGGCGCACTTCTTCGTATCGATTTCAACGAAAGAAACCCTTCCGGTTACGGTCGGCATCTATTCTGCGGTGGCTGGCCTGCTGCTTCCTTCGGGCGGCGGCAAGTGGGTTGTTGAAGCGCCGTATGTTTTGGAAGCTGCTAACCAGCTCAAATGCAACTTGGCCTGGATTGTCCAGGTGTACAATGCGGCGGAAGCGCTGCCTAACTTTATCAATCCGTTTTGGATGCTGCCGCTTCTCGGCGTGTCGGGGATCAAGGCGCGTGACCTGGCCGGTTTTGCGATGCTGCAATTCTTCATCCATGTCCCAGTCGTTTTGATTATGCTGTATGTTCTGGGATTGACGCTGGACTATGTACCGCCCATCATGCAGTAACAAGGCGGCATAGTAAAAATACACAAGGGGGTTCCACTAATGAAAGAGGTATATATTGCCAGTCCAGTGCGCACCGCGATCGGTTCCTTCAATGGCTCGCTAGCTTCAATGCAAGCGGTGGATTTAGGCGCAATCGTTGTCAAAGAAACGCTCAAGCGGGCGCAAGTTGCGCCGGAAGCGGTCGATGAAGTGATTTTGGGCAACGTGCTGCAGGCAGGCTTAGGGCAAAATCCGGCCCGACAGGCAGCGATAAAAGCAGGGATTCCGGCAGGGGTGTCCTCTTACACCGTTAATAAAGTGTGCGGATCCGGCTTGAAATCAGTTATGCTGGCGGCGCAGGCGATCATCAGCGGCGACGCGGACTTGGTGGTTGCCGGTGGCATGGAAAGCATGTCAAACGCCCCGTATGTTTTGAACAAGGCGCGCTGGGGCCACCGCATGGGGCATGACAAGATCATGGACATCATGATTCAAGATGGGCTGTGGTGCGCGTTTGAAGACTATCACATGGGCATTACGGCGGAAAATGTGGCGGCGGAATTTGGCATCACCCGCGAAGCTCAGGATCAATTGGCGTACGAATCACAGAAAAAAGCGGCGGCTGCTATCGCTGCCGGCGCCTTCAAGGATGAAATCGTGCCGGTTGTTCTCAAAAGCAAAAAAGGCGAAAAGATATTCGACACAGACGAGTTCGTCAAGGGCGACGCATCCCTGGAAGCGCTGGCCGGTTTGCGAACCGCCTTTAAAAAGGACGGCACGGTAACCGCGGGCAACGCCTCCGGCATTAATGACGGGGCGGCCGCCATGTTGGTCTTGTCCGGGGAAAAGGTGAAAGAACTGGGCGTAAAGCCGATCGCCAAACTGGTCGCCTGTGCGGCCGGCGGCGTGGAACCGCGCGTGATGGGTATCGGTCCGATCCCGGCGACGCAAAAAGCCTTGGCGAAAGCCGGCCTGACCGTCAACGACCTTGATTTGATCGAAGCCAACGAAGCTTTTGCCGCGCAATTTTTGGCGGTAGGAAAAGAACTTGCTTTCCCTCAGGAAAAAGTGAATGTCAACGGCGGCGCGATTGCGCTCGGGCATCCGATCGGCGCCAGCGGGGCGCGCATCTTGGTATCGCTGCTGCATTCCATGAAACAACGCAATGCAAAACGCGGCTTGGCTACGCTTTGCATCGGCGGCGGACAAGGGATTGCCGCTGTTGTAGAAGCGCTGTGACAAGACAGGCGCGTTAAGAAGGAAACTTCCTAACGCGCCTGTCTTTCAATCAGCTTGACTAGCGATAAGCTATCCTGAATGGAGGGAAATGATGAATACGAAAGAGGTTGTCGTTGTTAGTGCCTGCCGGACCGCGATCGGCAAGTTTATGGGTTCATTGGCTGACGTCTCCGCCCGGGAACTGGCGATGACGGTCGGCAAGGCGGCGGTTGAACGGGCCGGCATCGAGCCGGACATGGTCGACGAAATTGTCATGGGGCAGCTTTATGCCGGCATGCAGGGCTCTTTGCCCGCGCGGCAGGTGGCGATGCGGATCGGGCTGCCGTACCGGAGCTCAGCGGTCAGCGTCAATCAAAATTGCGCTTCTGGCATGCGGGCGCTGGAGATTGCCGCCAACAACATCATGCTGGGCAAAACGGAGGTCGGTCTGGTTGTCGGGGTGGAAAGCATGACGAATGCGCCCTACATGTTGCCAAAAGCGCGCCGCGGCTATCGGATGGCGGCGGGCACGATCGAAGATTCCATGCTGCATGACGGCTTGCATGACGAGCTTGTGCCAGGACACATGGGCATGACGGCGGAAAATGTGGCGGAGTTGTATGGCATTACCCGGCAGGAATGTGATGAACTGGCGGTATTGAGCCATTCACGCGCCGCGCAGGCAATCGACGCGGGGCGCTTCAAAAAGGAAATTGTGCCGGTTGAAATCCGGGCGAAAAAAGGAACGTCTTTCTTCGACACCGACGAACATTTAATCCGCGGCTGCACGCTGGAGTCGCTCGGCAAACTGGCGCCGGTGTTTAAAAAAGACGGCGTCGTGACGGCGGCTAATGCGTCCGGCATCAACGACGGCGCCTCCGCCGTGATCGTCATGTCGCGGGATAAAGCGCGGGAGTTAGGTTTGAAGCCGTTGGGCAAGCTGGTCAGCATTGTAAGCGAAGGCGTGGAGCCGAAGCTTATGGGGATCGGCCCGGCCGTTGCCATTCCCAAGGCGCTGCAGGCCGCGCAATTGCAGTTCGGCGATATTGACTACTGGGAAATCAACGAGGCATTTGCCGCCCAGTGGCTGGGCGTGGGCCGGGCGCTGAAACAAGAACGCGGCATTGAAATTGATCTGGACAAGGTGAACCACAACGGCTCCGGCATCGCCCTTGGCCATCCGGTCGGCTCGACCGGCTTGCGGATTGTCGTGTCGCTGCTGCATGAGATGGAACGCTTGAATTTGACGCTCGGCGGCGCCTCGCTGTGCGTCGGGGGCGGGCCGGCAATGGCCTCCTTGTGGTCCAGGGAGTGCTGAAGGGAAAAAAGACGCTTGTCGCAATTGCGACAAGCGTCTTTTTTTTGCACTTCTTACAGGTGGATCAGACCAACCGATATGAAGTAAATGAACCAGATGACAGAGATGCTGACAGCCGGCAGCAAAGCAAACTTTTGCAGATCGCCGAACTCGACATTGTTAATGCCGACCAAGAGGTAGGTGGAAGCAACCAGCGGGCTGAGCAAGTGGGCACCCTGGCCGACCAAGGCGGCGCGGCCCATTTCAGCAGCGGAGATGCCGTAAGCGGCTGCTGCTTTGGCCAAGACCGGCAGTACGCCGAAGTAGAAAGCGTCGTTAGTCATGAAGAACGTGCCAGGCAAGCTCAAGACAGCGCAGATGGAGCCGAAATGCGGTCCCATGGAAGCCGGGATGGACTCGATGATCGTTTTGGCCATCGCGGCGCCCATTTTCGTACCGTCCATGATGCCCATGAAGATGCCGGCGGCAAAGATCAGGCCGACAACAGACATGGCGTTGGCGCCGTTGGCCGTGACGCGCTCGCCTTGCTCTTTAAGGCTCTTGTAGTTGACCATCAGGGCAATTGCGGTGCCGATCATGAACAGGATCGCCAGCGGGAAGACTTCGACAACAAGGGCCACCAACAGGGCGACCGTCAGGAACAGGTTAACTTTGAAGAGGTGCGGGCGTTTGAGTTTTTCCACTTCCGGATCAACTTCAGAAACAGAGCCGGCTTCGTCGGCAATGGCCTCGAGGTTGACGACGCCGAGGCGGTTGCGCTCAGCGGTGCCCCATCTCCAAGCCAGGAACATGACCCAAACAGTGCCGAGGACCATGGCCGGAATGAACGGGGTGAAGACTTCGCCGACTTCCAGGTGCAGGGCGCTCAGTACGCGGCCGGTCGGGCCGCCCCAAGGTAGGATGTTCATAACGCTGTTCATCATCAAGGTGATGGCCGGCAGGATCATCGGGTTCATGCCGACGCGTCTGTGAACGGCAATCATCGCCGTCGTGGTAACAAGGTAAGTCGTGGAACCGTCGCCGTCGAGCGAAACGAGCGCTGCCAAGAGCGCGGTGCCGACAGTGATTTTAACCGGGTCGCCTTTAACGGCTTTGAGGATTTTTTCGATCAGCGGATCAAACAGGCCGGCATCGATCATGATGCCAAAGAAGAGGATAGCAAAGCAGATCATGATACCGGTCGGAGCAACTTTTTTAACGCCATCCATCATCATTTTGCCAAGGCCTTTGTTGTAACCCATAATAAGCGCGAATGCAAGCGGAACAAGAATAAGAGCGACCATCGCGGACATGCGTTTGGTCATGATGAGGACCATGAACACCATGATCATCACAAACCCAGCAAGGGCAATCGTTGAGGTTGAAAGCATTGGAACGCCTCCTTAAAGTTGATTTTTTGCGTAGCTTTTAAAATGAAGACCAGGATTGCTTGGGGAAACCGCTGCCTCCCTTCACGGTGTAATGAAGTTGAAATATCTGACAGGTTAGAATAATCTGACCTGTCCTCTTCGCTATTCAGGATAATACAAAGCCGGGTAATAAGAAACATTTTGTCTCTTTTGTCTATTTTCTTGAAACAAAACGTGGCGTTATTGAACAAAAATACTGAAAAGTACAGAAACATACCGGAAGCTACACTGTCGAAAAATTGCAAAAAATCAGACGGAGGTAGTATAATGAATTCATAGGATGATGTTCATGCTTGGGCTGGACATTATGACCAAAATGGATTATCCTCTTGTAAGAATATTGTATAGATGGGAGGAGATAGCGGCAACGAGGACGTCAATGGATTAGGGAAGGTTTTGTTGTCTTTGCATGGTGGTTGCCTTTGCACGGTGGTTGCTTATGCACAAGGGGTGTCTTTGCACGGTGGTTGATCAAATAGTTTATTAGGAGGAATAACATGAAGCAACACAACAAATTATTGCTTGGCTTTGTTCTGGGCGTTGCCCTCGGTCTTTTTGGCTATTATAACTTACCACAGGCCTCTTTCCCGTTCATGAAATTTGTTACGGAAGTATGCTCCTTTGTTGGCGCGTTCTGGCTTCGCATCATCTTCATGGTCGTCGTGCCGCTCTTGGTCACGGCCTTGATGATGGGCGTTTATGAACTGGGCGCCGGCCGCGGCCTCGGCAAGGTAGCGGGCAAATCCATGTCGTTCACCCTGCTGTTGAGTTCCTTGGCCGTTTTTGTTTCCGTCGGGCTGACCAACTTGCTCAAACCGGGTGTTGGCTCGAATTTTGACTTGAGTAAATTAGCGGAAAACGCCTCCGTTATCGCGATTCAAAAGAATGTTGCTGCGGCCGCGAATAAACCGTGGTATCAATATTTTGTCGACTTGGTTCCGCAAAACCCGATCGACTCCGCCGCCCGCGCCTTCGGCGGCGAAATCATTGCGCTGATGGTGTTCGCCTTGATCTTCGGCTACGCTCTTAGCCTGGTCATTCAAGATGAAGATCATCCGATGCTCAAAGTCCTCAATGCGATTTTCGAAGCTTCTTTGAAGGTTATTGCCGGGGCGATGAAACTGGCGCCGTATGCTATTTTCTCCCTGGTGTTCAACACGACGTACCGTCTGGGCGCCGGCTTCCTGGCGAACGTGGCGGCCTTCGCCGGCGTCGTCGTCTTGGGCCTGCTGATCCAGCAGTTCGTCGTGTATGGTGCTTGCCTCAAGCTTATCGCCCGCACGTCCCCGTTTGAATTCTTCAAACAATGCAAGGAAGTCTACGTGTACGCCTTCTCGACCGCCTCCTCGAATGCGACGCTGCCGGTTGCGCTCAATTGCGCTGAGAATGTCTTGAAACTGCCGCCCCGCATTTCCCGCTTTGTCCTGACGATTGGCGCGTCCGCCAACCAAAACGGCACGGCTCTTTTCGAAGGCGTCGTCGTGCTCTTCCTGGCCCAGGTATATGGCGTCAACCTGTCCTTGGAAAGCCAGCTTCTCGTCGTGTTGATGGCGGTGCTGGCCGGCGTCGGTACGGCCGGCGTGCCGGGCGGTTCGCTGCCCCTGATCGTTATCTTGCTGAACCAGGTCGGCATTCCGCCCGAAGGTATCGGCCTGATCCTTGGTGTTGACCGCTTCCTGGATATGTGCAGAACGACCCTGAACGTATCCGGCGACTTGGTTATTGCTAAATTGGTCAGTTCGACCGTCACTGTGACGGATGCGGAAATGGATGCGGAAGAAGCCGCAAGAAGCTAATTGCATGTAGGTAGGGTTAAGAAGGCCGCCGGCACAACACCGGCGGCCTTTTGCCATGCCTGAGCGCGGAGCGCTTGACCGCAAATTCGGGAAATGTTAGAATTTATTAACAACGTTATAATGACGGAACCGCCGACGCTAAGCGTGGCGAAACAAGTTGAGAAAGTGTGCGGGATTCGGCTTGCCTCTTTCTTTTCTGCACAGAAGTTGTAATATAGATACGGTGGGCAATGAAAGCGCTGTTGATTGAAATGCGAAAAGGGGCAGGATGATGGATAGCAAAATAGTGTTGTTTTCCGGCTACGCCAGATTGCCGTCTGGAACGGTGGCCGCCGAACTGCATGGCATTATGGGGCTGGTGATTCTGGTTGACATCAAAGACGGTGCGATTGTGGATGTCGAGTGCACCTTGTCAACGCGGCTGGCGGAAAAATTCATTGCCTCAATTTTGGTTGGCAAGCGGTTGACAAGCGATCCGGCTGACTTAATTGAAGCGATCAACGATGTCTATCAAGGCGCGGCGAAAAAAGCGATTGTGACTTCGTTGCGCATCGTGGTGGATAAATACCAGGCGTACTTGGCCGAACTGCACAAGCAACGCGTTCATCAGCCTGCTTGAAAGATGGACTGCCCGGTTAACGGCGACTCGGTACGCTCCGAAATAAGGCGAGAAAGTGCGGGGAAGAGATGGAAGAACAATATCCATTGGCGAAGAAAACCGATCGGTTGATTGCGGAAGTAATTGATATGGTGCTGTTATGGGGGCCGGAGGCCATCTTGTATTTCTTTTTGTCCAAGTCGATTCAGGCCGGCGAGAAGCCTTCCTTGATCATCATGGCGATGATGGGCGGGTACTGTCTGGCCGTCTTAACGATCCAGGCAGTTTTACTGGTTAGGTACGGACAAACGGTTGGCAAGAAGGTGCGTGACATCCGTATTGTTCGCCAACTTGACGGCCAAAACGGCGGGTTTATGACCAATGTGATGCTGCGGTGTGTTATGAACCAGGCGCTCAGGTTTTTTCCGTTTTACGGCATAATTGACATCCTCTTTATTTTTAGTCCGCGCAACCGCTGCCTGCATGACCGGCTGGCCGGGACGCTTGTTGTGCGCGATGCTGCGCCGGTGATTCAAGGGTCCTGAACAATTTTAAGGCGGGGGAGATGGCGAAGCCGTGCAGCGTTATGAGGCCGGTAGGGAATGGTTGCGGCAGCTTTATTGTGCTTATAAAGATGAAGACTGGGTGGTTACGATTCCGCTCGTGCTATTGGCGCTAAATAAGATTGTCGGGCATCTTTACTGGCGCTGGACTGATCAGGTGCCTTTTCCGCCGGCGGCCGACAGCCAATGGTATTTGGATTATGCCCGGGCGTTGATTGCCGACTTTCGAATCGGCCTGCACATCAACGACGTGCTCTACTTTGGCTACAACAGTCTGCTGGCCTTGTTGCTGGCGATTTTCAAAGAGCCGATTGCCGTGATGTTTGTGCAGGCGGTTGTGGCGAGCTTCA
Source organism: Sporomusaceae bacterium (assembly GCA_029265905.1). Taxonomy (GTDB): domain Bacteria; phylum Bacillota; class Negativicutes; order Acidaminococcales; family JAJUGR01; genus JAJUGR01. The sequence goes on along the minus strand of JAJUGR010000011.1, from coordinate 22,197 downwards.
GCGTGATCTTAGTCTACAAAATCACCAAGCTGCTGTTCAACAAAATGGCGGCGGTCATTGCCGGCGTCATGTACTTTAGCATGTGGGAAATAACGCAGTGGACGCTTTATATCCTGTCGGACAGCTTTTTTATCAGCTTGCAGCTGCTGTGCGTCTATTTGCTGCTGGTGGCGCTGGAAACGCGGCGGACGAAGGACCGGGTCTTGTTCGGTGCTTGCGCGCTGTATATGGCCGTATTCCGGCCGACCGGCGTTTTGTCCCTGGCTTTTATCTTCCTCTATATTTTGATTCGCATGCCGCGCGCGACGCTGCGCTATTATTTGCATCGCTATCGGCTGCCGCTGGGCGCCTTGGTGCTGCTGTCGGTTGCGGGCGGCGTTTATGGCTATGCGGCGGGCAAATTCGCGCCGTTTACTCAGTCGCTGGAGTATAATGCCAAGCTGGTGCTGTATAACGTATATGCAAAAGGCTGGATATACGACGTGCCGACCCCTTATGACCTCCGCTTCAAGCCGAACTACCAGATTAACGAAGGCAGCAGCCTGGTTGTCAGCTTTATTGTCAACAACTGGGATAATGTTATAACCCTGTACGGAAAGCGGGCCCTTTCCTTTTGGGGCAAATGGGTGTGGGAGATCGATTTGCGCACTTACGCCGGTATCGGCAAGCTGCTTTGGTATCTGCAGTTGCCGGTGCTTTGTCTGATCGGCACGATTGCGGCGGTGCGAAACAAACTGTTCCGGCGGGCGGCGGTGTTGTGGCTGATTGTGGCAGCGGTTGCCCTGTTTTGCACAGTGTTGTTCATTGACGCCATGTACCGCTATAAGGCGCCGGCTGTGCCGTTTATTTGCATGATTGCCGCCTACGGTGGCGAACGGGTGTTAAACAGCGTGTTGTCCTGGGGAAAATCTTACGTGAGGGTGCTGGTGTATGAGAAAAGGGAGAATACTGATTGTCATTCCGGCCTTCAATGAACAGCAAAATATTATGCAGGTGATCCGGGATGCCCAGGACAGCATCCCGAATGGCGATGTTTTGGTCATCAACGACTGCTCGGTTGACAATACGTCCCTGCGCGCCCGGCAAGCGGGCGATGTGCGGGTGGTCGACCTCCCCTGCAACCTGGGAATTGGCGGGGCTGTGCAGACTGGCTTCAAATACGCCCGGGAACAGGGGTATCACTGCATGGTGCAGGTCGACGGTGACGGACAACATATTCCGGCGGAAATAGACAAATTGATGCAGACCATGGAGCAATCCGATTGCGACATGGTTATCGGGTCGCGCTTTTTAGACGTCGACTCTTTTCGCACGTCTTGGGCCAGGCGCATGGGCATCAAGGTCTTCTACTATTTGTTCCGCATGCTGATCGGCATGCGGGTGACGGACAGCACTTCCGGTTTTCGTCTGTACAACCGGCGGAGCATTGAGCTCTTGGCGCGCTATTATCCGGATGACTATCCGGAACCGGACGCCATTATTATGCTGAAAAAGCACGGCTTGCGCATTTGCGAAGTCGGCGTCGCCATGCGGGCGCGGGAACACGGCGCGTCCTCCATCACCCCGATTAAGAGCCCCTACTACATGGCGAAGGTGATGCTCTCGATCTTTTTTTCCTACACTAGGACCAGGTGGTGACACGGTGATAGCAAGCGCGAGTTCTATTGACCGCATACACCTGATCGGCGTTGTTTTCAGCGTTCTGATTTTGTTGACGGTTTTTTTGATGGTAAGAGCCAGGGTGATGAAAGAAAAATACGGGCTCGTTTGGTTTTTCATCGGCGGCTTTATCTTGGTCATGTCGCTGGAGCGCGAACTGATGGATACCTTTGCCGGCCTGATCGGCGTTGAATATGCGCCTTCAGCGTTTTTTGCCATGCTGATTGCCTGCGCGTATCTGCTCTTGCTGAATATGAGCGTCAGCATTTCGCATCTGAAGTCGCAGAACAAGGCGCTGGCCCAGGAACTGGGCCTGACGCGGCTGCGCGTGGAAGAATTGGAACAAAGGATAAGTAGGTTGGAACGATGATAAAATACGCGTTGTTGTTAGGCAGCGTCAGCATGACTGTTCTGGCCAGCACGCTGCTCAAGCTTGGCGGACGGGCTGTGAATTTCGAAGGCGGGATCGTCAGCATTTTGCTGGCCTACCTGACTTCGGCGACGATTGTGGCCGGCTTCGCCACGTATGCGGTGGCGGCGGTTCTGTGGGTGTACTGCCTGGCCAAGTTTGATCTGAGCTATGTGACGTTTGTCTCCAGCATTCAATATGTGCTTTTGATTTTGGTCTCGATTTTCGTTTTTCACGAGCAGATCAGTCTGACGAAATGGGCTGGCTGCGCTTTTATTATGATTGGGGTATTTTTTTGGCTGAGGGGATAATGGGATGTTTCAATGTGTGCCTTATTCAGCGGCCCTGCAGCCGGCTTGGGATGAATTGGCCGAGGCGCGGGGCTGCGTCTTTCATACAACGGCCTTTCGGGCCGTGCTGCTGGAATCGTTCGACTATGAATGCGCCTATCATGCAATAATGGACGAGTCAGGGGGCTTGCGGGCGCTGCTTCCGCTGGTGGTCGGGAGAAATATCGGTTTTAAACGCGTCGGCGTTGCTCTGCCCTTTATCAATTACCTGGACATTTGCGCCGACAGCGACGAAGCGCGGGTAGCTGCGGTGGCCGCTTTGCCGCAGCTGAAAGCGCAATTGAACCTCGCTTATCTGGAACTGCGCTTTCTGGCACAGCCCTTTCTGGCACAGCCCTTTGTGCAACCTGGCTGGCGCGCCATGCGGCAGCACTTTACCTTTGTGCTGCCGCTGGCGGCGGACGAAGAACGGGTGCTGGCCTTGTCGACCGGCAGCAACCGCAATCATGTGCGCAAGGTGTATAAGAACGGCTGGTTTGACGTTTCGTTTGATGCGGCCAATCTGGCGGCTTTTTACCGAGTTTACTGCCGGCGCATGCATGAACTTGGTTCGCCCGCGCCGTCGCTTGCTTTTTTCAAGCGCTTTTTCCAGTACCTGCCAAACAACGCGCACCTCTTGACAGTGCTGGAGAAAAAAACGGGGGACGTCGTCGGCGGCATGCTGCTCGTAACGAGTCCGGCCAACAACACGCTGTACTATCCTTATGGCGCCAATTTGACCGCCTACAACCACCAGTACCTCAACAGCTTCATGTATTGGGAAGCCGTGCGCTTTGGCATCCGCCAGGGCTTGCAATGGCTTGATTTGGGCCGTTCCCAGGCGGGATCCGGTACATACCGCTACAAAGCCCAGTGGGGCGCCGAGCCCCGGCAACTGACCTACCTTCTTTATGACGGGGGGCAAGGTTCGGTCAGCCCGGCGGATAAAGAAAAGCTGCAGGCGCTGGTTGAGCTGTGGAAGAAAACGCCGCGCCTTTTGACTGACTTTGTTGGTCCGCGGCTGATTAAATACGTGCTGCCATAATGGCGGCGGGGAAATTAGGTCCGGTTTGGAGGAAACTTTATGAGTAACGACGCCTGGAAAAATTATTTTGACCAAAAAGCAGAGCGGCATGGCGCATCGGTCAAAGCTTCCGATTATTTTGACGACGCCAGCTTTTTTATGCAGCGCGACAACACGTTGCGGTGGCTCGGCGCCCAGTCCGGCAAAGAAATTCTTGACGCCGGCTGCGGAGTCGGGGCGTTCAGCGAGCCGTTAGTGAAGGACAATACCGTTTATGGCGTTGATTTTTCGGAAAAAAGCCTGGCGTTTGCGGCCGAGCGCGGCTTGGTGACGCAGACCGGGGATTTGGCGGCTTTGCCGTTTGCCGACGGCAAGTTTGATGTCGTGTTGTGCATCGGCGTTATTCAGCTGATTGAAAACTACCGGCCGGTTTTGCAGGAGTTGGCGCGGGTGACAAAGCCCGGCGGCACGCTGCTGATTCAGACGCTGCACAGGGGGTCGATCCAGCGCAAGCTGCTAAAATTGGTGGAAACGCAGAAAAAATTCGACAAGCTCTATTCGATGGCTGAACTGGAGCAGGTTTTTGCCGAATGCGGCTTCGAGGATATCTCCTTCCAAAAGCTCTACCACCCCTTCCGTTTTGTCACCACCGGCGCCAAGGGCGCTTTGACGGATTTATTCTGCACGTCGTTTGCAATCAAGGGGCGCAAAAAGCGTGGTTAATCTGCTGACGTTTGACATTGAAGAGTGGTATCACGCCAACTATGACGATATCGATCCCGCCGCTTATCGGGGCAAGGGCTCGCGCTTTGTTCGGCAGATGGAGGCGTTGCTGCAGTTGTGCAACGATAATCATTGCCGGGCCACTTTTTTTGTTCTCGGCTGCATCGGCGAAGACTACCCGGACGTGGTGAAAAAAATCGTCGCCGCCGGACATGACGTCGCGTCGCACGGATACGGCCACCAATTGGCCTACCGCCAGACGCGGGAAGAGTTTAAGGCGGATGTGCGGCGGTCGATCGACATTTTGGAGCAGGTTGCCGGACAACGGGTGCTCGGTTACCGGGCTCCGTCCTGGTCAATCATCGAGCGGAATTTTCATTACCTCGAGGCGCTCGAGGAGCTGGGGTTGCAGTACGATGCCAGCGTGTTTCCGGTCAAGACGTTTTTATATGGCATTCCTGACGCGCCGACGGTCATCCACCGGCCGACGGTCAACGGCCGGCAACTTAGCCTGTACGAGGTGCCCATGTCTGTAACCAGCCTGCTGGGCCGCAATATGGGCTATTCCGGCGGCTTCTATTTCCGGTTCTTTCCCGCTTGGCTGATTCGGCGGGCCATTCGCCAAGCCAATGCGGCCGGAAAGCCGGCGATCGTCTACCTGCATCCCCGCGAGCTGGATCCCGAGGAGCAACGGCTGTCGCTGCCCTGCAAGGAAGCCTTTATCCATTACTACCACGTAGCGGGAAATAAGGAAAAACTGGCGTCGCTGCTGCGCGCTTTTCCGTTCACCTCGATCGCCGAGCATTTAAAATCCCTTTCATAAGCCGGGCGCCTTCTGTCGCGTTGCAAAAGCGGGGTGGAAGGCGCTTTTTGTTGCCGCGGCTTTGGTGCAGAGGCGGATGAATTGTGCTACAATAAAAAAGATAATACGCTTGTGCAGATGTGCCAAAAGGAGGCGGGCGGGTTGAAGATTCTGTTGGTTTGTACCGGGAATACTTGTCGGAGTCCCATGGCGGGCGCGATTCTGCAGCAATTGGCGGAGCGCGATTCTTTAGGAGAAGCTGTGAATATTTCAACGGCTGGCATCGCCGCTCCGATTGGCAGTCCGGCTTCAAGGGCCGCCGCTGATGCGATGCTGAGGCGCGGATTGGCCCTGACTTACCATGAGGCCAAGCAGGTCGGTTTTGATGATTTGGCCCAAAGCGATCTCATCTTGACCATGACGGCCAGCCAGCAGGAAATGCTTGCCTGTGGCATGCCGGAACTGAGCGGCAAGATCTTCAGCCTGGCGGCTTTTATTGGCGAACAAGGTGACGTTGTCGACCCTTATGGCGGCGGTGCGCCCGAGTATGAAGCGTGCGCGACCTTGCTGGCCGGCTGGCTGTCAAAAGCGTGGGACAAAATAAAAGCGCAGTATGCTTTATAAACGGGAGGCATGTCTTCATGAGTAAATTGGTTATCGGGAGCGACCACGGCGGCTTTGCCTTGAAGGAGACGATCAAGAGCCATTTGGCGGCGCGCGGCGTAGCGGTGACGGATATTGGAACGCATTCGACCGATTCGGTTGACTATCCCGACATCGCAGTCAAGCTGGCCGAGGCGGTTGCGGACGGCCGGTTTGACCGCGGCATCATTATCTGCGGCACCGGCATCGGCGTATCGATCGCAGCCAACAAGGTGCCCGGCATTCGCGCCGCCTTGTGTCATGACACTTTTTCAGCGGCGATGAGCCGCGAGCACAACGACGCCAATGTTCTGGCGATGGGGGAACGGGTGATCGGGCCAGGTTTGGCCTGCCTGATCGTCGATACCTGGCTGGAAGGCTCGTTTGCCGGCGGACGTCATGCCCGCCGGGTTGAAAAGCTGAAAGCGCTGGACTGTTAGGAACCGATTGGCAAAAGATCAAGCTGAAAGCGGGATGATTTGATGGAGATGGAAGCCATCAGGCAGCAAGCAGCGAAGGCGGCAATGGAGCTGATCGAGGCGGCTTGCCCGCCGCCAGGCGCATTATTGGTGGTTGGCTGCAGTACGAGTGAGGTGCGTGGGAAAAAAATCGGCACGAGCGGCTCGGCCGTTGCGGCAAAAGCGATTTTGTCCGGGCTTTTGGCGAGCTGTGGCAAGGCCGACCTTGACCTTGCCGTGCAGTGCTGCGAGCATTTGAACCGGGCGTTGGTCGTGGAGCGCAAGGTCGCCGTTGCGCGGGGGTTGGAGGAAGTGGCTGTCTGGCCGATGGCTTTTGCCGGCGGTGCGCTGGCCGCTTGCGCCATGGAGCTTTTTTGCGATCCGGTCGTAGTGGACTCTGTGCAGGCTGACCTTGGTCTTGATATCGGCTTGACCATGATCGGCATGCACTTGAAGGCGGTTGCCGTTCCGGTCCGCCTGCAGGCGAACCGCGTCGGTGAAGCCGCTGTCGTTGCCGCTAGGACGCGGCCCCGGTATATTGGCGGACCACGCGCTGTCTATGAAAAAAGTGAGGGGATGAAATGATGCAGCATTTGAACCAACAGGACCCGGCCGTCGCAGCGGCGATTGCGCGCGAATTGGGCCGCCAGCGGGCGAAACTGGAGCTGATCGCTTCGGAAAACATTGTCAGCGAGGCGGTCATGGAGGCGCAGGGCTCCGTCCTGACAAATAAATACGCCGAAGGCTACCCGGGCAAGCGCTATTACGGCGGCTGCGAGTTTGTGGATGAAGTGGAGCTGATGGCGATTGAACGGGCCAAAGCATTATTTGGCGCCGAGCATGCCAACGTTCAGCCGCATTCCGGCGCGCAGGCCAACATGGCGGTTTATTTTGCCTTCTTGAAGCCGGGCGATACGATTCTCGGGATGAACCTGGCCCATGGCGGTCACTTGACGCATGGCAGCCCGGTCAACATATCCGGCAGCTATTACAACGTTGTTCCTTACGGCGTCAAGGAGTCGGACCATTTGATCGATTATGATGAAATCCGCCGCCTGGCGTTGGCCCATAAGCCCAAGATGCTGGTCGCCGGCGCCAGCGCTTACCCGCGGATTATCGATTTTGCCCGGATGGGAGAAATCGCCCGGGAGGCCGGCTGCCTGTTCATGGTCGATATGGCCCATATTGCCGGGCTTGTGGCGGCTGGACTTCATCCGAGCCCGATTCCTCATGCCGACATTGTCACGACGACGACGCACAAAACGCTGCGCGGCCCGCGGGGCGGTCTGATCCTCTGCCGCGAAGAGCACGCCAAGGCAATCGACAAGGCGGTCTTCCCGGGCATCCAGGGCGGCCCGCTTATGCACGTTATTGCGGCCAAGGCGGTAGCGTTGGGCGAGGCGCAGACGAATGAGTTCAAGCAATACCAACGGCAAATCGTCTTGAATGCCAAGGCGCTGGCCGCCAAACTGCTGGCGGAAGGCTTTGCCCTGGTGTCCGGCGGAACGGATAACCACTTGATGCTGCTTGACGTGCGCAAAGTCAATCTGACCGGCAAGGTGGCGGAACGGCTGCTGGATGACGTTGGCCTTACCGTCAACAAGAACGCCATTCCCTTTGATCCGACCAGCCCGTTTATTACCAGCGGCATTCGGATCGGCACCGCCGCGGTAACGACGCGCGGCCTAAAAGAAGACGACATGGCGGAAATTGGTTCGGTCATCAGCCTGATTCTCCATCAGCCGGAGGATGAAGGCGTCCGCCAGCAGGCGGCGGCGAGAGTGGCGGCGCTTTGCAAAAAATACCCGCTTTATGAATAAGTGTAACTGGAGGAAGCAACATGAATGTGAAGATTGTCAACCATCCCCTGGTCCAACATAAACTGACCCTGATCCGCGATAAGAATACCGGCTCTAAGGAGTTCCGCGAGTTGCTGGAAGAAGTGGCCATGCTGATGGCTTACGAAATCACCCGCGACCTGCCGCTTGCCGAAGTGACGGTCGAGACGCCGCTTGGCCCCTGCAAGGGCCATGCCCTGGCCGGCAAAAAACTTGGCGTTGTGCCGATCCTGCGGGCGGGCCTGGGGATGCTCAACGGCGTGCTGAAATTGATTCCGGCGGCGAAAGTCGGCCACATCGGCGTTTACCGTGATCCGGAAACGCTGCAGCCGGTTGAATACTACTGCAAAATGCCGACTGATGTGGCGGAGCGGGAGTTCATTGTTGTCGATCCGATGCTGGCGACGGGCGGCTCTTCGGTCGCGGCCATCGAGATGCTGAAAAAACGGGGTGCGTCGCACATTAAACTGATGTGCCTTGTCGCTGCGCCGGAAGGCGTCAGCCTTGTCAACAAAGAGCATCCGGATGTAGAAGTGTATGTTGCGGCGGTCGACGAGCGCCTCAATGACCACGGTTATATCATTCCCGGCCTGGGCGATGCCGGCGATCGCATTTTTGGAACGAAATAAGCTAATGACGCGTCTCTTTACGGGGCGCGTTTGTCTTTGGCTAAGGACAAGCAGGGTTATGAACGAGTGTGGCGAAAATAAGGTAGGGACGATTCTGCTTGAAAAGGAGGGGACTGCATGAACCGGACGCATATCACCCGGGCGGGGCTGCTGTTGGCCTTGCTGCTGGCGGTGCAGTCGCTGCGCCTGTTGATTCCCTTGCCGCCGTTTATCACGATGTTTGGCATCGGCAGCGCCGTGAACGCCTGCCTGCTGGTCGCGTCGCTTTTTGTCGGAATCCGTACGGCGCTCTTGATGGCGGTTGTCGCCCCGACGGTGGCTTACCTCCAGCAGATGCTGCCAGTGCCGGTTCTGATCGTTCCTGTCGCGGCGGCCAACGCCGTTTACGTTCTGGCGTTTGCGGCGCTGTATGGCAAGCGGCCTTATCTGGCGGTGGTTGTCGCGGCGCTGGTCAAGATGGCCGGCATGTATGTTGCGATTGACTGGGTGCTGCAGTTCGTTGCTTTGCCGGAGCGCATTGCCGCGCTGCTCAGGATGATGCTGAGCTGGCCGCAGTTGGTGACGGGGCTGCTTGGCGGCGCGCTTTGCCTTGTCATTGTCGAACGCCTGCGCAAGACGGGCTTGACGAAGACTGGCGGGTAAATACTGATGAAACTGATTGAGAGGATGTTGTTGATGAATAGCACAGAACGCGTACAGCAAATTTGGGAGTCCCTCCACGCCATGCCGGAGGTTGGTTTTGAGGAAGTGAAAACGGCGGCTTTCTTGGCTGCCGCATTGGAAAAAGCGGGCTACAAAGTCACGACGGGGTTGGGCGGCACGGGTGTCGTTGGCCTGCTGGACAGCGGCAAGCCGGGGCCGACGCTGGGCTTGCGGGCCGACATGGATGCGCTGGCGCATGAGGTCGACGGGGCGCAGTGTGCGATTCATTCCTGCGGGCATGACGCCCATTCGGCAATGGTGCTTGCGGTAGCCGAGGAACTGGCAAAAACAGGGCTGGCCAAGGGCCGCCTGAAAATTATTTTCCAACCGGCGGAGGAAAAACTGTTCGGAGCGCTGCGCATGATTGAAGCGGGCGCCATCGATGACGTCGACTACCTGCTGGGCATTCACCTGCGCCACGTACAGGAGGCTAAACTGCACCAGGCGACGCCGGCTTTGTACCATGGTGCCAGCTATATTCTTGAAGGGGTTGTCACCGGCGCGCCCGCCCATGGCGCCCGCCCGCACCAGGGCGTAAACGCCATTGACGCGGCGGCGGCCGTTGTGCAGGCGATTAATGCCATTCACGTCAATCCCGTGGTGCCGGCAACGGCGAAGGTCACGAAGCTGCAGGCGGGCGGCGCGGCCCTGAACGCCATTCCTGACAAAGCGATTATTGCCGTTGACGCACGGGCGCAGCAAAATGAGATTATGGACGAATTGATCGCCAAGATCAAGCGGGCGGTAGAAGGCGGCGCCGCGAGTGTTGGGGCGGTTGGTTCGATTGACGTGTCGGGCGGCTGTCCGGCGGCTGAATATGATCCGGAGATGGTTGCGCTGGCGAGCGAGGCCATCGTCGCGACGCTGGGCAAAGAGGCGCTGCTGGCGCCGATTACGACTCCGGGCGGCGAAGATTTCCATTACTACGTGAAACACAAGCCGGCGATGAAGGTCGGCTACATCGGCCTCGGCGCTGATCTGACGCCGGGCCTGCACCATCCGGCCATGCGGTTCGACCACGCCGCCCTGCCGGACGGCGTGAACATCCTTCGCTATATTGTGAACAAATTGCTTGGCTAAGGCAGACAAAAAGCGGCCTCTTGGGTTTGAACGGCCCGGGAGGCTGTTGTTCTAATTGTCTGTCAAGGATTCTTGGCCTTCGAGCGCGAATCAGTACAAGGCCTCGCTAAGAGGCAGAATAATTGCGTCGGGGGGACGGCTTATGAAGAGAACAACATCTGAATCCAAGCTGGTTATTAGTGAAGTGATGATGCCGAGCCAGGCGAACGTAGCCGGCAATATCCACGGCGGCGAGATTATGAAGCTGATGGACTCGACCGCCTATGCCACCGCCCGGCGCTATGCCCGTTCCAATGTAGTTACGGCGCGCGTCGATGAACTGGAGTTTCACCTGCCGATCTTTATCGGCGACCTGGTCATCTGCACGGGGCAGGTTGTCTTTGCCGGCAAGTCGTCCATGGAAGTGGCGGTCGTCGTTGAAGTGGAGGATTTGGAGCACGAAGGGCGAAAACGGGCCTTGTCGGCTTTTTTCACCATGGTGGCGCTGGACAAGAAGGCCCGCCCGTTTGCGGTGCCGGAGTTGATTCTGGAAACGCCGGAGGAAGAAACCATGTTTGCTGAAGGCAAGCGCCGTTATGAGAATTACAAGGCAAAAAAGAAGGCGGCCCGGCAAAAACTGACGGAATAAGCAAGAGGGAGGACGGAAAATGGACTTTCGTTTTTCGATGCCAACAGAAATATTCTTCGGAACAGCGTGCGTAGTGCAAAACGGCGATGTGTTTGCCCGGTACGGCAAAAAAGCGCTGCTGGTGACCGGCAAGCATTCGGCCAGGGTCAGCGGCGCGCTCTCCGACGTGGAGACGGCGTTAGGGCAGCGGAAGATTGCTTGGCGCGTGTTTGACGGCGTCGGGGAAAACCCCACCTTTGCGCAAGTGGAGGCCGGAGCGGCGCTTGCGCGGCAATTCAGGCCGGACATGGTCGTCGCCATCGGCGGCGGCTCGCCGCTTGATGCCGCGAAAGCGATCGCCATGCTGGCGACGAATGAAATGCCGGCGGCCGCGCTGTTCGGCGGCGGATTTGCCAAGGCGCCCTTGCCGGTGCTGGCCATTCCGCTGACCGCGGGAACCGGCAGCGAGGTGACGCAGTATGCCATTTTGACTGACGACGCCAAGCAGACAAAGCGCGGCTTCGCCACGCCGGAGAATTTCCCGAAGGTTGCTTTTTTGGATGCGCGCTATACCGCGTCCTTGCCGGCACAGGTGACAGTTCATACGGCGGTGGATGCGCTGTCGCACCTGTTGGAGGGCTACTTGTCCCGGCGGGCGACGGCGTTGACCGACGCGTTAGCGCTGACGGGCATGGCCACTCTTGCCGAGGTCGTCCCGGCGCTGAAGGCGGGCGAATTTTCGGCAAGTGACCGGGAAAAGCTGTTGTATGCTTCGCTCTTGGGCGGCGTCGTGATTGCCCAAACGGGAACGACGGCCGTGCATGCGCTTGGCTACTCCCTGACCTATTTCCGCCAGATTCCGCACGGGCAGGCCAACGGCCTGCTGATGGGCGAGTATCTGCGGCTTAATTGGCCAGCCTGCGAAGAAAAAATCGCCGCGCTGCTGTCGGTCCTCAAGCTGCCGGATGTGGACGGCTTTGCCCGGCTGATGACGGAACTGATTGGCACCGGGCCGACGCTTGGCGAAGAAGAGGTCGGCAAATTTGCTGCTATCGCGGCGCAGGCGGCCAGCGTGGCTTGGACCGCCCGGGATCTGACGGAAGCGGATTTGGCGGCGTGGCTGCGCGCCTCGCTTGCGGTGGCGCCGGCAGCGGCAGTCAAATAAAAATAAAACTGCCGGCCGGGCGTGCTGGCGGTGAAGGAAGTGTGTGTGTTGACTAGTTTTAGCGAATTAGGCCTTGGTGCGGCGTTGGTCACCGCGCTGGCGGCGGGCAACATAACCAGCCCGACCAAGATTCAGGCGCTTGCGATTCCGGAAGTTTTGGCGGGCAAGGACCTCTTGGGCCAGGCGCCGACCGGGACGGGCAAAACCCTGGCCTACCTGCTGCCGCTGTTTCAGCGCCTTGATGCGGAGAAAAAGGAACTGCAGGCGCTGATTTTGGCGCCGACGCATGAATTGGCGATGCAAATCCACCACCAGGCGGCGCTGCTGGCGGAGACGTCGGGGATCGAGCTTTTGTCCGTGCCGATAATCGGACAGGTCAACATTGCCCGGCAGATTGACAGCTTGAAGGCCAAGCCGCAGCTGATTGTCGGTTCCGCCGGCCGGGTGCTGGAACTGATCGGCAAGAAGAAAATCACCGCGCACACGGTGAAGGTGCTGGTCTTGGATGAAGCAGACCGGCTGCTGGATGAACAAAACGCGCCGGCGGTGGAAGGGGTCGTGCGGGCCTTGAAACGGGACCGGCAGGTGGTGCTGCTGTCCGCCTCGCTGCCGGAGGCGGTGGCGAAAAAAGCGGCAGCCTTTATGAACGGGCCGGTGCGCGTGGCGGATGAAGCAAACATGACTGTGCCGGAAGGCATTGATCACGAGGTGGTTGTGGCTGAACTGCGAGAAAAATTCGATGTCTTGCGCCGCCTGGTCAACCGCATGGAACTGCAGCGCGCCCTGGTATTTGTCGATGGCGGCGATGCGGAACGCGTCTTGGAGCGTTTGTTGTTCCATGGGCTGCCGGCCGCCAGCCTAGTCGGCGGCGCGCGCAAGGAAGTGCGGCAGCAGGCGCTGGCGGATTTCAAGCGCGGTACGGTGCGCTTGCTGGTGGCGACCGACTTGGCGGCTCGCGGCCTTGATATTCCGGATATCAGCCATGTGATTAACCTGTCCATCCCTGAGTCGGCGGAAGTGTATCTCCATCGGGCGGGGCGGACTGGACGGGCGGGCAAGCGGGGAACGGTTGTTTCGATCGCCACCAAGGGCGAACTGGCCACGCTGGCGGAACTGGCGAAAAAACTCAAGCTCAGCTTGAAGCCGCTTGGCGGCGAGCCGCGGTCCCAACGGCGTCCGGCGGGTAAAAACGCTTCCTCAGGCAAGCGGGCGCCAAAAGGGCCGGGCAAGCCAAATCAGGGCCAAGGGGGCGAGCGGAGGCGCAAGCCATGAACGAAGACGGAAAAACGTTGCCGGATAAAGGAACGCGGTTGAGTCGGAAAAGAGCCGGCCTGGCTGTGCTTATAGCAGTGCTTGTGCTCGGGGGGGCGCTGTTTCAGATTGCCTCCGGGAAAGTGCGGCAGGCGGCCGAAGCGTCGCTTCTGGCGAAGGCCAACGAAGCCGTCAACGGCCGGGTAACGGCAGAGCGCCTTGCTTTATCGCTTTTTGGCGAGGTGGAGGCGCGCGAAGTGCAGGTGCTTGATGCGGCGGGCAATCAACTGGCCAAAAGCGAGCGCGTCTTAATCAGCTATCGGTGGCGTGATTTGCTGAGCGGGCGGCTGGGGCCGCAACTGGTGACGGGCGTAACGGTAGAAAAACCGGAAATCTGGCTCGACTATAAACCGGAACGCTTGAATTGGGACGGGTTGCTCAAGGCGCCGGTGGGAGAGAGGCCTGACTTCCGCGGGGTCGTTGAAGTGAAAGCGGGGCAACTGCATGTGCGGACGCCATATTTTGCAAAAACGCTGACCCAGGTGAAAGGGTTGCTTGACTTTAGCCAAGCCGGACAGACGGCCATAGCGGCTGATGGCAAGCTGGAGCAGGCCCCCGTCGAAGTGAGCGGCCAATGGGGGACGCTGAGCGCTTCGCAGGTGGCGCTGACGGCGACGGGACTTGATCTGGCACGTCTTGGCCTGACGGCGGCAGATGATCCGCTCCAAGTTACTGCGGGCAGGCTGGATGAACTGGAAGTGCGGCTTGGCAAAGAGCCGGCCGGCGCGCTGGCGGTTCAAGTTCTGTCTGGCCGTTTCTCGGCTGTTGATACGGCTGGGGCGGTTGTGCTGACGCAGGGGGGCGGACGCTTCGACAAGCAAGGTGAGGCGATTTTGTTTAAGGATGTGCAGGCCCGCTACAAAGGGCAGGCGGTGAGTGCGGCCGGGCAGGTGTTGGCGGGGCAGGCTGGACAGCAGACGATGCAGTTTGCGCTCGACCTGCCTGCCGGCGACCCGGCGGCGCTGCTGCCGGGCGCGCCGGCCACCGGGCCGCTGGCGGTGCGGGCGACGCTTGCCGGACCGGTGCTTGCGCCGGTGCTGACCGGCGCGTTCTCGCTTGCCGGCCTGCAGTTCGGCGAGTTGGCGGTCGGCGGCATTACCGGCGATTTTTCCTATGCCGGCCAGACGTTGAAGCTGCTGTCGGCTACTGGCGCCATGGCAGGCGGCGCTGTTTCGGCCGCCGGCGATCTGTTTCCTGACACGGGCAGCTACACGCTCGCTGTATCCGGGCGGGAACTCAATAGCGCCAGCTTGACGAAAAAAGACGCTCAAGGGCCGCTTTCGCTCACTGGCACGGCGGTTGGCGACGCCGCCGCCGCGCTGGTGCAGGGCAGCTTTCAGATTAACAACGGGAAAGCGTACGGCGTGTCATTCCGGACACTGTCCGGCAGTTTTGTGAAACGCGGCGCGGCGGAGGCGGAGGTAGGCAACCTGGCCATACAGACGGAATTGGGACTCTTTTATCCGGAGCAGTTGAGCCAGGACGTGCTGGAACAGCTTCAGACGCGCAAACTGCCGGTGACGCAAGAGGCGCTCAAAGAAGCAGTGACGAACAAGGTGTTGCAGAAAATCTTTCGCTAAAGATGCGTCGTGTTGCAAAAAATGTTTCTAAAATGCAAGGATCAGCTGACGGTGGATGTTTTAGCGAAACAAACTGATTAAAACGTGAAACAAACATAAGTGAATGATGCCGGAGAGACGCTTGAGTGAAACGAGCGCCTCTCCTTTTTTGTTTGGCTGCCCTGCAACGTCGGTCGGAAGGTAGGAAACGCTCGCTCCGTCGAGGTTTTCAGAAAATTTCTCTATATTGGCACAGTTTTTGCATAGATGACTGACCGCAATGAACGCTCGCCTTCCGGCTGTGGGGACAAACCAAACCGGTGCCGGCGGCGCAATGAAAAGAAGAGGTGTAGAACATGGGTTTGACTATGACGGAAAAAATTATTGCTGCGCATTTAACGGCGGGCAGCATGGCGCGCGGCACGCGCATCGGCGTGAAGATTGATCAAACGCTGACGCATGACGTCAACGGCGTCGCGGCTTATTTGGAGTTTGAAGCGACTGGCGTTCCAAGAACCAAGTCGGAGCTGTCGGTAAGCTACATCGATCACAACTTGATCCAGGCGGACTACAAAAACCCTGACGACCACCGCTACTTGCTGGATATTGCCGAGAAGCACGGCATTGTCGTCTCGCGGCCGGGCAACGGCATTTGCCACCAGGTTCACCTAGAGCGTTTTTCCTGTCCGGGAAAGACACTGCTGGGCAGCGATTCGCACACCCCGATGGCTGGCGGCGTCGGCATGATGGGGCTCGGCGCGGGCGGCATGGACGTGGCGCTGGCGATGGCGGGCGAGGCGTTCTTTTTCACGATGCCCCAAATTATCAAGGTCAACCTGAGCGGGAAATTGCCGCCCTACGTATCGGCGAAAAACGTGGCGTTTGAAATGCTGCGCCGCCTGACGGTAAAAGGCGCAGTCAACAAGGTACTCGAGTATGTGGGCGAGGGTGTAAATACCTTGTCGGTTCCCGAACGCGCCATCATCACAAATATGGGGACGGAAACCGGCGCCACGACCTCCTTGTTCCCCAGCGACGAAATTACGCGCCAATGGTATGTCGCCCAGGCGCGGTCGGAACAGTGGCTGCCGCTGGCGGCAGACGAAGATGCGGTGTACGACGCGGTCATTGACATTGATTTATCGGCGCTGGAGCCGCTGATTGCCCTGCCGCATCAGCCGGACCGGATCGTTCCGCTCGCTGAGGTGGCTGGTACGCCGGTTGATCAGGTCGTCATCGGCAGCTGCGCCAATTCGTCGCTACAGGATATGGTGACGCTCGCCGCCCTGATCAAAGGGCACAAGGTCCACAAGCGCGTTGACGCCGGCGTCTATATCGGCTCCAAGCAAGTCTATCTAGAATGCGCCGCGCGCGGCGTGCTGGGCACGCTGGCGGAAGCCGGCATCCGCATCCTGGAATCCGGCTGCGGCGCCTGCAACGGCTCCGGTTTTGCGCCCCCCACGAACGGCGTTTCGCTCCGCACGACGACGCGCAATTTCCTGGGCCGCAGCGGAACGGCCTCGGCCGGCGTGCACCTGGTCGCTCCGGAAGCGGCAGTCGCGGCGGCGATCACCGGCGTGATAACCGATCCGCGCACGCTGAGCAATCCGTATCCAGCCTTTGCGCTGCCGGCGGCGCTGATCGTTGAGGACAGCATGTTTGTCTATCCGCCGGAAGCGGTAGGGGATGATTTTGTCGTTCGCCGCGGACCGAACATCAGCCCGATTCCGGATCTCGGCGCGCTGCCGGCGGTGTTGGCCGGCGAGACGCTGATCAAGGTGGGCGAAGACATCACGACCGACCACATCGTGCCGGCCGGCGCGAACTTCCTGCCGATTCGCAACAACACGCCGGAAATCTCCAAGTACGTGTTCCATGTGCTGGATGCTGCGTTCGCTGAACGGGCCAAGGCATCCGGCGGCGGATTTGTTGTTGCCGGCGTCAACTACGGTCAAGGCTCCAGCCGCGAGCAGGCGGCCCTTGCGCCGCGCTTTCTTGGCGTGCAGGCGATTGTGGCCAAGGGCTTCGCCCGCATTCATCTGGCTAACTTGGTCAACTTCGGCATTATGCCGCTTGTGTTTGTCGATCCCGCCGATTATGACAAGGTCAGCCAAGGCGACCGCTTGCGCCTGGAACTGGCGGCGGTCAAGGAACAAGGGACGGCTACGCTTGTCAACGAGACGACCGGACAAACGATGCTGGTCACGACGCCGCTGTTCCAAGAAGAAATTGAAATCATCAGGGGCGGCGGACGGCTGAATTGGATCAAGGCGCGGCAAAGCGCCAAATAGTGACGGTTAGCCGGCAAGAGGATTTGAGGAGGGGTTTTGCATGAGAATGGAAATGGTGATCAATGGTTTTCCAGGCAAGACGGCGCAAGGGTCGCTGAGCTGGAGCTCGGTCGTATATCTGGAAAGCGGCAACCGCAAAATTTTGTTCGACACGGGTGGCCCCAGCAAGCGGCGTTCCATTCGCGAACACCTGCGCCGTTTCGGTGTTGAGGCGACGGAGATCGACACGCTGATCCTCAGTCATTTTCATGACGACCATGTGCGCAATTACGATTATTTTCCGAATGCCGAAATCCTGCTGCATGAAATGGAGGCGGCTTGGGCCGACACGAATCCGGTGGGGGATTTTGCCTTCCCCGCGCCTTACTACAAAGAGGTCAAGGGCAGCGGCCGTTTGACGCTGGTCAAAAAGGATGAAGAGATTGTGCCGGGTATCTCGACGATGCTGGTTCCCGGCCACACACCGGGGTGCATGGCGGTTGTTGTGCGCGATTCGAACCGCCCGGTTACGGTGTTGGCGGGCGATGCGATCAAAAACATGGCGGAACTGGCCGAAGCGCAAGTTCCGGGTTCCCATGACGAGGCGGCGAGCGCCGACAGCATCCGCCGGGTCTTGGACATTGCGGAAGTGGTTGTAACCGGTCATGACCGCGTGCTGCAGGTGACGAAAACGGAAATCATCGCCCAGAGCGAGGCGCGTGAAACGGTTATTGTTCCGGCCGGTGTGGGTGGCGATGAGGCGTTGCGCCTGGAACTGCTCGTCGGCAAAACAAGCCGCAAGCGGCAGTATTGATTTAATAATGTAAGGTGAGGGAAGAAAGATGAGAGAGAAAACTGCAGTTAAATGGGCGACTGTTATCGGCATGCCCTTGCTGATTTTGGCCGCGCCCGTTCCCGGCGGCTTTACCCTGGAGGCCTGGCGCTTGTTCGCTGTTTACGTGGGCGCTATTTTGGGCATTATGCTGCGGCCGCTGCCGGAGCCGGCGATCATGCTGATTGCGATTACGATCGTCAGCTTGTGGCTCAACAAGATGAATGCCGTGTTGGGCGGCTACAGCAACGGTACGGCCTGGCTTGTCTTTACGGCCTTTTCGCTGAGCAAGGCCTTTTCCGGCACCGGCCTGGGCCAGCGGATCGCTTATCTGCTGATTGGTAAAATCGGCCGCTCGGCGCTGGGTCTTGGCTATGCGCTCACGATCACGGACACGATCATCAGTCCGGCGACGCCGTCCAACACAGCCCGCACCGGCGGCATCGTTTATCCGATTTTTGAAAGCCTGTCCCGCGCGCTCGGTTCTGCGCCGGGCGAGACGGGGCGAAAAATCGGCAGCTATTTGAACCTGCTGGCTTATCAGGTGAGCATGACGACCTCCTGCCTGTTTATCACGGCGACTGCCTCGAACGTAATCGTGCTGCACTTCGCCAAAGACATCCTGAAGGTAGAAGTCTCCTGGATGACCTGGGCGGCGGCGGCCTTTGTCCCGGTGGCGCTGGTGCTGGCCATCATTCCTTACGCGACCTACAAGCTTTATCCGCCGGAAATCAAGCACATCGAGAACTACAAGGAAATTTCCGCCGAAGGGCTCGCCAAGCTGGGAGCGATTTCCAAGCGGGAGAAAACCCTAGCCGTGCTGTTCGTGCTGGCAGTTGTCGGCTGGGCGACGACCAGCCTGACCGGTTTCAATGCTACGGCGATCGCGATCGCCTTTGTTGCGGCGGCGCTGGTGACGAAGGTGCTGACCTGGGATGATATCTTGAAGACTTCCGGGGCCTGGAGCACGCTGATTTGGTACGGCGGCATCATCGGTCTGGCGACCGCCTTGAGCCAGGCGAAATTCTTCGTCGCCCTTGCCAAGGTGATCGGCAACAACGTCGACTTGACGACGGTGGGGCAGTTCCCGGCCTTTGCGATCATCCTCTTTGTTTCGATTGCCGTCCGCTACGTGTTCGCCTCCACGGCGGCCTATGCGACGTCCTTTGTGCCGGTGCTCTTCACGATCGGCCTGGCAGCGAATCTGCCGGCGATGCCCCTGACGCTCTTGCTCGGAATATCCCTTACCTGGGGAGCCCTGGTGACGCATTACGGCGGCGCCTGCGGGCCGGTTCTGTTTGGCGTCGGCTACGTCGATCAGGTAACTTGGTGGAAGGTCGGCACGATCATGGTGGCGCTGCATTACGTGGTGACGATGCTGATCGGCTTTCCGTACTGGAAGTTGCTCGGGTTTTACTGAGTAGCGCCGCGGCGTATCTCTGACAGGCAAAGCCACCCCGGATGCGGGTGGCTTTGCCGCATTTGAAGGTTTGCGCTGCCGGAGCAGCGGGACGCTGTGCGTTTTGATTTGTGCTATAATGATATAAAATCATTGCTGTTTTCGCCTGCGAAACGGCGAGGCGTAAGTTCGTTTTACAAAAATAAGTAAAGTTGGGCGGACAGGATGAAGAAAATAGCGTTTCTTGCGCCAAACGAAGAAAAATTGAATCGGATTAAAAACTTGCTGCAAGCTTATAACGATGAAATCGTGTTTGAGACAGGCTCGCTGGCTGATGGAGTGGCCAAAGCTAAGGACCTGATCAAGCAAGGAATTGAAATCATCATCGCGCGCGGCGAGACGGCCTACAACATTCGCGACACTTACCCGGAAATCGCCGTGGTGGATGTGCCGATTTCCGGCTTTGACCTGGCTCTGGCCTTGGAAAAAGCGCGGGAGTATGGTGATAAGATCGCGGTTGTTTCGTTTGCCTCCATGATTCGGCAAGTGGAATGCCTTGAGTCGGCGCTCGGCGTGCAGATCAAAAAGTACTATCTGCGCTCCCGGGATGAAGTGGATGACGTGATCGACCAAGCGGTGCGCGAAGGCGCGAATGTCATCATGGGCGGCTACAGCACCTGCAGGGCGGTGGCGAAGAAGTCGATTCCGGCGGTGGAAATTTACACTGGCGACCAGGCGTATGTGGAAACCTTTTATTCAGCCAGGAGCCTGCTGAAAACGATTGAGTTTGAACGGCGCAAAACCGGCGTGATCAAAGCGGTGTTGGACAATGCCTACGAAGGCATTTTATCCATAGATGAGAACGGGATGATCCACAGCATCAATCCTGTTGCGCAGCGGGTTTTGCACCTGGCGGGTGAGCCTGTTGGTCTGTCTATCCGTCAGGTATGGCCGGAGCTGGGGCTCGAGCACGTGCTGCGGACCGGGGCCGCTTCGCATAATCAGTTCTTCAAGGTCCGCGGCGCGCAACTGTTGTGCAACAAGGTGCCGATCAAAGATCTGGCCGGCCGTGTGATCGGAGCGGTGGCCACTTTTCAGGAAACGACCAAGATTCAAAAGATGGAATCGCGTATCCGCAAGGAGTTTTATGCCAAGGGGCACGTGGCGCATTACCGGTTCGCCGACATCCTTGCTTATGACAATGCGACGAAAAACGTGCTGGAGGCGGCTAGAAGCTATGCTGAAACCGACGCCAACGTGCTGATCAACGGTGAGACGGGGGTTGGCAAGGAGGTGTTTGCCCAGAGCATCCACAATGCGGGTCGCCGGGCGAAAGGCCCGTTTGTGGCGGTCAATTGTGCGGCATTGCCGGCGCAACTGCTGGAAAGCGAGCTGTTCGGCTATGTTGGCGGTGCGTTTACCGGCGCCAATAAGGAAGGCAAGCCGGGCTTGTTTGAGGTGGCTCATGCGGGCACGATTTTCCTTGATGAAATTGGCGAAATGGACTATGTCAATCAGGGACGACTCCTTAGGGTGCTCCAGGAGCGCGCGATCATGCGCCTGGGCAGCGACCGGATCATTCCGGTTGACGTGCGGGTTATTGCCGCCACCAATAAAAACCTGAGCGAATTGATCGCCCAGGGGAGGTTTCGTGAGGACCTGTATTATCGTTTGAACGTGCTGAAGCTGCAGCTCTTGCCGCTGCGCCAGCGCAAAAAAGACATTCTTCCCTATGCGAAGAAGATTTTGGAGCAAATCGGGGCGGACACAGGGAGAAAGGTTCGCCTGAGCGCCGGTGCGGCGAAAGTGTTGGAGCGCTATGGCTGGCCGGGCAACATCCGCGAACTGCGCAATGTCATGGAGCGCGCTATGGCGATTGGCCGGCGCAACGTGATCAGCGCGGCCTTCATGGAACAGATCCTTGCCTATGACGATGTTACGGCCGCTGAGGAGGGGCAGGGCGGCGAAGCGGCGGTGATTCGAAAAGCGCTCGACGATTGCGGAGGCCGGGTCTCCGAGACTGCTGAGCGCCTGGGAATGGCGCGCGTCACGCTTTGGCGCAAGATGAAGAAGCTCAATATCAGCCGATAAAAAGAAAGGGGTTGCCGCAATGCATTGCGGCAACCCCTTTTGTACGGTCAAGTTGGTTTGACTCAGCTCAAATAATAGTACCCAAGTGTGGAGACGGCGCTGTTTTCGCGCTGCATGACTTTTTCGAGCGAGAGCCCGGTCAGGCTGCACAGGGCGGCCGAGTAGAAGAGGGCATGACCCATTTCTTTGGCGATAACTTCCTGGCAGTGGGGGCAGAGCGCTCCGTTTAAATGGGACTGCATGTATTGACGGATTTCGCTGTAGGCGATGTCTTCCGGAACCTGCTGATGGGATGCTGTTACGCTCACGCAGCCGCATTCGGTTACGGCTTTGGCCAGTGCGCGGTTGACACGGGCGCTCGCTTCCTGATATTTCGTCATGACATCGAGAATGCTTCTATGGCGAATCAGGTATTTGTCGACTGTTTCCTGGAAATCCTTCAGGTCTTTATCCTGCATGTGTCAACACCTCACTTGCCCCTATTATAGAGTGTGTCGCAAAAGCTTGTCAATTTGTTTTGTCCGATTAGATAGTGTCAAGGCACTGTTGTGGTTTTTTTAAGAAGAAGCGACCGCGCCAAAGAACGAGTAAAGGTACCGTACCGCTACGCCAGCGCACTCGAAAGCCCCTGCAACGCTTCGAACAGGAAGGATTTCGGCCCCTTCAGC
>JAJUGR010000009.1 GCA_029265905.1 Sporomusaceae bacterium | reverse complement strand
TCATGGTCGGCAACCGATTCGTCAAGCAGCTGCCGGTTGTAGTCGGCAAGGTTTTCAAACCTGGGGACCGGCACGAAGAAGTTGCGCCGGTGGTAGCCGACCTTGCTTTCAACATTGCCCTTTTCGTGCCCAGCGCTTGGGGGTTGCAAAACACGCTCGTGAAATTGTAGTGCTGCTTGAAGCGCAGGAAGGCTGCCGTCAGATTGCGTTCGCCGTGCTTTAAGATCTTGGCTACGACCGTCGACGCATTGTTAATTGAGGGAATTTCATAATTCCCTCAATTAACAATGAAAACGACAGACGCTAAGCGTCTGTCGTTTTCATATATATCTTCAATTACCCCAACACGCCCGCGCATCTATCGCACAAGGTCGGATGATCGCCCGATTCCCCTACGGTGTCGCTGTAGATCCAGCAGCGTTCGCACTTCTCGCCTTGCGCGGCGCTGACGGCGACGAACAGGTTCGGGTCGTCAGTGGCTTGCGCGTCAGCTGCCGGCTCGCCTGAGGCAAGCTCAGCCTGCGAGACGATCAACAGCGACGCCAGGCTGTGGTCGACTGCCTGCAGGGTGGCCAGCGCGTCGCCTTTGGCGTACAAGACGACCTTCGCGTCGAGCGAGTGGCCGATGACCTTGTCGCGGCGGGCGCCTTCGAGCACCTTGTTGATCGCGTCGCGCAGGGTGAAGACCTTGTCCCACTTTTCGCCCAAAGCAGTATCCAGAACAGCCGGGTTCGCTTCAGGCCAGCTCATGAGCTGCACGCTGGTCGGACGGCCGGCGGCTTTTTTCATGTACTGCCAGGTTTCTTCCGTCGTGAAGGAGAGGATCGGCGACATGATGACGACCAGGTCCTCGAGGATCCGGTACATGACGGTTTGCGCGGCGCGGCGCTGTCTGTCCTCCGGCTTGGAGGCGTACAGGCGGTCTTTTAAGATGTCGAGGTAGATCGCGCTCAAGTCGACGGCGCAGAAGTTATGGACGGCGTGGTACAGCAGGTGGTACTCGTAGTTTTCATACGCCTCCGTCACCTTTTGCTTCGTCTCCTCGAGGCGCAAGAGCGCCCAGCGGTCCAGCTCGTTCATTTCCGCGAATGGCACGCTGTCCTTGTCGACGTCGAAGTCGTACAGGTTGCTGAGCATGTAGCGGAAGGTATTGCGGATCTTGCGGTAGACCTCCGACAGCTGCTTTAAGATGTCTTTGGAAATGCGGATGTCGGCCTTGTAGTCGGCCGAGGCGACCCACAGGCGCAACAGTTCGGCACCGTATTGCTTGATGACTTCCTGCGGGAAAACGACGTTGCCGACGGACTTGGACATCTTGCGGCCTTCGCCGTCGACGACGAAGCCGTGCGTCAGGACGGATTCGTACGGCGCCTTGCCGGTCGTGGCCACGGCGGTCAGAAGCGAAGACTGGAACCAGCCGCGATGCTGGTCGCTGCCCTCGAGGTACATGCTGGCCGGCCACTTCAGGGCTTCGCGCTGCTGCAAGACGGAGCGGTGGCTTGAGCCGCTGTCAAACCAGACGTCCATGATGTCGGTTTCCTTGCGGAAATGGTCGTGGCCGCACTTGACGCACTTCGTACCGGCCGGCAGGATTTCTTCCGCCGGATGCGCCCACCAGGCGTCGGAGCCTTCTTTGGCGAACAGGTCCGAAACGGCGGCAATCGTATCGTTATTGATTAAGGGCTCATTGCAGTCCGCGCAGTAGAAAATCGGGATCGGCACGCCCCAGACGCGCTGGCGGGAAATGCACCAGTCGTGCCGGTCGGCGACCATGTTGTGAATGCGGTCTTTGCCCCAGGAGGGGATCCATTTCACCTTCTCGATAGCCGCCAGGGCCTCGTCGCGGAAACCGTCCACGGAAGCAAACCACTGCTCCGTAGCGCGGTAGATGATCGGCGATTTGCAGCGCCAGCAGTGGGCGTATTGGTGGCGGATGCTGCCTTTGGCAAGCAAATGCCCGCTGTGGGCCAAATGGGCGATGATCGGGCCGTTGGCGTCGAACACGAACTGGCCGGCGAACGGGCCGGCCTCTTGCGTCAGGACGCCCGCATGGTTGACCGGCGAGATGACCGGCAGCTTGTAGCGCGCCCCGGTTTCAAAGTCGTCCGTGCCGTGCCCAGGCGCCGTGTGGACGCAGCCCGTACCGGTGTCGGAGGTGACGTAATCGGCCAGGACGACGACGGAATCGCGGTCCATGAACGGATGGCTGAAGACCAGGCCTTCTAGCTGCTTGCCGGTCGTAGAGGCGATAATCTGCATGTCCAGGCCGGCCGCTTGTGCCACTTGCGGAAGCAGTTCGTTGGCGAGCAAGTAGACCTCGTCGCCGGCCGCCACCCAGCTGTATTCGAATTCGGGGTGGACGGCGATCGCCACGTTGGCGGGCAAAGTCCAGGGCGTGGTCGTCCAAATGACGGCAAACACTTTTTTCGGGTCGATGGACGGCGGCAGCATGCCTTTGTCGTCCTTCAGCGCAAATTTGACGTAAATAGCCGGCGATTTTTTCTCGGCGTACTCGATTTCCGCCTCGGCCAGGGCCGTTTCGCAGTGGGTGCACCAGTAGACGGCTTTCAGGCCTTTGTAGATGTGACCCTTGTTCGCCATTTCGCCGAAGACTTTGATCTGCTCGGCTTCATAAGCCGGCCGCAGGGTGATATAAGGGTTGTCCCAGTCGCCCAGCACGCCCAGGCGCTTGAAATCCTCGCGCTGCTTGTCGATCCAGCTCAGCGCGTAGTCATGGCACTCCTTGCGCAACACAAGGGGGTCCAGTTCATGCCGGTTCAGCTTGAGGTTGTTGATCGCCGCATGCTCGATCGGCATGCCGTGCGTGTCCCAGCCCGGCACGTAGGGCGTGTCGTAGCCCCGCAGGAATTTATACTTGACGATGACGTCTTTTAAAATTTTATTGAGCGCATGGCCGATGTGAATGTTGCCGTTGGCGTAGGGCGGTCCGTCGTGCAGCACGAACTTGGGCGCTCCCTTGCGCTGCTCGCGCTTCTTTTCGTATATGTTTTCTTTCTGCCAATAATCAAGAAACTCCGGCTCCCGCGCCGGCAAATTCGCCCGCATCGGAAAATCGGTCACCGGAAGATTAAGTGTTTTACCGTAATCCACCTTTCAGCACCTCCAAATAAAAATAACCCCATCCCAACAAGGGACGGGGAACAACCCGTGGTACCACCCAACTCAACCGCCGGCCGGCGGCCCTCACGATGCCCTAACGCGCATCACCTCGGCAAGCCTACTCGTGTTCAGCCTGCGGTTCGGGAGTGATCTTCGCGCTAGCCGCCAGGCCGGGCTCGCACCGCCCCCGGCTCGCTACGCTGACTAGGCGCACGCTACTGTCTCCGTCATCACCATGATCTTGCCCTTATGCAATTCTGTAAACAGCTTGTATTATACACTATCCGGTGAAAACATGTCAACGGAGCCGCTCGATGTGGCTCCTGTCGTTTAAGAGCACGAGGCTCCGCTCGCCCCAGCGGTTTTGCTGCACCACCGTCAGGCTGGCCGGGCTGATTTCAAAGGAGATGTTGTGCGCCGCCACCTGGTCGATCGACTTGAAGCCCAGGCAGCGAAACAGAAGCTGCTGGATCGTTCCTTTGTGCGCCACCACGATGGCGTGGGAGTACTTTTTCTCGAAGGCGTCGAACGGCTTCGTCACGCGGTCAAAAAACTCGCGCCGCGTCTCGCCGCCCGGATAGCGCCGCCAATCCAAGGGCCTGTCCGCGATCGGCGAAAAGGCCAGCTTGCGCGCCTCTTCCTCCCGCAGGCCGGCGGCGATGCCGTTGTTCTTCTCCCTCAGCCAGACAGCCGTTTCCGCAACCGGAAAGCCGCCGATTTCGCTGATGATGCTCGCGCTCTCTTTGGCGCGCACCAGATCGCTGGCGATAATTTGGAAGGGCAGCGCGCCGAACTCCCGTTTCAGCCGCAAGCCCAGCTGCCGCAGCTGCTCGCGCCCGGTGTCCGTGAGGGGCAAGTCCGTCCAACCGCCTGTCAAGCCCTTAGTATGATGCTCCGCTTCCCCATGTCTGACCAACAGCAGCCAATCCAACTCGTCACCCCTCTTCTTTATCCGGCGGCGGCAAAAACGTCCAGGCAGTCGCCACCAACAACCCGCGCAGGAGGATTACCTTGTTGCGCCCCTTTTCGCCGCTGACCAAAACGACCTCCCGCTTCGGCAGGTGAAAATGCTCTGCCAGCAGCGCCACGACCGCTTTGTTCGCCTCGCCGTCGACCGGCGGCGAAGCGACGGCCAGCTTCAGCGCGCCGTCGGCCAGCCACCCGACCACCTGGCTGCGGCTGGCGCGCGGCTGCACGCGGATCCCTAGCCGGACGCCGTCCTTGACCTGCTCAATTTGGCACGTCACGGTTGCGGTTCCTGTTCCTCAGCAGTCTTGAGCATCTCCATCTGCGAGTCAAGCATCGCCTTGAGCTTCGTGCGGAAGACCTGCATCTGCTTTTTGACCTCGTCGTATTCTTCCTGAATCTTCCGGACTTTGAGGCAGGCTTCGTTCACCATCTGCTGCGTGCGGATTTCCGTCTCCTTGAGCATCAGCTCCGTTTCCTTGCGGGCGTTCGTCTTCACGTCCTCCGCCGTTCCCTGCGCGATAATCAAGGTGTTGCGGAGCGTCGACTCCATCTGCTGGTACTGCTCCAGCTGGCGGCTTAAGCGCTCCACGGTTTCCTTGTACTCCAGGTTTTCCTGGTAGAGGCGCTCAAAGTCTTTGGCCACCCGTTCCATAAACTCGTCAACCTCGTCGGTCGAGTAGCCGCGAAAGCCTTTGCCAAAGGTTTTGTTATGCATGTCCAACGGCGTAAGCATGCCGATCAGCCTCCCTTTCCGGTCCGTTTCCGTTCGTTCTTTACAGATAGCGTTTCAGCAGGATGCTTATCCGCCCTTTTTTCGTGGTGCCGTTGAGCGAGGCGACTTCGACACGCCCGCGCCCGCGGAAGGAAATGACATCGCCCTCCTTGACCGGCTGCGCGGCGTTCTTCACCTCGCGGAAATTCAATTTCACGCCCTGCCCCTTGATTTCCTCCGTCATTTTGGAGCGGGACACGCCATAGCCGGCCGCCGCCACAGCGTCGAGCCGCAGCGCCGCCACCGTGGCGCGGATTTCCTTGACCTTCTCTTCCTTCGGCTGCAGCTCGCCCAGCGGAATCTCCGCCGCCGTCACCGGCGCCGAGCCGATCGAGGTCAGGTTTGTCAAAAAATAGGCCAGCGACGCCTTGTCGACGATGACCTGGCAGCCGTCCTCCACCATCAGGATGTCGCCGAACAGCTCGCGCTTGCACCCCAGGCCCATGACGGCCCCGAGCACGTCGCGATGCGACAGCTGGTAGTAGCGCTTGTCCCACTTGACTGCCACGGCCGCCAGCTTGTAGTCGGGCTCGCCGTAGAAGTCGTCCGCGACAAAGGCGACCCGCGCCCGCTCCGCGCCGGCGTAGCCGCCGCTCAGGTCGACGTGCACCTGGGGAAAATAAGCGGCCACCGTCTCAGCGATGGAAACGCCGTACGGGTCAAGAAATTCGGATACGCCGAAGCGCCCCTGCTTTTCGACGCGCTCGGCCAAGTCCAGCAGCTTGGCCGCCAGGCCTTCATCCCCGCTGGAACTGTAATAACGAAGGACTTTTTCTCTTTCTGCTGCGTTCATGCCTGTTACCTCAACTGCCGGGATCTGTCCACAGCAGCCGCCACCGCCTTATGCAGCGCAGCCCGCACGCCGGCCGCTTCCATGACCAAAATGCCGGCCACGGTCGTGCCGCCCGGCGACGTAACCTGATCGCGCAGCACCGCCGGGTGGGCGCCCGACTCCACGACCATTTTCCCCGTTCCCAGCATTGTCTGGGCCGCCAGGCGAATGGCCGTCTGGCGCGGCAGGCCCGCCGCCACGCCGGCGTCGCTTAAGGCGTCGAGAACCACGAACAAAAAGCCCGGGCCGCTGCCGGACAAGCCGGTAATGGCGTCCATCCAGCTTTCCGGCACGCGCACCGTCTCGCCGGCGGCGGCAAACGCGGCTTCGATCTCTTCGCCGATCTGCGCCGGCACATCGTCCGCCACCACCAAGGCCGTCATGCCGGCGCCGACCGCCAGCGGCGTATTCGGCATGATCCGCACGATCGGCCGGTCCGGCAGAAAATGCGCTAGTTGCGCGACCGACCAGCCCGCCATAATCGAGGCCACGACCGCCTTGGGCGGCAGCACTTTGCTGATCTCCGCCAGCACGGCCGCGGCCATCTGCGGCTTAACCGCCAGCAGGACCCATTTGGCGCCCTGCACGGCCGCCTTGTTGTCCGCCGTCGTGTTGACGCCGTATTGCGTCGCCAGCTCGTCGCGTCTGGACGCATTCGGCTCGCTGACGGTCAACCACGAGCCGTCGGTCAGGTTGCCGGCCTGATATAATCCTCTGATAATGGCTTCGGCCATTGCGCCGCCGCCGATGATCGCAACCTTGTCATTTCCCATCTGCTTGCCTCCCAACCTCTATTCCCAGCGCTCGTCGCGCGACGCGAACATGGCCGCCGCATCAATGTCGACGCTGCTCGGCGCGCACAGTAAAATGCTGTCGCCGATGCGCTGCATGGAACCGTTAATGGCATAAATTGTGCCGCTCAGAAAATCAATCATGCGTTTTGTCGTGTCGATGTCGATTTTTTCGAAGTTGACGACGACCGGTTTTTGGCTGCGCAAATGGTCGGCAATCGACTGCGCGTCGTCAAACGAGGCCGGTTCAATGACGATCATCTTGACTTGCTTTTGCGTCGACGGCAAAGAAACCACCGTATTGGCCGCGCCGCGCTTATTTCTCACCGGCACTTCCGGCTCCGGCGCATTTTTATCTTCTGGAATTGTTTCAAAAAGGCCCAAGCTGTCCCATACCTTATCAAAAAACTTCATTCTGGTATGCCCCCCTGCCCTGTATTTTTATACGTACGCGCTCCGAACAAGCCGGTTCCAACGCGAATCATATTCGAACCCTCTTCAATGGCGATGGGAAAGTCGCCCGACATCCCCATCGACAGCGTGTCAATGCACGTTTTGTCCAGCCCCATATCCTGCAGGCGGCAAAACGCCTGGTAGCCGGCGCGAAAAACCTGCCGCACCACCGGCTCCGGGGCGAGCGGCGCCATGGCCATCAATCCTTTGAGCTCCAATGACGCCTCGGCGGCGATCATTTTCGCCAAGGCTTCCATTTCTTCCGGCGCGGCGCCTGATTTCGTCGCTTCGCCGGCGATATTCAACTGCAGCAGTACCGCTTGCCGCTTGCCGCTCTTCTCGGCGGCTTTCGCCAGCGCCGTCACCAGGCTGGGCCGGTCAACCGACTGGATAACATCAAACAACTGGACGGCTTGGTTGACTTTATTGGTCTGCAACTGCCCGATTAAATGCCAGACAGCCGGTTTTAAAAACTGCTCGCGCTTTTGCCTGGCCTCCTGCACGCGGTTTTCGCCAAACACGCGCAGGCCCGCTGCATACGCTTCTTCCACGACGGCAACGGGATGGTTCTTGGTTACCGCAATCAGGGTAACCTGCTCGCCGGTCCGAAAGGGCTGCGTCCGATGCTGCAAAGCCGTTTGAATGGCGGCTTGAACTTCAATAAGCTTATGCTCCAGCATATCTCTTGCCTCCGCTTAGCTTTATTCGCGCTCACTGCATTTTTTCCCTGCTTATTTCAGCCAGGCCAGCAGCCCCATCCGCCCGGCTGTTCCGGCGGAGGCGCGATGGGAGTGAAAAACCTGATGATGATGCGCCGTGCAAATCTGGCTGGTGAAAATGTGTTTTTCCTGCACGCCGACCGCGATCAGCTGGTCGCTGTTGGCCTGCCACAAATCCAGTTTGGCATGCCCGGCTTTTTCGCTTTTGCGCAGCAGCCGCTCCGGCTGCGCGAAGGCCGCCTGGACCGCCTCGATGACCGGCTGGTCGACTTCATAGCAGCACGGTCCGATGGAGGGTCCGATCGCCGCAAAGCAGAGCGCCGGGTTGGAGCCGAACGTCCGCTGCATCGTCAGCAGCGTCTTTTGCGCAACCAGCGACACGGTCCCCCGCCAGCCGGCATGAACGACGCCCAACGCGCGATGGACAGGGTCAAACAGCAAAACGGGCACGCAGTCGGCAAAGCCCAAGAGCAGGCCGGCCCGCTTCTCGTCCGTATAGAGCGCGTCCGCCTCGCCTAAGTAGGCTTCCGGATCGAGGCCGCTGCGGCCCAGCACGGAAGCATCGACCTGAATGGCCCGCGTGCCGTGGACCTGGCGAATCGTTGCCACCCGGTCGTCGCCGATCTCCATCGCCGCAAAAAAACGCTTGCGGTCGCAGGCAACCGACTCCTGCCGTCCTGTCTTCCAGCCCAAGTCGAGCGTCTGCCCGTCCGCCCCGCCCGAACCGCCGAAGCGGGTGGAAAAACCGTGCGCCACCCCCATTGCGGTCAGTGCCGGAAAGGAACCGACCCACAGGCCGTTTTCCGTCGGCCGCAAGATGAATTTTTCCATTGTCAACCCCCATTTCTTACTGACAAACGCCGCAGCGGCGGCAATTGTCAAAACAGGCCGGGGTTTCCTCTCCCGCCTGAGCCTTTTGCCACTCCTGCCACAAATACGCTTTTTCAAATCCCATGAACAGATGATCCCACGGCAAAGGCTCTTCCTTCGCCCAGCCCGAATAAAGGCGATCGAGGTTCTCCGGCGCTTTTTTCTCGACAAGCCGCTTGAACTGCTTGCTGCCGCCGCTTGCTGCCGCTTCCAGCAGCACGGCGCCCAAGCGCCGGTCGCCGCGCGCCAGCACAGCCTGCACAAAGGTTTCTTTGCCTGACTCCGCGATCAGCTTGATCCGGCGGTCTTTTTCGAAGCGCTTCTTGAGAAAAGCGATTTTTTGTGTGAAAGTCTTCAAGTCTTCGAGCGGCTGCCATTGAAACGGCGTGAACGGCTTGGGCACGAACGGATTGACGCTGATCGTCAAGTCGCCCCTGCCGCCTGTTTCCAGCATGCAACTGCGGACCCGCAGGACCAGGTCGGCGATCGCCTCCACGTCCGCCTGCGTTTCTTCCGGCAGCCCGATCATGAAGTAAAGCTTCAAATGCGGCATGCCGGACGCCGCCGCCAGCGAAACCGCCCGAAAAATGTCCTCTTCGTCGATGCCCTTGTTGATGATGCGCCGCATCCGCTCGCTGCCCGCTTCCGGCGCAATCGTCAGCGTGCGCTGCCCGCCGGCCGCCAGCTGCTCAACCAGCTCTTTCGTCAGGGAATCGGCCCGCAGCGACGCCACGCTGAACGAGCGCTGCTGCTCGCGCAGCTCGCGCCCTAAGGACAAGATTTCGTCGTAATCGGAAACCGCCGCCCCCATCAGGCCGATGCGCTCCGTCTGCGGCGGGCATTGCCGGACCAATTCCGTCAGCGAGCGCATCGCGCGCTGGCGCGGCCGGCGGAAGCAATAGCCCGCCATGCAAAAGCGGCAATGCCGCCCGCAGCCGCGCGCAACCTCGACCAGATATACATTGGAAAACTCCGTGTCCGGCGTGACGATCGCCGAGGCCGCGGGAGAGGCGTCGATATCCCGCACCCAGCCGCGGCTGACGCGCGCCGGCGTCCCGCCTTTCGCCGTTAGCGCCGCAAACCGGCCCGCCGCATCATACGATGCTTCATAGAGCGCCGGCACGTACACGTGCGGCAGCGCGGCCAGGCGCGGCAAAATGTCGGCCCGCGGCGTGCCTTTTTGCCGCTCTTCATGGATCAGGCGGGCGAGGCGCAAAAACGTCTCCTCGCCTTCGCCGATCACCACAGCATCGACAAAATCCGCCAGCGGTTCC
Source organism: Sporomusaceae bacterium (assembly GCA_029265905.1). Lineage (GTDB taxonomy): Bacteria > Bacillota > Negativicutes > Acidaminococcales > JAJUGR01 > JAJUGR01. The sequence goes on along the minus strand of JAJUGR010000009.1, from coordinate 75,184 downwards.
GGATTGAAGGTGGCGCACGGCCCGCCTATGACAACAAAAGAATCCGCTTCCTGCCGCGTTGCCGCAAGAAGCGGAACCTTGCCTAACGTCAGTAATTCTAACAAATTGAAATAGTCCAATTCAAAGGACAGGGCCGCGCCAATCACGCCGAAATCGTGCAACGGCCGCTGCGTCTCCAGGCTTAACAAGGCCGTATGGCTGCGCTCGTACAGCTTGCGAAGCGCAGCGTCGGGCAGGAAAAAGCGTTCGCAGGCCATGTCCGGCTCGCTATTGATTATCTGGTATAAAATATGCAAGCCCAGGTTGGACATCCCCACCTGATACGTATTCGGATAGACAATGGCCACGTCGTGCCGCGTTCCCGGCGGGAACTGTCTGACTCCCGCTTCGCGGGCTACCTGTTCGGCTAACTGGCGACGAATTTCCCAGGTCAAGGCATTCCCTCCATAGACCAGCCTAGCGCCGGTTTTCCTATCATTATAGCATTCATCAGCAGGCCTGCCCAGCCTACTTGCGCTTTATTTCAGCCGTTTTTCCAGCGCCTGAATGACCGTCTCCAGGGTCTTGATGCGGGCGAAGTATTTGCAGTTGGATTCGACGACCGTCCAGGGCGCCAGACGCGTGCTGGTCCGGAAAAACATCTCCTGGATGGCCTGCTCGTAGAGGGGCCGCTTTTCTCGGTTCCGCCAATCCTCAGCGGTGATTTTCCACTGCTTGTTCGGGTCGGCCTCGCGCGCTTTAAAACGCTTCAGTTGCTCGTCGGCGTCAATATGCAGCCAGAACTTAAGCAAAATCGTCCTGTCATTGGCCAAATGCTCTTCCATCTCGTTGATTTCCCGATAGGCCCGCCGCCACTCGGCTTGCTTGGCATACCCCTCCACGCGTTCGACGAGCACGCGCCCGTACCAGCTGCGGTCGAAGATGGCGACGATCCCGTCGGCGGGCATGTGCCGCCAAAAGCGCCACAGGTAATGATACTGCCGCTCCTCATCCGTCGGGCTGCCAACCGGCACAACGTAATAGCCGCGCGGATCGAGGCTGTTCGTCAGCCGCTTGATCGTGCCGCCCTTTCCGGCCGCATCCCAGCCCTCAAAGACGATGATGAGCGGCACGCCCTGACGAAAGGCCTCATACTGCAGGTCCCGCAGCCGCTCCTGCAGGGCGGGCAATTTGCGCTCGTACTCCTTCTTGTCGCAGGAGCGCGACAGATCGGCCTCCCGCAGGATTGAGGTCGTGAACGGCACCGCCTCGACGTAAGGCTGTTCGACCGCGTCGGCCCGCTTGCCGTTGCGCTTCATTTCCTCGAGGCGCCGGCTTACCGCCGCTATGACGCTGTCCATGATCTTGATCCGGGAATACCGCTTGTCCTCGGCCTCCACCACATGCCACGGCGCAAAAGCCGTATCGGTTTGGCGGAACATCTCTTCAAACGCGTCCCAGTACCGGGCGTAGAGTTCGTGGGCGCGCCAGTCCTCGCTCGTCACCCGCCACCGCTGCTCGGGATCGTTCTCAACCTTGCGCAATCGCTTCTTTTGCTCCTTTGCCGATATGTGCAGGAAAAATTTCAAAATCAGGCAGCCGTCGTCAACCAGCTGCCGCTCGAAGGACTGTATGTCGTGGTAGGCGAGCTCCGCCTGCTCGCGGGTGATGCGCTCCTCAACCCTGTCCATCGTCGTCTGGTAGTACCAGCTGCGGTCATAAATGGCAATGCGGCCTTTAGGCGGCAGCTTCGTCCAGAACCGCCACAAGAACGGGCGGTTTATCTCCTCGCAATTGGGCCGGGAAATGGGGTGCACCTTGAAGCCGCGCGGGTCGAGGCATTGCAGCAGCGAGTTGATCTGCACGCCTTTGCCGGCGCCGTTCCAGCCTTCAAAAACAAGCAGTATCGGCAAGCCGCACTCGTGCGCCTGCCGCTGCAGTTCCCCCAGCTTCAGCTCCTTTTCTTCCCGCAGCCGTTCAAATTCCTTCTTGCCCATCGTGATGGCGGGATCAACTGTGTCAAGCATGCCTTTCCCTCCCGATTGCCAAGCGTTTGCTATGGTTACAATTAGCGATGGGCCGGTAAAATCCTGCCATCGAGGCGGCTCGCGCAAAAGAAAAACACGGCTCTGCGGAACCGTGTTTTTCGTCAGAAAGCATGCTATTGGTTTTCCCACAGCACAACCTTGCCTTGCGCCAGGCTGGCCGGGACATCGATGATCCGCTGGTTGGCGGAGCCGCGAAAGGGCAGCGTCAAATCGCGCTTGTCCTGTTCATAGGGTCCGTCCACTACGACGTCGATGGCGTTCATCACCGGCAAGTCGCGCACGTCTTCAAACAAGTAGCCGGTATAGAGCCAGATGGTCAGATCCGGCCGGGCCCGTTTGAGGAGAAAAACGACGTCGCCCAGCATATCGGCCTGCAATAGCGGATCCCCGCCGCTGAAGGTAATGCCCCGATGGATCGGGGTCAGCTCGGACAGCAGCGCATCAGCCAGTTCCTCGGCGCTGCATTCGTCGCCGCCCTCAACCGGCAGCAATTCCGGGTTGTGGCAGCCCGGACAATGCCGGGGGCAGCCTTGCAGAAACGCCACCGCCCTAATGCCGGGGCCGTCCACTACCGACTCACCCAACAGGTGTGCGACCCGAATCGTTGTTGTGTTCATGTTTTTCACCCGAAGTGGCTGACGCGGTTTTCCAGTTCGCTGCGCTTTGCGTCGTTAAACCGCTCCACCACGCTCAAATAACCGGTGATTCTTCTTACGCGCCGCAGGGAAGCCGATTCGCACTGCGGGCAGTAGTCCTCGTCAATAACGCCCGTGTAGCCGCATTGGTCGCAGAAATCGATCGGGAAGTTCAGGCCGACGTAGCCGCAGTCGCAGGCGGCCATGTGGCGCAGAATATCCTCGACCGCCGTCAGGTTGTTAACCGGCGGCGAGCTGAATTCGACGTAGCTGATGTGGCCGGCGCTCGTCAGGCGGTGGAAGCGGCCTTCGATCTTCATCTTCTCGTAGGCGCTGATCGGGTAGGAAACGGGCACATGGAACGAGTTGGTGTAGTACTCTTTGTCCGTCACGCCCGGAATGACGCCGAATTCCTTTCGGTCCATTCTGATGAAGCGGCCGGACAAGCCTTCGGCCGGCGTCGCAATCAGCGTGTAGTTGAGGTCGTATTTGTCCGCGAGCTTCTCCACCTTGCTGTTCAGGAACTTGACAATTTCCTCGCCCAGCACCTGCGCCTCGCCCTGCTCGCCGTGATGCGCGCCGGTCAGGGCGATCAGGGTTTCCGCCAGGCCGATAAAGCCGATCGACAGGGTGCCGTTTTTGATCGCCTCTTCTATGCAGTCGTGCGGCCCCAGGTTCTCCGAGCCCATGTACAGGCCCTGCCCCATCAAAAAGGGCAAATCGGCGACCCGCAGTTTCGACTGGACCTGGTAGCGGTGGTAAAGCTGCTCGCCGACCAAATCAGCCAGTTCGTCCAGGTACTGGTAAAAGCGCATGATATTATGCTCCGCTTTAAGGGCCAGGCGCGGCAGGTTGATGGTCGTAAAGCTCAGGTTGCCGCGGCCGCTCGTCTGGGAGGCCCCGTGGCGGTTGGAGATGACGCGGGTCCGGCAACCCATGTAGGCCACTTCGCCGTTGTACGGCTTGTTGAAGCTGCTGTCCATGAAGCTGAAGGTCGGATTGAGGCGCTGCGCCGCCACGCGGATCGCCAGGCGGAACAGGTCGTAGTTCGGGTCGCCGGGGTTGAAGTTCACGCCGGCCTTGATCCGGAAAATGATGTTCGGGAAAATCGGGTTCTCGCCGCGGCCGAGGCCCTTTTCATAGGCCAGGAGCAGGTTCTTGATCACCTTGCGGCCCGCTTCCGACGTATCGAGCCCCAGGTTCAGGCTGGAGAAGGGCACCTGCGCGCCGGCCCGGCTGTGCATGCTGTTCAAGTTGTACACCAGGGCTTCCATCGCCTGGTAAACTTCCTCGTCCGTCGCCTTTTCCATGAACGGCGCCATGTCGTAGTCGAAGAAGCCGAACGACTGGCCGCCGAACATGTCGTTCTGGCTGCTTTGCAGAATGATCGCCGCCAGCGCCGTCGCCGAGCCTGGGCGTTTAGGCGGCCGGATGTAGCCATGCCCGTTGTTGAAGCCATCGGCCAGCAATTTATTCAGCGGGATATTGATGCAGTTGAGCGTCTTCCCGTAAAAGTCCAGGTCATGAATGTGGATATCGCCGCGGCGGTGCGCCTGCGCCATGGGCGCGGGAATCAGCCGGTTCAGGTAGTATTCCTTGCTGGCGGCGCTGGCAATCTGCAGCATTTTCGCCGAAGGGGAGTTGGAAATATTCGCGTTGTCGCGATTCGTCTCGACCAGGATCTCGCCGACCGCGTCCATCAGTTCCGATTTGGCGCTGCGGATCGCCGAGCGTTGCGCACGATACAGTATGTACGCCTTTGCCGTACGCGCATGCCCCTTTTCAATCAGCATTTTTTCCACGGCGTCCTGCACGTCTTCAACCGTAAACTCAGTGCCGTTGTATTGCTGTTTCAAGTAGCGCAGCACATCGAGGGTAACTTCCATGGCCAGCTCGCGGTCCTCGCCGCCCACCGCCTTGGCCGCCTTGAAGATGGCGTCCGTAATTTTGCGTTCGCTAAATTCGACTTCCCGGCCATCGCGCTTCATAATTTTCTGGAACATACTCATTTTTTCGCTTCCTCTCCGCTCTTTTGAGACGCCATAATGCGCTGCAATTCCTGCATAAAATTGTTTAAGTCTCCGAACTGACGATAAACAGAGGCAAAACGAACATAAGCAACCTGATCGACTTCCGGCAAATGCTGCATAACCAGTTCACCAATTTTTTCCGATGGTACTTCTGCGTCACCGCTGGCTCTTAGTTCACGTTCGATGAGCTCAACAAGGGATTGAATCCGCTCCATGGAGGTCGGGCGCTTTTCAAACGCCTTCAGCAAGCCGCCCAGCAGCTTGTTGCGGTCAAACTGTTCGCGCCGGCCGTCTTTTTTGACAATCAAAACAGGCGTCTCTTCCAGCCGCTCGAACGTCGTAAACCGACGGTTGCACGCGGGGCATTCCCGACGCCGCTTAATGGCGCTGCCGTCCTCCGCCGCTCTGGAGTCAATTACCCGGCTGTCGCCAAATCCACAAAACGCACACCGCACTTTTCTCACCCTTTCTGCTCATGTTTCTCATTATACCACAGCGAGCGCTTTTTTCAATATATAGTTCTTTTTCAGGAGTTTAGTTACTAAATATAGTGTTTTTAAGAGCAAAAAGGAGACTAGCCTGCGCTAGTCTCCGAACGGTTTTCATTTGTCCAATGCCGCTGCAATCAGCGTCCGCGAATCCAGGCCGGGATGTCATCCAGCTTGGGGCGCGTGAAAATGGGGGCGCTGGCGGCCGGCTTGCCCAGCACTTCTTCATTGATTGAAGGAATCGAAGCAAAGGAGCGGGCCCCTTCGAAACCGGTGGCGATGACCGTCACGCGGATTTCATCCTCCAGCGCTTCGTCAATGGCCGCACCGAAAATAATGTTCGCATTGGGGTCAACCGCATTTTCGACGATGCTGACCGCCTCGTTCACTTCGAACAGGCTCAGGTTGCGGCCGCCGGTGATGTTGAACAGCACGCCGCGCGCGCCGTCGATGGAGGTTTCCAAGAGCGGGCTCTTAATCGCCGCTTCAGCTGCTACCACCGCGCCGTTGTCGCCTTTTGCCAGGCCGATGCCCATCAGGGCCGAACCGGCGTCAGACATGATCGCCTTAATATCGGCAAAGTCAAGGTTGATCAGGCCCGGAACAGCAATCAAATCGGAAATGCCCTGTACGCCTTGGCGCAAAATGTCGTCGGCAATGCGGAACGCCTCAACCATGGGCGTGCGCTTGTCAATGACCTGCAGCAGCCGGTCGTTGGGAATCGTGATGAGCGTGTCGACCTTTTCGCGCAAGCGCTCGATGCCGTTGTCAGCCTGGCCGAGACGGCGCTTGCCTTCAAAGGAGAAGGGCTTGGTCACCACGCCGACCGTAAGCGCGCCGACTTCACGGGCGCATTCGGCGACAATCGGCGCCGCGCCGGTGCCCGTACCGCCGCCCATGCCGGCCGTGACAAAAATCATATCAGCGCCGCGCAAGGCTGCGATCAGCTCGTCGCGCGTTTCTTGCGCCGCTTTTTCACCGATTTCAGGGTTGGCGCCTGCGCCAAGACCCTTGGTCAGTTTTTCACCAATTTGAATCCGGGAAGCGGCCTGCGCCATCAACAGTGCCTGCGCATCCGTATTCACGGAAATAAATTCAACGCCTTGAACGTTTGCGTCAATCATGCGGTTGACAGCGTTGTTGCCGCCGCCGCCGACACCAATTACCTTAATTTTGGCATATTTGCCTTGCTCCATGTCCATTTCGATCATGCAGTTGTTCCTCCTCACTCGCGCTCCGTAAGCCCATAATGCTGGTTGAACATATCACAATTATATATATTCAACACATTTTTGCATATCCCTATTAACCCGAAAAAATATTTTGACAGGTCATTTCCCCAGCAACGATCGTCTGATGATGGCCAAGTTCTGAAAAATGCGCAGGCCGAAGGCCAGCAGAGCAACGTAGTAAAGATCAATGCCCAATCGTTCGCCTATATAGGCAAAACCCGCCGCGAGCAGCGCATTAAAGAAGAAGCCGCTGATAAAAATTTCGTTATCATACTTTTTCTCCAACGCCGAACGCAAGCCGCCAAACACAGAATCCAAAGACGCCAACAACGCTACCGACATGAATTTCGCGTATTCCTGCGGTATCCGGATCGGCAAAAACAGCCCGATGATCAGCCCTAAGGCAACCCCTGCCAATGGATAAATCATGATTTCCCCTCCCGCACCGGCTTGGCATATTCGAAGCGGAACGCGCCTTTAAACGCCGGCACAAGCACTTCCTCCTCCGGGGCAACGCTTACCTGTATCCCCCAGAACTTGAGCGTTTCGATGACGCCGCCCCGCATTTTCAAGGACGCCTCGAGGCTCTTGGGATCGCCAATCGCCCGAATGACGTAAGGCGGCGAAAACCGGCTGTTGTTGACGGAAACAGTCGGACCGGCGCAGCGAATCTCCGACGTGGCGATCAGGCGCTGCTCGTTGATGGCAATCGCTTCCGCCCCGGCCGCCCGCAATTCATTGATCACCTTCAGCAGGTCATCGTCATGAATTAGGTAGAGGTTCGGATTTTCTCCCGGCTTCGTCGATTTTTTGCTGTCGTCCAAACTGACGACAACGCCTGGTCCGGAGACGGGCAGGACGCCGGCGTTCATTTTCAGCTGCTGAAGTTCTTTCGTCAGCACTTCCGCCCCGGTATCCTCCTTGAGCCGCTGCACTTCTTTGCGCAGCGTGTCACGCTCTTTTTCCGTTTGGGTAAGACGCGCGGATAAATCTTCGATGCGTTGATAAGGAAGAGAAGCTTTCAGTTCTTGCGTCGTCCTAAACTGCGCCGCCAGCATCAGCCCCAGCACCATGCATACGGCTGTTACCACCAGCTTAGCTTGTCGATTGGGGAACAACGGTTATTCAACTCACTTTCGCCCACTTATTTTTTCACTGTAATATAGGGCCTGGAAAAAGTCAAGTCCACCGCTGCTACTTGATGGCTAATCGGCACAATTTGTCTCACGACCGTATCCGCTAGGCCCGCCTTATCGGCGACCTGGGCCAGATTGCCCAGTTTGATCGGCACGCCCTGCATGGTAATGGCCTGCACCGTCCCGTTGGGAAGGACCTGCAGCTCCGACAGTTGTCCGGTCGTCCAGGGATCAAGCCGGCTTAAAAACGCCGTCAAGATCGCGACGGGATGCTCGGCCGCTGCCGTGTCGCCGATATACCCGGCGTCGAGCGCTGTGCCCGTTATCATCGGCGCCTTGGCATCGCGCACGGCCTTGCCCAGGGTTAAAATCATGCCGCTGGCGTCAACTTGGGCAACGCCCAATTTATGCCGGACGTAGGCCGCCACCCGCCGCTCCCTGACCTGGATCGTCAGCGTCGCCGGATATTGCCGGACGACCTGCGCCGACTCAATGCGCAAGTCGCTCGTCAAGCGGCGGGCGATCACGGCCGGATCGGCGGCCAACAGGTTAAACGGCTCCTGCAGCCCGGCAATCGCCAGGACCTCAGACCGCCCCAGCTGCTGCGCCCCGGAAATCTCCGCATAGGCGAAAACCAGCCAGGGCGATAAAGCCGCCCCCCTGACCAGCAGGAACAGGCTGATGACAAGCACAACCCCCTTCAGACAGCGCCGTCGCCGCCGTTGCCGCTGGCGCCGATGCTCGGCAAATCGTTCTTGCGTTGTGGACATCTTTGCCTCCAAGCTACGCTTTGTTTTGCCTCTGGGCCAGAGCAGCAAGCAGCAATTTTTCGCACAGCGACGGGAAATCAATGCCAGCCGCCGCCGCCGCCTTTGGCACGAGGCTGGTCGCCGTCATGCCAGGAATCGTGTTGATTTCCAGGGCAAAAGCGGTGTCGTCCGAGCGGCGGAGCATAAAGTCGACCCGCGCCACGCCGGCGCACCCCGCCATGCAGTAGGCTTTTTTCGCCAGCTCGGCGATGTGCTCGCTGGCGCCTTCCGACAACGGCGCCGGCACCAGGTAGTCCGTTGCGCCGGCCGTGTATTTTGATGCATAATCATAGCGTCCCGAATGAGGCGCGATTTCGATCAGCGGCAGCACTTCGGCCTCGCCGTTGCCGCCGATTACCGCGGCCGTAATTTCCCGCCCGTCGATGAACTCCTCGACGAGCACTTCCTTTGAAAGGGCGAAGCACTCATTCAAGGCGTCCGGCAGATCCGCCTCGCGCTCGACAATCACAACGCCGATGCTCGAGCCTTGGCAGGAGGCTTTGACGACAACCGGCAGCGAGAAATGCGCCAGCACGCTCGCCACTTGCTCGCGCCGGGATTGGGCCGGGGAAAAGAACAGGCAGGACGGAGTGTTGATGCCCGTTGCTTGAAAGAGGCGCTTTGTCATAACCTTGTCCATCGCCAGCGCGCTCGCCAGCACGCCCGAGCCGGTGTAGGGAATCCCCAGCATATCCAGGGCGCCCTGCATCGCCCCGTCTTCGCCGTACAAGCCATGGACGGCGTTGAAAACGACCGTCGCGCCGCTCTCTTTGATCTGGTCGACAAACCGTTTGGGTTCCAGGTCGATCGATACGACGTCATAACCGCGAGCGGACAAGGCGCCCGCAATCGCCGCCCCCGTCCGCAGCGACACCTCGCGCTCTGTCGAAGGGCCGCCCATCACTACGGCAACGCGTTCCTTGTTCATGCCAACACCCCGCTTTTCAGTTCAGCCAGCAGCTTTTCGCCGGCTTGATAGATATTGCCCGCGCCCATCGTCATCACCATGTCGCCGGGCTTGGCAAAGGCTTTTAAAAAGGCCGGCAGCGCCTCCAGCGATTGGACGTAATGGGCCTTTTTGCCGCCGCAGCGCGCCACCGCCTCGACCAGAGTCTCGCCGGTAATGCCCGGGATGGGCGCTTCGCCGGCTGAATAAATATCCGTCAAAACCAACTCATCGCAGTCGGCAAACGCTTTGCCGAACTCCTCCGCCAAAAGCTGCGTGCGGCTGAAGCGATGCGGCTGAAACACGCACACGATGCGTTTGGGCGCAACCAGTCTGGCGGCGGCCAAGGTGGCGGCCACTTCCGTCGGATGATGGGCATAGTCGTCAATCACCCTGATGCCGTGCGCCTCGCCTTTAAGCTCAAAGCGCCGGTGGACGCCGCGGAAGGCTTCCAAAGCGGCAACAGCCGTCGCCACCTCGACGCCGGCATAATGGGCCAGCACGATGGCGGCCAACGAGTTCAAGACGTTATGGCTGCCCGGCACGGCCAGCCGCACCTCGCTGACCAGCAGGCCGTCATGCCAAATTTCATACGTAGTATGCATGCCGTCAAAACGGACGTTGCGGGCCTGCCAGTCGGCATCCGCCCCAGTGCCGTAAGTCACGCTGTTTTCCGGATAAGCGGCGGCCAGCGCCTTCGCCTCCGCCTGATCGGCGCACAAGACGGCCTTGCCGCCCGGCTGCAGATAGGTCAAGAAGGTGTGGAAAGCTTCCCGGACGCCTTCCATGGAGCCGTAGTGGTCCAGGTGATCGTCCTCGACATTGGTGACAACGGCATACTTGGGGCGCAGCTTTAAAAACGACCCGTCGCTCTCATCCGCTTCCGTGATGACAAAGGCGCCGTCCCCGTTGCAGGCATTGCCGCCCATCGCCGTCACGTCGCCGCCGATTAGGACGGTCGGAGCAAGCTTGGCCTGCAGGAATACCGCCGCCAGCATCGCCGTCGTGGTCGTCTTGCCATGCGCGCCGGCAACCGCAATGCCGGTCCGCTCGTTCACCAGCGCCGCCATCAAATCAGACCGGTGGAAAACGCGCAGGCGCTTCGTCTTCGCCGCCTGCCACTCCGGGTTGTCCGGCTTGATGGCCGTCGATAGTACAACCGCGCAGTCGTCAGGCACGTTCGCGGCGTCATGGCCGATGAAAATCGTCGCCCCGGCCGCCAACAGCCGCGCCGTAGCCGCCGACTCTTTCGCATCCGAGCCAGTGACCCGGAAACCGCGCGCCAGCAAGACGGAGGCAATCGCGCTCATGCCCGCCCCGCCAATGCCGATAAAGTGAAATTGCTGAAATTGCTCAAACAAATATAGTTCCCCCTCATACGCTCATTGCAGCAAGATCCGCCAGGAGGTGGTCCGCTATGTCATCCGCGGCCCCCGGTTTGGCCAGGGTTTTGGCCGCCTGCCGCATCAAGGCAAGTCTTTTTTCATCATGAACCAGCGGCAGCAATTGCCCCGCCAGCTTGTCGCCGCTCAAATCCTTATCCAGCAGGACAACCGCCGCCCCGCGCTTTTCAAACGCCCGGGCGTTGGCCTCCTGATGGTTGCCGGTGGCATAGGGATAAGGAATCAAAACAGCCGGCAGGCCCAAGGCCGCCACCTCCGCCAACGCAATCGCCCCGGCGCGGCACAGGACCAAATCCGCCGCCCGCAGCGCGACCGGCATGTCATGAAGGTAGGGCCGCAGGTGGAAAGCCGGACAGTCGGCCAGCCCTTGCTCCAAGAGCAAGGCCTTCGTCGCTTCATACTCGTCGCGGCCGGTGACATGCAAAAACTGCACCCCGTGATCGGCCGTCAACTGCTTGAAGGCAGCCGCCACCGCCCGGTTGATCGAGCGGGCGCCGCGGCTGCCGCCGGTAATCAAGACGGTTTTCTTCGCGGCGTCGAGGCCCAGCTTCGCCAGCGCCGCGCTCTTTTCTTCACTGCCCAACGCCCGCAGGGGGTTGCCCGTCCACAAGACGGAACGCGTTTGGCTAAAAAAGGGCCGGCCCTCTTCATACCCGAGGTAAGCGGCGCGCACAAACCTTGCCAGCAGGCGGTTCGTCACGCCGGGCATGGCATTTTGCTCCTGCAGGTAGGCCGGAACGCCGCGCAGCCAGGCCGCCAACAGCACGGGGCCGCAGACGTAGCCGCCGGTGCCGATAACGGCATCCGGCTTGTACGCGCCAAGCAGCTGGTACGCTTCCCAGAGGCCCCGCACGGCCGCCAAAGCGCTGCGCACGGTATCAAGCCCCAGACTGCGGCGAAACCCGCGCACAGACAGAAGGCGCAACTGGTAGCCGGCGGCCGGAACCAGCTCCGTCTCCAAGCCGGCTTGCGTGCCGCAAAACAGCACCTCCGACCCGGGGCGCCGCGCGAGCAGCGCCCCGGCAATCGCCAGCGCCGGATAAATATGTCCGCCGGTCCCTCCGCCGGCTAGCAAAAACCGCATGTCGTCACCGCTTTCCCTGCGCTGCCAAGGCGCGGACCGCGTCCTTAAACACGCGTCCGCGCTGCTCATAATTGTCGAACAGGTCGTAAGACGAACACGCCGGCGACAACAGCACCACCTGAGGCGCTTTCGCCAGCTCATGCGCCAGACTTACGGCCGCGCCGAAATCCATGCCGCAGCGGCGGATGCTCTTGACGCCCGCTTTTTCGGCTTCGGCGGCAAACCGCGCCTCCGCTTCGCCAAACAAAATCAATTCGTCAGCCCGTTCCCGGACGAGCGCCATCATTTCCGTCAAATCCGTCATCTTGTCGTGCCCGCCGGCCAACAGCACGATGCCGCCGTCAAAGGCCTCCAGCGCCTTGACCGTCGATTCCGGATTCGTCGCCTTGGAGTCGTTGTAATAGGAAACGCCGGCGATTGTCGTCACGAGCTCAATGCGGTGTTCAACGCCGGTAAAAGCGGCCAGCGCCTTGCGAATCGCCTCGACCGGCACGCCGGCCAGGTAAGTGCAGGCGATGGCGGCCAGCGCGTTTTCAACATTGTGGCCGCCGATAATCTTCATCTCCGCGGCCGGCGCAATTTTCACCTGCCCGGCCGGCAGGTTGGCCACCAGCCAGCCCTGGTCCAGGCAGAAGCCAGTTTTCAACTGCGTTTTCCGGCTGAAGAAAAAGACCTGCGCCGCAGTTTTTCCGGCCATGCCCCGCACGGTTTCGTCGTCATAATTGAGCACCAGGAAATCATCGGCCCCCTGTCGGCGGAAAATGGCCTCCTTCGCGGCTATGTAGCCCGCAAGCGTTTTATGACGGTCGATATGGTCCGGCGTGATGTTTAAAATGGCGGCGATATGCGGACGGAAAGTGCTGACGCTTTCGAGTTGAAAGCTGGAAATTTCCGCCACCAGCCAATCGCCAGCGCCAACCGCCAGCCCCTCTTTGGACAGGGCCTGGCCGATATTGCCGCCCACGGCCACTTTAACCGGCAGGCTTTTCATAATCTCGCCCACCAACGTGGTGGTCGTCGTTTTTCCGTTCGTACCGGTAATGGCAATCACGTTCGCCTGAGTCAGGCGGTAAGCCAGCTCCACTTCGCTCAGCACTTCCACGCCGGCCGCCTGGGCGGCCGCCACCTCCGGATGGAAAATGGAAATGCCCGGGGACAAAACAATTTTATCCATCGTGCGCAACCGTTCGGCCGCCGCCTTGCCCAGCGCCAGCTCGACGTCAAGGCCAAGGCCTTGCAGCTTCGCCCGCGTCTTTTCGTCATCCCGCTCATCAAACAGCGTTACTTTCGCGCCCTGGGCGACGAGCACCTCAGCTGCGCCAATTCCGCTGACGCCGGCGCCAAACACGCCAATGCGTTCCCCTGTCATAACCGCTCACTCCCTATCTGCTCAAATGCCATATCAGCAGGGCCAGAACCCCCAGCACCGCCGAAACGCTCCAAAATACCAAGACAATGCGCCACTCGCTCCAGCCTTTCAGTTCAAAGTGGTGGTGCAGCGGGCTCATCAAAAAAATCCGCTTGCCGGTGGTTTTAAAAGAAGCCACCTGCAGAATAACCGACAGCGCTTCGGCCACATAAATGCCGCCGATCACAACCAGCAGCAGCTCGGTCCGAGTCTCCAGCGCCAGGGCCGCCAATGCGCCGCCTAAAGCCAGCGAGCCGGTGTCGCCCATAAACACCCGGGCCGGGTGCGCATTAAACAGCAAAAACCCGGCGCAGGCGCCGGCAATCGCCGCGGCAAAAACAGCCAGGGCCGGTTGCGCCGCGTCCAGGCACAGGATCGAATAAACGAGCGCCGTAATCACCGTGACGCCCGCCGCCAGGCCGTCCAAGCCATCGGTCAGGTTGACGGCGTTGGTGGTGCCGACCATCACTAAAAACATGAAGATGGCGCCGGCCGCCGCGCCAATTTCCAGCCACTGACCGGACCAGGGCAGCCACAATTGATGCAGCTTGCCGCCGCTGAAAACAAAATAAACCAGCGCGATCGCAAGCTGCCCCAGCAGTTTCTGCCGGGCAGTCAAGCCCAGATTGCGTTTGAAAACAACCTTCAGCGCGTCGTCCGCCAAGCCGACCAACGCATAGCCGATAAAAAGAAAAAGAGCAAGCAGCGTTTCTTTCGTCGCGCCGCCAAACCAAAGCGTGACCCCCGCAACGGCCGGAATCATAATCAGCCCGCCCATCGTGGGCGTGCCGGCTTTTTTCTGGTGTCCTTTCGGCCCTTCCTCGCGGATGCTCTGTCCGGCTTTTAGCCGGCGCAAAACAGGAATGACAAGGGGCGCCAGCAGCGCGGTTATAGCAAAAGCGGCACTCGCCGCCATAAGGCTCTGTTTTATCATACTGCGCCTCCCTCGCGGCCGGCAAGCGGCTTATTCTGACAATTATCTAACAAAAGCGCGCTGAAAAGGGGCAGAAACGTCTCCATTTTCAAACCGCGCGAACCCTTCAATAAAACAAGATCGTGGTCCTTCAATTGCGGCGCCAGCCACTGCCAGGCCGCTTCTTTATCGCTAAAGGCGGCGCAATTGGCCAGCCCGGCCGCTTGCGCGCCTTGCACCACAAAGGGGGCAAAATCCCCGACCGCCGCCAGTACAGCCACGCCGCACGCAACCGCTTTTTGGCCGACCTCGTAGTGGGCCCGTTCAGCCGCCTTTCCCAATTCCAGCATGTCGCCCAGCAACGCCACGCGCCGGTTGGTTTGCCCGGCAACGACCAGCAGCTCGAGCGCCGCCGCCATCGACAGCGGGCTGGCATTATAGGCGTCATTTAAAACGCGCACCTTGCCGCAGGTTACTAATTGCTGGCGCAGATCGCCTAGGGAGGCCGTCGCCAGCGCCCGGTTGATCGCCTCCGGCGTCATGCCGACGTGGCGCGCCACGGCAATCGCCGCCATGGCGTTCAGCAGCTGGTGCTTGCCGGAAACGGGCAGCGTCGCCTGGTAAGCCGGGCCGCCGTTTTCCTGCCAGGCAAACGTGCTATCCAGCGCCCGCAGCTCATAGGAAAGCAGGCGGTAGTCGCAATCCGCCGCCTCGCCGTATAAAACAACACGCCCCTTGGCCGCTGCCGCCATCTTGCGCACATAGGGGTCGTCGCCGTTTAGCACCGCCAGGCTGTCGGCCGCCAGGCAGTCAACCAGTTCCTGTTTGGCGCAGGCGATGTTCTCAATGCTCCCCAAGCGCTCAATGTGGGTTTCACCAACATTGGTGACCACGCCGACGGTGGGGCTGGCTATCGTCGCCAGCAGGCGGATTTCGCCCAGCTGCCGCATTCCCATTTCCACGACCGCCGCTTCATGCCGGTCGTTCAGCTGCAGCAGCGTCTTGGGAAGGCCGATTTCGTTGTTGAAATTGGCCTGTGTTTTCAAAACAGCCATGTGCGATTGCAGCACGGCCGCAATCAGCTCTTTTGTCGACGTTTTGCCGTTTGAGCCGGTGATGGCGATCACGGGAATGGCGAACCGGCCTCTGTGCCAGGCCGCGACCTGCTGGTAAGCGGCCAGCACGTCCTGCACCAGGATCACCGCCGCCTCCGGCGGCACCGTGACCGCCTTCGCCGCCACCACGCACACCGCGCCTTGGCTGACGGCCTGGGCGGCATATTCATGCCCGTCAAACCGCTCACCGCTCAGGGCAAAAAACGCCGCGCCTTTTTCTACCGCTCTCGAATCAGTCGTCACGCCCGCGGCAACGATCTCCGGGGCGCCCTGCAGCAATTGTCCGCCGGTGATAGCCAAGAGCTGCCCTACTGTTACCATGCCCTTCCCTCCAAGTATGTTCTAGCCACCAGCCGGTCGTCAAAGGGATACGTTTTCCCGCCGATGAGCTGGTACGTCTCATGCCCTTTGCCCGCAATCAGCACCACGTCGCCGGCTTGCGCCAAGGACAAGGCCTGTTCAATCGCCGCCTTGCGGTCCGGCAAGCGCAGCCATTTCTTCTCGCCGATAACCGGCAAAACGCCGGCGGCAACGTCATCCAAAATTTGTTCCGGATCTTCCGTGCGGGGGTTGTCTGACGTCAAAACCGGTATGTCAGCCAATTCGGCGGCGATTTTCCCCATAATCGGCCGTTTCGTCTTGTCGCGGTCGCCGCCGCAGCCGAAAACAACAAGCAAGCGGCCTTTTGTTATCGCCCGCGCCGTTTGAATCACGTTCAGCAAGCCGTCCGGCGTATGCGCGTAGTCGACCACCACCGTAAACGGCTGACCGGCTTCCACCAGTTCAAACCGCCCCGGCACGCCGGCGAACGAGGCCAGCACCCGCTGAATATCAGCCAGCGCCATCCCTTCGCGCTGCGCCACTGCCACGGCGGCCAGCACGTTTTCGACATTGAAAAGACCCGTGATCGCCAGGGCAAGCGGAATGCTTTCGCCAGCCACGGTCAAGTCAAACGACATGTCCTTTGCCCCCAGGCGGATGTTGGCGGCCGTCACGTCAGCCGCCCCGCTCCGCGAGTAACGGATGACCGGCGCGGTGCAGTCGGCGGCGATACCGGCTGACGAGGGATCGTCAGCATTGACCACGACGTAATGGTTGTCCCGCGCATCGGGCGCAATGCCTGTGAACAGCTGCTTTTTGGCCGCCACGTAAGCTTCAAACGTTTTGTGAAAGTCAAGGTGGTCCTGCGTGATATTCGTCAGCACGGCCACATCATACTCGCAGCCGGCGATGCGCTCCAGGCTGATGGCATGCGAGGACACCTCCATCACCACGTGGGTAATGCCGCGCGCCGCCATTTCCGCCAGCAAGCGCTGCAGATCGATCACGTCGGGCGTGGTGTTGACCGCCGTGCGCACTTCCTCGTCCAATAGCGTGTGGATCGTTCCGAGCAAGCCCACCCGCTTGCCCTGCGCCAGGAGCAGCTGGCGGATCATATGGGTCGTTGTCGTTTTGCCGTTGGTGCCCGTCACGCCGATCATGCGCAGCCGGCGGGCCGGGTAGTCAAAAAAGAAAGGCGCCATACGTTGCATAGCACCCCGCGTATCCAAAACTTGAACAACGGTCACTCCCGGCACGGCAATAGTGGGCATTTTCTCAACCACAATGCACCGGGCGCCCGCTTCAACAGCCTTGGCGATATACTGATGTCCATCGGTCTTGGCGCCCACCAGGCAAAAAAACATCGCCCCCGGCGCAACCTCTCTCGAATCAGCCGTCACATCCGTAATGACGCCATCCGTCTCGCCAACCACGGTGCATTCCGGCAGCAAAGCAATTAAATCGGCAATTGTTTTACTCATGTTCATGCAGCTCCTTTGCGCAGACTCGTTTAACCAAGCAGAAAGTAAAGAGCAGCCATAAAGGCTGCTGAAATAACCCGGCTTTATTATAGCATAAATAAGTGCTAGTACAAAATGCTCCTAAACAAGCGTTTCAGGGTTTATGTACTGGCTTGAACAATCACCGCAGCCTACCGTTGAACCAAAACGGCAGTGCCCGCTTGCGGCGTTTTCACCATATCCGGCGCGCCGGCCTTCACGTACCAGTTGGCCGTGGCCTGCTGCATGCCGAGCTGCTGTGTCGCTACCGTTTTGATCCGCTCCAGCGACTGCAGCCTGGCAACTTCCACCTGAAGATTTTCCGTGTTTCGCAATAAACCGCTTTCCGTCTGCTTCAGTCCGACCAAATCGAAGCCGGCCTGGTTAAGCGTATCGCTTCTTGCCGTCGTGGCGGCGGCAAATAAGGTGATTACCGCCGCCAGCATCAGGCACCGGCGGCGCAGCTGAAAGTTGAGCTTTTTCTCCTCACCCGGCTTTTTTCGCGGGAAAACGACTTCCTCAGCCTGATTGTATTGTTGCCAATCTATTTCTCTTTTCGCCAGCATCAGATAGCCTCCTAATTTTTATTAAATTTAGGAACTATGATATTTTTTCCGCCATGCGCAGCTTTGCGCTTCTCGCCCGGGGATTCGCCTCAACTTCTGCTTCGCTCGGCGCCTGCCAGGACAATTTTTTCAATACCGCTTGGTGCTGACAAGTACAAATCGGCAGGTTCGGCGGACAAATGCATTTTTTCGCCAGGTTTTGAAACGTTTTTTTCACGATCCGGTCTTCCAGCGAGTGGAAGGTGATCACGGCAATCCTGCCGCCGGGCTTTAATCGTTCCACCGCCGCCAGCAGGCCCTTTTCCAATCCTGCCAACTCCCCGTTAACGGCGATGCGCAACGCCTGAAAGGTGCGCTTGGCGGGGTGCGGCCCTTCTCTTCTGGCCGCAGCAGGAATCGCCTGCTTAATGATCTCCACCAGCTCGCCGGTTGTGGCGATCGGCTTTTCCGCCCGCTTTTGCACGATAAACTGTGCAATCCGCTTGGCCCATCTTTCCTCGCCGTAGCTGAAAATAATCTCCGCCAGTTCTTTTTCGCTGTATTCATTGACAATCCGGGCGGCGTCCAAGGGATCCTCCGGATTCATCCGCATGTCAAGCGGCCCGTCATGCATGTAGGAAAAGCCGCGCTCCGCCGTATCAAGCTGGAAGGAGGATACGCCCAAGTCCAGCAGGATGCCGTCCACCGCCAAAATACCCAACCGATCAAGCAATTCCCCCATCTGCTGATGGTTGCCGCGGATGATTTTCACCTGGCAGGGAAGATCCCGCAATCGTTCCGCCGCCACCGCCAAGGCGTCCGGGTCCCTGTCGATCGCCACCAGGGTGCCGCCGGGCTGCAACCGTTCCGCCAGCTGCCGTGCGTGCCCGGCACCGCCGACAGTGCCGTCCACATAGATGCCGTTTGGATCCTGAATCAGCCAATCCGTGCAGGCCTGCGCCAAAATACTGACATGGTGAAACTCAATCATGCTGCCACCTCATCTGTTCATATGCCTAAATCTGCAAGTTCTTCGGCGATGTCCGCCACCGCTTCATCCGAGGCCGCCGTGTAAGCTTCCCACTTTGCTTTGTCCCACAGTTCGATGCGGCTGGCAACGCCAACCACAATCACATCTTTCTCCAGCGCCGCATGCGCCCGCAAGTTTTGCGGCAAGAGCACCCGGCCTTGCTTATCTGATTCCACTTCCGCCGCGCCCGAAAAGAAAAACCGCACGAAAGCCCGTGCTTCTTTCTTGGCCAGCGGCAGCTTATGTAGCTTTTCTTCAAGCAGCTTCCATTCTTGCTGGGTATAAACAAACAAGCAATTGTCCAAGCCTTTTGTAACGACAAACTGTTCGCCCAGCTGTTCGCGGAATTTGGCGGGTAAGAAGAGGCGGCCTTTGGCATCAAGACTGTGTTCATATTCGCCCATGAACATTTGCTCCGCCACCTCTCCTCCACTTTTCACCACAAATCACCACATTACCAGTCTATTTCGTGCAAAAAAAAAGAAATCCTCCTCCAATCGGGAGAATTTCAAACCTTTTTTAAAATTAGGACTTAGGTCCCACAAGCAAATATCCACGACCGTTCCCTGCGCCATTTCGCACAGCCGTTGGGGCGCGGCAACCCTCTTTTTTAGTCGACTTCAAAATCCGATGGTGATATAATGAATTGAAATGATAGGAAAAGAGGGGAAACCGTCCATGTTCACCAAAGAAATGGGGATTATCGAACTCGTAGAAGCGCATCCGGGCGCAGCAGGCGTTTTGCGCCAACACGGCATGGGTTGCCTCGGCTGCATCGCCGCTCGTTTTGAAACGATCGAGCAAGGCGCCGCCGCACACGGCATTGACATTGACAAGCTGATGGCTGACTTGAACGCACTGGTCTAAAGCACAAGGCAGACAAAAGGGGCGCACGGATGTGCGCCCCTTTTGTCTGCTCAGCGGGGTCAGGCACCACATAACCACATAACTGGCTGTCTACCCCTTCCGGTTTCGCACCGCCACCAGGACGCAATCATGATGAATGACATTGAGGCCCAGTTCTTCCCCTAAGGCGATCAGGTCGTCCGATTCCGCCCCCGGCTGCAGCCACACGTGTTCAATGCCGGCTTTTGCGGCATCGCGCAAAATTTGTTCGCCTACCTTGGGCGGAACAACCACGTCCACGACATCCGGCTTTTTCGGCAACGCCAATAAAGACGGGTAGCACGGCTCTCCGTCAAGTGTTTTTAGGCCAGGATTGACCGGCAGCACTTCGTAACCGGCCGCTTTCATGAATCGGTAAATTTTGCAGCCAAACTTGCTGGGATTGTCAGTCGCCCCCACAACAGCCCAGACCGGCAAATGGAGAACATCCTTATTCAATGCGCCAACCCCCTTCAACTCATGCTTGAAAATCCGCTTGCCATCATATTAAATTCGCAATCAGCGTCTGTTATTCCTTCTTCAGCACAACTATTCGCCGTCGCCCGAACGGCAAAAACAGCGGCCGGCATCGCCACTTGCTGCCGGCCGCTGTTTTGTGCGCTCAAACAATGTGCTTAATCATCGCAATTTCATCGCAGTCAGGGTATTTGGGGCAATAGACGCATTCCTTCCAAACCTTCTGCGGCACCATTTCCTTTTCGGCCCGCTCATAGCCGCAGGCTGTAAAAAAGCCCGGCTGGTAGGTCAACGCAAAGAACATCGTCACGCCAAACTTCCGGCCGTCTTCTTCCAGGCGGCGGACGATTTCCCGGCCCAACCCTTTCTTGGCCCATTCGGGCGCAATGGCGAGAGAACGGACTTCCGCCAGTTTGTCCCATAAGAAATGCAGGGCGCCAGCCCCGACAACCTCGCCATCTACTTCAGCAACAACAAAATCGCGTAGGTTTTCATATAGTACGCTGCGTGCTCGCGGCAACATCAAGCCTTCTTTTGCATAGGCGCTCAACAAATGATACAATGCCTCCACATCGGCAAAAACAGCCGGGCGGTAAATCACTTTTCCGGTCATGCCAGCCCCCTCCATTCGTTGCGGTTTCAATTCATAATACATGATTTAGAATAAAAATACAACAGGATATTTCCCTCCGTTCGCGAATAAGATAATTGTATTTTGATGATCATGGGAGGTCGTGTTTATGGCTCTGTATCACTTCAAGTATGGCAAGACAAAGTTCTCGTTAGAGATGGATCCTGCACAGGTAGCCGCCGAGCTAAAGATTTCCGAAAAGCCCGTACTGGCCGATCCCGTCGCCGCAATTCAGCAGGCGATCCGCAACCCGATCGGTTCGGCGCCGCTCGCGCAGTTGGTCAAGCCGGGCGAAACCGTCACCCTGCTCGTTAACGATTCAACCCGCGTCGCTAACAGCGATGTATTTTTACCGGTGCTGCTCGACGAACTCAACAGCGCCGGAATTCCGGATCAAGACATCACGATTTTGTTCGCGTTAGGCACACACCATATTTTATCGCGCGAAGAAATGACGGAGCTGGTCGGCGAGCCAGTGGCCAAACGCGTCGCCATGTACAACAGCGAGGCCAAAAAAGCCGAAGACTTTGTAACGCTCGGAACGACCAGCTTCGGCACGCCGGTCGCCTTTCACAAACGCGCCGTGGAGGCGGATCACATCATCTGCACCGGCAGCATCGTCTACCACTTTTTCGCCGGCTTCGGCGGCGGGCGCAAGGCGCTTTTTCCCGGCGTGTCCGCCCATGAAACGATCCGCCACAACCATTCGTTCATGCTCCACCCCAACGCCGGCCTCGGACGCCTCAAAGGCAATCCGGTTTACGACGATCAGGTGGAAGGAGCGGAAATGTGCCGCCCCAGCTTTTTGCTAAATGTGGTGCTGAATGAAAAGAAGGAATTCCTGGGCGTGTTCGCCGGCGATTACATCGAGGCCCACTTGGCCGGTTGCAAATTTGTCGAGAGCATCTACGGAACGCCGCTGGAAAAACCGGCTGATTTGGTCATCGCCACCTGCGGCGGCTACCCCAAGGATATCAATGTCTACCAAATGCAAAAAACGATGGACAACGCCTGGCTGGCCGTGCGGGAAGGCGGCGTCGTCATTTTGCTGGCGGAATGCATTGAAGGGGTCGGCTCCGACATGATGATCGACTGGATGAAAAAATATCAGACGCCGGAACGCATTGAGGAAGAGGTCCGCAAAAACTTCGTCATCGGCGGCCACAAGGCGTATGCGGTCACCCGCTTGATGAAAAAGGCCGAATTCATCCTTGTTTCCGCGCTGCCCCCCGAGCTGGCAAGCCTGCTGCTGTTCACCCCCGCCGCAACGCTGGATGAGGCGGTCGCCATCGCCCACAAAAAGCTCGGCCCCAACCCAACGACCCTGCTTATGCCGCAAGGCGGCCTAACCGTCCCGGTTCTGGCCAGCGAAAAATAAGGATTGCTAAAAAAAGGAGGTTGCGCCGGGGCGCAACCTCCTTTTACCATTCAAAGGGCTTTTTCTCGGCCATATCGTGGCGGGGGCGGCTCTTTACAATCAGCACGCCGCGGCTGATCGCCGTTACAATGTCGATGTCAAACTGCTGCTCCAGCGTGTTCAACTTCGTGTAAATCTCGCCTTTTTCCGTCACGACATAACGGGTCGGCAAAAAATTAAGCGCCAATGCAGCCACGTCATAGCGGCAATGCTCACAGCGGCAAACCCCTTGGTGAGCCGCCATCACCTCATCCAAACGCGACCACACCAACTCTTCCATGTAATTTTTCAGTTCCAAGAAACCAACTCCTTCCCGCTAATCGTAATCGGCGTTTGAAAAGGTCGCAGCACCCGATTGTCCCACGCTATGGAGCACTGACTGCCGACCGTTATCGTGCCGGGCGTCACAGCCACGCCCGAAAAAGAAACCCCATTGCCAAACACAATCCCGCCTCGGGCATAGATGAAGGCTTGCTTTAGCTGAACGCGATCGCGTATGAGCACGCTCCCCGCGCTGATAATCCGCACATCGCCGGTAAAAGCCACGCCTTGGCCGATTTCAATCTCCAACGGATTAATGAAAACGCCATCGCCGTCAATCCGCAGGCCGGGATAAAAATACCCCGTCTGCTGGCGAGAAGCCAGATAGCCGTTATAAAACTGCCCTTCGGTCCCGCCACTCAGCCAAAAAGAATAAGCAGGGAAGGCGCGTCCGCGCGTATAGGCCGCCCAAGCCGGCAGCGGCAGCGGCAACGGCCGATAAGACCGCTCCGGCAAAGGCTGTCCGGCGACAAGGACGGTTCCGCCGCTTAACACATTTTCGGCCAGCACGCTCTGGTCGGCTACCGTCAAGCCGGTTCCGGCATATAACGCCTGCTGGTACGCTGCTTGCCCGGCGCCCCCGGGCGGAGCAAAAAAGCCTTTTTCCACCGTGCGGGTGCTTTGCCCGCTCTGCGCTTCCGCAACAAGCCAGGCCACTTCTGGCGGCTGGCCGTAAAGCGCAGTCCGCCAGCGAAGTCCTCCGCCCGGCGTGTCTGTAGGCGTATATTCGTCATGCCAGGCTGAAACTCCTGTTTGCAGCTGATTCTTTTCGTACTGGCGCGCCAAGGGCCGCATCACGCCGGCCGCCAGCACAAGCGCCTGTTTTGCTTCTGCCTCGGCCCGGACGGCACTGTATTCATTGACCGCCGTTTTAAGCAAATACCCGCCGGCTGACAGCAGCAACAGTCCGATAACCAGCAAAAAAATCAGTACTGCCCCGTTTCGGCCGCCGCCCTTGCATTGTATAAGGTCAAAAGCACATGATATTCCCGTCTCCTTCCCGTCCGGATATCCTGCAGTTGAAACGCCGCTTCCACGGTGTTTTTCGACAGGCAGCGCACTTGCCAAGCAGTGACTGCCACGCTGTTCGGGTCAGTAAGCGGATTCACCCCCGGCGCCTGCCCAGCAACAGAAACGCTCCTATAGACAGCCCGACGTCCGGTTTCCGGCGATGGCTGGCTGAAAAAGGAATATTCCCGCCCCGCCCTTACGCCATTCCCGACCAGCACATCCCCATCGCTCCCAACCCGCACAGCCGCATCCGCCAGCTCAGCGTTCAACTCCCTTTCCAGGGCCCGGCAAACCGCCCGTCCGTTGTTGTCCAGCAGCAGCGCCGACATGCCCGCTTCCCACACCCGCAGGCCGGCTAGCAGCAACTGCACGCCGGCCAACCCGATCAGGACCAGGCAGCTAAGAAAAAGGAGGGTCGAAGCAAGCATATTCCCTTTTCGCTGTAAGCGCATCCCATCATCCCTAGCGAAAGGTCGTGACCTGTGTCGCCCAATTGCGCCCAAGCGAGGTGCCGGCCACCGTTACGTGGATGCGCCAGCCTTGCAGCTCATCGCACCAGCTTTTACGCCAGGCAACCGACCAGGAACCGTTTTTTTCTTCCCCTGTTTCCGCGACCAGCCCGCTGTCCACCTGCCAAACCATGTCCTGAGCCAAGTCCAGCGCTTGCTGGCATTCTTCGGCCCCAATCACCACCGCCGCCGCTTTGTTCAGCAGGGCGCCCACCGCCGCAACCTGCACAAGCACGACCAGGCCGGCTGCCGCAAACAGCAGCAGGACCAGGCCGCGTCTAGCCGCCAAGCCGCCGCTCATGTCCGGCGCACAGCAATCCGGCCGGTGACGGGCAGGACGGTAACGCACCAGCTTGCCGACTGATCGCTCGCGTTGACGAAAATAGAACCGCCCTCACGCGGCGCCCCGTCGCAATAAAACGTGAAGCTCAGCGGCGCCGAAGAAAACTGCACGCCGTCAAAGCGCCTTTCGCATACGATGCTCGTCGCCGAACGAATGCTGTACGTCCCTTTTCCTTGCCCCACATGCAGCACAAACTGCCCGTCGCTGTTCACATTTTTCGACTGCACCCGGTACAAATCTTGCATCAACGCCATGGCGGCATTCTCGACCTGGATTTTTTGCAGCGCAGGCTGATATTGTACCGCCATCGTTAAAAACAAGCTGGCCGCCAGCATCGTCATCATAACCGCCAGCAACGCTTCTGCAATTGATGTTCCCCTTCTTGCAAGGGCTTTTTGCTTAGACACCGGTCGTCGCCTCCGGCACCGTGCTGCCCTTGGAGTAGACGGCCGTGCCGTCGGCCTTTTTCCCCGTAAGCGTGTAGCCGGTTTTTTGCGTATTGACAGTATAGACAAAAGTCTGCTCAGCCGCATCCGTCAGTTTCTGATCATGTATGTACGCCGGCTGCAGCGCATCCAGCGAAGCCGGCAGCGCCCCTTCATCCAAACGATACAGCATGATCGCACTATCAACCACTGATAAATCCGATACCAATTTCATGTCCCGCGACCGACTGATATAGGTTTCAACCGACGGCAGCAGCATGCTCGCCAACACCCCGAGCATGGCCACCACCGCCACGACCTCCAGCAAGGTAAAACCCTTGCGCCTGCAGGCACTTTTGCTTTTTAGCCTCATTGTACATTCCACCTCGCTTATAGTTGTTCCGGGAGCGCAATCGCCAGTTGGAAAAGCGGCATAATAAACCGATAGAGCAAGCCCCCGGTCAGACCCGTCATCAGCAAAATAAACATCGGCTGCGACCATAACACCCAGTTTTCCGCCAACTGCTCCGCTGACGCTTCCGCCTGCTCCGCGCCAAGGGCAAAGGCCATGTCAAAGCGGCCCGACTCCTCGCCCGCCTGCAAGATCCCAATGGTAACAGGATCGAACAAGGCACGCCACTCCTGCAGCAGGTCTGACAGCAAACGCCCTTGCGCCAAGCCCGCCACCAGGCTCTCACTATGCTGCTGGCAGCCCGGGAAAAACCGAATCGTCCGGCAAGCCAGCGACACGGCATCAAGATAGTTGACGCCCGCCTGCAGCAAAAAACTCATCGTGCGGCAAAAAAGCGCCAACTGCACCTTCTTCCACAGTTGAAAGGGCTGATAGAGCAACTGCCAGCTGCAACAGCCGACTGCCACGGCCACGAACGGAGCCAGCGCCAAGCCGGAAAAAGCCGGCCTTTGGACGGAAAAAGAGGCGTAGAGCTGGTCAAAGCGCGGCAGAACCACCAGCTGGAACACCCCGGTCGCGACGAGGCCGGCGCCAAGCAGGACGACAGGGTAAGCCAGCACGCCGCGCACCCGGCGCCGAAAGGCCTCCTGGCGCTGCAAAAACCGCCCCAGCGTGTCCAGCATTTCTTCCAGCTGTCCGCTCTGCTCGCCGGCGGCCGCCATAACCTGGACCAGGTCGGGGATAGCCGCTCCCCGGCTTTTGAATGCGCTGCTCAGGGATGCCCCTGCTGTAACATCGGCAATGACGTCATCAAACGCGCGCCAAACGGTCGGGGAGCGGATCTGCCGCGCCAGCAGCCGCAGGGCCCGCAAGACAGGAATGCCGGCCGCCAGCAGGCGCGATAGGGAAAGGCACCACACTGACCATTCGCGCAAGCGCGCCACACAAAAAAGAGCATAAAACAAGCGTAAGCCCGTTCCATGCTCCTTTGAGCGCAAAATACTGATAGGTATCCCCTTATTCTGTTTTATATAAGCAATCACATCCCGCTGGCTTTCCGCTGTCAGGACGCCGGCGTAGCGTTCACCATCGAAACTTTTGGCTGTATACGAAAAGACTGGCATGGAAGATTCACCTCTGGCGATACTTTTTCGCTCACCACGGCTTAAAACCTTCCTTTTCTCAATTAGCATTTCTTATGCTGGCGGCAAGCCGCTGTTTTACCGGCAGCGAAGCCACCGCCGCCGGAAAAGCGGCCTTATTCGACATAGCAGTCCGGGCGGCGGTCAAGCAGCACGCTCATTTGCCGGCGGGCGCGCTGCACAGCCTGCCGGTCCAGCTCCACTATTAGAATTTCTTCTTGGTTTCCTGCTTCCGCCAAAATCGTCCCGTCCGGCCCCACCACCATGGAATGGCCGTAAAACGGCGCGCTTTTAAAGTGCCCCACGCAGTTGACGCCGACGACATAGGCTTGGTTTTCCACCGCACGCGCTTGCACCAGCAAACGCCAATCAGCCCCGCGCGCCGCCGGCCACTCGGCTGGCACCACAAAGCATTCCGCGCCTTGCGCGGCCATGATGCGGAATAGTTCGGGGAAACGCAAGTCGTAACAAATCCCCAATCCGATCTTCCAATCGTCAACCGTCGCCACCAGGCGCCTTTGCCCCGGGGAAAAGATTTTTTCTTCCTGATAGAGGCTGAATAAATGAATTTTTTCATAGGTGCCGATCAGTTGCCCCTCGCGCCCCCACACCGGCGCGCAATTATAGACCTGACCGTCCCGGCTCATGGCCATGGACCCGGCAATAATGCCCACTTTCTTTCGCGCCGCCAGGCTCTGCAATTGGGCCGCCACTTCGCCGTCCAGCGTCTCGGCTACCTCGCGCACCCGGCCTAAAGAATACCCTGTCGTCCAAACCTCCGGCAGCACCAATACGTCCGCCTGCTCGGCCGCCTGCTCCAACAAGGCCAGTCCATGCGCGATATTTTCCTCGCCGGCTTTTTCCTTCACCAGCATTTGTATCAAGGCAAACTTCACAGCCATCCCTCCTCCGGCATGCTTTTGTTCTTCTCCAGCCGCCGCACAACCAGCTTTTCCACTTTGCGCACCAGCCGCGTGCCGATGAACTCGTTGCGGCTGCGGGCCCGCACCCAGATCGTCAAAAGCCCCATCCGGTTGCCGCCCAGCACATCGGTGAAGAGCTGGTCACCGACAATCGCCGTTTCGCACGCTTTCAGCCCCAGCAGCGCCAGTCCCTTTTTCAGACCGCCGGCAAAAGGCTTTTTTGCGTGGGGGATCCCCCGCACGCCAAGCTGCTGCGCCACATGCGCCACTTTTTGCGGGCGGTTGTTCGATACCAGGACGATCGCAATGCCTTGCGCCAAGATCTCCTGCGCCCACTGCCGGGTTGCTTGCGCCAGCTCTTTTTCTTCCCAGGGCAACAGCGTATTGTCAACATCAAGCAGGATGCCCCTGATGCCGTTCTCGTGCAAGAACGCCGCCGTAATGTCTTCCGGACGCCGCAACCGACGTTTGGGCGAAAGCAACTGCAACATCACTATCTCTCCTTGTTTCCAGTCAGCAGGGGAAAGCAGACCGTAAACGCCGTACCGCTGCCGACAGCGCTTTCGACGTCAACGCTTGCTTCATGCCGCTCAATAATCTCCCTGGCGATCGCCAGTCCAAGTCCGGTACCGCCGTCAACCCGCACGTGCGACTTATCCGCTTTGTAAAACCGCTCCCAAATAAAAGGCAATGCTTCCGGCGCTATGCCGCAGCCCTGATCGGCGATTGTCAGCACCGCCCGGTCCGCGCGGCGTTGCAAGGCCAGCGTGATTGCCGCGCCCGCCGGCGTGAACTTGAGCGCATTATCCAGAAAAATAACCAGCAGCTGTACCAGCCTGTCGCCGTTTCCTTTTATGTGCAGCGCCGGTTCAACCGCCACTTTCAAGTCGACGCCTTTTTGCCGCGCCACATCCTCCCAGCGCCGCCCCGTCTCTTCAACAAGCTCGCTTAAATCGATCGGTTCCGCAAAGCGCTCCCGCCGCGACTGCAGCCGGCTTATATCCAGCAGTTCCCTGATCAGGCGCTCCAGGCGGATCACCTCGTCGCGGATGAATTCCTGATAACGCTTGGTGGTCTTTGCGTCCGTAACCGTCCCGTCAAGCATCGCTTCATTATAGCCGCGAATAATCGTCAGCGGCGTCCGCAGTTCATGCGACACGTTCGCCACAAAGTCGCGCCGCATGCTTTCCAGGCTAGTCATCTTGTTCACAAAAGCAGCCAAGTCATGCGACAGTTTATTTAAGGAAGCGGCCAGGTCGCCGATTTCATCATTTGTGCCAACAGACAGTTGCTGGCTGTAGTCGCCGGCGGCCATCCTCGCCGCGCTCCCCTGCATCGCAATCAACGGCTTGGCCAAGCGCCCGGACAGATGGAACGCCGCCAGCACCGCCACAATGACGCCAGCCACACCCGCCAGCGCCACGAAGCCATATAGCCGGTACAAAAACGCATCCATTCCCTGCACCGAGGCCGCCAGCACCAACACGCCGGCCACCTCGCCCTGGTGGCGCACCGGGAAAAAGCCGATCAGCATCTGCTCGTCATAATAGGGGTGCAGGAGGCGGAGCATCGACTGCCCCTCGCCGGCATAAGCTTTGTCCAACCGCGCTTCTAAAGCAGGCGACCCGTGGAAGGGGCTCTCCCGCCGCAAGTCCGCTTTATTGGCGCCTTTGCCGTTCTCCGGACCCTGCCCCATCCGCATGCCCATCTGGTTGCGGCGCTCGCCCATAGGCGGCGTCTGCATGGGGTTGCGCGGCACCTGCGAAACAACCACCGGCCGGCGCTCTTCGTCCAAAAGCCAAATCCGGGCGCCCAACAGCGGATCAACCGCCGAAAAATAGTCCGCCAGTTGCTCGCGCGACAGCGCGCCGGAAAAAAAGTCGGCGGAGAGCTGGGCCATTTCCCGCCCCCGGTTCGCCATTTCTTCCGTCTTGGCCTCCAGCGTATAATCCCGCAGCAAGAAGGTGACGCCCGCCAGAACAAGTACAATCACCGCAATCGCGGTGCCCAAAAAATAGCCCGTCATTCGCCAGCGCAGCGAAAATCTCGGTTTCATGGCCTGACCTCGAGCTTGTAGCCGACGCCCCATACCGTTTTGATGTCAAAAGGCGCATCCGCCGGCATCGCCAGTTTGTGCCGAATGCGTTTGATATGCGTATCCACAGTCCGGGTGTCGCCGTAATAGGAAAATCCCCACACCAATTCCAACAGCTGCTCCCGGGTGAAAACGCGTCCTGGATGCGAGGCCAGGTGATGCAAAAGCTCAGTTTCGCGCGCCGTCAGTTCCACAACCTGGTCGAACACCTGGACCCGGTACGCTCCCATGTCAATCACCAGGCCAGGAATCCGCACCTGCTCCTTGGCTTGCCCGGCGCCCGCCGCAGTCCCATCCTGCACGCGGCGCAGCACGGCCTTCGCCCGGGCCACCACTTCGCGCGGGTTGAACGGTTTTGTCACGTAATCATCCGCTCCGGTTTCCAGTCCCAAAATGCGGTCGTCGTCCTCTTCCCTCGCCGTCAGCATGATAATCGGCACAGCGGAGTTCTTGCGGATTTGCCGGCAAACCTCCAGACCGTCCAGCACAGGCAGCATTAAATCAAGTATAATGAGCTGGGGTTCAAGTTTTTGCTGCAGGACAAGCGCCTCGGCGCCGTCAGTCGCCTCCACGACGCGAAACCCTTCTTTCTCAAAATACAACCGCAAAATCTCACGAATTTGCGGTTCATCATCCACAAGGAGTATCAGCCCTTGTTCCATTTGTCCGCCTCCTTTTTGCTTTCATCTACATTATACCGGAAACGGCGGCGAGTTGAATCGTTTGTCACAGATTGTTCACAAATTGCAGCCCTTGTTTCCGCCCTGCCCCGCCCTTATAATGAAAGTGCGAGGTGAACCGGAATGGAACAACTGCTTGGCGACTTTGGCCTGCTGTTTGCGGCCGTGCTGATCTTATTGTATGCGGCTTGGGATCATCTGTTTCCTGAATAAAAAAACGACTCCGGCGGAGTCGTTTTTTTATTATACCAGATGGTAGGGTGCGTAAACCGGTTGCTCCACCGCTTCCGCCAGCGCCTGGGTGACAAAAGCAATGTGGTCTTCCAGGGGAATACCTAATTGCAGGGCGCTTTCGATTAAAGTCTCCCGGTTGACGGCGCGGGCAAAGGCTTTGTCCTTCAGCTTCTTTTTGACCGACTTTACTTCCAGCGTCTTTAGGCTGCGATCCGGCCGCACGAGCGCGCAGGCAATGACAAAACCCGTCATCTCATCGACGGAAAGCAGCGTTTTTTGCAAGAGCGAACGTTCTTGAGGCCAGTCGCGCGCGTGGGACTCCACGTCAACAATAAAGGCTTCGTCAAAACCGGCCACACCCAGGATTTCCCGCGCATGATGCGGATGGTCGTCCGGATACTGTTCAAAATCAATATCATGCAGCAGCCCCACGGTCCCCCAATAGGCCTCATCTTCGCCAAAGCGCCTGGCATAAGCGCGCATGGCAATTTCAACCGCCACGCAATGCTTAATCAGCGCCTCCTGCTTAACATGCTGTTGCAGCAAAGCAACCGCTTCCTTCCGCTCCATCAAACCAACCTCCTCAATGTAAGAAGGGAGCGCAAGCGCTCCCTTTACCGTCGTTTGTACAATTAATCAACCCGCCGGGCTCCGATATACCGATCGCCCCAATAACCGCTATAAAGACTGGCCACTGCAATCCCTCGGCTGGAAGTGGCGCTGATGAACTCGCCATCGCCGAGATAGATGCCCACATGCGAGGCCCCTGCCTCATATGTAGTGAAAAAGACCAAATCACCGGGCTGCAACCGATTGATCGATACCGGGGTTCCCATGTTATACTGCGCATCGGCCGTTCGCGGCAAGGATACGCCGGCCCGGGCGAAAACGTAGCGGGTAAAGCCGGAACAGTCAAAACCATTCGGCGTCGTGCCGCCAAACACGTAGGGAACGCCTTCATACTGCATGGCCAGACTGATCGTCCGCCGGGCCAAGGTTACGGAACCGGCACGACTGGCAGGAATCGTTCTGCCCATCAAAGCCCGGTAAGTCTCCTCGCCAATGACGCCGTCGACTTCCATGCCCCTGTCGCGCTGGAAGGCCTTGATGGCCGTCAGCGTCTCATTGCCGAACACGCCGTCCGCGCTCTTTACGCCGTACCCCAGCTCCATGAGCTGCTCCTGAATGGCTGTAATGTCCTCGCCCCGATCACCCTTGTGGTAAGCAGCCGAAGCCACCGTTGGCAAAAAAGCCGTCAAACAAAAAACCGCCACCAACACAAAAAAGCGCACTGATTTCGTCAAAAATTCATTCCCCTCTCCATAGCCTCCGGGGTTAGCTGACGGGTTAGGGTTGTAGGCACCCTTTCCGCAAAAGCGGAATTCACCCCAATAGATTGGTTCCCCCGTACCTGAGTAGGATTCGGCTGTATAACTCAACGCTTAATCTTAATTCGCTGCGTCGGCAAAAACTCCTGCCGCCGGCAAAAAAAATTTAGGCGTTTTTTGCAATATCGGGCCGCAGCGCCGCTGCGCGGCGCAAATAAGCGTGCTTAATCTCGCGCTGCTGCTTTTCGGTATTCCACAAAATCAGCACGCGGATGCAGCGTTCCGGTGCTCCCTCGTGCTCAATTTCCATCGTCCCGAACAGCGGCACCGTCGCCCATTCCTGTCCCATCCGCCTCGCCCCGGCAGCCGGAAAGGCCGCGGACAAATCCGGCGTGGAGCTAAAAATAACCGCGCCGATATCTTCCGTCGAAAACCCGTTGTCAGCTTGCAGCAAAGCCAGCAATTCCTGCACGCTGCTGGCAATCTCCGCAGCGTCATCTCTCTCGACCGTAGTCGCCCCCCGAATTCCACGCAACATAAAACCTCTCCTTTTGCAAACTGGAAAATTGCCCCTGCCGAAAAAAAGTCCGAAAGCTGCACCTTTCGGACTCGACTCTATTTTCTTACAGCGCCGCTTCTAATGCGGTTTGGATATCCTTGCGCGGACGAAAACCAACAATGCGGTTTTTTTCCACGCCGGCTTTGAAAATCAGCAGGGTAGGAATGCTCATTACCTTGTACTGTCCGGCCACGCCGCCCAGCTCGTCCACGTTCACTTTAGCCACAACCGCTTGTTCCCCCATCGCTTCCGCTACCGCTTCCACTTCCGGTGCAACCATGCGGCAAGGCCCGCACCAGGTGGCCCAAAAATCAATCAGCACGGGTTTGCTTGTATTTGCTAGCAAATCACGAAATTCCTGCTCACTGGCAATGTTTACAACGCTCATATTCACTCCTCCTCAATCCCCCACCCTAGGGGGTAGGTTCAATTTTATTGTATCGTGCTCCGGGTCCACTGTCAAACAGAAAGAAAGAAAAGACAGCGACGGAGGTCGCTGTCTTTTCTTTCGTCAGCAGTCAAGTGATCAATAAGCCGAGTTCTGTTCCGCTTGCGCGGCGACAATCATTTATCTAGGCCGGCAGTTGCCTGCCGGCTCAAGCGACACAACCCGGAAGGATCAGCGGGCCGCTTCATCCCTTCCCTATTCGGTCTTGCTCCAGATGGGGTTTACCTAGCCAGCCGGTCACCCGACTGCTGGTGCGCTCTTACCGCACCGTTCCACCCTTACCGGCCAAGCCGGCGGTACACATTTCTGTGGCACTTTCCCTGAGGTCACCCTCGCTGGGCATTACCCAGCATCCCGCCCTGTGGAGCTCGGACTTTCCTCGGATGAGCGCACGGCTCACACGCGATTGTCTTTTTCACTTACCTGCTGACTGAAGTTAAGAATAGCACACCTGGCCCGGTCCGTCAATCAATCATTCTGCCTGCCAAAGCGAAGCTTGCGCCAGGACAATCGTCTTCACGCCGCTTTGCGCGCTCAGCGCTTCCTCAAGCCGCGTCGCCAGCGCTGTCAAAACGGGCCGCTCCGAATCATCGTGACCCAGGTCGATCAGACTCAGCCCCGACAGCCAGGCCCGCTGCGCCTCATGATACTTGCAGTCAGCCGTAATCAGCAAGTCCGCCCCGGCGCGTTGCGCCGTCCGCCAGAGGTCGCTGCCGCTTCCGCCGCACAGCGCCACGGTCCGCACCTTTTGCCCGGCGTCAGCGAAGCGCAGCATCCTTCCTGGAAACGCGCGCCGAACCAGCTTGGCCGCCTGCTGCAGCGTAACCGCTTCCGGCCACTCGCCGATTCGCCCCAATCCCGGCCGCCTAAAATCATTCACCAGGGCCACCAGGTCATAAGCCGGCTCCTCGTACGGGTGGACAGCCAGCATCGCGCCCAGCACCTTGTCCGTCAACGCTTCCGCAACGAGCGCCTCCAGCCGCACTTCCGCCACTTTTTCCAATTTTCCCGGCCGGCCGATGTAGGGCTTGGCGCCGTCGAGCGGCCGAAATGCGCCAACCCCCGCCGTCCTGAAGCTGCAATCGCGATAATGTCCGAGCTGCCCTGCCCCGGCCGCGCCGATCGCTTGCGCCACCAGCTCAACATGGCTCTCCGGCACGAAAACAACCAATTTGCGCATCGCCTGCGGCTCCTCCTCAAGCGGACGAATCCGCTCCAACTGCAAGCAGGCTGCCAGGCAATCATTTACGCCGCCCCTCGCCTTGTCCAGGTTGGTATGCATGGCGATCAGGGACGTTCCCCGCCGCATCAGCTCAAGAACCGCCCGGTCCGGCCATTGCTCGGCGACAAATCTTTTCTGCGCGGCAAAAAGCAAGGGATGGTGCGTAATCAGGCAGTCAACCCCCGCCCGCGCTGCCGCAGCCAGCGTCTCGGGCGTCACGTCAAGGGCGATGCCGATCGTCCCGACCGCCGCCTGTTTGTCGCCCAAGAGCAAGCCGACGTTGTCCCACGGTTCGGCCAGGGCCAGCGGCGCAATCGCCTCCAATGCGTCAAGCACATCTGCTACCGTCACCATTTTGCCACAACCTCCTCGATCTGCGCAATCAGCCGGCGGTAGTCAGCCTGCCGGTCGCCGGTGTCTTTGCCGCCCTGCATCGCCGCCAGGGTCCGCTTCAGCTTATTCAAAATAAAGGCGGCATGTTCCGCCAACAGCGGATGGCGCTGCTGGGCCAAAACAGGCCCTAGCCACAGCAGCGCCTCGCTGGGACAGGGCCGCCAGCCGGGCCGGGCGGACAAAACTTCATACCAGCGCCCGCGTTCAACCACCACGTTTTCCCCGTCCAAGTGCCAGCCATGCTCATAGAGCCAGCGCCGCACACCGGCCACGCCGCCCATGGGCTGTAAAATCAGTTGTTGCGCCCGGGCCACAACCTCAGGCTCGCGCTCCAAAATAGCGATCATGGTCGCCCCCCCCATGCCGGCAATCGCAATCGTGTCCGCTTCGCCGGGCGCAAGCGTCGCCAGCCCGTCGCCGCACCGCACGGCAATCTGACCTCTCAGGCCGGCGGCAGCGATTGTTTTTTCCGCGGCCTGACAGGGACCGGGCAAAACATCCGAAGCAATGGCCTGCTTAATCCTTCCCTGCTGCACCAGCCAGGCCGGCAAATAAGCATGATCCGTCCCGATGTCGGCCAGGCGGGCGCCTTGCGGCACGAAATCAGCCAAGGCGGCCAAGCGGCGATCCAATTCCATCTTTTACTACCCCCTTCGTCCAGTAAAAAAAAGGCGAAGCCGCATCGACTTCGCCAGACTATGTTGGTTTGGTGGGCCCACCTGGGATCGAACCAGGGACCAGCCGGTTATGAGCCGGCGGCTCTACCGCTGAGCTATAGGCCCGTATGGCTCCTCGAGTAGGACTCGAACCTACAACCCCGCGGTTAACAGCCGCGTGCTCTACCATTGAGCTATCGAGGAAAGTAACGGCTATATTATAGAGCGCCGCAACTTTCCTGTCAAGCGCAGTCCGTTGCCATTAGACAAGCTCTACTCTAAGAAGTCCTTCAGCTTTTTGCTGCGGCTCGGATGGCGGAGCTTGCGCAGCGCTTTCGCCTCGATTTGGCGAATCCGTTCGCGGGTAACCCCGAAATGCTGCCCGACTTCTTCGAGCGTCCGGCTGCGGCCGTCCTCGAGCCCGAAGCGCAGCTGGAGCACCTTCTTTTCCCGCGGCGTCAGCGTTTCCAGCACTTCCTCGAGCTGCTCGCGCAGCAGGATGAAGGAGGCGGCATCCGCCGGGGCCGGCGCATCCTGGTCTTCGATGAAATCGCCCAAATGCGAATCTTCTTCCTCGCCGATCGGCGTTTCCAGCGAAACCGGCTCTTGGGCGATTTTCATGATTTCCCGCACGCGTTCCACGGTGGTGTCCATTTCCTTGGCAATCTCTTCCGGCAGCGGCTCGCGGCCCAGTTCCTGCAGGAGTTGGCGCGAGACGCGGATCAATTTGTTGATCGTTTCCACCATGTGCACGGGAATGCGTATCGTCCGCGCCTGATCGGCAATCGCCCGCGTAATCGCCTGACGAATCCACCAGGTCGCATACGTGCTGAACTTATAGCCTTTGTTGTAGTCGAACTTCTCAACCGCTTTAATCAAGCCGAGGTTGCCCTCTTGGATCAAGTCCAAAAACAGCATGCCGCGTCCGACATACCGCTTGGCAATGCTGACAACCAAGCGCAGGTTTGCTTCCGACAGGCAGCGTTTCGCCGCCTCGCCCTTGTCAATGACCTGGTTGAGCAAGCCGGAAAAACGTTTTTGACATTCCTGGTACGCGACGAACGCATAAGCGTCATTATCATGCTCCAAGCGGGTGCCGATGCAATCCAGGAACGTGTTGATTTCGGCCAGGTAGTTTCCTTCCTTGTCCGTAGTCTGCGCCTTCAGCACGACCGGCGGCGCCGACATGATATTGATTTTGTGCGCCACCAGGCTGCGCGTGATTTGCTGCGTCTCGTCACGCGTCAGTTCAGCGCCCGTCACCTGCACGTCGGCCGAAGTCAGCTGGTTGCCGTCAGCCGCGGCCTTTTGGATCAGCGAAACAAGCACTGCCTCGACGTCACGCTTGACGATTGAGGCCGTTTCCTCCGCCAGCATATGATTAACGCGTTCGAACAATTCCTCAAACGATTCGTCACCGACCGGCCTGAGGGCGGCAACAGACGCCACCTCGCCGCGGTCGCGGATCAACGCCGCCTGATTGCCTTTGTCCATCCGCTTGGCCAGCTTGATTTCATCTTCCCCCGTCAGAAGGGGAACGCGGCCAATCTCCTTTAGGTACATGCGGACGGGGTCATCGATGCTGATCCCCTCGGGAATCGAGAGGTCCAAATCAAGCTCTTCGCGGCTCTCTTCGCCTTCCTCCTCGACAATGGGCAGGTCAGGCGCTTCAGGCACGGCCCCATCGGGGAGTTCGTCGACAATTTCAATGCCCTTGTGCGAAAAAAGCTCATACATATCGTCAATGTCATCAGGGGAGAGCTCTTCCGCCTGCATGGAGTCCATAACTTCTTTATAGGTCAGCATGCCGCCACGCTTCTTCCCTTTATGCAACAACTCATTCACTTGTTCTTGAGGCAACTTTTTGGAAGTCATGCAATCCCCCCCTTTCCCTCTGATGCCTGTACAAGGCTGCTACGACCATCACAACAACTAACCCAACAATCTTTTAATTTCATCTTTAATTCGCTGACTTTCTGCTAATTCCTGCAAAAAGCGGCTATCCCCCATCCGTTCAAATTCATCAGCCTGCAACCGGTGCTGTTCATACCGCTGCTCTAGTCTGGCCCGCTGCACTTGGCGCAGTAGGTCTTCCACCGTCTTCATCATATCCTCCGGCGGCACATAGTCAGTAACCAGTATTCTGGCCAGTTCGGCTCCGGCCCGCTCCGGAAGCATGCCGACCAAGGACTCGCCGGAAGGCTTTTCACCGGCCGCATGCTTTTCGCACAAAACCCGGAAAATCTCCGCCCGCTCTTCCCCCAAAAAGCCTTCCGGCAGCTCGGCTGCCAGATAAGGCGTCAACCCCGGATCATACAGCATTAACAGTACTAATTGGCGTTCCGCCTCAACCCAGGCCGTTTCAACCGGCCCGCGGCGACGGTAAGCCGGCGCGAGCGCCGGCTGCCTGGTGCCGGTTTTTCGCAGATAGGCACGAAGCTCGCTTTGCACCACGCCTTCATCGATAGCGAGCCGCCCCGCGAGCTGACGCACCTGCTCGGCAACTTCAACAGTACTTTCCGCGTCTGCCAGGAATGGTAGTATATTCGACACGGCCTCAATTTTTCCTGCCAGCGTGGACAAATTCGCTTTGGCGAGTACTTGTTCAACCTGGAAGGTCAGCGGCGACACCGCCCGGTTCAAGAGGGCCACCATCGCCTGCGCCCCATGGTTGCGAACGTATTCATCAGGATCCTTGCCGTCAGGCAGCAACAAGACCTTCGCCTTGAGGCCGATTTTCCTGACTATCTCCAACGCCCTGCCGGTAGCCTGCTGCCCGGCCGCGTCGCTGTCATAAGCAAAACAAACCGAATCCGCAATTTTGGCCAAGAGGCGCGCCTGCTGCTCGGAAAAGGCCGTTCCCAGGGAGGCGACCGTTTGCTGCAGTCCTGCCGCATGCATGGAAATGGCGTCCATATACCCCTCCACGACTATGGCCTGACGTTCCTTGCGGATCACCGGCAGCGCAATGTCAAGCGCATACAGCAATTGGCGCTTGTTAAACCATTCCGTCTCGCCTGTATTCAAATATTTCGGCGAAGCGTCGCCCATGGCGCGGCCGCCGAATCCGACCACCCGCCCGTGGGCGTCTTTGATCGGAAACATGACGCGATTGCGGAAGCGGTCATAATACCCGTCGCCTTTTTCGCGTTTGACGATCAGGCCGGCAGCCAGCATTATTTCCGGCTCTACGCCCCGCTTTGACAAGGCCTTGAACAAAGCGTCCCAGCGATCAAGCGCCGCGCCCAGCATGAACTTTTCGCTTGTCTCCTTGTCGATTCCCCGGTTGCGCAGGTACTGCCGCATCAGGCGGCCTTGTTCCGTTTGTTCAAGACAGGCGTGAAAAAAGCGGGCCGCCAGCCCATTTGCCTCCCGTATCTTCGCCAGTTGCTTTTCCCGCGCCTGCTCTTGCGGCGTTTGCTCCCGTTCGGGAACCGGGATGTGCAGCTGAACGGACAATTTCTTGGCCGCGTCCATGAACGTCAAATGGTCAACCTTCATCAGAAAGCTGATAACATCGCCGCCCGCCTGACAGCCAAAGCAATAAAAAAGCCCCTTGTCCGGCGTAACCGAAAAGGACGGCGTTTTCTCCTGGTGAAAGGGGCAGCAGCCCCAGTACGTTCTGCCCCGCCGCTCCAACTTCGTGTAACCGTTTACCACCGACACAATATCGCTTTCAGCCTTGATTCGCTCAATCCAGGCCTGATAGCGTCCATCTCGCATTCCATTCCCTCCGGAACCTGTTTACTTGCCATTCTTCTATTACAGTATATTCAATGCCTTGCGCCGATATCCTCTTTCTTATTCTCACATTGCCGGTATGAAATGTTGCTGAAACAAACGAATCGCGTACGAGTCGGTCAGTCCGGCAATATAGTCGACTGTCGCCTGCTCAATCCCCCATCGCGCCACATGGCCCCGATACTCGACAGGCAGCAGCTCGGGCGAAGACAAAAACAGCTCCTGCAGGTTGCGAACCACTAGCTGCGCTTTTTTCCGGTCGGCGGCCAGCGTTTCCGAAAAATAAACACGCTCAAACATAAACTCGCGAAACGCCGCCATCGCCTCGCCGACCTGGGGCGACTGTCCGATGTCGTCAAGATTTTGCGAGGTGAAAATCATGTCAGTCACCATCGCCGTGATCATCGCCGAAGGATTTTCCCCTAACACCATGCAGACAGCCGGCGGCAAATCGCCGGGCTGCAGGATGCCCGCCCGCAAGCCATCGTCATAGTCGTGGCATAAATACGCCATGCGGTCAGCCACCCGCACGATCTTGCCTTCCAAAGTTTTTGGCATGCCCGGGCCCGTATGGTGCAAAATCCCGTCCCGCACCGCTTCGGTCAGGTTAAGCCCCCTGTCTTCGCGGCCAAAATAATCCACCACCCGCAAGCTTTGCTCATTGTGGCGAAAATGGCCCGTCAGTTCATCTAACACCAATTCGCCGGCGTGGCCAAACGGCGTATGCCCCACGT
This sequence comes from Sporomusaceae bacterium, assembly GCA_029265905.1. Classification (GTDB taxonomy): domain Bacteria; phylum Bacillota; class Negativicutes; order Acidaminococcales; family JAJUGR01; genus JAJUGR01. The sequence goes on along the minus strand of JAJUGR010000009.1, from coordinate 35,977 downwards.
CGTGCCCCAGGGCAATCGCTTCGGTCAAATCCTCGTTGAGCGCCAAGGCCCGCGCAATCGTGCGTGCGATTTGGGCTACCTCCAAGCTATGCGTCATGCGCGTGCGGAAATGATCGCCCGGTGTTATGTAGACCTGTGTCTTTTGTTTTAACCGCCGGAAAGCCTTGCTGTGTAAAATGCGGTCTCGGTCGCGCTGAAACGCCGTCCGCAGCGGGCACGGCTCTTCCGGCACCACCCGAACGGCCTCGCTGCTCTTTGCCGCCGCCGCATGCAGATTGATCCATTCCTGCTCTTCCAAGCGTTGCCGTATCCTTGTCATACCGAACGTCCTCTCCCAATCCTTCTATTCACACATGTAATTTTCTGCTATAATAATAATCAGAGGTGATTAATGAATGAAACGCATTGTGGCGCTCCTGCTGCTTCTTGTTTTATTGCCGGCTGCAGGCGCCTTTGCCGCCAAGCCAGTCATCCGCTCCGATCAGCAGTATCTCGATCCGACGACCGGGCTTTATGTCCTCAAAGGCAACGTTTACATTGAAACCGGCAACCGCATCATTACAGCCGGCGAAGCGCGCGTTGACATGGCCGGCATGGAGGTCTGGGGCAACGGCGGGATTACCCTGAAGCAAGACGACATCAACTTTTCCGGCGACAGCGTTTACGTATATGGCACAAAAAAGCAAGCTGACATCAGCGGTAAGATCCGTTTTTCCCGCAACGGGCTGTCCATTGAATCCGACGAGGCTACTTATAACTGGAAGACGAAGCAGGCCGTTTTTACCGGCAATGTCGTGATCCGGCGCAACGATTCCGTCACGCGCGTCGACCGGGCCGTCTACAACGTCATCAGCAACGTGTTTCTAGAATAGTAATACGACCTCAATCAAAAATCACCTGCCGCAAGCGGCAGGTGATTTTTTTATTTCAGTGCTTCAATGCGTTTGGCATGCTCTAAGATCATGTTGGCCGTCTCTTCAATGGCCCGGTTGGAGACATCGATGACGGTGCAATGCAGCTTGCGCATGATCGCTTTTGCATACTCCAGTTCTTCCGAAATGCGGGTGACGTTGGCGTAACTGGCGTCGGCCGTAAGCCCCATGGTTTTCAGGCGCTCGGCGCGGATTTCATTCAACTTAAAGGGGTCGATAATCAGGCCGACGATTTTTTGCGGCGGCACGCGGAACAACTCCTCCGGCGGCATGATTTCCGGCACCAGCGGCACGTTGGCCACTTTGAGGCGCTTATGGGCCAGATACATGCTGAGCGGCGTCTTCGACGTGCGTGACACGCCGAGAATAACGATGTCGGCCTTGAGCAGCCCCCAGGGATTTTTGCCGTCATCATATTTAACGGCAAATTCAACCGCTTCCACCCGCTTGAAATACTCCTGGTCGAGCGTGTGGATCAAGCCCGGCTGGTTTTTGGGCTGTAGGCCGGAAACTTCCTGAACCGCCCGCAGCATCGGGCCTAGAATGTCCACGGCCACCACGTCGTACTCAGCCGCCATTCGGTCGAACGCCTCCCGCAGGTCCGGCGAAACGAGCGTATGGCAAATGAGCGAATGGTGCTCAGACGCCTCTTTCACGGCTTTTTCCACTTGCTCCACCGAATCGACATACGGAATACGAACAATATCAAACTTGCCCGAATTAAACTGGCTGGCCGTCGCTTTGGCGACAGATTCGGCCGTTTCGCCGATCGAGTCGGAGATGGCATAAATAATTGGCAGGTTCGCTATGATGAGTACCCCCTTTTCCCTTCAGCGAGATCGACCAGCAACCGCGCCAGGTTCGTTTTTGTTAACCGCCCGACAACCTCATAATCCCGGCCGCCGCTTTCCAAGGGCCGGACGACCGGCAGCGCATCGACCTCGTTATCGATGATTTTTCGCGCCGCCGTGACCACCGATTCTTCCGGCTCGGTTACGATGAGTTTGGACAGCGGCGTCATCACCATTTTGACCGGCACCTGGCTCAAATCACCGCCTTTCCCCAAAGCGGCCTTCAGCAAATCCTTGCGTGAAACAACGCCGGCCAAGACTCCCTGTCCTTCGACGAGAAAAAGCGTGCCCACGTCTTCCAAAAACAGCGTCACCGCTGCATCATGGGCCGTCGCCGTCACCGGCAACACGACCGGTACGGATTGGATATCCCGCACAAGCACCAGTTTCAGCTCTTCCGTAAAAAAAGCCAGCGTATTTTTTCCGGTATAGAAATACCCCACCTTGGGTCTGGCATCGAGCAAGCCGCTCATCACCAAAATAGCAAGGTCAGATCGCAGGGCGGCTCGCGTAACATGAACCCGCTCGGCGATTTGCTCGCCGGTGATGGGTCCCTCGTTTTTTACAATATCGACAATAGTGCGTTGCCTCGTTGACAGCGAAATGCTCTTCACCCCTCTCCTGTAATCCAAAGCGGTTATTTTATTATAATACGCCTGCCGAAAAAATGCTCCTGTTTCTAAAAAAATCGTTGCAGAGAGAAGCCCCTGCAACGATTTTCCCATTTCATGCTACCAGGTGTAATCTTCCTTTTCGGCAATGCCGCGGCCGGTCAAGGCTTCCAGCATGACGCGCTGTTCAACTTGCGCCACCAGCTTTTTGGTGAAACCGACCATGTCGGGGTTGACGGATATGGAGTCAATGCCGCTGCGAATCAAAAATTCGGTGAAATCCGGATAGACGCTCGGCGCCTGTCCGCAAATCGATACGGTCTTGCCCGCCTTGTGCGCCACCTCGATCAAGTGGCGGATCGCCCGTTTGACCGCCAGGTTGCGCTCGTCAAAGATGTGCGAAACCGTGTCGTTGTCGCGGTCGCAGCCCAAGACCAGCATCGTCAGGTCGTTAGAGCCGATGGAATAACCGTCGACATACTGGTTGAACTGATCGGCCATAATGATATTGGAGGGGATTTCCGCCATCAGCCAAACCTTGAAGTCAGGCCCTCTTTGCAGGCCCTCCGCCGCCATGATCGCCGTAACCTTGGCCGCTTCGTCAACAGAACGGCAGAAGGGGATCATGACATGCAGGTTTTTCAAGCCGTATTCTTCGCGCACTTTTTTCACCGCCTGAATTTCAAGGCGGAAGGCTTCAATATATTTCGGATCATAGTAGCGGGAAGCGCCGCGCCAGCCCAGGAGCGCACTCGGCTCATACGGCTCAAACTTATCGCCGCCCTTCAAGTCGCGGTATTCGCTGGATTTGAAATCGCTGAAGCGCAGCGTAACCGGCCGCGGCGACAGTGCCTGGCAAACCTTCTGCATGCCTTCGGCCAGCTTGTCGACAACCACATCGGCCCGGCCCGTTTCAATCAGGTGCAGCGGATGCTCGTGAATGTAGGTCGTCCAGATAAATTCTTCGCGCATCAAGCCGATGCCGTCGCAGGGCAGAACGCCGTATTTTTCCGCCAGATCGGGGTCGCCCAGGTTCATGTAGATCTTCGTGCCCGTCACCGGGAAAACTTCCGCCGCAACAGCCGCTTGCTGCGCCGGCTGCTGTTCCTTTTGCGCCGCCTCTTCCAAAATGCCGGCGTACACAATGCCGTGCGTTGCGTCAACCGTGACCGGCGTGCCGTTTTCAATGGCCAGCGTGCCGGCCGTTCCCCGGCTCTTCGTGCCAACGACGCACGGGATGCCGAGTTCGCGGCTGACGATCGAGGCGTGGCAGGTCATGCCGCCCGAATCGGTGACAATCGCTTTTGCCTTTTTCATAGCCGGCACCCAGTCCGGTGCGGTCATTTCGGTGATCAAAATTTCACCCTCATGGAAGGTGTCGATCAAAGAAGGATCGAGGATAACACGGGCAATGCCGGATACTTTGCCGGGGCTGGCCGGCAGGCCTTTCGCCACTACGCGCCGTTCGCTTGTCACTGGTTGCGCCTCCTTATTTGCGGTTTGTTCATTTGTTTTGTTGCGCCGCGACCAGACGGTTTCCGGGCGCGCCTGCAAAATCCACAATTTGTTGTTCCGCTCGTCAATGCCCCACTCAATATCCATGTAGCAGCCGTAATGCTTTTCAATCGCCAAGGCGTAGCCGGCCAGTTCGCGCACCTGTCCCGGCGACAGCACCGGCGCATGAACCAATTCCGCCGGCACAGCCGCATCCTCGCAACCGCCGCCCGGCATGCGGATAAGCTGCACCTTCTTTTCAGTCACGACCTGCTCCACAATTGACAGCGACTGCTTTTCAACCAGGTAAATATCGGGCGTCACGATCCCTTGCACAACGTATTCGCCAAGGCCCCAGGCGCCTTCAATCATGATATTCTTATCATTGCCGGTGGCCACGTCCACGGTGAACATGACGCCGGACGCTTTGGAGAAAACCATCATTTGCACGACGGCGCTCAAGGCAACGTCCAGGTGTTCAAAGCCCTTTTTCACCCGGTAATAAACCGCCCGGTCAGTAAACGTGGAGGCGTAGCACTCTTTCACTTTATCAATCACTTCATCGGCGCCGCGAACGTTCAGGTAGCTCTCCTGCTGGCCGGCAAAGCTGGCATCGGGCAAATCTTCCGCCGTCGCGCTGGAACGGACGGCGACAAACGGGTTCATCTCGCCAACCTTTTCACCCAGTTCGCGGTAGGCGTTGCGAATCGCTTCCGCTAGATCGTCCGGCATTTGGGCCGCCATGATCGCCTCGCGCACTTGCTTGCTCACCTGGCGCAGCATCGGGCCGTTTTCCACGTCGGTCAGGCCGGCCAGCAGCGCTTCGATTTTTTTGTTCAGCCCGCTTTTTTCAACAAAATAGCGGTAGGCATGCGCGCTTGTCGCAAATCCGTACGGAACCGGCACCGCGGTTTTCGACGTCATTTCGCCCAATGATGCTGATTTTCCCCCGACGATGGCCACATCTTCACGGTTGATTGTTTCAAACCAGAGCAACAGTGCATTTTCTTTGTCCATGCTATCCCTCCGCTATTGTTGTATGTTATTTACCTCAATCTCACTTTATTAGTATACACTATATTGCTCAAAGAAAAAAGCAGGTGAATGAAAAATTTCACCTGCTTTTTTTCTATTCCATGACAACCTTGCTCAAATCAGCCACCTGCAGGGCAAAATCGCGCACGGACGCAAGCAAAGCCAGCCGGTTTTGCTTAACCTCTGCCTCAGGCGCCATAATCATGACGTTGTCGAACAGGGCGTTGACCGGCTCGGCCAATTCCGCCGTCAGGCCAAGCAGCCCTTCATAATTGCGGTCGGCCAGCAAAGCCGCCGCTTTCTGCTGTTGCTGCCGGACCGCTTCATAGAGCGCCCCTTCTGACGGGTGGACGAACAGCTCTGCCTGGACAGGCGCAGCCGCCCCGTCTTTGACCAGGTTGGCCACCCGGGTAAAGGTTTGCACAATCGACGGCCAGGCCGGCAATTCGGAGAAGGCGTTCAGCGCTGTCGCCCTGGCAAGCATGTCGGCAATCAGCACCGCCGGCGAGGACAATACCGCTTCCAGCAAGTCATGCCGCGTCCCGTTTTCCGCCAGCAGGTTGCGAATGCGCAAACCGAAGAAATCAGCCAACGCCTGCTTGAGCGCCGCTTGCCGATCGGCATCAATCGCCAAGGACTCCATGGCGATGTCAAACAGCGCGTCGAGCGTCAGCGGATATTTTGAATCAGCAAGGATCTGGACGATGCCCTGCGCCTGCCGGCGCAGCGCGTACGGATCCTGCGAACCGCTGGGAATCAACCCGCGGCTGAAGGTCGCCACAATGTTGTCAAGTTTGTCGGCAAGGGAAACAAGACGGCCGGCCGTCGTCTGCGGCAGCTCGTCGCCGGAAAAACGCGGCAGGTAGTGCTCGTAAATGCCTTGGGCCACAGCCTCTGCCTCTCCGCTGAGCAAGGCGTACTCCCGCCCCATGATGCCCTGCAATTCCGGGAATTCATTGACCATGTTCGTCATCAGGTCAGCCTTAGACAAGGCTGCGGTGCGCGCCACCGCCTCTTTTTCCGCCGCCGCACCGACCAGTTCGGCGAGCTTGGCGGCAACCGACGCCAGGCGAGCCGTTTTGTCCCGCATCGAGCCGAGGCCTTCCTGGAAGACGACGTTCGCTAATTTTTCCCCCTTGACCGCCAGCGGCTGCTTCTTGTCCTCGGCGTAAAAGAAGGCCGCATCGCTCAACCGGGCCCGCAAGACGCGTTCATTGCCATGGGCGACAACGTCAAGGTGCGCCGTACCGCCATTGCGCACGGTGATGAACAGCGGCAGCAAGGAGCCGTCTTCCCGCACGACCGGAAAATAGCGCTGGTGTTCTTTCATTGGCGTAATGACCGCTTCCTTGGGCAGGTTCAAAAACGTTTCGTCAAACCGGCCGCACAAGGCGGTCGGATATTCAACCAGGTAGATGACTTCCTCCAGCAGGTCTTCGTCCATGAGGGCGCGTCCGCCTTCTTGTTCGGCAAGCGCGGCGACCTGCGCCACAATCAGGCGCTTGCGCTGCGCCGGGTCGACAATGACGCTCGCCTGCGCCAGCACGCTTTCATAATCAGCCGCTGCGGGAATGACAATCTCGCCCTCGCTTAAAAAGCGATGGCCCCGCGTCAGGTTGCCGGCGGTCACTTCCGCATAGGTGAAGGGCAGAACAGCCTCGTTGAGCATCGCCACCAGCCAGCGAATCGGACGGACAAAGCGCACGTCCAGATCGCCCCAGCGCATGTTCTTGGGGAAATTCAAGCCGTCGAGCAGGCTGCCCAGCCAGTCGGACAGAGCGGCACCGGTTTGTGCGCCGGCAATTTGTTTAACCGCGTATACATATCCTTCGCGGATGACCAAATCCGACACCGCGACGCCCTGGCCGCGGGCAAAGCCCTGCCCGGCTTTAGTCGGTTCGCCTTGGGCGTTATAAGCAACCGCCGCCGACGGACCGCGGTTTTCTTCCACGCGGTCCGGCAAACGCGCCGGCAGATTAGCAATCGTCAGCGCCATGCGGCGCGGCGTCCCGAGCGCCCTGACGGTGGCGCCTTCCACGCCAGTCGCCGCCAACCAGGCGTGCGCGCCTTTTTCCAACTGCTCCAAAATGCCCGGCAAAAAATGCGCCGGGATTTCTTCCGTGCCTATTTCAAGCAAAAACACTTCGCTCATGCTTTTTTTCCCCCTTTCAGCATGGGAAAGCCAAGCTGCTCCCGCTGTTCAAGATAAGCAGACGCGCACAAGCGCGCCATATTGCGCACCCGCGCAATGAAGCCCGTGCGCTCGCTGACGCTGATGGCGCCCCGCGCGTCCAGCAAATTGAAGGTGTGCGAGCATTTCAACACATAGTCGTACGCCGGCAGCACGTAGCCTGCCGCGATGATGCGCTGCGCCTCCTTCTCATATTTGTCGAACAGGTCGAACAAGAGCGCCGTATCAGCCAGTTCAAAATTGTAGACCGACTGTTCCACTTCATTGCGGTGGAAAACGTCGCCGTAGGTGACGCCGTCAACCCACTCCAGATCATAAACATTTTCCTTGCCCTGGATATACATGGCCAGCCGTTCCAGGCCGTAGGTGATTTCAACGGAAACCGGCTTGACGTCAATGCTGCCAACCTGCTGGAAATAGGTGAACTGCGTAATTTCCATGCCGTCTAGCCAAACTTCCCAGCCCAGGCCCCAGGCGCCGAGCGTCGGCGATTCCCAGTTGTCCTCGACGAAGCGGATGTCGTGTTCCGTCGGATTGATGCCTAGTTTTTCCAGGCTTTCCAGGTACAATTCCTGGATGTTGGCCGGCGACGGTTTCATGATCACCTGAAACTGGTGGTGCTGGAACAGGCGGTTCGGATTGTCGCCGTAACGGCCGTCGTTCGGGCGGCGGGACGGCTCAACGTAGGCCACATTCCAAGGCTCGGGGCCCAAGGCCCGCAAAAAGGTGTTGGGGTTCATGGTGCCGGCGCCTTTTTCAATGTCGTAGGGCTGTCCCAAAACGCATTTTTGTCCGGCCCAAAAAGTTTGCAAGGTCAAAATGATCTCTTGAAAATTCACGCTGTCTTCCTCCTTTTTATCATAAAAAAACTCCCGTCCCTGCAACATTGCTGTTGCAGGGACGGGAGCATGCTCCCGCGGTTCCACCCTGCTTGGCTGGCAGACCAGCCCGGCTCTGACGGATAAAGTTGTCTTTTTGCTCACCAGTGCCTTCACTGCCAATGCCGGCTTTCACCCTCTCCGGCTCGCTTTGGGGCAGCTACTTGTCTGGATCATCACAAAGTCTCTTATGACTATAGCAAATAAAGCTTCGCCTTGTCAAGGTCAGCCCTTCAGCAGCGTTTGCCCGAGCTGCTGCAAAAAGCGCAGCGACTGAAGCGGCTTGTCCATCTGCAGCTGCAGGAAACGATAGATAAACCGCTCCGCCTCCAGCAGCTGTTTGCCACGCACAGTGAATTTTTCCTCGGCGGCAAAGCTGAGCTGGCTCAAGCGCATTAACAAATCGACCGTTTCCGGTTCCGCCGGCACCCCGGCCTCACACGCGCCGCAAACGACGCCGCCTTGCAGCGGTTCCAGGCGAAAGGCCTTGCCCGCCACCGGCTGCTGGCACAGCGCACACCGTTCATAATCCGGTTCGTAGCCGCACAAGCGCAGCATCTGGATTAAATAGGTGAGCGCAATCAGGCGCGGATTGCGGGCCACTAAGGCCGGCACCGCCGCCGCCAGCAAATCGAACACCGCCGGATGCGGTTCTTCATCGGGCAGCAGCGCGGCCGTCGCCTCGGCCATGACGGCGCCGTAAGCCATTACTTCCAGCGCCTCGTCCGGCAAATGCAGTGAGCCAATCCGCTCCGCCGCCCGCAAAACGGCCATGCGCGTGCCGAGCTTAACGGACACCCGCAAGCAGGATAAAGGCTGCAGCTGGGCGTTCCAGGACTGGCGCATCCGCTTGGCGCCAAAGGCCAGCACCGGCAGCTTGCCTTTTTCTTTTGTCAGCAGCATGGCGATGCGGTCCTGCCACTGCCAATCCTTAACCGTCAGGACAATGGCCTCATCCTGGTATAGCCCTTTATCGTCAGCCATGTCACTCGGCTCCCGTCGGCGGCGCTTGCCGTTGAGCCCGAAGCCGCACAACCCTGAACCCCTTCACCCGCAGCACTTCAAAGGCATATTCGCCGATCGCCACCTTGTCGCCAATTTCCGGCCGCCGGCCCAACAGGCCGAACACGTAACCGCCCAAGGTGTCTGCTTCCTGTTCCGGCAAGTCAATCTGCAAGAGGTCAAACACCTCGTCGAGCAAGACCATGCCGTCAAATTCATATGAACCGTCCGGCAGGCGCGTCATTTCTGCTTCTTCCTGATCGTACTCATCTTGAATATCGCCTACAATTTGTTCCAGCAAGTCCTCCATCGCCACCAGCCCCGCCGTGCCGCCATATTCATCGGCGACCAACGCCAGTTGGATGCGTTTTTTTTGCATGCGTTGCAGCAAGCTGGCAATCGGCATTGCTTCCGGCACGACAATCAGTTCCCGGACCACGTCGGCCAAGTCAGATGAAGCAGCGGCCTCTTTTTTGCGCCAGTGGATCTCCATGACGTCGCGGATATGCACCATGCCCAGGACGTGGTCCTTGTCATCCTTGCACAACGGGTAGCGCGTGTGCCCGGTCGAGCGCACCACCTCCAGGTTCTCGGCAAAACTGTCCTCGACAAACAAGCAGACCATGTCCTGCCGGGGAACCATTACTTCCCGCGCCATGCGATCGGCAAAATCAAACACATTATCGATCATGCGGCTTTCCATGCGGTCCAGCACGCCGCCCCGCTCACTAGCGCTGACAATGATCCGCAGCTCGTCCTCGGAATGCGCTATATCCGTTTCGGAAGCCGGTTCAATGCCTAACGCCGCCAGCATCATCCTGGCCGTACGATTAAACAAGACAATAACCGGGTAGCCCAGCTTGTAGAAAGCGTACAACGGCCAGGCGCTAAACAGCGCAATCGTCTCCACGCGCTGCAAGGCGAGGGAACGCGGCACCAATTCACCCAAGACGATATGTAAAAAGGTAATGACCGTAAAACTCACAATAAAGCTAAGCGTTTGCACGAACCAGCCGGGGACAAACTGCATATAGCCTACGATCAGCGGCTCCAGCAGCGAGGCCACCGCCGGCTCCCCCAGCCAACCCAAGGCAAGAGAGGCAAGCGTGATGCCCAGCTGGCTCGCGCTCAAATAAGCGTCCAGCGCATTCGCCATTTTCAGCGACAGCGCAGCACGCCCATTGCCCTGATGCACCAGTTCTTCCAGCCGGGTTTTACGAATGCGAACTAATGAAAACTCAGCCATGACAAAAAAGGCGTTCACCCCGACCAAGGCCAGGGCCGCCAACAACTTCACCGCACTATAAGCCGCCGTATCGATAACGCATCTCCCCCACCGAGCGGAAAAATCGCCTGTCTGCCGCGATTAGCAGCCAGAAACTTCCCGCCCTGAAAACTTACTTTTTATCGCCGTACCCAAAGGAACGCAGGCTGCCGTCCTTGTTGCGCCAGTCCTTCTTCACCTTGACCCACAGCTCAAGGTAGACGCGATTGCCCAGCATCGTCTCGATTTCCTGGCGGGCCAGACGGCCGACCTCCTTCAAAACACTACCGCCGGCGCCAATGACGATCCCTTTTTGCGACTCGCGCTCCACGTAAATATTGGCCCGAATGTATACGTCATCGTTTTCCCGCGTCTTCATCTCGTCAACTTCGACCGCAATGGCGTGCGGCACTTCATCCCGCATGACATGAAGCAGCTTTTCGCGGATGAGTTCCGCCGCAACAAAGCGCTCCGGTTGATCGGTCACCATGTCGGCCGGATAAAACATCGGCCCCTCCGGCAGCTCGGCTTCAATCAATTCCAGCAGCTTGCTCAGATTCGTCTTCTCGAGCGCCGAGATCGGCACCACGGCATTGAAATTGATCGTATGCGAATAGCGGTTGATTACCGACAATACCGCATCCGGACCCGAAAGCTGATCGATTTTGTTCACCACTAAAATAACCGGCACTTCCGATTTTGCCAGATACTCGAGGATAAAGTTTTCCCCCGGTCCCCGTTCTTCCGTCGCATCGACGACAAACAGCGTCACATCCACGTCACGCAGCGTTTTTTCGGCCTGCGCGACCATAAATTCACCCAGCTTGTGCTTAGGCTTGTGAATACCCGGCGTGTCTAAAAACAACATTTGCGACGTATCCGTCGTTAAGATGCACAGCAATTGATTGCGTGTCGTCTGCGGCTTATCCGACATAATCAGCAGCTTTTGGCCCACCAGGCTGTTGATGAGGGTTGATTTCCCCACATTCGGCCTGCCGACCACCGCAATAAAACCTGAGCGAAAAGGCTTCTTTTCTTGCTCCTGGCTCATTTTCTTCCTCCTTCCATCATCTCCGTCGAAAAAGCGTAGGGTAGTAATTCGGCATAGGAACTCCGACGCTCTTCGCCGGCCAAGTTCGCCATGATAACCAGCGGAATGTGGAATTCCGCGATCACCTGCCGGCACGCGCCGCACGGCGCCACCGGCACGGGGGAATCCGCCACGACATATAAGGCGGAAAAAGTGCGGGCGCCAGCCGCCACTGCCGCCGCCACTGCGCTGCGCTCAGCGCAAAGCGTAAGGCCATAGGAACTGTTTTCAACATTGGCGCCGGCAAAAATCCGGCCGTCCTGTGCCGCCAGGGCCGCGCCAACGCGAAAGCCCGAGTAGGGGGCATAAGCTTGTTCTCGCGCCGCCAGCGCCATCTCGCGCAATTTGTCCATGCGGCCACCCGCTTTCATCTGAGAATAAACAGGCAAAAGCCCACGCCGGCCGCCGCCAGACACGAGAGCAGCACCGCTCCCGCCGCGACATCCTTTGCCAGCTTTGCCAACTGATGATACTCCAGCGTCACCATGTCAACAACCGCTTCCAGCGCCGTGTTGACCATCTCCAGCGCCAGTACGACCGTCATCGTCAGTAGCAGCAACGCCCATTCCTCGCGGGAGAAGCGGCAATGCCAAGCCGCCAGCATGACAACGAGACTCACCAGCACGCCTACCCGGATATGGCGCTGCCGGCGCAGGCAATACCAGATTCCGTTCCAGGCGTGATAAACTGCATCACTCCATCTTTTGTTGCAATCCATAACCTTCCTCCCGGCTTACTCCCGGTTAATGCCCAGCGCAGTCAAAATTTCTGCCTGTTTGTCCAGCATAACCCGCTCGTCCTCCGGCGTTATGTGATCATACTGCAGCAAATGCAGCATGCCGTGCAGCGCCAAAAAAGCGACTTCCCGCTCTAGCGTATGGCCGTAGTCGTCCGCTTGCCGCAGCGCCGTCTCCATCGAAATGACGATTTCCCCCAGCAGCAATTCAGCCGGACCGCCGATAATCGCCGGTTCGTCGCCCTCCTCCAGCGCAAAAGAAATGACATCCGTCGGGCGGTCAATGCCCCGGTAGTCGCGGTTGATCGCTTGAATCCGCGCATCATCCACCAGCGTGACGCTGACCTCCGTTTCGTCGGACAGTTCATGCCGGCGGGCGGTTTCCTCCAGCACCGTGTTGATCAATGCTTCAATAACCGGCGTAACCGGCACTTTGTCTTGCTCATCTTCCAGCCAAATATTCAAAGCAAACGCCCCTTTATGATTTCATTGCCGTTGCTGTTCAAAACGCTCGTACGCCTTGATGATGCTGCCCACCAATTCATGGCGTACGACATCACCTTCGGCAAAGCGCACAATCGCGACGCCTGGAACGCCGGCCAGCACTTGTTCGGCTTGCTTCAGTCCGGACATTTTGCCGTGCGGCAGATCTACCTGCGTCACATCACCGGTTACCGCCATGCGCGAGCCAAACCCCAACCGCGTCAAAAACATCTTCATTTGCTCGGGCGTCGTGTTCTGCGCCTCATCCAAAATAATAAAAGCGTCATTTAGTGTCCGCCCCCGCATGTAGGCGAGCGGCGCCACCTCGATAATCCCTTTTTGCATATATTTTTGGAACGTTTCCGCACCGATAAGCTCATACAAGGCATCATACAGCGGCCGCAAGTACGGGTCAACCTTTTCCTGCAGATCGCCGGGCAAAAAACCCAGCTTCTCCCCCGCCTCAACCGCCGGGCGGGTCAAAATAATCCGCTCGACTTCTTTTTGCTTCAAGAAGGAAACCGCCATAGCGACGGCCAGGTACGTCTTGCCCGTGCCGGCAGGCCCGATGCCAATTGTGACGGCGTTCTGCTGGATGGCTTTCAGATAAGTCCACTGCCCCAAGGTCTTGGACTTGACATGCTTGCCGCGGTAGGTCACGAGCACCGTGTCGGAAAACATGTGGTGCAGGCTTTCCGCCCGCCCTTCCTCCACCATCCGGATGCCATAGGTGACCTCATGGGAGGTCAGGATATTGCCCTGCCGGTGTAAAAAAAGCAGTTCCTCGAACAGACGGCGAATCCGTTCTGCTTCCTGAGGCTCAGCGTTAATGACAATTTCTTCCCCCCGCGTCAAAATGCGGGCGGCGGCATAGCGCTCTACGATCAGCCGCAAGAACTCGTCATTGCGGCCAAAGACAGCCGCCGCTTCCTGGGCATCTTCCAGGCGTATCCTGATCTCTGCCTTTTCCATTAAACATGCACCCCTTACCAGCCACACCGATTTTTTCGCCCTCGACCGCGTTGCGCGGCAACGGGCGGCGACAAAACCACGTGCCACAACATGCCGCGGCGCAACTCCTCCAGCTGGGGCGGCGACGGTTCGACAGTCTGTAATTGCACGGTTGTTTCCGGCAGCCGCAGCTTCGGCTTTTCCGACCAAGACGGCGGAATGAACGGCGCCTCCGTGATGATGCCCGGTTCAACCGGCGCGGTTTCTATTGTTTCTGTGGTTGGCGCGTCATCCGGAAAGGTCGGATACTCATATTCCTGCGGACGCCGTTTCTTGCGCAGCAGTTCCGGCAAGCCGAAAAACAGAAAAATCCACAGCAAACCAATGAGAATGTCCTCCATAGGCCTTCATCACCCTTTTTTCGGCGGTTCGGACGCCGGCGGTTTTATTGCCGGCTGGCCTGTCCCGGCCAAGCTGCTGCGCATTTCCGTGTCGGCAATCACGTTGTTCATCTGATAGTAATCCATCACGCCTAACCGGCCTTCGCGCAGCGCCTGCGCCAGCGCTTCCGGCACCTGTGCCTGCGCTTCCACAACCTTCGCCTGCATCTCTTGCGTATAGGCGCGCATTTCCTGCTCTTTTGCCACCGCCATTGCCCGCCGTTCCTCAGCCTTGGCTTGGGCGATGCGTTTGTCGGCTTCGGCTTGATCTGTCATCAGTTCGGCGCCGATATTGCGTCCCACGTCGACGTCGGCGATATCAATCGATAAAATTTCAAACGCCGTCCCGGCATCAAGCCCTTTTTGCAGTACCGTCCGGGAAATCAGGTCCGGATTTTCCAATACCACGCCGTGTTCCGGGGCCGAACCAACATTCGTAACGATGCCTTCGCCGACGCGGGCGATGATCGTCGCCTCACCGGCGCCGCCCACCAAGCGGTCGATGTTGGCCCGCACCGTAACACGCGCTTTCACCTTGAGTTCAATGCCGTTTTTGGCCACGGCCGAAACAATCGGCGTTTCAATGACGCGCGGATTGACGCTCATTTGTACGGCTTCCAAGACGTTGCGGCCGGCCAAATCGATCGCACAGGCACGTTCAAACGTCAGGCGGATTTCTGCGCGCTGGGCCGCGATCAAAGCGTCGATCACCCGGTCAACGTTGCCCCCCGCTAAAAAATGTGCTTCAAGTTGGTTTGCATTTATTTCTAAGCCTGCCTTGTTGGCTTTGATCAGGGGCATGACGATCTGCGCCGGCGGTACGCGCCGCAGCCGCATGCCGATCAGTGTGAAAATGGCAACGTGGGAACCGGCCGCCATTGCCGATATCCACAACCCGACCGGTACAAAGTGCAAGAAGATCACCACGCCGACGATAACAAGAACTAGAAAGAACAAACTGCCGAATACTGTTGCCATTTAATTTCTCCCCCTTTTATTTCAGCCATTCTTCGGTGCGCACCGCGCGAACGACAATGCGCACGCCCTCAACGCTCACAACCTGCACCAATGTGCCTGCTTCAACAAACTCGCCCTCTGAAACAACGTCGTATTTTTGGTTGTCCAGCTCGACCACGCCGGCGGGCCGCAGTTTGGAAACAACTACGCCCGTCTTGCCGATCAAGTGGCGATGGTCGTTGGCCGAGCTGAAGCCTTCGCGCTGGCCTTCCACCTCGCGTAAAACAAACCTGTCCCATAGGCTGCTTTTCGGCAGGTAACGCATCAGCACCAAAAACAGGATGATGGCCAGCCCCACGCTGAACGCCATCCACAAAACCGCCTGCGCGTTGCCGCCGAGGATGAAGAAAAAGCTCGCCGTCAGGCAAACAATGCCGCTGACGCCAAAAAAGCCAAAGCCTGGAACTATCGCTTCAATCCCCAGCAGAATAACGCCGGCCAAAAACAGCAGCATCTCCAGCCATCCCCCCGTGCCGCTGATCCATTCACTGCCAAACAACAGCGCCGCGCCCAAAAAGGCTATGCCGATCCCGACGCCGCTGCCGGCCATTTTGACTTCCGCCATCAACGCCAGTACAATCAGCGACAGCAGTATGCTTTTGACTGCAGGATCGGACAACAGCGCCACGCCGCGTTCCGCCAGCGTTAAGTTGAACTCGTCAACGGAGACGTCCTGCCACCCCATTTTTCCCAGCAGTTGCCCCCGATCCGCCACAATCGCTGCCGCATAGCCGACGCTGATTGCCTGCTCGTCTGTGAGCGCCAAAATCTGTCCTGGCTTGGCGTAGGGTTCGAAGCCAAGCGTTTTGTCGACCATCGCCTCCGCCACCCGCTGGTTGCGTCCCGTTTTCGCGGCCGTCGCCGCGAATTCAGCCTTGACGGCCGCAATCGTTTTCTCCGTGGCCGGAATTGGCTCCGCCGCACCGATGCTGCTGCCCGGCGCCATAAAAATATGCTGGCTCGCCATGGCAATCAGCGCGCCTGCCGACCAGGCGCGGTTGCGAACATAACAAACTGTCGGCCGCTGCTGGGCGATCAGCAGGTCGCGAATCGACACAGCGGCATCAACCAGGCCGCCAAACGTATCCATTTCAATGACGATCGCTCTAGCTTGCTTTTGATCCGCCTGCTCTATGGCCCGTTTGACAAGCGCCGCCTGGCCTTGATCGATTTCCCCTCGCACAACCACCCAAACAATGCTGTCGGAGGGGTTTTCGCCAGCGGCTGCGGCGCTTGCAGCAGGCAGCACACTGATTAGAAATAAAAGCACCGGCAGAAAGCAATTGCGCAGCCAGCCGTTTCTTTTCACCCGCATATGTACACCACCCTCCCTGGGTCGCTTGTTACTATATTTTATTCTCTCCATCCGGTCAAAATCCTTCGAAACAAAAAGAAAACGGAAGGGAATCTTCTTTCCCTTCCGTCGGTCTTTAAGCGCCAAGCGCCTTACGCACCATCTCATTGACGAGTTTGCCGTCAGCGCGGCCTTTAACCTGCGGCATGACAATCGCCATGACCTTGCCCATCTCACGAGCGGACGTGGCCTGTGTTTGCTCAACCGCCTGCTTCACGATCGCTTCTACCTCTTCGGCAGACAGCTGTTCCGGCAGATAACTCATCAAGATCGCTGCTTCCGCTTCGACACCGCTTACCAAATCCATTCGGCCAGCTTTCTCAAATTCACAGGCCGCATCGCGGCGCATCTTAACTTCCTTGCTCAAAATCGTCAAAATCTCATCATCGGTCAATTCCCGACGCTCATTGATTTCGGCGTTTTTAATGCTCGAACGCGCCATGCGAATAACACCTAAGCGGAACTTGCCCGCTTCTTTGTCTTTCATGGCCTGCTTCATATCGTCAGTCAAGCGTGCCATTAATGACATACCCGTCCCCCCAAATCCTTATCTGGTTTTGCGTTTACGAGCTGCCTCGGATTTTTTCTTACGTTTAACACTTGGTTTTTCATAGTGTTCGCGTTTCCGGACTTCGGACAAGACGCCGGCTTTTTGCGTAGCCCGCTTAAAACGGCGGAGCGCACTATCAAGTGTTTCATTTTTGCCGACTTTAATTTCTGCCATCTTTATCCCTCCCCTCATCTGCAACCTTAGGGAAGTGTATATACAAACCTAATACACCTGTCTATTATAGCGACAAAGCAGTGCTTCTGTCAACTATAACCTGTCAGCCCGGCGGCCATTGCATGTCGCGGCCGCCCAGCAGATGCGCATGCAAGTGCCGCACCGTCTGTCCGCCGGCCTCGCCGGTGTTGATGACTACGCGGTAGCCATCTTCCAGCAAGCCTTCCTGGCGGGCAACCTTCTGCGCTGTGAGCAGCAGCTTGCCAAGCAAGGCTTCGTCATCGTCCGTCGCAGCCGAAAGGCTGTCCACATGGCGTTTGGGAATTATCAGCGTATGGCTGGGAGCCTGCGGGCTAATATCGGCAAAAGCCAGGAAGGTGTCGTCTTCATAGCGAATCGTGGCCGGAATTTCTTTATTGGCAATGCGGCAAAAAAGGCAATCCGTCATTCCTACACCTCCCCTCGTTCCATACGTGTGGATCAAAGCTGTGTCATCTGGTTTTTATTCGCTCTCCGGGGGAAAACTCCTGCTGAAGCGGCAACTATTGTTGGGAAATAACCCCAAACGCAAATTCAGCATTAGCCGATTGAATGGCAACGTCCACAAGGCGCCCCAGGCACGCTTCATCACCGACCGCCATCACGCGCACATAGTTGTCGGTTAAGCCTTCGATCAAGCCGTCCGCCCCCTGCGTTTCAAACAACACGCGCTGCGTTGTACCGACCAGCGACTGGTGGAAGCGCGCGCGCAATTGCCGGTCCACTTCCGACAAGGCGTGGGCGCGGGCTTTCTTGACTGCCTCCGGCACCTGCTCCGGCCACGCGGCCGCCGGCGTTCCCTGACGCGGCGAGTAGGGGAAAACGTGCAGTCCGGCCAGCGGCCAGGCGGCAATCGTTTGCCGCGCCCGCTCAAACTGTTCGTCCGTTTCGCCGGGGAATCCGACAATAACGTCGGTCGTGACCGCCAACCCCGGCACCAGGCGATGCGCCGCCGCCAGCAGCCGGTCAAAGTCCGCCGCCTGGTACGGGCGGTTCATTCGCTGCAGCACGCTGTCGTCCGCCGCCTGCAAGGGCAGGTGAAGATGCCGGCACAGGCGCGGCTCGTCGCGCATTAATTCCAGCAGCCCGGCTTCTACCTCCACCGACTCAAGCGAGCCCAAGCGCAAGCGGGCGAAATTAGGTACGGACAGCGCCGTTTTTACGGCATCTAAAAGCGTAACCCCCGGCAGATCGCGGCCATAGGCGCCAAGATGGATGCCCAGGAGGACAATTTCCTGGAAGCCGGCCGCCGCCAGTTTTTCCACCTCGCGGCGGATGCTGTCAAGCGGACGGGAACGGTAAGGGCCGCGGGCATAAGGAATAATGCAGTACGAGCAATACTGCTGGCAGCCCTCCTGAATTTTTAAAAAAGCCCGTGTACGGCTGCTCAAAGCCGCGATGGGCAGATCTTCGAACTCGCGCGCCTGGGTGATCTTGTCAACCGCCGACACCGGCTGGCCGCCGGCCTTCGCCGCCGCCACCAAGGCGAGCAGTTGCGGGCGGTGCTGGTTGCCGACAATCAGACCGACGCCCGGAATCTGGCGCACCTCTTCCGCGGCCGTCTGTGGATAGCAGCCCGTCACAACGACCAACGCGGCCGGATGCTCCCGCACCAGACGCCGAATCATCTGCCGCGATTTCTTTTGCCCTACGTTTGTCACCACGCAGGTATTGATCACGTAGACGTCGGCTGCCTCTTCCGCTGGCACGATCGAGTGCCCTGCTGCGCGGAACATCGCTTCCATCGCCGCGGTGTCCGACTGGTTCACCTTGCAGCCGAGCGTATAAAAAGCTACTCTCCAAGCAGGGTTCATGCTTCTCCTCCCACGTCCGCCAACTCATACATCACAATCGTCACGGCAGCGACGGCGGCCGTTTCCGTCCGCAGGACGCGCGGCCCCAGCGAGACGCGCTTTGCCCCAAAGGCGGCGGCCGCCGCTACCTCCTTGCGCGTAAATCCGCCCTCCGGGCCGATAAACAGCGCAACAGCCGGCGGAGGTGCGTCCGCGCGGCGCAAAACCTGTTTTAAGCCTGGCAGCGTTTCGCCCTGGGCCGCCGCTTCGTCGCACAGGAGGCAAAGGCAGCCAACCGGCAGCAAAGCCTGCACCTCGGCCAGCTTCGCAACCGGAAACACCTCCGGCACCAGCAAGCGGCAGCACTGCTTGGCCGCCTCGCCGGCAATCCGCTGCCAGCGCTGCTGACGGACCTTTTCCTTGTCCGCCGACAACTTCACGACGCTGCGGCTGGCGCTAAGCGGGATAACCCCGGCCGCGCCAAGCTCAACCGCCTTTTGAATGATCCATTCCATCTTTTCGCCTTTGGCCAGGCCCTGCACCAGATAAACCGCCACTTCCGCCTCCCGCTCAATGGCCTCCGGCGCCACCAGCCGCACCAAAGCGCGATCCGCTTCATAAGCCGTCAGTTCGGCCTGGAAGGCCTGTTGCCGTTCGTCGATGACGGTCAGAGCGTCGCCCGGACGCAGACGCAGGACGGAACGCAAATGATGCGCATCCGTCCCGCTGATAACCGCTGTCTGTTCACTTGTTCGTTCAACAAAAAAACGCGGCAATTCAGTCTTCCTCCTTGTGTGCAACGACGACAGCCCAGCCGTCACGCTCCACGACACGATCCACAACCAGCCCGTATTCACGGGCGGCGTGGGTGATTTCACCTAACCGTTCCGATATGATGCCGCTGGCCACAAAAAAGCCGCCTTTGTTCAAGCGGGCTGGCACATCCGGCAGCAGCATCAAGATGACGCTGGCGATGATGTTGGCAACAATGAGGTCGGCTGTCCCTTCCGTTCCCATCAGCAAGTCGCCTTGCCGGACAGAAATGACGGACTCCAAGCCGTTGTCCCGGACATTTTCCGTTGCCACCCGTACGGCCGTCGGATCGAGGTCGACCGCCCGCACGCTAGCCGCCCCCAATTTGGCGGCCGCCAGAGACAAAATCCCCGAACCGGTGCCAATGTCAAACACCTGCATACCCGGACGGACAAGCTGCTCCAGCTCTTCCATGCAAAGCACGGTCGTATTGTGCGTGCCCGTGCCAAACGCCATGCCGGGATCGATTTCCAAGACCAGGTCGTCAGGCAACGGCTCATACTCCTCCCAGCTCGGCTTAATAACCAGGTTATTGCCGATGCGCGTCGGGTGGAAATACTGTTTCCACGCGTTTGCCCAATCATCTTCCTGCACTTCGCGCAAGCGCAGCGGACCACATGGTTTTGCATTTTCCAGGCGAGAGGACAGCGATCGCAAGGACTGTTCAATTTCCGCAATGCTGGCATCAAGGCGATCGTCAACCGGCAAATAAGCCTTCACAGTAACCGTTTCCGTGTCGGCCGCCTCAGGGATATCGCAATAATCCCACGCGCCCGAACTGCGATAGGAGTTGATCAGCAGCGGGTCTTCAATGACCACGCCGCCGGCGCCGGCTTCGTGGAAAATGTTCGCCGTTGCTTCCGTCGCTTCGTGCCCCACCATTACGCTCATTTCCATCCACTTCACGAGCATCGCCCTCCTCCCTACTCTTTCATACACCGAATAAGTTCTTCACCTTTTTTAAAAAACCTTTTTCTTCCGGGTTGATGTTTTCACCCGTTTCATGCGCAAAGGTCTTCAGCAGATCTTTTTGCTTGTCGCTCAGCTTCTTCGGCACGACGACCTTGACGCGCACCAGTTGGTCGCCGCGGCCGCCGCCGCGCAAGGAGGGAATGCCCTTGTCGCGCAGGCGGAACACCGTGCCCGGCTGCGTCCCTTCCGGCACCCGGAAGGTCAGCCGCCCATCCAGGGTGGGGACTTCAATGTCCGCGCCCAAGGTGGCCTGTACGATGCTGATCGGCACTTCGCAAAGCACGTCATTGCCGTCGCGCTCAAAGAGCGGATGCTCTTTGACAAACAAATATACGTACAAATCGCCGGACGGGCCGCCGCGCTCACCAGCCTGGCCTTCGCCGGCCACGCGCAAGCGCGAGCCTTCATCAACGCCGGCCGGAATTTTCACCGTCAGTTTTTTCCGTTTGCGTTGGTGGCCCTTGCCGCCGCATTTCTTGCAAGGCGTCTTGATGATCTTGCCGGTAGCGCCGCAGCGCGGGCACGGGCGAACACTCATCATCCGGCCCAGAATCGTCTGCTGCGCAACCTGCACCTGTCCCGTGCCGTGGCAATCCGGACAAGTATCGACGTGGGTGCCGGGCTCGGCGCCCGTTCCATGGCAAGCGTCGCACTGCTCGTCGCGGTTGATCTCAATCTCCTTTTCGACGCCGAACGCGGCCTCTTCAAAGGAAATCTTCAAATCATAGCGCAGGTCATCGCCCCGCTCCGGCCCGGGGCGGCGTCCGCCGCGCGCCCCGCCGCCGAAGAAGCTTTCAAAAATGTCACCGACATCAAAGCCGCCGCCGAAACCGCCGTAGCCGCCACCGCCGAAACCGTAGCCGTTTGATCCGCCGCCCTGCGCCGGATCAAAGGCAGCATGGCCGAACTGGTCGTACTGCGCTTTTTTGCTGGCATCAGACAAGACCTCATAGGCCTCCGACACTTCCTTGAATTTCTCTTCAGCCTCGTCTTTATTTTCCCGGTTCACATCCGGATGGTACTTACGCGCCAGCTTGCGGTAGGCTTTTTTTATTTCGTCTTCCGAAGCATTCCGGGACACGCCGAGCACTTCGTAGTAATCGCGCTTGCTCAACCGTCACACCATCCCGTCATTATTTCTTGTCTTCATCAACGACTTCTGCATCGACAACGTTGTCCTGCTTCTTCTTGGGCGCCGCTTCCCCGCCGGCCGCCTCGCCGGCGCCGGCCGCTTCCGCATCTTTATACAGGGCTGCGGACAGCTCATACAATGGGTTCGTCAGCGCTTCCGCGTCCGCCTTGATTTGCTCGACATCTTCGCCCTTGAGCGTTTCCTTGAGCTTGTCGGCGGCCACCTTGACTTTTTCGATCAGGGCCGCGTCCGCTTTGCCTTCGGCGTCTTTCATCGCCTTTTCAGCCTGGTAAACAAGGGAGTCGGCGTTGTTGCGCACTTCAACCGCCTCGCGGCGTTTTTTGTCGTCAGCCGCATTGGCTTCCGCTTCTTTCACCATGCGCTCGATTTCGTCCTTGTCCAAGCCGCTGGACGAACGGATCGTGATTTTTTGTTCTTTGCCGGTGCCCAAATCTTTTGCCGACACGTTGACGATGCCGTTGGAGTCGATGTCAAAAGCAACTTCGATTTTCGGCACGCCGCGCGGTGCGGGAGGAATGCCGCTGAGCTCGAAACGCCCCAGCGTTTTGTTGCTGGCGGCCATTTCACGCTCGCCCTGCAGCACGTGCACGTCGACGGACGTCTGGTTGTCCGCCGCCGTCGAGAAAATCTGCTTTTTGGAGGTCGGAATCGTCGTGTTGCGCTCGATAATTTTCGTGAACACGCCGCCCAGCGTTTCAATGCCCAGCGACAGCGGCGTAACGTCAAGGAGCAATACGTCCTTGACTTCGCCAACCAGTACGCCGGCCTGGATGGCGGCGCCGATCGCCACGCATTCATCCGGATTCACACCACGGTGCGGCTCTTTGTTAATGAAGCGTTTGATCGCTTCCTGCACGGCCGGGATGCGTGTGGAGCCGCCGACAAGAATGACGCGGTCGATGTCCTGCGGCGATAGGCCGGCATCGGCAAGGGCCTGGCGCGTCGGGGCCATGGTCATTTCCACCAAATCCTGCGTCAATTCCTCAAATTTGGCCCGGGTCAGGTTGATGTCCATGTGTTTGGGGCCATTGGCATCAGCCGTGATGAACGGGAGGTTGATGTTGGTGGACAGCACGCCGGACAGCTCGATTTTCGCTTTTTCCGCTGCTTCCTGCAGGCGCTGCATCGCCATGCGGTCTTTGCTCAGGTCGATGCCTGTCTCCTGCTTGAAGCTTTCCGTCAGCCATTTGACAATGCGGTTGTCGAAGTCGTCGCCGCCCAAGCGGTTGTTGCCGCTGGTCGCTTTAACTTCAAACACGCCGTCGCCCAATTCGAGGATGGACACGTCAAATGTGCCGCCGCCCAAGTCGAACACCAAAATGGTGTGGTCGTCGCTCTTGTCGATGCCGTAAGCCAAAGCAGCAGCCGTCGGCTCGTTGATAATGCGCAGCACTTCCAACCCGGCGATTTTGCCGGCGTCCTTGGTTGCCTGGCGTTGTGCGTCGGTGAAATAAGCCGGAACGGTAATAACGGCTTGGGTTACCGTTTCGCCCAAATAGCGTTCAGCGTCTTCCTTGAGCTTTTGCAGGATCATCGCCGAAATTTCCTGCGGCGAATATTCCTTGCCTTCTACTTTAACGCGGTGGTCAGTGCCCATATACCGCTTAATCGAGCTAATCGTGCCTTCCGGATTGGAAACGGCCTGGCGTTTAGCCAGTTGGCCGACAAGGCGCTCCCCTGTTTTCGAAAAACCAACAACCGACGGGGTCGTTCTGCCGCCTTCGGCGTTAGCGATAACAGTAGGTTCGCCGCCTTCCATAACAGCAACGCACGAGTTGGTCGTGCCCAAGTCAATACCAATTACTTTACCCATTTTTCTTCCTCCCTTAAAATTGCAAAGTGCTATTTACATCTTGCTAACTGCAAAGAACAAGCCTTAATCACCGCTGCAGCGATTTACGCGCACCTTGGCCGGACGCAGGACGCGTTCTTTCAGGCGGTAGCCCGTTTCGAACACCATCTCGACGCTATTGTCGGGCAGTTCGGGGTTTTCCACCATCATGACCGCTTCGTGGCAAACCGGGTCAAAGACTGTGCCGGCTTGCGCTTCAACCGCTTCGACGCCCAGCTGCTCCAAGCCTTGCAGCAATTGGCGGTAGATCATCTCCACCCCCTGCCGAAGCGCCTCCGGATCCTGGTTTTTTTGCGCATCAAGCGCCCTCGTCATATTATCAACAACCGGCAAAAAGCGCAACACTACGTCACCGGCAACAAACGCGCCTAATTCCTCGCGTTCTTTTTGCGTCCGGCGACGGAAGTTGTCAAAATCGGCCTGCAAGCGTTGCAGCCGCTGCTGCAATTCTTCAATTGTCTTTTGCTTTTCTTCCATAGCTTTTACGATTTCAGCAACCTCTTCGCTGGGCATTGCCTCGCCAGTCTCAGCTTGCGCCTCGGCGTCATCCGCCGGCACTTGCTGCTCGTCAACGGGCTTATTCTGGTCCTCTTGCTGCATCATGTCACCCCATCATTCATATTAATCAATGTCAGGCGCGCAAAACGCCTGACATTGCCACGGCAAGTTAACGCTCGTTGTTTTGTTCCACTACGCCCTTTAAATAATGGTGCAAAAAATTCACCACGGAAATGATCTTGGCATATTCCATGCGCGTCGGTCCAAGCACGGCCAGCGTGCCCACCGTCTTGCCATCCAGCCGGTAGGTAGCCTGAATCATGCTGCAGTCCTGAATGCCGCTGAATTTATTTTCCTCGCCGATGGTTACGAACACGCCATCGTCTTTTTGCACCTGCAGCAAATCGCGCACCAGCCGCTCTTCCTCAATAACGGACAATAACCCACGTGCCTTCTCCAAGTCCCGGAACTCGGGCTGGTTCAGCAGATGGGTGGCGCCGCCAAGATAGAGCTGCTCTCGCTTGCTGGCGCTTTGCGTCTCGCGCAGCATGGCGACCGTATCGGCGTACAAGGCGGCGTTTTGAACGATGGCCTCTCGCACCTCCTGCAGGACGCGCTCGTCCAGATTGGTCAGGGAAACACCCGCCAACCGGTTGGAGAGCCGCTCGGCCACCTGCTCGAGTTCCTCCCAGATCACGCCCGGCGGCAAGCGAAACACGCGGTTTTCGACCACCCCGGAATCGGTTACCAGCACTAAAATCGCGCGCTGCTCGTCGAGGGGCAGAAACTTCATATAGCGGAAAACGCGTTCTTGATGCGCCTGCGTCAACACAAACGACAGGTTGCGCGTTATGCGGGATAAAATTTTGGCAGTGAGGCGAAAAACGTCGTCAAGACGTTGCGTTTTTGACTGGTACCAATGCTCGATCAGCGAAACATCCTTCTCCGACAGTTGTTCGGGGGACAGCAGGCTGTCGACGTATAGTCGGTAGCCCTTTGCCGAAGGCACGCGTCCGGCCGACGTATGCGGCTGTTCCAGATACCCTAAAATCTCCAAGTCGGCCATTTCATTGCGAATCGTCGCCGGACTCAGGCCCAGCGCATTTTTGCGCACCAGCGCCCGCGAACCGACCGGTTCGGCCGAAGCGACATAGTCCTCAATGATCAGCCGAAGAATATTTTGGCGTCTTTCAGTCAGCATTTTTCTTCCCTCCTGCGGAAAGCTGTTAGCACTCAACATCAAGGAGTGCTAACACCTATTAAAAAAATACCACCACAGCTAGCCGCCTGTCAAGAGGAATCAGTCCGGCAAGAACAGCGAAAAGGCCTGATTGCCCCATCTCATGCCCTCTTGCGTCAGGCGAAAATGCGTTTTGTCCAATTCGGCCCAGCCGCGCTGCCGCAGGTAATTTATCTGTTCGGCAAACATCGTTTGAAAATGAATGGCGAAGCGCCGGTTTACCGTCCGCAGCGAAATGCCCTCCACCATCCGCAAGCCTAAAAAAACGAACTCGCCGAGCCGCACCCCCGCCGGCAGGATTTCCGCTTCGCAAGCGGCAAAGCGCCCCGCGGCCGCATCGGCCACATACGCATCCAGCGCTTGCGTCGTGCGCCAGCGCCGGCCGCGGCAAGTTGAAACTGCCGCCGCCCCCAAGCCCAAATAGGGCCGGTAGCGCCAGTAGCCGATATTATGGAGGCAAGCGGCGCCGGGTTTGGCAAAATTGGCAATTTCATAGCGGGCAAAGCCGGCCGCCGGCAAGGCGGACAGCGTCATCGCCTGCATGGCGGCGACGGTTTCATCGTCCGGCAGGTAATCGGGGCAGGACGCCTCCCGCCGGGCGAGCGGCGTCCCTTCCTCAACGGTCAGCGCGTAGGCGGATAGGTGCTCCACCGGCTGCCGGACGGCTTGCGCCAGCGTTTCGGCCCAGTCGTCCGTACTCTGCCCTGGCAAGCCATACATCAAGTCGAGGTTGATCCGCCGAAAGCCTGCTTGCGCCGCTAAATCAACCGCTTCGGCGGCCTGTGCCGCCGTATGGGCGCGGCCGATTTCCCGCAGCAGCACATCGGAAAAGCTTTGCACGCCAAAACTGATGCGGTTTAAGCCCAGCGTTTGCATCGCCTGCAGCTTTTCGAGCGTCACGGTTCCCGGGTTCGCTTCAATTGAGCGTTCCACGGCCGGCTGCCACCACCCGGCTTGTTCCAGCGCGCCAACCAGAGCGGCCAGCTGCTCGGCCGTCAGCAAGCTGGGCGTGCCGCCGCCGATATAGATTGTCTCCGGCACGAAGGCCGGAAACCGTCGGCGCCACACCTGGACCTGACGAACAAGGGCAGCCACATAAGCTGCCCCCTGGGTTTCGACCGCCCCCGCCACCGAGGGAAAGTCGCAATATAAGCATTTTTGCACGCAAAACGGAATGTGGATATAAAGTCCGCCCCGCATGGCGCTTAATCCATTTTCAGGATCGCCATAAAGGCTTCCTGCGGCAATTCAACGCTGCCCACCTGCTTCATGCGCTTTTTGCCTTCTTTTTGCTTCTCCAGCAGCTTGCGCTTGCGGGAAATGTCGCCGCCATAGCACTTGGCCAAGACGTCCTTGCGCATTGCCTTGACCGTCTCGCGGGCGATGACCTTGTTGCCGATCGCCGCCTGGATCGGAATTTCGAACATCTGGCGGGGAATAATGCCGCGCAGCTTCTCGGCAAGCTGGCGGCCGCGGTAGGCGGCCTTGTCGCGATGGACAATGGCTGACAAGGCGTCGACAGGCTCGCCGTTGAGCAAGATGTCGAGCTTCACCAAGTTTGACGCCCGGTAGCCGCTCAACTCGTAGTCAAGCGAGGCGTAGCCGCGCGTCGCCGACTTCAGCCGGTCAAAGTAGTCATAAATGATTTCGCTGAGCGGCAGTTGATACGTCAGCATCACGCGCGACACATCCAGATAAGTCATGGTGTCGTACTCGCCGCGCTTTTCCTGGGACAGCTCCATGACGGCGCCGACGTATTCTTTCGGCACAATAACTGTCGCTTTCACGTAAGGCTCCTCAACCCGGTCAATCACCGTCGAATCCGGCATGTCGGACGGGTTGTGAATCTCAATTCTTTCGCCGTTTGTCAGGTAGACGTGGTAAATGACGTTCGGCGCTGTCGTCAACAGCGCCAAGTCGTACTCGCGCTCTAAGCGCTCCTTGATGACCTCCATGTGCAAGAGGCCCAAAAAGCCGCAGCGGAAGCCAAACCCAAGCGCAACGGAGGTTTCCGGTTCAAACACGAGCGAGGCGTCGTTCAACTGGAGCTTTTCCAGGGCGTCGCGCAGCGCGTCGTACTCGGAATTTTCCACCGGGTAAAGCCCGCAGAAAACCATCGGCGTCACCTTGCGGTAGCCGGGCAAGCTTGCCGCCGCCGGACGGGTGGCATCCGTCACCGTGTCGCCAACCCGCGCGTCTTTCACGTTCTTGATCGCTGCGGCAAAAAAGCCGACCTGCCCGGTCTCCAGCTCGTTAACCGCTGTCAGCTGCGGACGGAACACCCCGACATCCGTCACCTCAAAATCCTTGTTGGTCGCCATCATGCGGATTTTCATGCCCTTGCGGATCGCGCCGTCGACCACGCGGACGTACAAAATGACGCCCTTGTAAGGATCAAAATACGAGTCAAACACCAGCGCCCGAAGCGGCGCATTTTCATCGCCGGACGGCGCCGGCACCCGATGCGCAATCGCCTCCAGCACATCCTGGATGCCAACGCCGGTTTTGGCGCTGACCAAAATGGCCTCCGAAGCGTCGATGCCGATGACTTCTTCCACCTCGCGGCGCACCCGTTCCGGATCGGCGCTCGGCAAGTCGATCTTGTTGATAACGGGAATGATTTCCAGGTCGTGCTCCAAGGCCAGATAAACGTTGGCCAGCGTCTGCGCCTCAATCCCCTGCGTAGCGTCAACAACCAAAAGCGCGCCCTCGCAGGCCGCCAAAGCCCGGGAAACTTCGTATGTGAAGTCGACGTGTCCCGGCGTGTCAATCAAATTCAGGCGATAGGTATTGCCGTCTTTCGCCGCATAATCCAGGCGGACCGCCTGGGCCTTGATCGTAATGCCCCGCTCGCGCTCCAAATCGAGTTGGTCGAGCACCTGATTCTCCATTTCACGGCTGGAGAGAGTGCCTGTATCCTCAATCAACCGGTCGGCCAAAGTAGACTTCCCATGGTCGATATGGGCAATAATCGAAAAATTACGTGTCATGCGTTGTTCCATGCCATTGAACCTCTCTCCATTAAAGATGATAAATTATTATAGCATTCGTCCGGGAAATGCCGCAAGCGCAGCTGCAAAACTTGCCGAAAAACGGCTTGCACAAATAGGAATGTCGTGCTAAAATAGCTAGGTAGTATAAAAAATTAAGGAGGTGAACACTTTGCCGAACATCAAATCGTCTATCCGCAGCGTCAAAACGGATGCCGAACGTCGCGCCCGCAACTTCCCGATTCGTACATCTGTACGCAGTGCAGCCCGTCGTTTGTTGGATCAAGTTGAAGGCGGTAACGCTGAGGAAGCCAAGACCCTCCTTGTCAAAGCATCCAGCGTGATCGATAAAGCTGCCCGTAAAGGTGTCATTCATAAAAATGCAGCTGCGCGCAAGAAATCCCGTCTTGCAAAACGGCTCAACAAACTGGCGCAATAACCAGTAACCCTGCTCAGCGATGGCTGAGCAGGGCTTTTTTCTTTTTGTCGCCAAGCATGAGCTGCAGCAAAATGTCTTCCAGACCGACCAACTGCGGCCCGCCCCGGCGCACCGCCGCGTTCCAGTCGCCTAAAGCGGCAAGCGCCGCCTCCAGGGCGCGCGTGTCAAAGCCGGCCGCCTGCTTCAGCAGCCGCTCCGCGACAAAGTTCGGCAAACGAAAGGTGGCGGCGGCTTCCCTCGCCCCCCGGCACTGCTTGGCTTGCAGCAGCCGCCGCAGGTAAAAGGCCAGCAAACCGGCCATCGCCATCGCATCATCGCCTTGTTTGAGCTGTTGGCGCAGCAACTGAAACGCGTCTGCCAGCCGTCGCTCGCCCAGCGCATCGAGCAAGCGGAAGCCGGAAGTTTCCGGCAGTTGGCCAAAAATCAATTCCAGATCATCCCGGGAGATTGTGGTGCGCCCCTGCAAAAAGAGCCGCCATTTTTCGATTTCCGCTTCCAGCAAAGCGCAGGAGACCTGCTCCACCATGGACAAGCGTTCTTCTACCAGCGCGCGGGCCTCCGCACTCAAACGCAGGCCTTGCCCACGCAAGGCCTGCTCCAGCCAGGCGGCCGCCTCGTAGGATTTCAGCGGCTGGCTTTCCGTCACCCACCCCGCTTCCCGGCAGGCTTTAAACAACACCGTCCGCTTGTCCGCCTGCGGGGCCAATAATAAAACATGGCTGTTTTCCGGAACCGCCGTCAGCACCGCCGCCAATTGGCGGTTTTTTTCTTTTTCCGCCGTCTCCTTGTCGCTGTCCGAACCGGCTTTCTTGCCCTTAAACCACAGACAGTCCCGCACCACAACCAAGTTGTCCAACCCGTCAAAAGCATACGATTCGATCCCCTGGCGCACCTCCTCCAAAGTCGGCGCACCGGATAAGACCAGCAAGCCGAACGGGGACTCCACGGAGCCGTATACAGCCCGGCGAAAAGCCTTTTCTATTTTTTGGCGGTAATAGGGCTCTTCCCCGACAACCAACAGCAAGGAAGGTTTCTTCCCCTCCTGCAGCTGTTGCAGCACCATTTCCGCTTGCAGTTCCATCGTTACCCGCTCCTTTTTGCATCCCTAACGAACATTATACCAAGTGCGGCCGCGCCTGGCTATGCCTCTAATCAGCGCCAGGTTTTCACCAGCAGCCGGTCGCCTTGCTCCTCAAACGAAATCGCGCCCTGCCGGTCGGTGCGCAAGATGCGGCACCCCTGCTTGTTTAGGCGCTCAAGCGCCGCTGGCGAAGGATGTCCAAACCGGTTGTCGCGCCCCACGGAGATGACCGCCCACGCAGGCTGGCAAGCGGACAAAAACGCCGCGTCGCTCGAGGTGTCCGAACCGTGGTGCGCCACCTGCAGCACCTCGACGGGCAAATTGCGCTGCACGGCCGCGCATTCCTGCTGGGCCGGCGCATCGCCGGTAAACAAAAACCGGTGCCCCTTGTAACTAATTAAATAGAAGGCGGAATGCTCGTTCCCCCCCGTGCCGTCGTCAGCCCCGCCCGCCTGCAATACGTCTACTGTCACGCCGTCTAAGGCAAGCGTTTCACCGCCCCGCACCGGCCGCACCCGTTGCGGCGGATGCTCGATCAGCAATCGCTCCAGGAGCGGCGCGTAGTCATTGGCCGGAAACCAAACTTCGCCAATCGGCTTGTCGGCCGCAAGCGCCACGGCGCCGCCGGCATGATCCTCGTGCCCATGCGTCAGCAGCAAGAGATCGACCGTCCGGCGGCCAAAACCGGACAGCACCGGCGACACGACCCGCCGGCCTATGTCGCCAGCTTCCCGGCTGCCAGCGTCGATTACAATCGTTTTGCCGCCGGGTGTCAGCACCACCGCCGCATTGCCCTGGCCAACGTCGAGAAAATAGACAGCAAAGCCGGAATCAATCGCCGGCAGCAAGCAAAACAGCCACGCCCCCAGGCAGACGCCCGCGCCCCATTGGCACGCCTTCCGACGCTGCGGCTCCTGTTCGGCCGTCAAGGCATAAAAGCCGGCCAACAGCCCCGCGTAATACAAGGCGACCGCCCACCAGGGCACATGGCGCAGCGGCAGGACGGCGAACGGATGGCCCGACAGCCACGCCACGCCCCGGTTGGCCGCGCCAAGCAGCAAGCTCGACAGCACCAGCAGCGCCCGACCGCCAGCCGGTGCCAGCAAGCCCGTCAGGGCCACAACCATAGCGCCTTCCGCAAGCGGCGTAAACAGCAGGTTGGCCGTCAGCGAAGCGAGCGAAAGCAGGTGGGAAAAGGCCAGGCTCAGCGGCAGGACGGCCAGCTGCGCTCCGATTGCCACCGCCAGCGGCAGCGAAACCAGGCGCGGCCACGCTTTCAGCCGTTCGGCAACCGCGGGCGCCAGCAGCAGCAGGCCGGCCGTCGAACCGAAGGAAAGCAGGAAGCTCACATCGACAGCCAGCGAAGGGTCTGCCCCTAAAAACACAGCCGCCAGCAGCGTCAAGCCCAAAACGGCATCCGGCCCGCGCCCCAGCAGATTGCCGATCAGCACCAAAGATCCCATCAGCGCAGCACGGACAGCGGGCACGACCAATCCGCAGAAAAACACATACCCCCACATAAGCACGCCCAAGAGAAGCGCACTGGACCGAACGGCCAGGCCGGCCTGGCGGCACAGCCAGCCGCCGGCGGCGGCCAGCAAGGCCACATGGCTGCCGGACACGGACAAGATATGCACGAGGCCGGTGCGGGTGAAGTCGCGGACGAGTTCCGGATCAAGTCCGCCGTATCCGCCAAACAGCATGTTTTCAAGCAAAGCGGCATCTGCCGGCGGCATGGCGCGGGCGATTTCTTGTTTCAAAGCTTGCCGCCGCTCCCACAGCCAAGCGCGCCAGGCGGGCGCTTCGCCGCCGGGCAATATCGCAGGCGCCGCCTTGATCGCAAGCGTTCCCGCCTCGCCCTGGCGCCAGCGCCGCCACTCCCAGTCGAGCAGGCCGGGATTATGAAAATATTTCATCGGACGCAACACGCCTTGCGCCATGACGTGCGCGCCGAGCAAACGCCGCTCGTCCTGCGGCGTGCCATTGCGCCAAAAAACCCGGACCAGTCCGCGCCGGCCGCCGGTCGTTTCGAGTGTGAACCGCACGCCGTCGCCGGCGTTCTGCCAACTGCCCGGCACGACGATGCCCACAAGCGCCGCCGGCTGCTGTTCGGCAACCACCAAGCGGTCCCTCGGATCGATCATCCGCTGCCCGTTGAGCAAGCCAAGCACAAGGCAAGCGGCAACAAGCGTCTGGCGCCGCGCTGCGCCAGACCGTAAAACCGCCATCGCCAGCAATGCTGCCATGGCCGCCGCCAGCAGCACGCGGCGCTCGCCAAGCCAAGAAAAGCCGCCGGCCGCCGTCGCCAGACAAAAAAGGCAGCCGCCGGCAATCACCCATTTGCGCACGAAGCAACCCCCTTATTCAAGCGTGACTCGCGGCCTGATCGCTGCTAGCTTGGCGGGTCCGATGCCGGGAACCTTCAGCAGGTCGTCAACTTTGCCAAACGGCCCGCGCTCTGTCCGGTAGGCGATGATTCTGCGCGCCGTCGCCGGCCCAACGCCGGGCAGGCTGCACAAAGCCGCTTCATCAGCCTGGTTGATCGAAACAAGCTGCCCGCCGGCCGCGCGCTCCGGACTGCCGGTTGCAGCCGGCCGTTCGGCAGCGGCGGCTTCAGCACGTTCAGCCGTCGCCTTCGCTTTGGCGCTTTTTGCCGCCGGAACGCGCACCTGCATGCCGTCTTTGAGGCGTTTGGCCATATTGACCCGGCTGGCGTCAGCACTCGGCAAAAAGCCGCCCGCCATGGCAATGGCATCCTGCGCCCGGCTATTCGGCGGCATTTGATAGAGGCCCGGGCAGACCACCTCGCCGGAAACATGGACCATGATCCGGTTGTCCGACGCGGCTGACGCCTGCTGCGCCTGCTCAGCCACAAGCGGCGGCGCTTCTTCGCGCCCCGGCCAAAAAGCCGCCCCGACCAGGGCAAGAATCGCGACGCCCCAAACGCCGTTTGGAATCCGCTTTAACCACTCCATCCTCCATCGCTTCCTTTCTGCAAAAAGAAAAATCCCAGGGAAGTCCCTGGGATTTAAGGGGCTTGGCCTATACCAAACCGAGTATTCATTTGTCTTAGCCTTTCTTGACGACCACGTTGACCAGCTTGTCCGGCACGCAAACCACCTTGGCGATTGTTGCACCCGCAGTCAGTTGCTGGACCTTGGCATCCTCAAGGACGAGCTGCTCCATTTTCTTTGCGTCGAGGCCGGCCGGCACCACCAGTTTTTCTCTGACCTTGCCGTTAATCTGCACGACGATCTCCACTTCCGACACTTTGACGGCTTCAGCATCAAAATCCGGCCAGGACTGCTTGTGCACACTGCCCTCGACCAGCAATTGGCTCCACAGCTCCTCCGCCACGTGCGGAACGAAGGGGGCCAGCAAGCGCAACAGGACGGAGAAGGTTTCCTGCATGAGCGGCGCATTCGGCGCGGCCTGCTGATCGCGGTAGGCGTAAACGGCGTTCACCAGCTCCATGATGGCGCTGATCGCCGTATTGAAGTTAAAGCGGTTGCCGATATCGTCCGTCACGCGCTTAATGGTAATGTGCAGCACGCGGCGCAAGGTTTTTTCCGCCTCGCCCAGCGCATCCCGGTCAAGCGGCGCTGACGCTTCAGCCAGCGTCGGCTGATAGTGGGCGGCAATCCGCCAGACGCGGTTGATAAACCGGTAGGCGCCCTCGACGCCCTGCTCGCTCCATTCCAGGTCGCGTTCCGGCGGCGCGGCAAACAAAATAAACAGGCGGGCCGTATCGGCGCCGTATTTGCTGACGATTTCCTCGGGCGAAACGACGTTGCCCTTCGATTTTGACATCTTGGAGCCGTCTTTGAGCACCATGCCCTGCGTCAGCAGGTTTTTGAACGGCTCGCTGACGTTGACAAGTCCGGCGTCCTTCAACACTTTGGTGAAGAAGCGGGAGTAGAGCAAATGCAAAATCGCGTGTTCGATGCCGCCGATATACTGGTCGACAGGCATCCAGTAGTTGACCTTGGATTCCTCAAACGGAACGGTCGTGTTGCGCGGATCCGTATAGCGCATGTAGTACCAGGAGGAGCACATGAACGTGTCCATCGTGTCCGTTTCGCGCCGGGCGGCGGCACCGCAGACGGGGCAGGTGCAGTTGACAAACTCGTCAACCGTGGCCAGCGGCGAAACATTAGACTGGTCAAAACGGACATTGCGCGGCAGCTTGACCGGCAATTGCTCCTTCGGAACCGGCACGATGCCGCACTGCGGGCAGTAGATCATCGGAATCGGCGCGCCCCAGTAGCGCTGGCGGCTGATCAGCCAGTCGCGCAGGCGGTAGTTGACCCGCCGCGTGCCCCGGCCCTCTTTCTCCATCCAGTCGGCAATCGCTTTTTTCGCCGTTTCGTCGTCGAGCCCGTCGAACTGGCCGGAATTGACCAGCACGCCCGCGCCGGTATAAGCGTCGGTCATCGCATCAAGTTCGAGCGTTTCGCCCACCGGCGAGACGACGATTTTCTTCGGCAAGCCGTATTTGCCGGCAAAGAGCCAGTCGCGCTCGTCATGCGCCGGAACGCCCATAACGGCCCCGGTGCCGTATTCATAAAGCACGTAATTGGCAACCCAGATCGGCACAAGCGCCTTGGTCAAGGGATGAACGGCGTAAGCGCCGGTGAAAATGCCTTCTTTTTCAACCTCGGTCGAGGTGCGGGCAATTTCACTCTGCGAACGGACCGTTTCAACAAACGCCCTGACAGCGGCTTCCTGTTCCGTTCCGGCAATCAGCCGTTCCACCAGCGGGTGTTCCGGCGCCAAGACGACGTAGGAAACGCCGCACAGCGTGTCCTGCCTTGTGGTGTAAACAGGAATTTTTTCGTCAAAACCGTCAACGTCGAAATTGAATTCCAGACCTTCGCTGCGTCCAATCCAGTTTTCCTGCATCGTTTTGACGCGGTCCGGCCAGCCTTTGAGGTCGTCGAGGTCGGCCAGGAGGCGGTCGGCATAATCCGTAATCCGGAAGAACCACTGTTCGAGGTCTTTTTTGCGCACTTCCGAATCGCACCGCCAGCAGTGTCCGTCTATGACCTGCTCATTGGCCAGCACGGTGGCGCAGGAGTCGCACCAATTGACGGAAGCTTTCTTTTTATAGGCTAGGCCGCGTTCGTAAAAGAGCAAAAACAGCCATTGCGTCCAGCGATAGTATTCTTCATGGCAGGTTGCAATCTCCCGGTCCCAGTCGTAGGAGAGCCCCAGCGCCTTTTGCTGGCGACGCATGTTGCTGATATTGTCCCACGTCCAGTCGGCCGGATGGATGCCATGCTTAATAGCCGCATTTTCCGCCGGCATGCCGAATGCATCCCAGCCCATGGGGTGAAGCACGTTATAGCCCTGCATGTTCCGGAACCGGGCAATGACGTCGCCGATCGAATAGTTGCGCACATGCCCCATGTGCAGATTGCCGGACGGATACGGGAACATTTCCAGCACATAATATTCCGGCCGCTGGCGGTTCATTTGCGTGGCGAAAGCCTTGTCCGCTTCCCAGCGCTGCTGCCACCGTTCTTCGATATCCTGCGCTTGATAACGCTCGTTAAGTTCTGCCATTATATTTTTCAACCCCCTGCCTTATCTTCCATCAACAAGCTGTAACCGGCAAATAAAAAAGTCCCATGGCGAAAAAACGCCAGGGACGAGTCATTGGCTCGCGGTACCACCCTGTTTGACAACCGCCTGCGCAATTGTCCACCTTTCACTGTTAACGCCAGTTTCGCGTCGATTGCTAGCATGCTTCGCAACCGCTCTTCCACAGCGAGTTCAACCTGCGTCACGACTGGCTTGCATCAACCGCCAACTTTCTGTAACATGGAGGCAGGCCTACTATTCTGCTTCATCAGATGTACGATTTTCATTATAATATGACGAATAAAGCTTGTCAACGCAAGCCCCGGGAGGGATAGTGTCAAGGCACTGTTGTGGTTTTTTAAGAAGAAGCGACCGCGCCAAAGAACGAGTAAAGGTACCGTACCGCTACGCCAGCGCACTCGAAAGCCCCTGCAACGCTTCGAACAGGAAGGATTTCGGCCCCTTCAGCAC
>JAJUGR010000038.1 GCA_029265905.1 Sporomusaceae bacterium | reverse complement strand
TTGGCTGGTGTACGAAAAAGAACTGCCGCTATCTTGGTCGGTATTGCCGCC
The DNA here is from genome assembly GCA_029265905.1 of Sporomusaceae bacterium. Classification (GTDB taxonomy): domain Bacteria; phylum Bacillota; class Negativicutes; order Acidaminococcales; family JAJUGR01; genus JAJUGR01. Next base: position 10,123 of record JAJUGR010000038.1, on the reverse strand, counting down.
CACTTTGCCAAAGACGCTCCCCAGCATCAGGGTAATGCGGCTTGCAAGCCACTTGGCGGCAATATCGGCGATAATCTTGATGATGCTGCGTCCAAGCTCGCTCCACGCCTCGCCAATCGATTTCGTCCCCATTATAACGTCGGAAAAGAAGCCTTGCAGCCCGTTATACATGCCGGACATCATCTCGGCCATAATCTCCATAGCCGACTGATGCGAACCTTTCCACACTTCATAATAAGCGTCGATGAATTTTTGCCGGCCGGCCAGATCCTGCGCAAACAGGGCTTGTTTCGTATCAAGCAAGGCCTGGTAGCGAGCAACGTCGCCTTCTTCACGGGCCTTGTCCAGGTCTTCTTGAACCTTCACCCGCTCGTAGTGCAGGTCTTTGAGTTTTTGGTTTTTTTCTTGTTCGACCGCAACTTGCTCCGCCGCCACCTGTTTGGAGAGGCTGACCATGCCGTTTTCTGTGATGGCAAACTGGATGCCGTTTTCCTGCCAGGCTTTGCGAAACTCCGCTTGCTGCTCTTTTGTTGCGGCCGCGTATTCCATTTCCCAGTCGCGGTACTTACGGCTAATGGCATCTATTTGCGAAGCCGCATCGGTTTCAATGTCAAATTTCTGCTTAACCACGCCCGTCAAGCCAATCGCGCCAAGCTTTGTTTGCAACGCCCTTGCCGCGTCAGCCGCCTGATCCCAGATGCTGTTGCGTTTCTTCTGCTCGTCGACCATAATCTTGCGGCGGCGAATGGAGTAAGTCGCTTCTAACCGCTCCAAGTCGCGCTGGTAGTTTTCATTGGCTTCTTTCGTCTCGTCCAGCGCCTGCAATTGCTGCGCGCGCCAAAGCTCCAGTTGCTCAAGTTCCGTCTTGGTGGTCTGCACCCACTGGTCTTCAATGGCCTTGCTGACCTGCTCGGCCTTTTTCTCCAGCTTGTCCCACTCGCTGCCAGCGGCACTGCCGCCCCCAGTCGGCATTGTTCCCGTTTGAGAGGTGTTGCCGCCGGAAAGGCCGGTGAAGGTGGTGTCCAGCTTGCCGGCGCTGTTTTGAAGTTCTTGCACGCCGCTTGTCAGTTTCTCCTTCACGCCGTCAAAGGCGCCCTTGATGCCGTCCGTCGCCGCCTGCACCCGTTCTGCGGCAGCCGCCGCGTCATTGCTGGCATCAGCGGCCCCCTGGGTCACATCGCTCAGCCAGCCTGCGGCCGCTTCCTGAAGCCCGCCGCCAAACAAGTTGAGCAGCGGCATGACGGCATTGAAGACGCTTGCTACGCCATTAAACACCAGGGCTTTTAATTCCGCCCACTTTTGCTGTGTATAGGCCACCGCCGCTGTCCAGGTGTTACCAAACAAGTCGCCGAGCGGCTCCCACGCCTGCCAGATTGCCCAGGCAACCGCGCCCAAGGCCGCACCAGCGGCGATATATGGCAGCATTGGCACAAGGGCTGTCCACAAGGCTATGCCAAAAGCGGTAATCGCCGGAATAGCCGCGCCGAAGAGTGCGCCCGCCACGACAAAGATCGCCAGCGAAAGTTCTTTTGGAACCAAGTCGCGCAAAGCGGCATTAATGCCGTTTCCTTTGACATACTCGGCGAACTGCCCTAGGTAATCAGCCATACTTTTCAATTTCGCCTTAATGTCGAGCGCGGCGATGATTTTATCGCCCATCTCCCGCATGACAGCAGAGACGTTGTCCTTGACGGTCGAAAAGAGGCCCGGTATTTCCTGCGACAGGCCTTCCATGCCGCCCTTGAATCGACTCTGCATGCCCATCAGGACCGCGTTAATACCGGTCGTGCTGTCAATCGCGCCTTTTTCCGCCAGGTCCATAGCGGTCGGAATGTCCGTGCCGATCGCGTCGGCAAGAAACTGCCAGGCCGGCACACCCGCTTCAGCAAGCTGGCGCATCTCTTCGCCGGACACCTTGCCCTTGGCCTGCATCTGCCCGATCGCGAGCGTCATGCGGTCGATGCCCTCTTGCCCGATGCCAAGCATGGCGGCCGCATCGCCTATAGCGGCCATGATCGGGATAATGTCCTGTGCGGCAAAGCCGTAGGCCAAGAGTTTCTTTGAGGCATTCACAAGGCCGGGCAGTTCAAAGGGCGTCTCGGCAGCGAACCTCGCTAAATCCCCCAAGAATTTCTCCGCTTGCTGGCTGTCCCCAAGCAAGGTGGCAAAGGCTCTTTTATTAGCCTGCATGTCGCCCGCCATTTTAATACTGGCTAAGCCCAGCGCCCCCATGGCGGCGGCCGCTCCGGCAAACCCGGCGGCAATGCTTTCCGACAGAGCCATAGCTTCCGAGCCGAGGCCTCTTTTGAGGGCGCGCTTGGTGCTTTCCCACTTTTTCAGAAAATCGGAGTTGTCGCCCCCGATAAAGATCGTCATGGAGGCATTGCCGGCCATTGTCATCACCCCACTTCCGCCACCAGCTTAGCCAATTCCGCCTTGCTGTTATTCTCACCCTGCTTTTTCTTATTGCTATCTACGCCCATAAGCATGTCCACGGTAACCGGTCTTTTCAATTCATGGCTGGCGCAGGTATTGATGATTGGCGCGACGAGTCTCGCGGCGGCTGTTTGTCGCTGTTCCATGCGCCACAAATAGCCTTCGATCAGCTGCCGAAACTCCCCCGGCGTCAGCCTGCCAAACTCCCAAGGCTTGAGCGCCAGCGCCCCGTAGGCGATCGGCTCCATCTCCTCGACCCACTCGGCCACCGTGGTAATTACTTTGACTCCCTCGCTGTTTCGTCTGTGTCCTCATTTTCCTTTTCATCGTCGCCCAGAATCTTCGACTTTCGCACCGCGTCACCAATCTTGGCCGCCAGCGTCTCGATGCTACCGCCAGACTCCAGGTATTCTTGCATCAAGAGACCAACGCGCTGCAGCGTCAGCCCTTTTTCAGCGTGCTTCAAGCCGCCCCACAGAAGAATGCGAATGGCAGAAAAGCCTGCCGCCATGGGGTTGCTGAGCACATAAAGCAACGATTTCCCGCCCATCACTTCTTCCATGTCCGCCGCCGCGTTAATGTCATAGCGCAGCTTGCGTTCTTTCCCGCCCAAGGTAATATAAACCGGTCCTGTCATGAATATGCCCTCCATTTCCTTGCACTTTTTTACACAATTTATGCGAGTAAAATAAACCGGCGCGCACCGCTATAAAACGAGCGCGAACATGATAAAATCAACCTAAGGAGCAGCTTGCGAGGCTATCTCTTGCAAACTGCTCATGACTTCGGGCACAACTCAATACAAGAGGAGGAAAGCGATATGAAGGCAACTCCCGTAGTATGGTTTGAGATCCCGACAAGCGACCTGGACAGAGCCAAGAACTTCTATGAGGCAGTCTTTGCTTGCGAACTGACCCCCATGGGATCAGGGGACATGAAAATGTTCCAGTTTCCCACAAAAGACGACGCCTACGGAACCTCCGGCACGCTGGTGAAGATGAACGGCTATAAACCGACTCCCACCGGCACGTTGATTTATTTTAGCGTTGGCGATATTGATGAAACGCTAAACAGGGTGATCATAGCCGGCGGGAAAATCAGCCTGCCGAAAATGTCCATCGGTGAATACGGCGTTATCGCCCATTTTGAAGACAGCGAAGGCAACAAAATTGGCATTCACGCTATGGCGTAATTTAGGATCGTATTGCAACCGTTTATAAACGCTCACTTTCTTGGTGGGCGTTTTCTATTTTCTTCCGTTACAACGGTGCAACGCCCGGTGTCGTGTCAGTCGAGGTCGGCGCGGCCGTCAGCCCGGCGCAGGTGCCGTTGGCGATCGCGATATTGAGCGTTGTGTCATTTGCCGCCGCGGTCTTCTTGGTCAGAACGACCGCCGTGCCAAGCCCGCCAATATCAAACAAGGCGGCTACCGCGCTGTCGAGCGCCATTGCCTCGCGCGCCTTTTGCGCCACCACTGCCGCCGAATCATTCAAAGCAGCCGCCACGCTGATCGCCTTGGGCGAACCAGTCATGCCGGCAGCCGTAACCGTGAAGGTCGCGTTGCCTGCCGTTGTCACGGTCCCGATAACTATTGCCGTTTCAACCTGCTTGGTGCCGTTCACTTCCTCCGGCGCGCCGCTGCCCTCCAGCTTAATCTTATAGGTGGCCACGTCGTCGTGCGGCGCTTCCTCGGACAGATCCGTAATCGCCGCATATCCCTGGAACTTGCTGCCGTCTTTTCGTACGTAGCGCACATGCACCAAGTTTCGGCTGTGAAAGGCCGAAAGCAAATGCCGCCGTCCTTCCTCCACCGTCAGTCCGGAAACGTCCGTCAGCATGACCGCGTCGGCATCGATGCTCCAGCTGAGCAAGCCCGGCACGCTCGTCGTCCAGGCCCCCGACATTTTATTACTGGCGTCAATCATGGCGGCTGTCATGCTTAAAGTCGCTCCGCGCTGCCCGCCAATCGTCACCCAAACCGGCACATCAGCGGTGCCGGTGTTGACCTTTAGTAAAAAATCCACGCCATCGCTTGGAATCAAAGGCATCTAGTCATCCCTCCCTTGTGTCGATAATCGTAAAACGAAAAGTAATTGAAGCCTCGCGGTGCGTATCAAAACGCTCTACCGAATGGCTGTCGATGCCGACGGTCACGATCTGCCAGTCGTTCTCCAGTGCCAATACCGGACTTGCGATCGCGTTGATCGCCGCATCCGCCAGTTCCGCGACTTCCTTGTCGCCCTGGTACTCGCTGATGATCTTTACCGTAGCCGTAACCGATGCGCCGGAGACCGTTTTCGTCTTCCAGTCTTGCGCCTGCGTGTCGGTTAAAGCGACATAGGGCGCTTTTCGGCCTGCCGGAACAAAGTCGCACACTGGCACAGTTAATTTGCTTTTTAGCCTCGCATAAAGCGATTTATTGAGTGGTGACACCGGCGACCTTGTCATCTCTTCACCACCCTTTGGATGGCGGCGCGAAGCCGCGCTTCAATGACCGGCACCATTTCTTGCCGCGTCTTTTCGGCAAAATGCTTGGCCTTGACGCCTCGCCGGGTGCCGTACTCCTGCAAGGGCGCGTGCGGTGCTTTCGCTCTCACCATCCGCGAGATGCCGTACTTACCCTTGCGCGCAACGATGCTTTTGCGAAGCTGGCCGCTTTTAACCGGAGCCAACGATCGCTCGCGCTTTTTGATTTCCTGCGAGCCGCGCTCGGCCTCTTTTTCAAGCACCTGGCTGACGTTGCTGCACACAACGTCGCCAAAGCCTATGCATTTATCGATGCCCGACACCTTAATCACTGGCCGCATCGGCCACCACCTCCCGGCATTCCAGTCTCAGATACGCATTCCTCTCACCCTCGTTAATCGGCGGGCCGATCAGTTCAAACAGTCGCTCGCCATACTGCACACGATCCGTTACCACCATGTCTTTTCGGTAGCGGATCACCACGCGCTGCAATAATTCCGGCGTCAGCTGCTCGTATTGGTCCACCGTCTTGGCCGTGACGGCCGTGATCTTGGCCCACACTTCAGCACGCGGCGCATAGCTCGTCACGAAGCCGCCCTGTTCATCCGGCACCTTCGTTTCTTTGAGCAGCGTGACGCGGCAGTTTAATTCCCCAGGATTCATATGCTTCACCTACCACAGATGCGCGCGATAGGGCGACAAGAGGACATACACCACTTTGGGGATGTCCTCGCCCACACGCTGTTCATAAAAATGGCCCACCAAGATGAGCATCGCCTGTTTGACAGGCATCGGCAGCTCACTTGGCAGGCTCGTTTGCAAGTAGTTTTCGCAGTGGTCTTTGGCCACATCAATAAGGGTAAGGAGTAAAGCATCTTCAGTGTCGCTATCGATCCGCAGGTATTCCTTAGCCTCCGCCAGCGGCACCAACTCAGCCATTGCCTTGATCCATCAGGCCGGCGGCTTGGAGTTTTGCGATCAGCAAATTGAAGTCCGTTTTCAGGTCCGCAATCGTCGTCGCGGCGCTGGGGCCTTGCTCAGCAGCCCGGGTGAGCGGCACGCCGCCAAGCGTGAGCTGGCCTTCTTCGGTAATTTCAAGCGTTCCGCCCACCACCAATTTTGCGCCGCCCTGCTCGGCATAATTTTTAACCGTCATGCGTACTCACTCCTTACACCTTCATTTGCAGCACTTGGATCGCCTCGGGCAAAACAAGCTTGCCGTCCACGCGCTGGGTAGCTCTAAAACCGATTTGCCCGGTTGCGGCAAAGAGCTCGTTGAGTCGCTGGAAGGACCGTCCTTGGCGATCGGCCACCCAATAGTAGCTGAAGTCGCCGAACGCCATAACCTTCGCCCCCGAAGCGATGGCCGGCACATACGTCGAAGTCTTGATCGGCCGGTTCAGTAAGGTGTCCGGCTGCCCCGCGGTAAGCGACGGCTGCCACAGGTACTGCCCGCTTCCGTCCTTCAGTTTGCGGATCGCCTTCACAGTGGCGTCATTCGTCACGAACACGGCGTTTCTCCGGTAGGGCGACTTCAAGGAGTAGAACAGGTCCATAAGTTCGTCAAAGGTAATAGCCGTGGCACTGGCACTCGTTACCCCCAGCGTCGCACCGCCAGTTGCATTGAAGATGCCGGTCGGCTTGCCGGTGCCATCCCCGACAAAGAAAGCTTCTTCCTCTTTGGCCCCAATGCGGCGGGCAAACTCCTTGGCGATGTATTGCTCCAAGTTGAACACGCTGTCGTTTAACAGTTCCTCCGACACCTTGAGCATGGTTGCCAGCTTATACGCCCCGATGGAGACCTGCCCAAAGGCATCGTCCGATTCAGGCGTCACGCCCTCTTCCTCCAGCCAGGACGCCGTTCCTTTGCTGGCGACAACAGGGATCTTCTTGTCGCCGGAAGAAGTGGTAATGAGCTTAGCCATTTGCCGGAAGATATTTTCTTCTGTCAGCGCTTCAATAAGCGTCCGCTCAAATTCAACCGGAACTAAATATCCGCCCTCGCTGTCGGTCCCGACCTGCAGCGCATTTTGCACGTCAAAGCCGTTTTTGCTGCGCATCGCCTTCCAGAAAGCTGTCCGGTATTCGTCCGTAGCGCGCCCTGCTTTCTCAGTTTCGGTTTGGCGGACCGGCTTGTTTGTAATGGCAACCGAGGTCGCCTGGGACAATTCCAAGTCCAGCGCGGCCTGCCGCTCTAATCTATCGATTTCCTTGCCGAGGCTCACAACGTCAGCCTCCATTTTTTCATAGGTGGCAGTATCCTCTGCCGATAGCAAGCCGCTGTCATTGCGCCGGCTGTCTAAAAAGGCTTTTGCGCTGTCCCACAGCTTGGCGCGTTTTTCCCGAAGTTCTAAAATCTTATTCATAAATACATCCCTCCAGCTTATTATTTCAACAGGTCAAGTCTCGTGACGAGGTCTTTATACGGCGTCCCTTCGCGTTCTTCTGGCTGCGCTTTCACAGCCTTGGGCAGCTTGCGCCACAGCGCGTTGGTGACGGTAATCCGGTCAAAAATAAAACCCTCCGCCGAGTCCTGTTCATTAGGCTCGTAGAGGATTTTATCGGCAAAACCTAGTTCCACGGCTTTATTCGCGCTAAACCAGGTTTCCAGGTCCATCATGTTTGCGATCTTGCTTCGCGAGAGGCCGGTTTTCTGTTCATAGGCGTTGATGATGCTTTCCTTGACCTCATTTAGCATATTGATTCCACTTTGCAGGTCCTCCGCCTCGCCAAAAATAATGGTGGCCGGGTAGAGTAGGAAAGAGCCGCCTTGCCGCTTTTCGGCGGCAGGTTTGCTCAGACCCCTCTCGGAACCGGACTTACCCCTCTCAAGGTATCCGGCTCCCCATTTACGCTAATGACGTATTATTAAAGCTCCTGCCATGTATTTGATAATGGCATTTCTTGCAAACCACAAGTGTTTTTCGTTTCCTTGAAATCATAGCCTTTTCCCATGTGGCTTTACCCTTGAGGTTTTTCAGCTTGTTGACGTGGTGTATCTCAAAGGTAGTATTTTCCGCTCCGCATAGTTCGCACTTGTTCGCTTTCAGCCGTTTTTCCAGTTCGTTAAACCCATAGTATGGCTTTACGATAACGTCCACATCATCAAAGTATTTCAGTTTTTTCTTGCTGTTCAGGTCGGCAAACCTTGCTATCGCCATTTGTGTCTTACCCAGCTTTGTTTCATAGGGTATTGCCCACGTTTTGCCAAACCTGAATTTTTCGATTATCTGCGAAATGCTCATTTGATGCTTTCGTGCAAGTGTTTTCAAGCAACTGTATTCCATAAGATAAACAAGAAATTTCAATTTCCCGAAGTTGCTTGCCATACGGTAGTAGTTACATATCCCGCGTGTTTGCGCGTTGTAACTGTCCACAATTTCAAGGTCAGTGTTGCGCAGGATGGCGTTTCTGTGTTGCGATTGTAATTTGCCATCCTTACCGACTACCGCTATGCCTTTATCCAGTACAAACCGTTCCATTTTTTCCTTTAACGGTACAAGCAGTTCAACCATGTTGTTGAGTGTCCGCTGTATTACTCCGTCAGAACGACGCTTCACCTCGCTGTTACGCCTTACCCGCACGTCGAACCCTAAGAAATGGGCGCAATCCGCACTGTGGGTAATTTTCGTCTTTTCGTCGCTCAATTCGAGTTTCAGTCGGTTTACCAGAAAAACTTTTAAGAGAGATTTTATTTGCTGACATTCTTCTTTTGTTCCGTTTACCCCGATGAGAAAATCGTCCGCATACCGCACATAGACTAACTTTTTGTCACTCTCGTCTTTGGCGGGGATTTTAACCAGTTCGCCTTTCAGCCTCTTAAGTTCCGTAACTAACGCCGCTTTTTTAGCGTCGTCGGTTGTCTTTTTCAGCTTGCGGCGTACTCTTTCAATTTCCCGCCGTTTGGAATCATATTCGACGGTTTGGTAGCGGTTAGCTGGTCTGTCAAATTCCTTTTTCAGTTCTTCCACTTTTCGGTCGAGTTCATGGAGGTAGATGTTCGCGAGTATCGGCGATATTATCCCGCCTTGGGGCGTACCACTGTACGTAGCGCTGTACTTCCATTGCTCCATATATCCCGCTTTGAGGAATTTCCCAATGAGGTTGACAAACCGCGAATCCTTGATTTTCTCTGAGAGAAGCGACAGCAGGACTTTGTGGTCTATATTATCGAAGCAACCTTTGATGTCGCCCTCAATAAACCACTTTATACCGTTGAAGCCCTTAGTTATCTGTGTCAGAGCCGTGTGACAGCTTCTGTCCGGTCTAAAACCGTGCGAACGGTTGCTGAATATCGGTTCGTATATGGCTTCAAGGTACATTCTGATTACGTCCTGAACGATTTTGTCCCTAAAAGACGGTATCCCCAACGGACGTTGCTTGCCGTTCTTTTTCGGGATATACGTTCTGCGCACGGGTTTCGGCTCATAGTTCCCGCTCGACAGGGCATCAATGATTTTTGTGATATATTCCTTGCCGAAGCCGTCCGCAGTATCGTCGTCTATGCCTTTTGTCGCCGCCCCTTGGTTGGCGTATAGATTTTTATACGCTGTGTAATAAACGTCCTCTCTTAAAAGATAGCGGTAAAGACGGGGGAATACGCCGTCTTTGTGGTCTGCTGAGCTTCTGCTGATACGTTTCAAAATCGCCGTTGTCGGATTCATTGAGGTTTCTCCTCCCTTTCAACTTTGCTTTTGAAGTTGCGTAAACTGCGTCCCTTCGCCGTTATGACGGCTTTCCCGTCCCTGACTACTACGGACGCTCCGTACCCATGCGGAATATTCAAACCCAGAGGTTATAGCCTTACGGCGTTTCCGTTTAGGGTATCCCCAGTTAGTGCTTTCACTCGGTATGGGAATTGTCGGTTTCGCTTTCGGTTTCTTAAGACAAGTTCTCTTGCTCACGGCGCGAATTGTAATTACACTCTTGACCACAACCCTATCAAGAGCCTATCGCGCGCAAGGTTACAGGCTAATTTCCTTGCTCCTATGATAACGGACGTAAAACCTCGCGTTTACCAAACACAGGTTAAACCTCATATTCCCTTGTCATTGCGGTTCAGTAGTACCCTTTAGCCTTTGGGTAACTTGCCGCTTTCCTGCCATGCTTTGTTCCCGTATCAGCTTTCGCCTTTCGGTTAGGCAGGTTGACTTTCCCGTAATTATGGGAAGCGGATACCTTAAATTTCCGCTGTTGAAAGCACCCTATCTGGGCGCACATT
>JAJUGR010000019.1 GCA_029265905.1 Sporomusaceae bacterium | reverse complement strand
GTGCTGAAGGGGCCGAAATCCTTCCTGTTCGAAGCGTTGCAGGGGCTTTCGAGTGCGCTGGCGTAGCGGTCGGTGCCTTTACTCGTTCTTTGGCGCGGTCACTTCTTCTTAAAAAAACTACAACAGTGCCTTGACACTATCACGAGAAAATTATCGCTTGACAGCGCATTTTGTTTTATTGTACTATGACACCATAGCAAGAGAAAAAAATAACCAAGCGTTCGATATTAGCTGGCAATGGCGCCTGTCTCCACAAGGGAGACAGGCGCTTTTATTTATTCAGCAAAGGAGGAGGGGTCAAGTTGATCGCATTGCAAGGCATCCAGAAGTATTTTGGTGCAAATCATGTTCTCAAGGACATTGATTTGACAGTCGCCCCCGGTGAGAAGCTGGTCGTCATTGGCCCGAGCGGTTCCGGAAAAAGCACGCTTATTCGCTCCATGAACCTCTTGGAAATGCCGTCCAAAGGGAAAATTGTTGTCGATGGGGTCGATCTGACCGCTCCCAAGGCCGAGGTGGAGAAGGTCCGCGAATCGGTGGCGATGGTTTTTCAGCAATTCAACCTGTATCCGCACAAAACCGTCCTGGAAAACCTGACGCTGGCGCCGGTCCTGATTAAGAAAGTGCCGAAAGAAGCGGCGGAAGAAAGCGGGTTGGCTTTCCTAGACCGCGTCGGGCTCAAAAACAAGGCGCATGCCTATCCGGCCCAACTGTCCGGCGGACAGCAGCAAAGGGTGGCGATCGCCCGGGCGCTCAATATGAAGCCGCGCGTGATGCTGTTTGATGAACCAACCTCGGCGCTTGACCCGGAAATGATCCAGGAGGTGCTTGACGTCATGGTTGATTTGGCGAAAGAGGGCATCACCATGGTGGTGGTGACGCACGAGATGGGCTTTGCCAGGCAGGTGGCGGATCGCGTGATCTTCATGGATGCCGGGCGCATCATTGAACAGGGAACGCCGGAGCATTTCTTTGTTAATCCCGAACATGAGCGCACGCAATTATTTTTAAGCAAGATTCTTCGTTCTCATTAATCCCTGGCGCAATAAATAATAGAGGATAAGGAGTGGTCTCGATGAAACGGTTTTATGCTTTGTTGGCAGTCATGATGATGGGGCTCATGGTTATTACGTCCGGGTGCGGCAGCTCTAAACCGGCCCAAGGCGCGCAAAGCGGCGTGGCGCCGGAGATTAAGGCGATCAAGGACCGCGGCGTGTTGAAAGTCGGCGTCAAAGTCGATGTGCCGAAATTTGGCTTCAAGGACCCGCAAACGAATAAGATCGATGGCCTGGAAATTGATCTGGCCCGGGCGATTGCGCAACAAGTGCTGGGCGACCCAAATAAGATTGAACTGCAAGGCGTCACGGCCAAAACCCGCGGTCCGCTGCTGGACAATGGCGAAATCGATTTGGTCATTGCTACCTTCACGATTACGGAGGAGCGCAAAAAAAGCTATAACTTCTCGGAACCTTATTTCACAGACGGCGTGGGCATGATGGTGAAAAAAAGCGCCGGCCTGAGCGCGTTGAAGGATATGGATGGCAAGAAGATCGGCGTGGCGCAAAGCGCGACGAGCCGCAAAGCTTTGCAGGAAGAAGCGGCAAAAGTCGGCGCGAAGGTGCAATTTCTCGAATTCGGCACCTATCCTGAAATCAAAACCGCTCTGGATGCGGGACGCGTGGACGTGTTTGCAGTCGATGCCTCGATTCTGTCCGGCTATCTTGATGACAGCACGCTCGTGCTCCAAGATCGTTATGCGCCGCAGCAATACGGCGTAGCGTCGAAAAAGGACAATGCGGCCTTGACAAAAGTGGTGGACGAGGTGATCGCCGGCATGAAAAAGAGCGGCGAGCTGGACAAGCTGATTCAAAAATGGGGTATTAAATAGTGAACGGAGCGTTTGCTGATTATAAGTGGGCCGCCTTGGTCAGCGACTGGACCGTTTTTGGCGAAGGATTTGCTCATACCGTGCTGGTATCAGGGCTGGCGCTGCTGCTGGCGCTTTTGCTGGGAGGCTTCTTCGGCGTCCTCAGCAGCGGCAGCAGCAAGCTGGCAAAAGGCCTCGCGCGGGTTTATATCGAGTCGATACAAAATACGCCGCTAGTCATTCAGGTATTCTTTTTGTACCATGCGTTGCCGCACCTTGGCATTATGCTGCCGACCTTTGCGGTTGGCGTGCTCGGGGTGGGCGTCTATCATGGCGCCTATGTTTCCGAGGTCGTACGCGCCGGCATTCAGGCTGTTCCCCGCGGACAGCTTGAAGCGGCCTATTCACAGGGTTTTTCCTTCTGGCGCGCCATGCGCCACATTATTTTGCCGCAGGCGAAACGCATGGCCTTTCCGCCGCTGACGAACCAGGCGGTCAGCCTGATCAAGAACACGTCGGTGCTGGCAATGGTTGCCGGCGGAGAACTGATGTACCAGGCGGACTCCTGGTCGTCTTCCAATCTCTATTATGGACCGGCGTACGTGGCGACCGGTATCTTGTATATCGCGCTTTGCCTGCCGCTGGCAACCTATGCGCGGAGGCTTGAAGAGCAGACGGGGGTGAAGGGATGAACAGTGTCTTGTTTCAGTTGGACATCATCCAGTTTTTGGGGCAAGGCCTGCTGATTACGCTGGAGATCGCTGCTAGTTCAATCGTCCTAAGCCTGGCTTTCGGGATTGTGCTGGGCGTGGCGCGCTTTTCCGGTCATCCTGTCTTTTCCCGGTTTGCCGCTATGTACGTGGAACTGGTGCGCAATACCCCGACGCTGCTTTTCATTCTGGGGTTTCGCTTCATGACGCCCTTGCCGCCGGTGCAAGCCGGGATTGCCGCCATGACCGTTTTCACTTCGGCCATTATCGCGGAGATTGTCCGCGGCGGCCTGAACTCCGTGCCGCGCGGGCAATGGGAGGCGGCTAAGTCACAAGGCTTCGGTTACGTAATGACGCTGCGCCACATTATCTTGCCGCAGGCCTTGAAGAACATGATTCCGCCGCTCGTCTCGCAGGGGACGACGATTATTAAAGACACGTCGTTCGTGTGGGCGGTTGGGATTGAAGAGCTGACCGGCAAAGGGATGATTATCATGGGCAAGTACGGCACCACGGCGCAGGTGTTTACGTTGTTTAGCATGATCGCCGCGACCTATTTTAGCGTCAATTATGCCTTGTCGGCGTATGCCAGGTTTCTACAACGGCGCATGGCTTTGAGCAGGGCGTAAGCGGATTGGTTGGCGTCAATTGCATATTGTGTCAAGAAAACCGGACCAGGCGTCCGGTTTTCTTGCTTTTTACAGGGAACCGTTCCGTTTTTATTGCCTGCATGATACGATGTATAAGAAGCTCTCGATAATAGGAGGTTGACAATGGAAGTGAAAAAGAAAGCCCTTGCAGCGGCTTTCCCGCACACCCTGCCAGTCTTGACTGGCTATATTTTTTTTGGGACCGCGTTTGGCGTTATACTGGGCAGCAAAGGCTATTCGCTGGGCTGGGCAATTTTGATGAGTGCCGCCGTTTACGCCGGGGCGGCGCAGTTTGTGACGATCGGGCTGCTGACAACAGCTTTTAATCCGGTTTACGCGTTTGCCATTACGCTGGCGGTCAATGCCCGGCATTTGTTTTACGGCATTTCCATGTTGGGCCGCCTGCGCGGGCTGGGGTGGAAAAAGGCCTATCTGGCTTTTGGGCTTACGGATGAAACGTTTTCAATCCTGTGCGCGGCGGAGCCGCCGGAGGGCGTTGATCGCAACTGGTTTATGTTTTTTATCACGCTGCTTGATCATTTGTACTGGATAATCGGTTCGGGCTTGGGTATTTTACTGGGAGAAATGGTGGCGTTTAACAGCAAGGGGATTGACTTTGTTATGACCGCTCTGTTCGTGGTTATTTTCATTGAGCAATGGAAGTCGCAGCAATGCCATGCTCCGGCGATTATAGGCGTCCTCGCGTCCTCGGCGTGCCTGCTTCTTTTCGGTGCCAAGCATTTTGTTCTGCCGGCAATGCTGGTGATAGTTGCTGTACTGACCTTGTCGCGCAAAACGCTGGAAAGGAGAACTGCCTGATGATATTAACTGCGCAACAGTCGTTGCTCATTATCGCTGTGGTTGCGCTTGCCACTGTTTTGACGCGGGTTTTGCCGTTTTTGCTTTTTCCGGAAAATAAAAAAACGCCGCCCTACATTCTGTACTTGGGAAAAGTGCTGCCCTTCTCCGCGATCGGGTTATTGATCGTGTATTGTTTGAAAGATGTGCCTGTTTCGTCGGCGCCGCATGGCTTGCCGGAAGGGCTGGCGATCGGCGGCGTAGTTTTGCTGCATTTGGCGAAAAGAAACAGCCTGCTGAGCATCGGCGGCGGTACGGCGCTGTACATGCTGCTGGTGCAATTAATTTTTGTCTAAAACGTGCAGGAATATCGTTATCGATGGATAACATATACAGTTAAAGGGCGGCTAACGTCCGGCCAATTTATCATGAAAGTGAGGTTTGTAAAGTGAAAGAAAGCGTTCAATTTTATCGCTGCAGCATCTGCGGCAATATCGTCGGTTTGATTAAAAATGGCGGCGGTCAACTGGTTTGCTGCGGCAAGCCGATGGAGCATCTGGTGCCCAATACGACGGATGCCGCGGTTGAAAAGCACGTGCCTGTCGCCGAGCGCAAGGATGGGAAGCTGCATGTCAAAGTTGGCAGTGTCGAGCATCCGATGACGGAAGCGCATTACATCGAATGGATTTTTGTTACGGATGCAACGGGAACCCAGCGCATCGCTCTTTCGCCAGGCGATAAGCCGGAAGCGGTTTTCTGCGACAAGGAACACGCGGAAGTTTATGCCTATTGCAACCTCCACGGCTTGTGGAAAGCGACGATTTGAGTTGCGGCGTTGTCTTCAAGCGGTAGAATTAATGAAGGAACCTCATGAAGCAAAAGCCCTCAGCAACGCGGCCGCGTTGCTGAGGGCTTTTATGGTCCTGGTTAGGCGAAAATACGCATGACGAACATGGCGATGCAGGCGTTGAGAATGCTGGTGAGCATCAACAGCGGCCAATATTTCTTTGGCACATCCGCTACGCCGAGCAGGCGGCCCATGTACTGGAGCTGCGAGCCCATCAGGAAAATGGCGGCAATCAGGATCGTTGCATGGGTGCCGTTCAAAACGCCCTTGTTCAGCAGGCTGACAGCGATGCCCGTGCCGGCGGACGAGGAAAGCCAGGCGGTCAATAAGACGGTGACCGCTTCGCCCGGGAGGCCGAAGATGCCCATCAGCGGTCCGAACAGACGGCCGACCAATTGCATGACGCCCAGGATATTCAACACTTCGGCGAGCACATAGGCCATCAGCACGTTCGGCATCAAGTTGTTGATGGCAATGTTGAAGCCTTTGCGGGCGCCGATGACAAAAATGTCAAACGGGTTGCTGGTGGTGTTCGTTTTGGGATTATTGCTCATCTTGGAAGTCCTCCTTGTATACAGTGCTCAGAACAAAACGTACGAACATGCCGCCCACAAACTTCAAGACGAACATGAGCACCAGTGGGATGATGACCGGTGCCGTCAGCACGGCAAACAAGGCGGAGCCGATGGCAAAATAGTTGTTGATCATGCCGGCGCCGGAATACTGCCAGGCGCTCATCACGACAAGCTCTTTTTTCGTGATTTCTTTTTCGTCGTACAGTTCTTTGGTCAGGGCCGCACCGGCATCGGTGCTCTGCAAGTCCGTGATCAAGGCCAGGCCGGTAAGGCCGGGGATGCCGAGCAGCGGCTTGAGCAGCGGCGTGAGCAGCTTGTGGGCGGCGCGGATTGCGCCGTAATGCGTGAAAATTTCCAGGACGCCTAATGCCAGCATGACGGTTGGCGCCAAGGACAAGGCGAACAAGAAACCGGCTTTGGCGCTGGCGCCGCCGGCGCCCAAAAAGGTGTTTTTGGCCGGGTCCTTCATCGTGCCGAACGTCCCGCTCAAGGTGGTGAAGTCAAAGGCGCTCAGCCATTTCATGCCACCAACCTTCATGAAAAGTCCGGAGAAAAATAAGATTGCGATAATCAGCGCTATGTACGCCCCCGGTCCGACGTGCAACTCTCTAGATGACTGTGTGTGTTTTTCCTCTCCCATTCATGTCCCTCCTGTTTTGCATTTTGTGTTCTGCTAGAGTACCATTAATTATATGGAGGAATGGTTGATAAGTCAATTAAGCGCCGAAAAGCCTCAACTTCTTGAACAATAGTATTGTTTTCGTTACAATTCGGCTAGGAGGGGATGACATGTCCAGAGTAATTGATTTGTATGACTTCTTACATACCATACCGGAGCTTGGTTTTCAGGAGCATAAAACCGCGGCGTTTTTAGCCGGCGAGCTGAAAAAGGCCGGTTTTGCGGTGCGAGAGCAGGTTGGCGGCGCCACCGGTGTTGTCGGCGAATATGACAGCGGAAAGGAAGGGCCGACCCTGGCTTTGCGGGCCGATATCGATGCGCTCGGCCATATGGTCAACGGCCAATTGTGCGCCATGCATACCTGCGGCCACGATGCGCATGCCGCTATGGTGCTGGCGGCGGCGGAAGAACTGGTTGCCAGCGGTTCCGTGCAGAGAGGGAAATTGAAAATTTTGTTCCAGCCGGCGGAGGAGCTTGGAACGGGGGCGCTGTCGATGATCAAGGACGGTGCGGTCGATGACGTCGACATGATCTTGGGCGTGCATTTGCGGCCTCAAGAAGAGATCACGCAGGCGCAGGCGCTTCCTGCCCTGTATCATGCGGCTTCCGAACGACTCGAGGGTGTGTTCCACGGCGTGCCCGCCCACGGCGCGCGGCCACATCTGGGCGTGAACGCAATTGACGCGGCTGCGGTGGCGATTGCGGCCGTCAACGCCATTCACTTGAACCCGAACGAGTCCTACAGCATCAAAGCGACCCGCTTTCTTTGCGACTCGGGCGTCACGAATGCGATACCGGCGGAGGCGACCGTCACCTGGGACGTGCGCGCCGAGTTGAACAGCACAATGGAAAAGCTGATTGAGAAGGCGAAGTCGGCAATCCGGGCCGGCGCCGCCACGGTGGGCGCGACGGTTGAAGTGACGAACTACCAAAGCATACCGGCGGCCGAATACACGGACGATATGATCGCTTTATTATCGGAAGCGATCACGGCCGTCTATGGTCCCGAGGGGCTGCACAAGCCGGTCAAGACGGCGGGCGGCGAAGACTTCCATTTTTTCATCAAGGAGAAGCCCTCGATTAAGGCCGGATATTTTGGCTTGGGCTGCGGCTTGACGCCGGGCATACATCACCCCGACATGACGTTTGACAAACGCGCCTTGGCCAAAGGGCAAGCCGTCTTTGTCTACGCGGCGCGAAAAGTGTTGAAACGATAAGGCGGGCTAGTGCTTTTCGGCTGTGCGAATCAGCGTTATATTGAAACAACAAGGCGACTCGATGCGGTTTTTCACCGGCTGAGTCGCCTTGTTTATTTTTGCCAGTAACCGATGCGGTCGGCAGCGGTTTTGGCAGAAATATATCAAAATTAAGAGAATAATTTAAAAAATTTTTCAAAAACAGCAGGTGTTTTGCGTTACGGCCTAGAATAAGCTCATAATGCTTTATGTCAAATGCCAAGGACAGACGGGGCTCAATTTAAAAGGAGGGGGAAAAATGGGTAAAATGATGAAGCGGGGCGCAGTGTTTGCCGCCGCGGTTACGGCCGCGGCGGTGTTGACTGGCTGTGGCGGCAGCGCTCCAAAGGCGCCGGAGGGGCAGAAGCTGTCCGGACAGACGATTCGATTCGTGGCTTCGAACCATACCTACACGGACGCCATCAAGTCGCTTATCCCTGAGTTTGAGAAGAAAACCGGCATCAAGGTCAAGATGGAGAGCTATTTTGAGGATCAGCTGACGCAGAAATTAACGGTTGAACTTACCTCGGGCTCCTCAACGATTGATGTCTTTATGACCCGCCCGCTGCAGGAAGGGCGCTTGTTTAGCAAAAACAAATGGTATGAGCCGCTTTCACCGTATGTGACTGACACGAAAAAGACGCCGGCTGATTGGAAATGGAATGATTTCCAAAAATCAGCTGTCGAGGCAACTACGCTGAACGGCAATCTGTATGCCGTGCCGATTGTCACCGAATGGGAAACCCTGTTTTACCGTAAGGACTTGTTCGCCCAAGCCGGCCTGCAGCCGCCCAAGACGTTAGCGGAACTGGAAGCGGCGGCCAAGCAGCTGAATGACCCGGCTAACGGCGTCTACGGGATTGTTTCCCGCGGGCAGCGCGGCGCCGCAGTTACCCAATTTTCCAGCTATTTGTATGCGCATGGCGGCGATTTCCTCAAAGGGGGGGAATGCGTCATCGATACGCCGGAAGCCGTGAAAGCCATTCAATACTACGGGAAAATTCTCCACGACTACGGCCCGCCCGGCGTAACCAACATGAGCTGGCCGCAAGCGCAGGCCCTGATGGCCAGCGGCAAGGTTGCCATGTGGACGGACGCCAGCACGCTCTTGCCTGGCTTGCTCGATCCGCAAAAATCAAAAGTAGCTGACAAGATCGGCATTGCGATGTTCCCGGGCGGTTCGGCCGGACAGCATCCGTATATGGTGGTACCTTGGGCGGTTTCTATTTCGGCTCAGTCCAAGCAAAAAGAAGCAGCCTGGGAATTTGTGAAGTGGCTGTCTAGTGAAGAAGTCATGAAGAAGGCGCAACTGGCCGGCAACACGACGACCCGGAACGCGATTTGGAACGATAAGGACGTTTTGGCGAAACTCCATCCCGGTATGGCAGATGTCGCCAAGCAAACCGGCGCGATTGCCGTTCCTTATGACCGTCCGGTCATGACGGCGGTTGTGGAAGCGCGTGATGCGATCGGCGACGTGATTGTTAAGTCGATTGAAACGGGCGGCACGGCCGATATTGCTGGCTTGGCGAAAGCCGCTGTAGCGCAAGTGAATGAACTGCTAGCGAAATCGGGCGAGTAGATAGAGTGAAATAAGGTTAAAATGCGGCCGTGCGGCCGCATTTTAACCTTATTGCTAAGTTGGTTTTAGGAGGTAAATCATTTTGGAACGCTTTATTGAACGCAATATAAAGTGGCTGTTTCCTTTGCCGGCCGCAGTGTTCATTGTCTCGATGATGGCTTTTCCGGTTGCCTACACCATTTGGGTAAGTTTAACCGATTGGTCCATGACGTCCAGCAGTGCCGTGCAGTTTGTCGGTTTGAAGAACTATATTGCGTTGTTCAATGATCCGCGCTTTTTTAACGCGGTCAAATTGACCTTGTATTTTACCGGTTTGGCGGTGAGCGTAGAAACGGTGCTGGGCGTAGGGATTGCCCTTATTTTGAACCGCGAATTTAAAGGGAAAAATTTCGTCAAAGGCATTTTGCTGTTGCCCATGGTGGCTACTCCGGTTGCGATTGGCTTGGCGTGGACGCTGTTCTACGAGCCGACGATCGGCTTGGGAAACTACGCCTTGCAACTATTGGGTCTGCCTGCCTCAAAATGGTTGGCGTCCAATACGTCGGTTATTCCGGCCCTGGCCATTGTCGATATCTGGGAATGGACGCCGATGGTTGCCTTGATTGTGCTGGCCGGCCTGGCTGCTTTGCCGCATGATCCCTATGAGGCGGCGATGGTGGACGGCGCTAACACTTGGCAGGTATTCCGCTACATCACCCTGCCGCTGTTGAGCCCGACGATTTTGGTAGCAGTTGTCCTCAGAGGGATTGATGCCTTTAAGACGTTTGATATCATCTACACGATGACGGCCGGCGGGCCTGGCTTCGCCTCGGAAACCCTCAATATTTATGCCTACAACCTTGGGTTTGGCTATTTTAAATTCGGTGCGGCGTCTTCCGCTCTTGTGGCTCTCCTGGCGTTGGTTCTGGGCGGCAGCTTGTTGGTGCTTTGGATGCGGAGAACCTGGGAGCAGTAGAAACAGGGCGGATTTGCGACTGGAGTGTGAAAGATGAAACAGAAAAAGCATATGGATTATTTGTGGTACGGGTTGGTATTGTTGGTGGCGATTCCGTTTATTTTTCCGCTGGCGTGGATTGTGCTTGCTTCGTTCAAGACGCAGGCGCAGATTGTCACCACGCCGCCGCTGTGGGTGTTTACGCCAACCCTGGAAAATTACCAGAGCGTTTTTGTGGATCAGCAATTTGGCAAGTTTCTGTGGAACAGTTCGGTTATCGCCGTTGGCTCGACGCTGCTGTCGCTGATCATCGGGTTGCCGGCGGCCTATACCATCTCGCGCTATAAGCAGAAGGTGTTGGGCGTTTTTATTCTGCTGGCCAGGCTGATGCCCGGCATCGCCTACCTGATCCCGTGGTTTATCCTGTTCACCAAACTGGGGATGGTGGATACCTATACGGCGTTGATTGCCAGTCATATGCTGGTAGGGTTGCCCTTCATCGTGTGGATCATGGTGAACTATTTCGACGGCCTGCCTCATGAGCTGGTGGAAGCCGCGCAGGTGGACGGCTGCACGCTGCAGAGCGCTTTTCTCAAAATCGTCCTGCCCTTATCAGTGCCGGGGATTTTGACGGCGTCAACGCTTTCGTTCTTGTTCTCCTGGAACAACTTCATGTTTTCGCTGGTGCTGAGTTCTGATCGGACAAAAACGCTGCCGATCGCAATTTATAATTTTGTCTCCTATGCGGAAGTGAGCTGGGGCAGCGTGATGGCTGCCGCTGTTGTCATCATCCTGCCGGCGATCGTGCTGACGATGGCCTTCCAGCGTTATGTGATTAAAGGTTTGACTGCCGGTGCGGTAAAAGGGTAAGACTGGCGCAATTCGATAAAAGCGGGGTAGTAGTCATGAAAAAAGTGGTTTGCGAGCATATTGTAAAACGATTTGAAGGGGTAACGGCCGTCAATGATTTCCACCTGGAAATCGCGGACAAAGAGTTCATTGTTATCGTTGGTCCCTCCGGCTGCGGTAAATCAACCTCGCTGCGGATGATTGCCGGTTTGGAACAGCAGACGTCCGGCGATATTTATATCGGGGGCCAGAAGGTGAGCGACAAGCCGCCGCGTGACCGGAACATCGCGATGGTTTTTCAAAATTATGCGCTTTATCCGCACATGAATGTCTATGACAACATGGCCTTCAGCCTGAAGCTGCAGGGCGTGGACAAAAAGGAGATCGACCGGCGCGTGCGGGAGGCGGCGGAAATTCTGAACATTGCGCAGTACCTGGAGCGTAAGCCCAAGGAACTGTCCGGCGGCCAGCGGCAGCGGGTGGCGCTGGGGCGGGCGATCGTCCGCGAACCGGCGGTGTTTTTGATGGATGAGCCGCTGTCCAATCTCGATGCCAAGCTGCGCGTGCAAATGCGGACGGAAATTGCCAAATTGCATCATCGCCTTGGCGCCACGACGATTTACGTTACCCATGACCAGATCGAGGCCATGACGATGGCCGACCGGATTGTGGTGATGAAAGACGGCGTCATCCAGCAGATCGCCGACCCGCAGACGATTTATGACAAGCCGGCCAACCGGTTTGTCGCCAGCTTCATCGGCATGCCGCCGATGAATTTCATCGACTGCCGGCTGGAAAAGCGGGAGGCCGGTTTGTGGCTGGTGCGGGAGACAATGGCGGTTGCTTTGCCGGCCGCTTGGGCGGAGCGCTTATCGCAACGCTTCGGACAGCAAGTTGTGTTGGGCGTTCGGCCGGAGAACATTATCCCCGCTGATGCGGGCGGGCCGCTTGCGGCGAAAGTCGAAGTGGTTGAACCGCTAGGGGCCGAAACCCTGCTGCACGTGCGGCTCGACGGGCAAAGCCTCGTCGTGAAGGCTGGGCCGGATTACCAGCCGGACGAGGGGCAGACGATCACGCTTAGCTTTGATATGAACAAAGCCCACGTGTTCGATCACGAAACCGGGACGACCATTGTTTGAGCTTGCGCAGCGGTCCGGAACAAGCGCCGGAGGAGGAATAGTGATGACGAAAAAATATGATATCGGTTTAATCGGCCTTGCGGTTATGGGCGAAAATTTGGTCTTGAATATGGCCGGCAAAGGCTTTACGGTTGCGGTCTATAATCGAACGGTCAGCAAGGTGGATGAGTTCCTGGAGCGGCATGCTGATCAGGCCGCCATCGGCGGCGCGCATTCCATGGCTGAACTGGCGGCGATGCTGGCGACGCCGCGCAAAATCATGCTGATGGTTAAAGCCGGCAAGCCGGTGGATGGCATGATCGAAGACCTGCTGCCTCATTTGGAAAGCGGGGATATCATTATCGACGGCGGCAATTCTTTTTTTGAAGACACGATTCGCCGGGCCCAGTATCTGCAGGGCAAAGGCATCCGCTTCATCGGCGCTGGCGTGTCCGGCGGCGAGGAGGGCGCGTTGAAGGGGCCGAGCCTGATGCCTGGCGGGGACCACTCCGCTTATCAGGCCGTAGCGCCGATTTTTACCCGCATCGCGGCGCAGGTGCAAGGACAGCCTTGCTGCGCGTATGTGGGGCCGGATGGCGCCGGCCATTACGTCAAAATGGTCCATAACGGCATTGAATACGGCGACATGCAATTGATCAGCGAAGCTTATTATATTATGAAAAAACTCCTCGGCTTGACGGCCCAGGAGATGCACGAAGTCTTTTCCCTCTGGAACCAGGGAGAGCTCGACTCGTATCTGATTGAAATCACGCGGGACATCTTCACCAAACGGGATGAGGCCACCGGCTTGCCGTTGGTGGAGGTTATCCTGGACAAGGCGGGGCAGAAAGGGACCGGCAAATGGACGTCGCAAAGCGCGCTGGAATTAGGCGTGCCGACGCCGACAATCACGGAAGCGGTCTTTGCCCGCTGCATGTCGTCGTACAAAGCGGAGCGGGTCGCCGCCGCGGCGGTTTTAACCGGCCCGGACAAAGCATTTTCCGGCGACAAACAGGTGTTTATTCAGGCGATCCACGACGCGCTCTACGCCTCGAAAATTTGCTCTTATGCGCAGGGCTTCGCCCTGCTGAAGGCCGCGAGCGAGGAATACGGCTGGCGCTTGAATTTTGGCGAGATCGCCCTGCTGTGGCGGGGCGGCTGCATTATCCGCGCGCGCTTTTTGGATCGCATCAAAGCGGCTTACGATCAGGACGGCGACCTGGCCAACCTGCTGATCAGCCCCTTCTTCAACGCGGTGTTGGCCAAGGCGCAGGATAACTGGCGGCTGGTCGTCAAGACCTGCAAGGAAATGGGGGTGCCGACGCCGGCGTTCAGCGCTTCGCTTGACTACTACGACAGCTACCGCCAGGCAGTCTTGCCAGCCAACTTGATTCAGGCGCAACGGGATTATTTCGGCGCGCACACGTATGAACGAGTTGATGGTCCGGGCGTCTTCCATACGGAATGGCTTAAATAAAAAAGGTTCTTGCCAAACAAAGAATCCCGGCAACGTCGCTGCCAGGATTCTTTGTTTTGTAGAGGGCATTTTTTCGTCAGCGCAAGGTGCGCTGGATTTCGGCAATCTCGGCGAATTCCTGCTGCAGGTTCCAGTAAATCCGCTCGTACAAGGCAAACAGCCGCTGGTAGCGCTGGTGGTTGGCGGCGTTCGGGTAATAGCGCTTGGTAATCGGGACGAGCTGGCCGATTGACTGGATGTCGTCGACAAGCTTCAGGGCGTACATGCCTAAAGCGGCGGCGCCAAAGGCCGAACCCTGCGGCTCTCCGGGCACGCTGATGACGCGCCCGAAGACGTCGGCCATCATCTGCACCCAAAGGCTCGAACGGGTGAAGCTGCCGCTGACCCGCACTTCGCTGGCGGCGCCGGCAAAGCCCTCGAGCGCGGTAAAGACGCTGAACATGCTGTAGATGACGCCTTCGAGCGTGGCGCGGACCAGATGGGGCTTGCCGTGGTTTAAATTGAGGCCGAAAAAGACGGCGCGGGCGTTGGCGTTCCAATAAGGCGCGCGTTCGCCGGAGAAAAACGGCAGCAGGATCAGACCGTCAGAACCGGCCGGCACCTGCTCGGCATAGTTGATGAGCAGGTCATAAGCGTCCAGCCCCAAGTCGCGGGCGGCCTGTTGTTCGCTGTCGCCGAATTTATCCCGCAGCCAGCGGAAGGCGATGCCGCCGTTGTTGATCGCGCCGCCCAGCACCCAATGCTCGTCGGTGAGGTTGTAGCACCAGGTGCGGCGCTTCTCGTCAATCTGCGGTTTGTCGGTTATGACACGGACGGCGCCGCTTGTGCCAATCATGGCCGTCACCTGGCCGGGACTGACGGCGCCGGCGCCGATATTGGACAGGACGCCGTCGCCCGCGCCCAGGACGATGGCGGTTTGGGGTTCAAGACCAAGCGCTGCAGCGACTTCCGGCTTCAGCGTCCGTTCAATGTGGGTTGTTGCCTTCACTTCCGACAAGTTGCTTTCGTTGATGCCAAGCAAGTCCAGCAGGTCATCATCCCATTGCCGGGTGTGGACATTGTAGAGGCCTGTGCCGGAGGCGATCGATTTATCGACAAGATAGCGGCCGAACAAGCGGTAGAACAGATATTCCTTAATGGAAATGAATTTGGCTGCGCGCTGAAAAACAGCGGGCTGCTCGTGCTTCAGCCACAAAATTTTGTAGAAGGGATACATCGGGTGCGGCGGGCAGGCGGTCTTGGCGTAGATGGCTTGTCCGTCGCGTTCCGCCTGGATCTTTTCCACATAAGGCTGGCTGCGGGTATCGGCCCAGATCAGCATCGGGTACAAGGCCTGGCCGGTTTCATCTACCGGGATCAGGCTGTGAAAAACGGTGCTGAAACACAGGCCGGCGATGTCACGCGGCGGCAGCCCGGATTCTTTTACCGCCTGGCGAATTACTTTCAGCGTGGCTTGGTAGATTTCCTCCGGATCCTGCTCGGCCCAGGCGGCTTCCGGCGTGTGCAGGGGGTATTCGACTGACTGATTGGCAAGGGCGATACCGTCCGGTCGGTACAGGACCGCCCGGACGCCGGTTGTGCCGATGTCGACGCCCATGATGGCTGGCTGGTTGGTCATAAAAGCGGCCTCCTAATATTCCCTTCCTGGTCAAATTCCATGCTGGCTGGTTGGCTGAGAACGGTGATGCCGGGGATGGTCAGCGCCTCGCTCAGCATGGCCTCCGATATATAAAGCTCGCTGAGGTGAAGGGTATCTTGGATGTGAACCAGGCGCACTTGCTTCAGGTCGAGTGCATTCGATGTTTTAACCGCGGCCCGGATCGCGTCATAGTCGTTGTCCAGGACGGTTGGGGTATGGGTCGGGGTGACGACGGTGGAGGTTAGGCCATTGGCGTAGGTGGCTTTAAAATCGGTTTTAGCGACCAGGCGGCGGGTGGTGAAATCAGCGGTGCCCATGCCGTTGGCGTTGCCGTGGGTCCGCTCGCTTAGGTCCAGCACGACAATTTTCGTCACCGCCGGGCCGCCGCTGGCGTACGGGGTCGGATACCGGCCGGTAATGTTGGGGTCCATGCCGTCGCCGGATATATCTTTGCCGATGCGGTCGATAATCAGCACGTCAATTTGATCAAAGAGGAGGCGGGGCATGTTCGCCTTGGCCTCAACCTGCAGTTGCTGGTCTGCGGCAATGAACTCCTCGGCGGGGACGGCGATGAGCCTGGCGATTTGGTCGTAGGCGTTTTCCACTGTGCCGATGCCGAACAAAACAGGCGCCTTCGCCAAGATGACGTTGGCCATGGCGATAATGTTTTCCGCCATGTGCTTAAAGCTGTGGGCGTGGCAGGATTCGGCGCCTTTTTGCTTGCCGAGGCCGATGGTCAGCATTTTGACCAGGCCGCTTTCACAGGGCCCGCGAAAGGCGGTATGAGGCTTCACCCGGTTGATGACGACAATGCCGTCGGCCGCGCGGGCGTATTGGTCCATGTAGACCGGCAGGCCATTTTCCAGACGGCCGATTTCATCAACCGCCATAGAAGATTTGATCGGGCAGCCGGCCGTTGCTTCCGTGACGCCCAAATTGGCGAGAACTTCAAGTTGCCCGGCCGCCGTAGCGCCGCCGTGGCTGCCCATGGCGGGGATGATAAACGGTCGCGCGCCGCGTTTTTTAAGCTCCGCTACGGTGACCTGGACCAGGGCTGGCAGCTCGGACAGGCCGCGGCTGCCGACAGCGATCGCAATGCTCATGCCGGGCCTGATTTTGGCGCTGATCTTAGGCTGATCCAGCTCCTGGCGAAGGGCGGCCGCGATGTTTTCGATCTGCGGCGCCGGAAAGCGTTGGCGGATTTTCACCATCCTGGGGAGCGGGATGCCTTGCAGCAATTCTTGAATAATATCCATGGCTTGTTCCTCCCGTTTTTTTATGGCAAACCGTTTCTGGTGCTGGTTGCAGTTTTCGAATGATGTTTGAAAAATGAAAAAAATTTTCACTGTAATTATATAGCTGATTAATCGGCATCGCAACAGATTTTGCGCCCGCTGCCGGGGCATTGCCTGACCGGGCTGGTGTTGCGCCCTGCCCTGCAGGTTGATAAAATGGGGGATAAGAGACTCCGGCAGGCTTGTCGGCCAGAGAGTGGAGGGTTCATATGGATAGCGAAGAACAACGGATTGGCGGATGTTTGCCGCGCATCCGCAGCGTCGTCACCGGCCTTACAAAAGCGGAGCAAAAGGTGGCGGAATATATATTGGCCAATCCGGCCAAGGTGATTAATCTTTCTATCACGGAATTGGCGGAAACTACCGGCGGCGCGGAGGCGACGATTTTTCGCCTGTGTCAGAAGCTCGGGTACAAAGGGTATCAGCGGTTCAAAATCGCTTTGGCAGGGGATTTGTATACGCCGGCCGAATCGGTTTGCAAGGAAGTTGACCCGGGCGATTCGCTGAGCGTGGTGGCGGGAAAGGTTTTCCAAAGCATTAACGAGGGGTTGCAGGACACGCTGAAAATAATCAACCAGGCGGCTTTGGAACAGGCGGTCGACCTGCTTGCTGCCGCCCGTCGCATTGACGCTTACGGTTCGGGCGGCTCGGCGGTGATTGCCAATGACATTGAACATCGCTTCATGCGTTTTGGCATGCCCGTGCGGTCTTACGCTGATCCGCACATGCAGATCAGTTCGGCCGCTTTGATGGAGCCGGAGGATGTGGTGATTGCCATTTCCCACACGGGCTCGAATCGTGATTTGTTGGATTCGGTCAAAATGGCCAAGGCGAGCGGGGCCAAGGTCATTGCTATAACCAGCCATATGAAGTCGCCGCTCAGCAAGCTGGCTGACATTTCGTTGTACGGCACCGCGAAGGAGACGGAATACCGCTCGGAGGCTATGGCCTCACGGTTGGTCCATTTGGCCATCGTCGACGTGCTTTATGTCGGCGTCGTGCTGCGGATGCAGGATCGGATTGGCGACAACATGGAAAAAATCCGGCAGGCGATTGCCGTCCGGCGGGTGTGACAGCGCAGATGAGAACGAGGATATAAAACCACATGCATACATTGCCGATTGATCGGGCGCTGCCTGAACTGAAAAAAATGCTGTTTGAGCAGCCGAATGTAGTGCTGGTGGCGCAACCGGGGGCGGGGAAAACGACGCGCGTGCCGCTGGCTCTGCTGTCGGAAGCGTGGCTGGAGAAGAAAAAGATTGTCATGCTGGAGCCGCGGCGCCTGGCGGCGCGGGCCGTCGCACGCTACATGGCGGCCAGCCTGGGGGAGCCGGTCGGAAAAACGGTTGGCTACCGCGTGCACCGCGATACCTGCGTCGGCGCGGCAACGCGACTGGAAGTCGTTACGGAAGGCGTCCTGACGCGCATGCTGCAAGGCGATCCGTCTCTAGAGGGGGTGGGGCTCGTCATTTTTGACGAATTTCACGAACGCAGCCTGCACGCGGATCTGGGGCTGGCTTTGGCCCTGGAGTGCCAGGCGGTGCTGCGGGAGGATCTGAGGCTCTTGGTCATGTCGGCGACGCTGGAAACGGAAGCAGTCGCCGCCCTGCTCGGCAACGCGCCGGTTGTCAGCTGCGAAGGGAAAATCTATCCGGTTCAAACTGTTTATTTGGCGCAAACTACGGAAAAAAGAGTGGAACAAGTCGTGGCGGAAAAAATCAAGGCGGCCCTGTCGACGCAGAAAGGCGATATTCTGGCCTTCTTGCCTGGCGCAGGGGAAATCAAGCGTGTCGAACGCCTGCTGGCCGCCGCGCACGCTGACGAGGCCGTTCATGTCTGCCCCTTGTATGGCGACTTGTCCCAGGTGCAGCAGGAGGAGGCCCTTTTGCCGGCGCCCTTTGGCCGGCGCAAGGTGGTGCTGGCGACGTCGATCGCGGAAACCAGCCTCACGGTGGAAGGGGTGCGGGTGGTCATTGACAGCGGCTTGATGCGCGTTCCGCGCTTTTCGCCGCGGACCGGGATGACGCGGCTGGAAACGGTGCGGGTGTCGCGCCCTTCGGCTGACCAGCGACGCGGCCGGGCCGGCCGGCTCGGCCCCGGCGTTTGCTACCGCCTGTGGACGGAGCGCGAGGATGCCGGGCTGGCGGCGCGCAATACGCCGGAAATGCTGGCGGCTGATCTGGCGCCGCTGCGCTTGGAATTGGCGGCTTGGGGCGTCACTGACCCGCAGGAATTGCGCTGGCTGGATGCGCCGCCGGAGGGCGCTTGGCGGCAGGCTGGCGAGCTGTTGGCGCAACTGGGAGCGCTCGACCGCCAGGGAAAAATAACCGCCCACGGGCGACGGATGAATCAGGGCGGGCTGCATCCGCGGCTGGCCCACATGGTGCTGACGGCGCTTGACCTGGGACTGGGGGCGGAAGCCTGCAGCCTGGCGGCGCTGTTGGGCGAGCGGGATGTGCTCAAGGGCGCCGGCGGCGAAGACGTTGATTTGCGGCTGCGGCTGGCCTTGCTGCAAGCGGCGCCTGATCAGTCCGGCAACCTGGTGGATAAAAACCGCCTCCGGCGCCTGCGCCAGGAAGCGGCCTACTGGCAAAAAGCGTTCGGCGTTTTGCCGGGCAAGCCGCTCGACAACCAGGCCTGCGGCTTGCTGCTGGCGTTGGCCTACCCCGACCGGATTGGGCAAAACCGCGGTGGCGGCCGCTTCTTGCTCAGCAATGGCCGGGGCGCGATACTCAAGGCGCAGCAGCTGCTGGCGGTGGAACCGTTTATTGTCGCGGCGGAACTCGACGATGCCGGGGTTGACAGCCGTATCTTTTTGGCTGCACCGGTAGCGGAGAGCCACCTGCGACAAACCCTGCCGGAGTTGATGACGGAGACGCTGCAGATCGCCTGGGACGGACGGGTGAAGGCGGTTCGGGCGATTAAATACGAGCGGCTGGGGGCGTTGACGCTAAAAGAAGAGGCGGTGGCACCAACCGACCGGGAACAGGTGCTGGCCGCATTGTTGCAGGGTATCCGCCAGGAAGGACTGGCGGTTTTGCCGTGGACGGCCGCCAGCCGCCAACTGCAGGCGCGAATGCAGTTTGTGCAGGCGCTTGCGGCGGACTGGCCGGACGCCTCGGAGGCTGGCTTGCTGGCCACGCTGGAAGATTGGCTGGCGCCTTACGTCTATGATGTCAAAACTGTGCAGCAATTGAGCAAGCTCAAACTGGCGGATATCTTGGCTTCCCTGTTGACGTGGGAGCAGCGGCAGCGGCTCGATGATTGGGCGCCGACCCACCTAGAAGTGCCGAGCGGACGGCGGATTGCCCTTGATTACAGTGATCCGGCGGCGCCGGTGCTGGCGGTCAAGCTGCAGGAGATGTTCGGCGCAGTTCAAACGCCGCTGTTGGCCGGCGGACGTGTACCGGTCACCATTCACCTGCTGTCACCGGCCGGCCGGCCGATTCAGGTGACGCGGGACTTGGCCAGCTTCTGGCGGACTGGATATTTTGAGGTGAAAAAGGACTTGAAAGGCCGCTACCCAAAACACTATTGGCCGGATGACCCGTTTGCGGCTGTTCCGACAAGCCGCGTCCGGCCGTGCGAGGACAAAAAATGAAAATACTTGTTGATGCGGACGCTTGCCCGAAAAATGTGCTGCAGCTTTGCTTGCAGGTGGGGCGTGAATACGGCGTGCCGGTTTGGACGGTGGCCAGCTTTAATCATAATATTGTCTCAGATCATCATATTGTGGTCGGCAATGCTTCCCAGGAAGCGGATATAAAAGTCGTCAACCTCAGCGAAGCGGGCGACGTCGTCGTCACGCAGGACTGGGGGCTTGCTGCCATGGTGCTGGGGAAAAAGGCCCGCTGCTTAAGCCCGTCCGGCCGCGAGTATCGCCCTGAGGCGATTGAGTTTATGCTGGAGGAGCGGGAGATAAAGGCAAAGCACCGGCGGGGCGGCGGGCGAACCAAGGGACCCGCCAAGCGCACGGCGGACGATGACCGGAAATTCGCGGTCCGGTTGCGCGCCCTGGTGGCACAGCGGGCTGCTGCGCCAAGGGAGGACGCACCATGAAGGTTCTTTATTTTACAGGCACGGGAAACAGCTTGTACGTGGCCAAGCGCCTCGGCGGAACGTGCTGCTCCATTCCCCAGTTGCTGCACGCGGGGCTGCGCACGTTATCAGACGAGGCGATCGGCTTTGTTTTCCCTTGCTACGGCTTTGGCGTCCCCAAAATAGTGGCTGAATTTGTCCGCCAGTCGCGCTTTAGGTCCGATTATTTCTTTGCCGTGATGACGTATGGCAACAGGGCGGCGTCCGGCCTTTTTGCATCGCTGCGAAGGCTGCTACGCCTACCTCCATCACTGCCCGCAACAGGCGCTGCATGTAAAAGGCGAAAGAAGCAAGGTCCGCTATTTGAACCAGCATGTGCAGCTGAACGAAATAATCAGCGCGAACTGCCAACGAAGATGAACAAGCCAATCGCCTGCCGACTGCGGGGATTGGCTTGTTTCATTTCCCTGCCTGCTTGCGCTGGATCCGGGGTGAAAAATTTTACGCGCCAGCAGGATTTTATGAAAAAAACGCGAATAGGTCGCTTGTAAACGTTTTCGAAAACGTTTACAATGCAAAGTGGAGGCGTTGGGCGAACAGTGAATAAAGGAAATTTGCGACGGGCTACAATAAAAGAGGTTGCGCAGGCAGCCGGCGTTTCAATCGCCACCGTATCAAGGATACTGAACAGTCAAAGCGGCGTGTCGGAGGCGCTCAAAGAGCAGGTGCTGAGGGCGGTGCGTGAGCTGCACTACCAGCCGAATGCGGTCGCCAGGGCGTTGAAGGTGCAGAAGTCCCGCAGCATTGGTCTGATCATTCCGGATATCGAAAACCCTTTCTTCCCTGCCTTGGTGCGCAGCGTCGAGGATTCGGCAAAAGCGCAGGGCTATTCGCTGATCTTGTGCAACACGGACGGCAAGCCGGCGGAAGAGAGCAAGTATATTAAATTTTTGTTCAGCAAACAGGTGGACGGCATTTTGTTTGTCGGCAACAGCGCTTTTTCGGAAGCTGATAAATGGCTGTTAAACGTCCAGACGCCGATCGTGCTGCTGGACCGGCGCATTGTCGGGCTGCCGCTTAGCACCGTCATGGTCGATAATCAGGCGGGGGCTTTTATGGCCGTTGAGCATTTGATCAAAATGGGCCGCAAGCGGATCGCCTTGGTCGGCGGCAAGGACACGCCGACCAATTCGGAGCGTCTTGCCGGGTATAAGCAGGCCTTGCAGGCTTACGGGATCGCCTATGCGCCTGAACTCGTCACGCAGGGCGCCTTCAATTTTGACGGCGGCTATGCCGGCATTGAACGATTGCTTCGCGCCGGCTGCCAATTTGACGCTGTGTTTGCCGCTAATGACATGATGGCGATCGGCGCCGTCGAATGCCTGGCGAAGAACGGTATCGCCGTACCGGATGACGTTGCGGTGGTTGGCTTTGATGATATCCGCATGGCGGCTTGGTACAAGCCGGCTTTGTCTACGATCAGACAGCCTGTCTATGAGATGGGGCGCCTTGCGGTTACAACGCTGCTGGAGCAAATCGCGGATCCCGCAGCAGAACCGAAAAGCATCATGCTATGTCCGGAACTGGTCGTGCGGCAGTCTTCCGGCGAAAGGGGCGATCACGATGATAAAAAATAAAACGGTGCTGGTAGTGGGAAGCCTGAATATGGACCTAGTCGCATCAGCGGCCCGCTTGCCCGCCAGGGGAGAGACCGTGTTCGGCGAGCGTTTTGCCACCTTCCCGGGCGGCAAAGGGGCCAACCAGGCGGTCGCAGCCGGCAAGCTTGGCGCGGCGGTGAAAATGGTCGGCTGCGTAGGGCAGGATGGCTTCGGCCGCGAATTGATGGACAGTTTAAAGGCGAGCGGCGTGGATACGACGTTTGTCGATCAAGTTGAGGGTGCGACGGGAACGGCGCTGATCACCGTCGAGACAGGCGGCGCAAACACGATTGTCGTTGTCAGCGGCGCCAACGCGGCCTGCTGTCCGCAACACGTCGATGCAGCGCTGGCGGCTGAAACGGAGCCAGGGATTTTAGTTGTACAAAATGAAATCCCGCAGGCGACCGTCGAACACGCAATCAGAGCGGCGAAGGCGCGCGGCTGGACGGTTATCTTGAACCCGGCTCCGGCCCGCGCGATCGGCGCGGACGTGATGCCCCTGGTTGATATTATTATTCCCAACGAGACGGAAATGTCCGTTTTGACCGGCTTGCCCGTCAAAACGGAGGCGGATGCGTTCGCGGCGGCGGCTCGCCTGCTGGCGCAAGGCGTCGGCGCGGTCATCATTACGCTGGGCGACAAGGGCGCCGTTTGCTGCCGGAGGGCGGAACAGTTCCACGTCCCGCCCTATCGCGTACAGGCGGTTGACACGACAGCGGCCGGCGACGCCTATGCTGGCGCGCTGGCAACGGCGTTGGCCGAAGGCAAAACGCTGCGCGGCGCGATGCAGTTTGCTTCCGCCGTGGCAGCTCTCTCCGTGACGCGCGCAGGGGCGCAGCCGTCGCTGCCTTGGCGCGACGAAACGGATGCCTTTATCAGCAAGTGGGAGGTGCGGGTATGAAGAAAACTGGCTTGTTGAATCAGCCACTTAGTGCGGTGATTGCCGGCATGGGGCATGGCGACACCTTGGTGATCGGGGACTGCGGCTTGCCGATACCCGCCGGCGTGCAGCGCATCGATCTGGCTTTGATTGCCGGAGCGCCGGGCTTTTTGCAAACGCTGCAGGCCGTGCTGCTGGAATTGCAAGTGGAGAGCGCGGCGATTGCCAGCGAGATGCCGGCACAAAGCCCGGCTTTGTATGAAGCGCTGCTGCCGCAGTTGGGCGGCGTTGCCGTCGAGCAGGTGACGCATGCGCGCTTCAAAGAAATGACCGCAAAGGCCGTGGCGGTGGTGAGAACAGGGGAATGCACCCCTTACGCCAACATTATTTTGACGTCCGGCGTTGTGTTTTAGGAGGAGCAGCACGTGAATATGACGCCACTTTTAGGCATGAGCGGCATTTCCAAAACGTTTCCTGGGGTGAAGGCGCTGCAGCACGTAGACTTTTCGTTGCGGTCGGGGGAAATTCATGCCCTGCTGGGCGAAAACGGCGCGGGCAAGTCGACGCTAATGAAAATTTTGAGCGGCGTTTACCAAAAAGACGCCGGCGAGATTCGGATCAATGGCGAAACAGTTGAAATCGCCAATCCAAAACAAGCTGAAGCGCACGGCATCACCATCATCCATCAGGAAATGAATTTGATTCCTGGCTTGACGGTAATGGAGAATATTTTTCTTGGCCGCGAGCCGGCCAATTTTCTGGGGTTCATCGACTGGGGCGAAATGAAGCGCCGCACGGAGGCGCTGCTGAAAAGCCTCGGGACGACAATTGCGGCAACCGACATCGTCTCTGGTTTAAGCATCGGTGAACAGCAGATGGTGGAGATTGCCAAGGCTCTCTCTGTCGAAACGAAGGTTCTGATTATGGACGAGCCGACTGCGGCGCTGACGGAGCGGGAGACGGAGTGTCTGTTTGCCATCATGCGTCAGTTGGCCGCCGACGGCGTCGGCATCATTTATATTTCGCACCGCATGGAGGAGCTGTTTGCGCTGAGCGACCGGATTACCATCTTGCGGGATGGAACCTATGTCGGCACGGTTGAGACAAAAACGGCCGTCTTTGACCAGCTTATCAAGATGATGGTGGGGCGCGACGTGACGGAACGGTTTCCCAAGCAAACGGTTCCAATTGGCGGCGAAGTGCTGCGGGTTGAAAACTTGTCCCGGCCAGGGGTGCTCCACAACATCACGTTTAGCGTGCGGGCCGGCGAAATTGTCGGCGTAGCCGGGCTGATGGGGGCTGGACGGACCGAAATGGCGCGGGCCATTTTTGGCGCCGACCAGGCTGATACGGGTGCGGTGTATGTCGAAGGGCAAAAGCGGACGATCACCTGCCCGGCTGACGCGATCGCCGCCGGCATCGGCTTGATAACCGAGGACCGCAAACACCAGGGCCTGATCCTGGGCCTGTCGGTCGGCGAAAATATGACCTTGGCCTCGCTGGACAAGTGCGTCCGCGGCGGCTTGATCTGCGGCGAAGCGGAAAACGAGGTTGTGGCAGAGCACATTGAGAAGCTGAAAATCCGCACACCGGGTGCGGCGCAATTAGTCAAAAACCTGAGCGGCGGCAACCAGCAAAAAGTGGTTATCGCCAAATGGCTGACGACTTGTCCTAAGGTTTTGATCATGGATGAGCCGACCCGCGGGGTCGACGTCGGTGCGAAGGCGGAGATTTACCAAATTATGAATATGCTGGCTGCGGCGGGCGTAGCCATTATCATGATTTCCTCCGAACTGCCGGAAATCCTGGGAATGAGCGACCGGGTGGTGGTCATGTCCCAGGGCCGGATCGCGGGGGAATTGCCAACGCGGGAAGCAACGCAAGAAAAAATTATGGCCTATGCGGCGGGAGGTAGCGAGTAGTGTCAGAGGAAAAGAAGACAAGGTTTGCGTTCGTTCGCAACTTAGGGCCGCTGCTTGGCTTGATCATACTTTGCATTGTGTTGACCGGCATGTCAGATCGCTTTTTGACCATGGACAATTTGCTGAATGTAACCAGGCAGGTTTCCATCAATGCGGTCATCAGCGTCGGCATGACGCTGGTTATTTTGACTGGCGGCATTGACTTGTCGGTCGGCTCGATTTTGGCCTTTTCCGGCAGTATTACCGCTGGCCTGCTGTCCGGCGGGCAGGCGCTGCTGCCTGCCATTGCCATCGGCGTTGCCGCCGGTGCGGCCATGGGGCTGGTGAACGGCTTGTTAATCACGCGGGCGGGCATTCCGCCGTTTATCGCCACGCTGGGTGTGATGACGGCGGCCAGGGGCTTTACGCTGGTTTATACGGATGGCCGCCCGATTACGGGCATGCAGGAGGCGTTCCGCTTCCTGGGCGGCGGCTACATTGCCGGCATTCCGGTGCCGGTCGTCATCATGCTGGTTATTTTCATCGCGGCGCACATCATGCTGACTAAAACAAAGTTTGGCCGCTACATCTACGCGGTCGGCGGAAATGAAGAGGCGACGCGCTTGTCCGGCATCGACACCAAGAAAATCCTGCTGGCCGTGTATACGCTGGCCGGCCTGCTGGCCGGATTCAGCGGCATTATCATGGCTTCGCGGTTGAATTCCGCCCAGCCGACAGCTGGCGCGGGCTTTGAGCTTGACGCCATTGCGGCCGTAGTGTTGGGCGGGACCAGCTTGTCCGGCGGCGTCGGCACAATTGGCGGCACGCTGATCGGCGCGCTGATTATCGGAATCCTGGACAATGGCTTGAACCTGCTGAACGTTTCCTCATTCTACCAGCAAGTGGCAAAGGGCGTTGTCATTTTGCTGGCGGTGTATGTTGACAAAAAGCGCAAGGGGGGTTGACGGCGGAAACAGCGTGGTTGCTTGGTGCCTACAAAAATTGAAGGAGAGGGTTTGCACATGTTTCAACAAATGAGAAAGAAAAGTCTGGGTATTGCCTTGCTGCTGGTGGCGGCGTTCTGCTTCAGCCTTCTGACAGCCGGCTGCGGCGGCGCCAAAAAGGAAGAAAGCAAAAAGCCGGTTGTCGGACTGGCCATCTCTACCTTGAACAACCCATTTTTCGTTGACCTGCGCGACGGCGCTAAAGCGGCTGCGGCGGCCAATGGCCTGGAGCTGGTCGTCATGGATGCGCAAAACGACGCTTCCAAGCAAATGGCCAACATTGAAAACCTGATTCAACAAAAAGTAAGCGTCATCATCATCAACCCCGTCGACTCCAAGGCAATTGTTCCGGCGGTTGAAGCGGCCAACAAGGCGAACATTCCGGTAATCACCGTTGACCGCAGCGCGGCCGGCGGCAAGGTGGTCAGCGCCATTGCCTCCGACAACGTGGCTGGCGGCAAATTGGCCGGCCAGTTCATGGTGGAAAAACTGAGCGGCAAAGGCAAGGTCGTGGAGTTGGAAGGCATCCCTGGCGCTTCCGCTGCGGTTGACAGAGGCGCAGGCTTCAATGCGGCGATCAAGGCGGCCGCCGGCATTGCCGTCGTGGCGAAGCAGCCGGCCGATTTTGACCGCGCCAAAGGTATGAAGGTAATGGAAAACATCCTGCAAGCCAACCCGGAAGTTAATGCCGTTTTTGCCCACAATGACGAAATGGCGCTGGGGGCGTTGGAAGCGATCAAAGCGGCTAAACGGACCGGCATCCTGGTGGTTGGTTTTGACGCAACGGCCGATGCGACGAAAGCGGTTAATGAAGGCGTATTGGCTGCGACGGTTGCACAAAAACCGAAAGAAATGGGCAAGATTGCGATCGAAACGGCGAAAAAAGTCATGGCTAAAGAATCTGTGCCGGCGACCATTCCGGTTGGACTGGAACTGGTAAAAAAATAAGCGTTCATAACGGCTGAACGAAACCCCCCCGGCGCGGAAAGGCGTGTTTGTCTTTCCAAAATGCGCCGGGGGGATTATTATATACAGGTAGTGATATTTTCGATGTGCGAGGATATATGAACGGAAAGATTATCGAGGTTACCGGCGGCCCGGGCGGATACGGCTTTTTGCTTAACGGTGCGGAAAAGGCCGCCTTGATTGACGGCGGCATGGCCTATAGCGCGCCGCAACTGATTAGCAACATCAAACGGACGTTGGGCGCCCGACCGCTTGACTATATTTTCATCAGCCACTCACATTACGACCATATCGGCGCCATTCCCCACCTGAGGCGCGAATGGCCTGCTTGCCAGGTACTGGGCGCCGAACATGCCCGGCAGGTGTTGCGCAGACCGGGGGCTTTGGCGACCATCCGCCGGTTGGGGCGCCAGGCGGCGGAGCTGTACGGCGGTGAATGGCTTGAATACGATGACAAACAGCTGCAGGTCGACCGTACGATGCGCGACGGCGACGCGGTCGATTTGGGCGGCCTGCGCAT
Organism: Sporomusaceae bacterium; assembly: GCA_029265905.1. GTDB lineage: Bacteria > Bacillota > Negativicutes > Acidaminococcales > JAJUGR01 > JAJUGR01. The sequence continues at coordinate 18,780 of JAJUGR010000019.1, read as the reverse complement.
CGCGGTGCTGGCAACGCCGGGCCACACGCAGTGCTCCTTGTCGTATCTTGTCAATGGGAAAACGCTGTTTGCCAGCGAATCGACCGGCTGCCTAAGCACGGGCGGCCAGGTCTGTCCAGCCTTTATTATCAGTTCTGCTGCGGCGCTGGAAGCGATCCGCCGCTGCCAGCGCATCAATCCCTGTTTTATCTATTCGCCCCACTACGGCTTGGTCGGCGAACGGGAAGCGCTCGGTTATTGGGAGCGTTGCCGGCAGGCGGTGCTGGACGCAAAAGCGTTTGTGCTGCAACTGGCGGGACAAGGACATGACGAAGGTTCGATTTTAATCCAATATGAGCAGCGGTTTCGCGATGAGGACAGCCGGCGCGAACAGCCGTATGAAGCTTTTTGCTTAAATGCGCGCCCCATGATCAAAACCGTGTTGCGGGAAGCGGCAGAAAGAACAGTCCCCGGGCGCGCGATGGCGTGTTCGGCTGCGCCAGGTTATTGACACAAGGGCAGGAGGGATGCGGGTGCAAAAGGAGGCGCCGATAGCCTATCGAACGGTACGTGGCTATGGCGAAAGCCGTCTTGAAATTAATAAATCGACCTTCATCGGCTATGCGGAGAATGTTGCGTCGGAAGCGGCGGCCCGTACGTTTATCAGCCGCCTGAAGGACGCGCACAAGGAGGCGACGCACGTCTGCTCGGCTTATGTCGTTGGCCGGGATACCTGCCAGCGGGCCGATGATGACGGCGAACCGACCGGAACAGCGGGCCGGCCGATTTTAGAACTGCTTAAAAAGCAGGGATTGTCGGATGTTGTGGTAGTCGTGGTTCGCTACTACGGCGGCGTCAAGCTGGGCGCGGGCGGACTGATCCGCGCCTATGGCAAGGCGGCGACAGCCGCCGTTCAAGCTGCCGGACAGACGATGAAAAGGCCATATGTGCAGACTTTGGTAAGCTGCGATTACTCGCTGCTGGCGATCCTGGAGGCCAATTTGGCGCGGGCGGGCTATGTCATTGCCGGTAAGCAGTTTTCGGCGCGGGCGTCGCTTGTTGTCTTGCGGCGCCCTGACGACGCGGCTTTTGTGGGTCGCATCGCCGATTGGTCGGGCGGCTCGGCCATTGTTCGGGATGACGGTTTTGCTTATGTGTCAGAAAATGCGGATGGTCCATGACCTCCGTTGATTTGAAAATAGCTGCAGGCTGTCGACATGTCGACAGCCTGCAGCTATTTTCAAACGATTCAATAGAACATGTGGACCAAAAGATAACCGGATAAGCAGCTGGTGGCCACTCCGATCAAGCCGGGCATAATAAAGCTGTGGTTAATAACATAGGCGCCGATTTTAGTTGTGCCGGAGCGGTCAAAGCCAATACAGGCCAAGTCCGAAGGGTAGGTCGGCAAGACAAAATAGCCGTAGCAGGCGGGCATGAAGGCTACAATCAATAGGGGATCAACGCCGACATTAAGCGCCATCGGCACGATGACTGTAACGGCAGCCGCCTGGGAATTGATCAGTTTGGAGACCAAAAACAGCACCACCGCGTACATCCACGGGTACGTCAGGACCACTTCGCTAAGCGTTTTTTTCATGATGGGCATATACGCGCCGAAGTAGGTCTCGGCCATCCAGGCGACGCCGTACACCGAGACAATGGCCACCATGCCTGACTTGAATACGGATGAGGTGGCGACTTGGGAGGCGCTAACTTTGCACGCCAGCATAATGGCGGTTGCAATCGCCAGCATCAGCAACTGAATGGTCGGCGTCATCGACAGCGGCTTGGACACCCCTTTGGCGTTGGGGACTTGCGGCAGCAGTTCGGGGAAACTGCCGAAGATGGCAATGGCTAAAATGCCCAGCAAAAAGATGCCGGCGGCTTTGTAGGCAGCGGTGGGCAGGCTTTTGTGCGCCAAGCTTTCTTCCGCCGATTCGCCGTAAACAAAAGCTTTTTTCTCGGGATCGGCAATCATCGCTAAAAATTCCGGATCTTTTTCCAGCTCCTTGCCCCGATGGAGGCTCCACAAGCCGGTGGCGATGACTCCGCATAACGATGCGGGAATCGAAATCGCCAGGATCTGCATGACGCCAAATGGCTGCGCGGTCGCGGCAAGGATTGCCACGGCCGAAACAACTGCGACTGAGGCAGGCGAGGCGCAAACGCCCATCTGCGAGGCTACGGAGGCGGCGGCCATGGGGCGCTCCGGCCGGATGTTTTGCTTGATGGCGATGTCGTAAATGACCGGGAACATGGCGTATACCACATGGCCGGTGCCGCAGACAACAGTCAAAAGCCAGGTGGTGATGGGCGCCAAAATGGTGATGTAGCGTGGGTTGTTCCTCAAAAATATTTCGGCGTATTTGAGCATGACATCGAGTCCTTTTGAGGCTTGCAAAAAGCCGGAGCAGGTAACAACCGCCATGATAGTCAGCATGACGTCAACAGGCGGATTTCCCGGTTTCAAGCCCATGCCGAAGATGAAAATGATTAAGCCAATGCCAGATACTGCCGCTAATCCCAAACCGCCCTGGCGGACGCCGACGACAAGACAAGCGATCAAAACGATAAAGCCCAACAGAATGAACATACACGCCCTCCTTTTCTTATTACGACGAATTGCCATCTATAATCAAGGCTGGCTGCATTCCTCGTTCGCACGACATAAGTCGCCGGATGAATGCGTTACTACAGCCCAAATAGCGGTTAAACCAGGAGCCAAGCAGGCAGATTGCGTACAGACGCCTAATCGGAGCGGACGAGCAAAACAAATAGTGTACGCCGTTTCGGTTTGGCGTACAATAAATGTTTTTTATATAGTAGCACAAAAGTTTTTAAATTTCTATAAGTTTAAAAAGTTAAATTTATCACGCGCGCAAGCTGGAGGACCTGGCGTGTTAAAAACAGAAGGTCAGCAGGATTTTGCCTCGCAAGACAGAAATGCTCTCTAAGCCGGAATGAAGCATGCTGGAGGTGCGTGAAATGAGCGGGCACAAAAAACAGGACAGTGAAAAGCTGTCGCTCAAACAAAGGCTGACAAAAATGCAGTACTATGTGACGCAGGAAAACGGCACGGAGCCGCCGTTTGAAAACGAGTATTGGGATAACCTGCGAGAGGGCATTTATGTCGACATCGTGACAGGGGAGCCATTGTTTACTTCGCTTGATAAATTTCCCTCAGGGTGTGGCTGGCCAAGTTTTTCCAAGCCGCTCGCAGCCGATCGCCTTGTTGAGAAAAAGGACACCAGCTATAACATGCAGCGTACGGAAGTCCGCAGCGTTTCATCGAATTCTCATCTGGGGCACGTGTTTGACGACGGACCAGAACCTGGCGGACTGCGTTACTGCATTAATTCAGCTGCGTTGCGCTTCATTCCCAAAAATGAAATGGAAAAGGAAGGCTATGGCCTGTTGTTGAAGCTGTTTGACAAGCGCTAGGATTAGTGAATGACCATTAAAAAACGCTTGCCGTCGGGAAGGACGGCAAGCGTTTTTTGTGGATCCAGCGATGGGGTGGGCTTGATCGCTTGTGAGGCGCCAGCTATTTTGAAAAATAACTGTCGAGCTTTTGAATATATTCTTCTTTTGTCATCAAGGGCGCATAGGCGGCAAGCAAATCGGCTGCGCCTTGGCCCTCATCGGCCAGCAGGTCGATTGCTGTCATTGCCATGAGCTTGGCGGGCAGGACGCACGCCGCCAGGTAGTCAACGGCTTTGAAGTCCCGCGTGTGCAGTGCGCCGGTCACTCCGCCGATATAAGGGTGGATCGTCGGCATGATATGGGAAACATCGCCCATATCGGTCGAGGCGCCGAAATGCCCGGAAAAGCGGATGCTTTCCGCCGGCAGCAATTGCTCGGCGTTGGTCAAAAACAGTTCGTTGAAGGCGGATGGGCAGGACAAGGGGAGATAGCCGGGCAACGTCTTGATGATGGTTTGGGCGCCGATGGCGTCGCCGCCCGCGCGCAGGGCCCGGTCGACCTTGACATGAGTCGCGTCGATGGCGTTCATCGTTTTCGCCCGCACATATGTTTCCAGCCGCACGTCCGCCGGCACGCTGTTTACCAGATCGCCGCCTTTGGTGATGATCGGGTGAACACGCACGACATCGTCATCGCGGAACGTTTCCCGCAGCGCATGGATACCCATGAGGCCAAGCATGGCCGCGTTGAGGGCATTGACACCCTGATCGGGTGCTTCGGCGGCGTGCGCTTCCTTGCCAAGATACTGGATTGTTTTACCAATGAAGCCGTTACTGGACTCGCCCATATAGACGGCCGGTTCGGGGCAGTCCTTGGCCGCGTGGATCATCATCGCCATATCGATATCGTCAAAGGCGCCGGTGTAGATAAGCTCCTGCTTGCCGCCCAGGTAGTGGAGCTTTCCTTCCTCGCGCAGTTTCATGCGGTAGGCAATTTCGACGTATTCTTCCGCCGGTACGGCCATAAAGGCGACATTGCCAGCCAGCTGTTCGGCGGCGCCGCTGAGCGACAGGCCGAGTGCCGCGCCAAGCATCGCACCGAGCTGGAGGTGGTGGCCGCAAGCGTGGGCGGCCCCGGTTGTCGGATCGGCATTCGGACTGTCCGGACAGATCACGGCGTCGAGTTCGCCTAAAATGGCCACAGTCGGGCCAGCGCTGCCCGCTTTCAGCTTCGCCTTTACGCCGGTGATGGCGAGGCCGTCTTGGTAGGCTAAGCCGATATCGCTAAAAAAGCGCTTAACTGCCTCAGCGGTGGCAAATTCCTTAAACCCGAGCTCGGGATGCTGCGCGATCGCTTGCGCTGCGCTGATGATTTTTTCGCTGTGTATGTCGATGACGCGGCATACGGTTTCTTTTAATGCAGTTTTGTCCATACGACATCTCCTATTGCGTTTTTTCCATTTTAACACATGCGGTCACTTTAAGAAAAAATTGACGTAGCATGTTGCCGGTTGTAACCTGTAAACAGGAAGCCAGCCGGATTTTTCTTTCGCGAGAAAGCTAACAGAGGAGGGGCTGATAGTGAAACAATCCCATATAGCGGCTTTTGAAAAGGACGTTTTAGCAGCGTCGCTTTATCGCCTGCCGCTTGCTGTTGACGAGGAAGAAGCGAGAAAGTTTGTTCTGGCGATTCAGCTGCTGCGCAGCTGCCGTGTTCCGGAGGAAGCGGAACCCACCTTGCTGAAAGGGGGCGTGGCGCGGCGTGGACAACATGAAAGTGCCGGTTGAAACCCTTACCCTAACGCAGGCGTCAGCGTTGATCAGGACGAAAGCCGTGTCGCCGGTGGAGCTGACTGCGGCATACCTGGAGCGGATTGAGTTGCTGGACGGTCAGGTAAAAGCCTGGGTCTGCGTTGTTGCCGAACAGGCGCTGGCGACCGCCCGCCGGCTGGAGGACGCGCTGATGCGCGGCGAATACCTGGGACCGCTGCATGGGATCCCTTACGGCGCCAAAGATCTCTTCTACACTGCCGGGCTGCCGACCACAGCCGGTTCCCAGGTGCGGCCGGACTTTGTGCCAAAAGATAACGCGACGGTCATCGAGCGGTTGGAGGCGGCCGGTGCGGTGCTGCTCGGCAAAACAACGATGACGGAGTACGCTTTCCGGGGCGGCGCGCCGGCCACGCGCAACCCCTGGAACCTGAACCACACGCCGGGCGGCTCCAGCTCCGGCTCGGCCGCGGGCTTGGCGGCTTCCATGGCGTTGTTCACCCTGGGCACGCAGACGCTGGGATCGTTATTGCGGCCGGCCGCTTATAACGGCTTGACCTGCCTAAAGGCGACCTACGGCCGCATCAGCCGCCATGGCGTCATTCCCGCCAGCTGGAGCCTTGACCATGTTGGCGCGCTGACCAGAACGGCCGAGGACAGCGCGCTTGTGCTCGAAGCGATGGCGGGGTATGACCAGCAGGACCCGACCTCCTTGAACGAACCGGCGCCCCGTTACGTCGCGCGTCTCTCTCAGCCGCTTAAAGGCCGTGTGGCGGGGGTGCCGACGAGCTTTTTTGAACCGCAGGAGGAAGCGGTTGCCCAGGCGCAGCAAGCGGCGCTTGGCGTGCTGCAGGATTTGGGGCTTCAGCTCGTGCCGGTTGATTTGCCGGCTTGCTTGCCGGAGTCGTTGGCTGCGCATGTGTTGGTGATGCAGGCGGAAGCGGCGGCTTATCACCAGGAACGCTTCTTGGCGGCACCGGGAAAATTCGGCCCCCATCTCCGCCAGCAGTTGGCGCTGGGCTGCCTGACGCCGGCAGTTGATTACCTGCGGGCGCAGCGCATCAGGCATGTTTTTAAGGCGGAATTCATGAAGCTGTTTGCGGAGGTGGACGTGATTGTGACGCCGACAACCCCGACCGTCGCGCCGGCGGGGCTTGCCAACACCGGCGATCCGGCGTTCAACGGTCCGTTTACGAATATCGGATTGCCGGCGATGACGGTTCCGATCGGGTTTGAAACAAAGGCCAACCTGCCAATCGGGATGCAGTTGGCGTCAGCGCCGGAAGCGGAGGACCTGCTGCTGGCCATCGGCCACCAATATCAACTGGCGACCGATTGGCATGCCCGGCGGCCTCGCCTGGCCAAGCAGGCTTAAGGCTGCAGAAATTTTCATTTACACCTTTACTATTTTATCTAAGTGAAGTAAAATATGATCATTGAATGCGAGACTGCAGATTGGGTGGAGGGGTATTATGAAAAAAATCGTTTCCTTGGTAATGTTGCTGATCATGGCAGGCGTGGTATTTGCCGGTTGCGGCGGCAGTTCCACAAAAGCGCCGGCAAAGAAGAAGATCGTTATCGGCTTGGACGATAGTTTTCCTCCGATGGGCTTCAAGGACGAAAAAAACAACATTGTTGGGTTTGACATCGATATGGCAAAAGAAGCGGCCAAACGCCTGAACATGGAAGTAGAATTCAAGGCGATCGACTGGAGCAGCAAAGAGGCCGAGCTGAACTCCAAACGCATTGACGCGCTGTGGAACGGCATGAATATTACGGAAGAGCGCAAGAAAAACGTTTTGTTCAGCGATCCGTACATGGACAGCAAGCAGCTCATTTTTGTGCCGGTCGGCTCCCCGATCAAAGGGGCGGCTGATTTGGCCGGCAAGGTCGTGGGTGCGCAACAGTCCAGCATCGGCGAAGACAATGTGAAAAAGGACGCCAAACTGCGTGCTTCCCTGAAGGACTTCAAACTGTATCCGGACTGCATTTCCGCCTTCATGGACATGAAAGCGGGCCGCCTGGATGCGGTGGTTACCGACGAGATTTTGGGCCGCTACTACATGGCCAAAGAGCCTGGCAAATTCATTGCGATTGAGCAGCCGGTCGGTGAAGTCGGCATCTACGGCGTCGGCTTTAGAAAAGACGACAAAGAGCTGCGCGATAAAGTGCAAAAAGTGCTCGATGAAATGAAAAAAGACGGGACTTCAGCAAAAATTTCCAAGCAATGGTTTGGTGCGGATATCGTAAAATAAGCAGCGAATATAAGCAGCGAATACAAAGGGACTGGCGGCGATTGCTGCCGGTCCCTTTGTTGCTGGCGGCGCAGATTTGCGTTACGGTTTGCGTTGACAGCAGGCAATGAATGGCATATAGTGAAACTATAATGTATCAATAACTGACGATTTGGCAATTTCATAGCGTATTCCATATGACGAGTATGGGAGAGACCTGGTTTCAGGCGCCGAAGGAGCAAATAAATAAACTCTCAGGCAAAAGGACCATATTCTGATGGATCTCTGGAGAGCACGCTTCCGGTCGGGAGTGTCACCGATGGGGAGCCCTGTCAGGGCGAAACTCTCAGGTAAAAGGACAGAGGACAAGCGTGAACTTCACGTTTGTTTTCTGTCTATTTTTATTTTCAGGCGAAGCGAGGGGAGGGGTTTTTTGTGACAGCCCGGAAAACGCCGTTGTACGAAACGCATGTGCGTGCTGGCGGCAGAATCGTGGAGTTCGGCGGCTGGCTGCTGCCGGTGCAGTATGCCGGCATCAAGGAGGAGCACCAGGCCGTTCGGACAAAAGCGGGTTTGTTTGACGTATCCCATATGGGCGAGATTCTGGTGCAAGGGGAGGACTCCCTGTCGTTTCTTCAAACGCTGGTGACAAATGATGTCGCCAAGCTGGCCGACAACCAGGTGCTCTATACGCCAATGTGCTATCCGGATGGCGGCACCGTCGACGACCTGCTTGTTTACCGGCAGGGGCCGAATGACTATCTGCTGGTTGTCAATGCCGCCAACACGGCCAAGGACTGGGCATGGATACTGGAACAGGCGGAAGGGAAAAATGTCAGCCTTGAAAATGTTTCCGATGACATCGCCCAGCTTGCCCTGCAGGGGCCGCTGGCGGAGAAGATCCTGTCAAACTTGACCGAGGAGCCGCTCGCGGCGCTCAAATATTACTGGTTTTGGCCGGAAGTGACGGTGGCCGGCAAACGTGTGCTGCTGTCGCGTACCGGCTACACGGGCGAAGATGGGTTTGAGCTGTATTGCGATCCGGGCGATGCTACATATCTATGGGAGGCGATCATGGCGGCCGGCGTCCCGCTGGGACTGATGCCGGCGGGCTTGGGCTGCCGCGATACGCTGCGGTTTGAGGCCTGCCTGCCGTTGTACGGCCACGAGCTGTCGGCGGCCATTTCGCCGGTCGAGGCTGGCCTTGGCATGTTTGTGAAGCCGGACAAGGGGGCGTTTAACGGGCGCGAGGCATTGGTGGCGCAGAAAACGGCGGGGCCGAAGCGCAAGCTGGCTGGCTTTGCTATGGTGGACCGCGGCGTGGCGCGGGCTGACTATCCGGTATGGGCGGAGGGCAGGCAAATCGGCCATGTGACGACGGGGTCCTACGCGCCGTCGCTTGATAAAAATCTCGGCCTGGCCCTGGTCGAGGCGGCGTTTGCCGTTTTGGGCCAGGCGATTGAAGTTGAAATCCGCGGCAAGCTTGTCGCGGCGCAAATTGTCGCCAAGCCATTTTATAAACGAGAGGGGAAATGAGCATGAACATTCCAAAAGAGCTGAAGTACACCAAAGACCATGAATGGGTGCGGGTAGAAGGCAATACGGCGGTTGTCGGCGTTACGGACTTCGCCCAGCTGCAATTGGGCGATGTCGTGTTTGTCGAACTGCCGCCCGTCGGCAAAACGCTGAAGCAGGGCGAGCCCCTCTCCGTGATTGAATCAGTCAAGGCTGTTTCTGACGTCTATGCGCCTGTTTCCGGCAAGGTTGTGAAAGTCAATGCGGCGCTGGAGGAGGCGCCGGACCTGGTCAATCAGTCGCCTTACGGCGAAGGCTGGGTGGCGGTAATCGAATTGGCGGACAGCGGCGAAGTGGATGCGTTGCTGGACGATGCCGCCTATGCCGGGGTGGCTGCGGAGGGAGGTCACTGATATGACATGGAGCTATCTTCCGCATACCCGGGCGGACCGGCAGGCGATGCTCGACGCGATCGGCGTTGATTCGGTTGACAGGCTGTTTGAAGACGTGCCGGCTGATTTGCGCATGACCGGGCCGCTGCAGCTGCCGCCGGCCCTGTCCGAGCCGGAACTGGTGCGCCAGCTCGGCGCCTTGGCGGCGCAGAACGACAACCTGCAGGAGGCTGTCTGCTTTCTGGGGGCCGGCGTTTATGACCGGTATATTCCAAGCGTCGTCGATCATGTGATCAGGCGTTCTGAGTTTTATACGGCCTACACCCAATACCAGCCGGAAATCGCCCAGGGGTATTTGCAGGCCTTGTGGGAGTACCAGTCGATGATCTGCGAACTGACCGGCATGGAGGTGGCCAACGCTTCCTTGTATGATGGCAGCACGGCGGTTGCGGAAGCGGCGATGATGGCCTGCGCGGCGTCGGGACGAACGGCCGTGGTGGCGTCGCAAACGTTGCACCCGCATTACCGCGAGGTATTGTCGACTTACGCCCTGGATAAGGAGTTAACGGTGAATACGGCCTCCTACCGCGACGGCGTGACGGACGTGCAACGTCTGGCGGCGCTGATCGATGACACGACGGCGGCGGTGATTGTCCAATACCCCAATTTCTTTGGCTGTCTGGAGGATTTGCCGGCGCTGGCCGAGTTGGCCCATGCCAAGGGCGCATACTTGATCGTGTCGGCTGACCCGGTCGCCCTGGGGGTTTTGGAAGCGCCTGGCGCGCTTGGCGCGGACATTGTCGTCGGCGAGGGGCAGGGGCTCGGCTTGGCGCCGGCCTTTGGCGGACCGTATTTGGGCTTTTTCGCCACGACGGAAAAATTAATGCGCAAGATGCCTGGCCGCATCGTCGGACAGACGCTCGATAATCGCGGCAACCGGGGCTTTGTGCTGACGCTGCAGGCGCGCGAGCAGCATATCCGCCGGGAAAAGGCTACGTCCAATATCTGTTCGAACGAAGCGCTTTGCGCGCTGACGGCGGCCGTTTATATGGCGGCTTTGGGGAAAACCGGCTTCCGCCAGGTCGCCGAGCAGTGCCTGCAAAAGGCGCATTATGCGGAACGGTTTTTGACTGGACTTGACGGTTGCGAAGCGGTCTTCTCGCAACCGTTTTTCCAGGAATTTGTCATTCGCCTGACTAAACCGGTGGCAAAAGTGAATCAAATGCTGCGCAAAAAAGGCATGATCGGCGGCTTGGATTTGGCGTGCTATTATCCAGAGCTGGAAAACTGCATGCTGGTTTGCGTGACGGAAAAGCGGACCAAGGCTGAAATCGATCGGCTGGTGGGAGAAATGGGGGCGGCATTATGAACAGAAAGCAGGCGACTATTTTTGAAACCAGCCGGCCTGGCCGCATAGCTTGTGATCTGCCGGTCTGCGACGTGCCTATGCAGGATATGGCCGCGCTTGTCCCGGCCGCTTTGCGACGCGCGGCGCCGGCGGAGTTGCCGGAAGTAAGCCAGTTGGATTTGATGCGCCACTACACATCCCTTTCCAACCGGAATTTCGGCGTTGACTCCGGCTTTTATCCGCTCGGCTCCTGCACGATGAAATACAACCCGAAGGTCAACGAGGACATCTGCCGGTATCCCGGTTTTGCCGCGCTCCATCCGCTGCAAGAGGCGGACTCGGCGCAAGGGGCCCTGGCGCTGCTCTACGACATGGAGCAACGCTTGTGTGAAATAACCGGCATGGAGGCGATGACTTTCCAGCCGGTGGCGGGGGCGCATGGCGAACTGACCGGACTGAAACTGATCCGGGCCTATCACCGGGCGCGGGGCGAGGCGAGAACGAAGGTTATCGTGCCGGATTCGGCGCATGGGACCAACCCGGCATCGGTGACGGTGTGCGGGCTGGAAACAGTGGAGATCAAGTCAAATGAGGACGGTTCAATCAACCTGGAGGCGCTGCGGGCGGCGGTCGGGCCGGATACGGCGGCGCTGATGCTGACTAACCCGAGCACGCTGGGCTTGTTTGAAACCAATATCAAGGCGATTGCCGATATAGTCCACGAAGCGGGCGGATTGCTCTATTACGACGGGGCCAATCTCAATGCCGTGATGGGCATCGCCCGGCCGGGCGATATGGGCTTTGACGTCGTGCACTTGAATTTGCACAAGACGTTTTCCACGCCGCACGGCGGCGGCGGGCCGGGCGCGGGGCCGATCGGCGTGAAACCGGCGCTGGTTCCGTTCCTGCCGGTGCCGGTGGTTGCTTTTGACGGCAAGCGCTATAGCCTGGAATATGACCGCCCGCAGTCGATCGGCCGCGTGCATTCCTTTTACGGCAATTTCGGCGTCATTGTCAGGGCGTACGCCTATATCTGCACAATGGGGGGCGAGGGGCTGCGCCAGGCCAGCGAGGATGCCGTGCTGAACGCCAATTACTGCCTGAGCCGGCTCAAGGACGAGTATCATGCGCCGTTTGCGCGTTACTGCATGCATGAGTGCGTGTTCACGTCCAAATACCAGAAGCAATTCGGCGTAAAAACGCTCGATATCGCCAAACGGCTGCTCGATTACGGATATCACCCGCCGACGATTTATTTTCCGCTGATCGTGGAAGAGGCGATCATGGTGGAGCCGACGGAAACCGAGAGCAAGGAAACGCTGGACAGATTCATTGAAGCGATGCGCCAAATCGCCCAAGAGGCAAAAACGGATGCGGAGCGGATTTTGCAGGCCCCGCAGACTACCGTTGTTGGCCGCCTCGACGAAGCGGCCGCGGCCCGGAAGCCGGTAGTCAGATGGAAACGCTAGCGCCGCCGGCGCGAATGATTCGTTTTTATTACCCTGCCCAGACCCTGCCGGTGAGCGTGACGGGGAATTGGTGCGAACTGCAGTGCGCGCATTGCGGCGGCCACTATTTGTGCGGGATGAAGGCGCTGCAGGACATCGGGGACGACAGCCGACTGGCGGTGCGCAGCTTTCTAGTCAGCGGCGGGTGCACGGCCGCCGGCAAAGTCCCGGTTGCGGAGCATGTCGCCAAACTGGCGGCGCTCAAGGGAGACAGGCGGTATAACTTTCATGTCGGTCTAATTGATGAGGCGGAGATTGACTTGATCGCCACTCTGGCCGACAAGGTATCCTTTGATTTTGTCGGCGATGATGCAACGATTCGCGAGGTGTTCGGCTTGCCGCGCACGGTTGCCGACTACGAAGCCTGCTATGCTAAGCTGAAAAGCCGCTGCGCGGTTGCGCCGCATGTCTGCATCGGTTTGCACGGCGGGCAAATCAGGGGCGAATACCGGGCGCTTGAACGGTTGAAGGCGCTGGGGGCGGACAGCATAACGCTGATCGTGTTTATGCCGACCCGTGGTACGCGGTTTGCCGCCTGCCAGCCGCCGGCGCTGGAGGCGGTGACGGCGGTTTTGGCGCGGGCGCGGCGCCTGTTCGCCGGCGTGCCCGTGCAGCTGGGGTGCATGCGCCCCGGCGGCGCGTACCGCCGGGCGCTGGACTTGGAAGCGGTGCGCCTGGGCCTGGACGGCATCGTCAATCCGGCGCCGGAGGCCGTGCGGCTGGCGATGAAACAGGGGATGGCGATTGAACGGGGAGAGGAGTGCTGCGCATTATGAAGACGTGGAGGCTGTCGGCGGGAACCGCCAGTGTGCTTGGCATAAAACGCGTCAAAAGCGAAGCGCTTCCGACAACCGCTTACGTGATGCTGGGCGAAAAATGCCGCAACAATTGCCGGTTTTGCGCCCAGGCCAGCAGCAGCCAAGCGCGGGACGGCTTCTTGTCCCGCGTGACGTGGCCGGCCGTGCCGGGCGAGGAGGCGGCGGCCGGCATCTGCACCGCTTACCGGCAGGGCCGGTTGAAGCGGGTCTGTTTGCAAGCCGTCGATTGCGAAGACAGCTGGGACGGCGCAAAGACGGCGCTGCAGGCGCTCAAGGCGGGCGGCGTTCGGCATGTTTGCGTGTCCAGCCGGTTTGAGACGGTGCGGGAGGCGGCGGAATTGTTGGCGGACGGAGCCGAAAAGGTCTGTCTGGCAATGGATGCGGCCACGCCGGCCGTTTACCGCCGGGCGAAGGGCGGCGACTGGCATTGCCGCTTTGCACTGCTGCAGGCTTGCGCGCGCGCTTTTCCCGGACGAATAACCACGCACTTGATTGTCGGACTGGGGGAGACGGAACAGGAGGCGGTGGCGTTTATTGCCGCTTGCCGGGAGATGGACGTCACCGTCGGGTTGTTTGCCTTCACCCCGGTTCGGGGAACGGCGCTGGCAAAGGAAAAGCCGCCGGCGCTTGACGCCTATCGGCGGGTGCAGATTGCCCATTACTTGCTGCGTGCCGGCCAGGACCGCTCGGTGATCGAGTTTTCCGGCGGGCGCATCAGCGGCATCGATTTGCCGGGGTGGACAACCCTGCTGGCTGACGGCAAGGCGTTTGAAACAAGCGGCTGCCCGGATTGCAACCGGCCCTATTACAACGAGCGGCCCGGCGGGGTGATGTACAACTATCCGCAGCCGCTAACCCGGCGGGAAGCGGCTCAGGCGCTGGCGCAAAGCGGGATCGGCGGTGGATCATGATGTGGCGTATTCTTGATACGGGTTTTGGCGACGCGGCCGCCAATATGGCGATCGATGAGGCGATCATGTTGGCTCACGCCGCCGGCGAGGCGCCGCCGACGCTTCGCTTCTACGGATGGAGTCCGCCGGCCGTCAGTCTGGGCTATTTCCAGCGGGCCGAGTCGGAACTCGATCTGGACGCCTGTGAAAAGCTGGGCGTTGCTGTGGTGCGGCGGCTGACCGGCGGACGGGCGGTGCTGCATGAGGCGGAGCTGACCTACAGCCTTGTGGTGCGGGAAGACGCGCCGAATGTGCCGGAGACGATCACGGCCTCCTACCGCTATTTTAGCGGCGGCATCATGGCCGGCTTGGCGCAACTGGGAATTGTGGCGCAACTGAGCCTGCCCCGCAGCGCGTACGCTCAGGAAAAACGCAAGCAGCCGCATTCTTCGGCTGCCTGTTTCGATGCCCCGTCGCACTATGAAATTATGCATGAAGGACGCAAGCTGGTCGGCAGCGCGCAGGTGCGCAGAAACGGCGTCCTCCTGCAGCATGGCTCTGTTTTGCTGCGCTTTTCGCCGGAAAAATTGGCGGCCGTTTTGAAGGCCCCTTCCGATGACGCGCGGGGGCGGCTGGTTCGCACCTTGTCTGGTTGCGTGACGTCGGTCGAGGCGGTTTTGGGCCGCGAGGCGGCGTGGGAGGAGGTGCGGGATGCGATGGCCGGCGCCTTCGGGCCGGCGCTCGGCATAACCTTGCAGGCGGCCGGCCTGAGTGAGGCGGAATGGGAAATGAGCCGTCAGCTTGTGCAGGAAAAATACGGCCGGGAGCAGTGGACAGCATTGCGCTGAAGTGAGGAGGCGTTGAGGGATGGATTATGATGTGGCCGTCGTCGGCGGCGGCCCGGGCGGATATGTAGCGGCGATCAGAGCTGCGCAACTGGGCGCAAGTGTGCTGCTGGTTGAGAAGGCGAAGTTGGGCGGCGTCTGTTTGAATCGGGGCTGCATCCCGACGAAAACGCTGCTTGCCAGTGCGGAAAAGTGGCGCGAACTGCAGCGGTGCAGCGAATTTGGTTTGACGGCCGATAAGATCGGTTTTGATTTCCGGTTGGTGAGAAGCCGCATGCAGCAGGTTGTGGTGCAAATGCGCAAGGGCATCGAGCAGCTGATGAAAAGCAACGCGATTGAAGTGTTGGCGGGAACGGCCAGCCTGCTGGCGCCTGACCGGCTTTGCATCCAAACTGAGCAGGGAGAAAAAATACATACCGCACGAAAGATTATTGTAGCGACTGGCTCTTCGCCGGTCGGCCTGCCGGTGCCGGGCGGCGACCTGCCGCAGGTGATCAACAGCGATCAGTTGCTGGCGCTCGACGAGGTTCCCAAACGCCTGGTTGTCATCGGCGCCGGCGCGGTCGGGGTTGAGTTTGCCGCCATCTTCCAAGCCTTTGGCTGCGAAGTGACCGTGGTTGAAATGCTGCCTGTTATTTTGCCGAACATCGACGGCGAGCTTTCCAAACGCATGGCGCTGCTGTTGCGCAAACAGGGCATCAAGCTGCTGGCGAATACACGCGTGACAGGTGTCGAAGCAGCCGACAGCGGGGTGGTCGTGACGGTTGCTGATGAAGCCGGATCCCGCGCGATCGAGGCGGACAAGGTGCTGGTGGCGATCGGCCGCCGCCCTGTAGTTGAGGATTTGGGACTGGAGGCGGCGGGAGTTGCCTACACTTGCAAAGGCATTTTGATCAATGAAAAGATGGAGACGAACGTGGCGGGGGTTTACGCGATCGGCGACGTGACCGGCGGCTACATGTGGGCGCATGCTGCTTCCGCCGCCGGTTTGGCGGCGGCGGAGAACGCCTGCGGGCGCGAGTCAGCGGTTGATTTCCGGGCTGTGCCGGGGTGCATTTACACGACTCCGGAGGTAGCGACGGTGGGCCTGACCGAGCAGGAGGCCCTGGCGCAGGGGAAAACCTGCAAGGTCAGCAAGTTCCCGTTTGCGGCCAACGGCAAAGCCGTTTCGATGGGCGAAACCGACGGCTTGGTGAAAATCGTCGCCGAGGCGCAAACCGGTCAGGTGCTCGGCATGCACATCCTTGGCGCCCACGCCAGCGATTTAATCATGGAGGGCGTGCTGGCCATTCAAAACGGCTTGCCGGCCCACGCCATTGCCGGCACGATCCACCCCCATCCGAGCTTGGCGGAAACTATCATGGAATGCGCGCACGGTGTTGACGGGCCGATGCTGCACCAGGTGCGCAGCCGCCTGTGAGAAGCCTCAGAAGAAATAAAAACGCTTTCCGGCGGCCGCCGGAAAGCGTTTTTATTTCTTTTAAGCTCGCCCTGTCCTGTCGTGCATAAATTTGCAAAAGGCGTCCAGCGTTGGTGCATGTTGGCTGTTCGGCTGGTAGATTAAGGCGATGCTGCGTTCGATGCGGGGTTGCAGGGGAATGACGGCGAGGTCGGGGTGCGGCGCAAAATCGGCAAACTGCGAAGAAATGAGCGCGATCCCGAAGCCTTGGCTGACCAAGTCGATGATTGAGTCCGTCAAGTTTGATTCGCAGGCGATGCTAGGGACTAACCCTTCCGCCTTAAAGGCGTTGAGCATGGCGCCATAGTTGCTTAGATGGCGCGAGGGAAAGACCAACCGCTCTTTGGCTACGTCGTGCAGGGAAACGGTTTTTGCCTGGGCGAGGGGATGGTTTTTTTTGCAGATCACGACAATCTGCCCGGCAAAGAGCGGATGGCAGACGGTGGTTGACGGCAGGCCGAGGTTTGGGTCGGGCATCAGAAATGCGGCGTCGATGCTGCCGGCGTTGAGCAGCGCGGCTAATTCGCAGGAACCGACTTTCTCAACGAGGTGAAGGCTGACGTCGGGGTGGCGGGATTCGAATTCCAAGAAGTGTCTGGCCAGCTTGAAGCGGGACAGATTGGTAAAGGTGCCGATGCGGATGACTCGCTTCTTCGGGGCGGCATAGGTGTGCATTGTCTCGCTCAGTGCGTCCAATTCCTCCAGCACCCTGACGGCGTGCAACAGAAAGGCCTCCCCGGCCAAGGTCAGTTCGACGGAGCGGGTTCGCCGGGCGAAGAGCTTGCACTCAAGCTCTTTTTCCAGCCGCTCGATCTGCTGCGACAAGGTCGGCTGCGTGATGCCCAGCTCAAGCGCCGCTTTGGAAAAATGGAGGTGCTTGGCCAGTTTGACCATATAGCGCAATTGATGAAGTTCCATAAATTCTACCTCTATATCATTTATAGCCGCAGCCTATTAATGATATAGTATATTACAATTTTTATAATAGCAAGGGGTGACATATAATTGTTTTGAAACTGTCTGTCTTAGCACAGGGAATGTTGATTTATCATTACGAAGGGGGACGAAAATATGCAAAAAGTAGAAGCATTTCGTTTTATTGACGCGCATCGCGATGAAATGATTTCGCTGTGGCAAGAATTGGTGAACATGGAAAGCGGGTCAAGCGACAAGGCGGGCGTAGATGCGGTGGCCGCGCGCCTGCAGCAGGAGTTGGCCGGCTGCGGCGCGGACGCGCGGATTGTTGAATTTGAGCAGGCCGGCAACATGCTCGTGGGCAAGATCGGCGCGGAAACAGCGAAGCAGCCGGTTCTGTTCATCGGCCATTTCGACACAGTGTTCAAAAAAGGCACGGTCGCGAGCCGTCCGTTCACGATTCAAGACGGCAAAGCCTACGGGCCGGGCGTGCTGGACATGAAGGGCGGCATCGTCGCCTTCCTGTATGCGATCAAAGCGCTGCAGGCCGCCGGCTATCAGGCGCGCCAGATCAAGGTGCTCCTGGCGGGGGACGAGGAGGTCGGACACCTTCATTCTTCGGCGGCGGAACTTTTCATGCAGGAGGCGCAAGGGGCGGCGGCTGCGTTCAACTGCGAAACCGGCTTTGTCGATGACGGGATCGTCATCGGCCGCAAGGGAACGGCGCAATTCACGGTGGAAGTCAAAGGCGTATCCGCCCATGCCGGCAATGATCCGGAGAATGGCCGCAATGCGATTTTGGAAATGTCGCATAAGGTGATTGAGATACAAGCGCTTACTGATCTGAACGGCGGCACTACGTATAATGTCGGCGTGATCCAGGGCGGCTCGGTGCCGAACGCCGTGCCCGACTACGCCAAGATTGTGATTGACGTGCGCTATAAGAATCCGGAGGACCTGCCGGGCATTCAGGCGCAGCTCGAAGCAATCGCCGCCAAGACCCATGTCGCAGGCACGAGCGCGACGGTTGCGCTCAACAACGGCTTCAAGCCAATGAAAACGACGGAAGGCGTCAAGGCCCTGTTCCAACTGGTTAAAAAGGTGTCTGCGGAAAACGGCTTTGGCACGCCTTATGAAAAATACGTCGGCGGCGGCTCCGACTCGGCCTACAGCGTGCTGGCCGGCGTGCCGACGGTTTGCGCCATGGGCGTGAAGGGCGGACGAAATCACAGTCCGGAGGAGTATGCAGTTGTGGAAACCCTGTTTGAGCGCGCCAAGCTGTTGAGCGCCTGCGTGCTCAAGCTGGATGAAGAATAGGCGAGGAGTGGGTTTTATGGCGGAACAAAAGCAAGACGCATACAAGGTGACCTGGAAAGGCTGGCTGGCGCTGGCTATTTTGATTATTTCGTTTTCCGGCCTGTTCGCCAAAGCGGAAGGGCCGCTGCGCGCGCTCGACTTTCAGGTCCTGACCGGCCAATTCGGACAAGTGTCAAAGGGCGTTATTTTTACCGGCAAGGGCGGCAATGGCGCCCGGGACGGCTTCATGGTTTGCCCGGCATGGGCAGTAACTTGGCGGTGAAAGTCCGCTATGGGCTTGGTAGTGGGAACCATTAGCTGAACAGCAAGGGTGTCCATCGTGAGGTGGAATCTGAAGGAAGCTGAAGGCAAAGTCCTGCACCGAC
>JAJUGR010000037.1 GCA_029265905.1 Sporomusaceae bacterium | reverse complement strand
CGCCCTGGGAAATGCCCGGTCGAACATGCCGGCGCCTTAAGGCTTGCGCAAGCGGCCGGCATTAACGCGCCTCCTGCGCTGAATGCCTAAGCGGTCATCCGTGACCTGTTTGCCGCTCGCGCCGCGCCTTTTTGGCGGGCACGTTGCCGACCCGTCATTTAGGGGGCGGGCGGAAAGACATCTGCATATCCCGCTAAACGCAAAGGGTGGCGACGCCCTGGGAGGATAGCCGTTGCCGGCCGGATAAAGAGCTCAGTGCCTTATGGTGCTGGGCTCTTTGCATTTGCACGGCGCATGAAACAGGCCCATCTGCGTTGTCGTGCCTTGCGGTTGCTTGCTCGCGTACCGTTTTGTACGCGTCGCTGCGCAATCCTCGCCACTTCTAGCATCTGGACCTGTTTGCTGCGCCGTGGGGATGATGATGCAGTGCGATCGATGGGCGTAGCGTGCGGCCCGCTGTCACATAGAAAAAACCAGTCAGTTATGCTGCTGACTGGTTTTTTCTATGTTTCTATTTGGGGCGCTTGAGCAGGCGAATCACTTTTTCGCTCGTCTGCTTCACCCGTTTCATCGACGTGGTCTGCACCTTGATCTTCGGCTTCATATCGCTCTCTGAGCCGAAATCGCCGCGCTTGAGGTTCGTCACTTTCGTTTTGCCGGGATGAAGGGCTTTTTTCAGTGCCAGCGCCGCCGCTTCAATCGGTTCCGCCTGATAGCAGGTGAATAGGTCGGCCACGACAAAGCCAATCGAAGGGTAGGTGTGGAGCGTCAAATGCCCGCCGGCGAACAGCGCCAGTATGGCTAGTCCGTCGTCCTCGACAGGTTCAGCGTGGTAAGCGGTGAGCTGCAGATCGTGCTGCTTTAGGAGCGCAGCGAGCAGTTCGCGCAGCGCCTCGGCATCGTGCAAGGGCTCGTAGGTGCAATTATAACAATCCATGGCTATATGGCGTCCAGTTGGTCTCATTTGTTGGCGGCCTCCTGAGAGAATATTTTCTACATTGTGTATTCAATTATTATACCGGATGTTGCGCCTTTTGTCGACAGTATGCAAACGCGACACAGGGAACATCCCCTCTGCCACACTCTGTTGCTTGTCATTTGTGTTATAATCTAACATAAGGATTAGAAAGGTCCGGTGACGAGATTGGTGGAAATGGAAGGTACGGTGGAGTCGGTCGTGTTCGAAAGTGATGACGGCCGGTTCTCCGTGTTTAAGATACGTACCAAGCAAGGGATCGTCAGCGCGGTCATGCGCACCCGCTGCCCCCGCGTCGGCGAACAGGCGTCGCTGGCCGGCGAGTGGGTCGAGCATCCGCGCTTTGGTCAGCAGCTCCAGGTGAATAGCTGCAAGATCGTCGCGCCCTCCTCGCGCAGCGGCATCGAGCGCTTTTTGGGCTCGGGCGCGGTCAAGGGGATTGGTCCGTCGCTCGCGGCGCGGATTGTGCAGGTGTTCGGCGAAGCGACGCTCGACGTTTTGCGGGACGCGCCGCACCGGCTGCGGGAGGTATCCGGGATCGGCGCGAAGAAAGCGCAGCAGATCGCCGCGTCCTATTCCGAGCTGGCCGAGTGGCGGGACCTGATGCTGTGGCTGGAAATGCACGGCATCAGCGGCCACTATGCGGCGCGGCTTTACGCCCGTTACGGGACCGCGAGCCTGGAGATGCTGGAAAACGAGCCGTACAAGCTGGCCGACGAGGTGGACGGGATCGGTTTTCGCACCGCTGACCGGCTGGCGCTCACCTTGGGCGTCGACCGGCACGACGAGGCGCGGCTGGCGGCCGGCATCCGCTATGCCTTGGGACAGGCGGCGCTTTCGGGCCACACCTGCATCCCGGAGGCGGCGCTGGTTGCGGAATCGGCAAAGCTTTTGGGGGCAAACCGGACGGAAGTGGCCCGCTGCCTGGTCGCGCTTGACGCGCAGGGGCAGCTGACGTCGGAAGACTACCGCGGCGAAAAGCTGATCTATCCCGAATGGCTGTACCGCGCCGAAGTGCAGGCGGCCAGACGGTTCAAGGAAATCAAGCAGCAGGCGCGGCCGTTGCCCAAACGCGACGTGGCGGCCTGGCTGGAAGACTGGTCGGCCCGCGAGAACGTGAAATGGGCTGAGGAGCAGCGCGCCGCCGTGATGGCCAGCTGGGAGCACGGCCTGCTCGTCTTGACCGGCGGTCCCGGCACCGGCAAGACGACGGTGATCCGCGCTATTTTGGACTTGCTGGAAAGCTCGCGCTGCCGCGTGGTGCTGGCCGCGCCGACGGGGCGCGCTGCCAAGCGCCTGGCCGAGTCGGCCGGTCGGACGGCGCAGACCGTGCACCGGCTTTTGGAGTACCAGCCGGGCGGCGGCTTTGGCGCGTTTGCCAAGCACGAAGGCGATCCCTTGGATGCGGACGCTGTTATCGTCGATGAAGCGTCGATGCTCGACATCCAGCTGACCTACCATCTGCTCCGGGCGATCGCGCCCGGCACGCGGCTGATTTTGGTCGGCGACGTGGACCAACTGCCGGCCGTCGGGCCGGGCAACGTGCTGCAGGACCTCATCCGGTGCGGCGAGCTGCCGGTCATCCGCCTGACTACGGTTTTCCGCCAGGGCGGGCGCAGCGAGATCGTCACCAACGCCCACCGCATCAACCGGGGCATGCTGCCGGTGTTCAACGCGCCCGGCGAATTCGATTTTGTCGCCTGCGCGGACGAAACGGAAGCGGCCGAGCGAATCGTGCAATTTTGCCGCCGGGAAATGCAGCAGGACGGAAACGACGCCTGGCAGCGCGTGCAGGTTTTATCGCCGATGCATAAGCTGGCCTGCGGCGTGCAGAACTTAAACCGCCTCCTGCAGGAGGCGCTGAATCCGCCGGCGCCGGAAAAGGGCGAGCAGCCGACCCCGTTCGGCGTGCTGCGGGTTGGCGACAAGGTGATGCAGATCAGGAACAATTATGAAAAAGACGTCTACAACGGCGACGTGGGTCGCATTGCGGCGATCCGCCCCAAGCAGGTTGTCGTGGCCTATCCGGAAGGGCAATACTGGCGAGAGGTCGGCTACCTGCCGGGCGAACTGGACGAACTGCAGCTCGCCTACGCGATGAGCGTGCACAAGTCGCAGGGCAGCGAATACCCGGTTGTGCTGCTCGCCCTGGTGAAAGGCCATTTCCCGCTCCTGGTGCGCAACCTGCTGTATACCGCCGTGACGCGGGCGAAAAAGCGCGTCGTCCTGTTCGGCGACAAGGCTGCGCTGCAAACGGCGGTGGAAAATGACCGGGTGCGGCGGCGCTACTCGCTCCTGGCCGAACGCCTCGTCGACGAAAGCTTCTTCGCATGAGCAGCCTGGCGGAATGGGGGCGAGAACTCGTCGCCCTCTTGTTTCCCTACCGCTGCGCCGCCTGCCGGAAAATGCTGCCCGCCGGCCAGCATTGGTGCGAGGCTTGCCTGCCCAAGCACCTGGCGCCGGTCATGCACCCATTGCAGCCGGGCGATCCGCTGGACGGCCTGTTCACCCTGGCGCCGTACGAAGGCGCGGTCCGGCAGCTTTTTCACCTCGCCAAGTACCATCACAACCGTGATGCGCTGGCGGCGCTTGCCCAGCTGTCCGCCTTCGCCGCCGCGCGCCTTACCGGGCAGCCCGTTTGGCAACCGGCTTTCCGGACGGCGCCCCTTGTCCTCATCCCCGGCGACGCCCAGCGGCTCGCCGCACGCGGCGTCGATATTCCGCATGCGCTGTTCACGGCGGCGTTTGCCCGTCAGCCGATGCTGCCGCTTTTGACGCGCACGCGCGCCACTGCGCCGCAGTACAGCCTCAATAAGGAAGCGCGCCGGGCGAACGTCGCCGGATGCTTTGCCGTGCAGCCGGCGGTGCGGCCGGGCGGCACGCTGCTCTTGGCCGACGACATCCTGACGAGCGGCGCCACGCTGCGCGAAGCGGCGCGGACAATAAAAAAAGCCGGAGCGGCGACCGTGATCGGCCTCGCTCTGGCTCATGACAACCAGCAACTATTCCGTTAGCCGAGCGTCTCGGAAAACGCCTTGACCACCTCGGGATCAAACGCCGTTCCCGCCTTGTCCCACAGTTCGCGCAGCGCTTCGCTGCGCGTTTTGCGCCATTTCTCCGCGCAGGGGTTGATGTAGCGGTCGTAGTGGTTGGCGACGGAAATGATCCGCGCGCCAAGCGGGATGTTCACGCCCTTGAGCCGCTTGGGGTAGCCCGTGCCGTCCCAGCGCTCGTGGTGGTATTGCAGGCAGGGCAGGATGTCCATAAAAGCCGGGATGTTTTCCAGCATGTTGGCGCCGGCGTTGCAGTGGCCCTTGTAGATGCTTTTTTCGCGCGTCGTCAAATAAGGCGCCTTGCTGAACAGCGTCACCGGCACCGTCAAATGGCCCAGGTCATGCAGCAAAGCCCCCAGATGAATGCGGGCAATTTCTTCACGCGGCAAGCGCATCGTCGCGGCGATGCTCATGGCGTAATTGGCCACTTGCTGGCTGTGCTGGTGAAGAGAAGCGCTTTTCAGTTCGATCAGGCGCAAGAGTACGGCGGACAGTTCCGTTCGTTCGCCGCTCATCCGGTAGTCCGCTAACTGGGTCAGTGTCAGCATGTCCATAGCAAAACCTTTCTTAAAAACAGTCAGAATATTTCACGGTCACAGCGTCAGTGAGGGATATATTGGCCACATAAGTCAAAAATCCTGCCAGCATTTAACTTGCAAAAAGGAAAAATTCAGCCGATAGCCATGCGGCCCGTCGTGCTGTACAATAGTAGTATAAAACAAACCGGCGCAAAAGACCACCTGTCCGGCGCGGGTGCGAAAAATAACGAGGGGGAACGTCCATGCCAGAGATCAAGAACTGTCCCGGCTGCGGAAAACTGTATATGGAAATCGGCCGCAAGCTTTGCGCCGACTGCTACGACCAGGAATTGCGCGATGAAGACACGGTTGCCGCTTATCTTCGCGAGGCGGGACGCGCTTCCCTGGAACAAATTTGCCAGGACACGGGTGTGAAAGAGGCAGTCGTGCTGCGCATGATCCGGCGCGGGCGCATCACCGGCGGCGTCAGTTATCCTTGCGAGGCGTGCGGCAGGCCGATTGAAGCCGGCCGCTATTGTCCGGCCTGCGCCAATCAGCTGCAGCAGGAGCTCTCGGCGCTGCAGGCCGCAAACAAGCCCGCGGAACCCAAAACGGAGGCGGCCCGGGCGCGCGACCGCATGCACATGCTCCGCTGAAGCGGGGCAGGCCGCAATTTGCACATTTTTTATAAAAACCGGGCTGGAGGGGTTAACTCTCCGGCCTTTTTTGTCGATAACTATAGTGAGAGTTTTATGTGCAGAGGTGCTTGATGATGATGATTTCAAAAACGACGATGCAACAGGTCATGAAAGCCTATGGGGAACAGGGCAAGGGAAAACAGGTTGCAGCCGCCAAAAATACGTCGCCGGCTTCGCAGCCGGATCAGCTGATCCTGTCCGCCCAGGCGCAGGATTTCGGCCAGCTGATGCAGCAGGTCAAAGCCGCGCCCGACGTCCGCCAGGCGAAGGTCGACCAGCTGGCGCAGTCCATTTCAAGCGGGACGTACCGCGTGAGCGGCTACGACATTGCCGGCAAAATGCTGGGCATGAACGTTTCGGGCAAGGAGAACTGACGCGATGTGGGAGACGTTGACCGAGTCGATGGAATGCCTGGTCGGCCACTACCAAGCCCTGAAGGCGATCGGCCAGGAGAAGGAAAAGCGGCTGATCGCCGCCGACGTGCCGGTAATCGAGCAACTGACCAAAGAAGAGGAAAAACTGATCGCCGCGATTAGCGAACAAGAAGCAGTGCGGCAACGTTCGCTGGCGGCGATTTTGCCTGTCTGCGGGCTGGCCGGCGAACAGCCGACCATGGCCGAACTGCTCGAGTGCGCCGAGGGGACATACCGGGCGCGGCTCAAGCAGGCCAACGACGCGCTTGTCAGTCTGGCGTCCGACCTGCAGGCGATTTCGGACCGCAACACGCGCCTGATCCGCCAGGCCCTTTCAATCGTCGAGTACAACCTCAACCTGCTGACCCAGCCGGCGGAAGCTCCGGCTTATACGGCCGGCGGACAGTCGCCGGAGCGGAGCCAGGCGCTGCGCTCGCTGTTCGACCGCAAGGCATAACAAGCAGTTCGTCAAGGAGGACAAACATGCGCTCAACATTTTCAGGCTTGAACACCGTGGTGCGCGGCTTGTACGCCAACCAGGTGTCGCTCGACACCGTCGGGCACAACGTGACCAACGCCGGCACGGACGGCTACTCCCGCCAGCAGGTGGGCCTCAGCGCGTCGCGGCCGGAGAACATATACGGCGGGGCGGGGATTTTGCAGGTCGGCACCGGCGTGACGATCGAATCGGTCACGCGGGCGCGCGACGAATTCCTCGACCAGCGCTACTGGAAGGAAAACGCCAGCCTCGGCTACGGCACCGCGATCAACGACTACCTGGGCAAGGTCGAGGGCGTGTTCGCCGAACCGACCGAGACCGGCATCCAAACGGTGCTGGACAAATTCTGGCAGGCGATCCAGACCGTCGGCGCCAATCCGTCCGACGTCGGCAGCCGCACGGCGCTGCGCCAGCGCGGCGTGGAGCTGGTGGATGCCGTCAAGCAGGCGGAGACGCAGCTGACCGACCTCGTCGGCGACATGAACAGCGTGCTGGACATCAAGGTCGACAAGATCAACCAGATCACCAGCGAGATGCTGGCCCTGAACAAGCAGATCGTCAGCGTCGAGGTGAACGGCTCGACAGCCAACGACCTGCGCGACCGGCGGGACAACCTCGTCGACCAGCTGTCGGCCCTGGCGAAAGTGAGCGTCTACGAAGACAAGGCCGGCAACTACATCGTGCAGCTGCCCGGCGTCATGCTCGTCAACGGCGAGCGCACGACGAAGCTCAAGACGGTGGCCGATCCGGCCGACCCGACCTATACGGAGTACGGGCTGGAAGTGCGCAAGGTCATGACGGACGAAACGCCGTCGCTGGCTGTTTCGATCACGAGCGGCGAAATCGGCGGACTCTTGACGGCGCGCGACTCCGACGTGCAGGGTGTCCACGCCTACCTCGACAAGCTCAACGACCTAGCCCGGACCCTCCTGACCGACTTCAACCAGGTCCACAAGGAAGGCTACGGCCTCGACAACTCGACCGGCGTCAACTTCTTCGGCGACGGCGCGACGAGCTATACCGATGCGAACGGGGCGGTTGTGCCGGCCAGCGGCACGTGGCTCGACCAACTGCAGGTCAACGACGCGCTGTTCGACCCGCTGAACGGCTTGGACAAGATCGCGGCAAAAACGCTGGCGGGCAACATTGCCGTCACGCAGTCCAATACGGGCGGCGGCACGGCCAGCGTGACCGACGCGGTGTTCGCCGGCGGCGTGGATTACGTGAAGTTTATGGTCAAAATCAATACGCTTGATGTTGGTACGGGTGCTGTGACGGATGCAGTAGTTTCACTGGACGGTGGGGCGAACTGGTTGTCTGGAACGGTGACTGGCGTAGCTAATGCCGATGGCAGTGGTATTACGTTTTCTCTGACCAACAACGCTACACCCGCTACGACCGCTACCTTAACCATCAAGAAAGATACTGATAATAAAGCTGGCGACACCTATACCTTCCAGTTGCCGCAGGGCAACGGGGCCGGCGACAACGCCGTGCGCCTGGCACAGTTCTTAAAAGTCGGGATTAAGGACGCCTCCGTCACGGCCGGCTCGAGCGTTCTGAGTGCGAAGGATGCTTCCGGCAACCATGTTTATGGCGCGTCCCTGAACGACAAATCGATCGAGTCCTATTACAACGCCTTCATCGGCGCGCTCGGCGTGCAGAAGCAAAACGCCCAGCGCCTGAGCGACAACCAGGAGGCGCTCGTCACCCAGGTCGACGCCTGGCGCGAATCGGTGGCCGGCGTCAACATGGACGAGGAACTGTCCAATATGATCAAATTCCAAAAAGGCTACAATGCTTCGGCCCGCGTCTTGACGACCATGGATGAAATGCTCGACAAGCTGATCAACGGCACCGGCGCGGTCGGCCGCTAAGGAGGGATGAAACGTGCGTGTTAGCAACAACAACATGACCTACGGCTTTTTGACGAGCCTGAATAAATCGCAGCAGCGCCAGGCGCAGCTCAACGAACAGCTCTCCGACGGCAAGGCGATCCACCGCCCGTCCGACGACCCGATCCGCACGATCCGCAGCCTGCGCTTCCAGGCCAACTACGGGCAAAACGAGCAGTTCACCCAGCAGGTCAAGGACGCCCAGTCCTGGATGGATACGACCGACAGCGCGATCCAGAACCTTGATTCGCTTGTCGTGCGGGCCAAGGAGCTGGCGATCCGCGCCGTGGGGCCGAACCCCGACATCGCCTTTGAGGCGGCGGCAGAGGAAATCGACGGCCTGATCAACGCGGCGGTCGACATCGGCAACACCAAGCTTGGCAACCGCTATGTGTTTGCCGGGCAGATGGATACGACCCAGCCCTTCACGCGCAACGCCGACGGGACGGTCACGTTCAGCGGCGACAACAACCCCGTGTCCGTGCGCATTGCCGCCGGGGCCGTGTCGCCGGACAACGACGCAATCAACGTAACGGCGTCGTCGCTGTTCGGGCCGTCGATGGAGCTGTTCAACCAATTGAACGACCTTAAAAACCAGCTGGCGACCGGCAACCCTGATTTGACCGCCATCTCCGGCACCGGCATCGCCAGTATCGACGCCAACCACGACCGCCTGCTCAAGGCCCACGCCGAGCTCGGCGCCCGGATGTCGAACTACGAAATGATGCAGAACATGCTCGAGGGCAACGGCTTGACGATCACCGCCGATCTGGCGGCGGCGCAGGACCTGGACGTGCCGCGGGCGATCATCGACTTCAAGACGAACGAGACGATCTACCGCACGGCCCTGTCGGTCGGCGCGCGCATCATGCCACCGTCCCTGGCCGACTTCTTGAACTAGGCGGGTGACTAACAATGAGCCTGCGACTGGAGATCACGACGACGCCGACCAAGTGGGAGCAGACGCCGCACCCGGCCAAACTGTCGCTTAGGGCGACGCTGCCGCAGGTGGAACTGACGACCCAGGCGGCCAAGCTTGAGATCAGCGGCAACCGACCCGGAAAGCTGGAAATCGATACGACCGAGACTAGGGCGGCGTTGGGGCTTAAAACGAGCGACCAGCTTGCGCGCGACTGGGCGGAGGCGGGCCGTCAGGCGGCGCTTGACGCCACCGGAACGTTTGCCGCCGAAGGCGACCGCCTGATGAACTTTCAGAACGGCGACGCGATCGTCGAATTGGCCTACGACGTCAACCTGCAGGAGCCGCCTTCGATCGAGTGGGGCTACAAGCCGGGCCCAAACATCCGCTACATCCCCAATCAACCGCAGTTTCAGGCGACGCCGGGCAAGGTCGACGTGCAATTGAAGCGGGGTACGGTAACCAACGACACGCCGCCGCCGTCGATCGACTTTCGCATCTCCCAGTATGGCCGCGTCAATATCAGCGTAACCGGCAGCCGCATCAACCAGGCCGTTTGATGCGGCTTTTTTACTAGTGGCAAAGCTAATTTTTAAACGGCTATGGTATAATGAGCTCGAATGAAAGAAAGGCGGTGCAGCATGCGCTTGACAACAACACGCTTTGGCGAAATCGAGATCCCAGACGAGTGCGTCTTTCAGTTTGCGGACGGCGTTCCCGGCTTTCCGGCGGACAGGACGTTCGCTTTTATCCCGCACGGCAAGGATGGCGAGAGCCCTTTTGCCTACCTGCAGTCGGCAAACACACCGGAGCTGACTTTTTTAGTGGCCGATCCGTTCGCCTTTTTTGCTGATTATGAATTTTCCCTGCCTGACGACCAGGCGCAAGCGCTCGGCTTTACCGAGGGCAACCTGCCGGCCGTCTACGTCATCGTCTCCATCCCGGACAAGGCGGAAGACATGACGGCGAACCTCCTGGCCCCCGTGCTCCTAAACTGGCGGGACAAGACCGGTTGCCAGGTGATTGCCGAGAAAACCGCCTACACGACGAAGCACCGCCTCTTCCCCCAGGGGCTGGCGCGCGAAGAACAAGCCGAGGAGAAAACCCATGCTTGTGCTCAGCCGTAGGACGGGAGAAGCGATCCGCATCGGCGACAACATCATCATTCGCGTGACGGAAGTGAAGGGGGACACGGTCCGCCTGGCGATTGATGCGCCGCGGGAGATCAAGGTGCACCGCGGCGAGGTATACACGGCGATCATTGAGGCCAACCAGCAGGCGGCCAAGGGGGCGCTCCTGCCGGACAATCTGCCCTTGCCGACCCTTACGAAAAAAGTTGCGGAAAATCCGAAAAAAAGTGGCGAGAACGCTTAAGTTACCCCGACGCCCCTACGATATACTTAATGAGCAAGCGGTGGGGACGGCTAATTAGCGGCCGCAACGGCTGAAGCCGCCGCAACCTCAACGGGCAAGGACGCCCAATGAAATTCAAGGAGGAATTTAACCATGATTATCAACCACAATATGGCATCCCTGAACACCTATCGCCAGTTGAGCGCCAACAACGCTGCTAGCAGCAAATCTCTTGAGAAACTGTCTTCAGGTCTCCGCATCAACCGTGCTGGCGACGATGCTGCAGGTCTTGCGATCTCCGAAAAAATGCGCGGTCAGATTCGTGGTCTTGACCAAGCTGGACGTAATGCCCAAGACGCTATCTCTATGATTCAAACTGCTGAAGGCGGCTTAAACGAAGTTCACTCTATTCTCCAAAGAATGAGAGAAATTACTGTTCAGGCCTCCAATGACACCAATACGACTGATGACCGCCGTGCAATTGGTGACGAGTTAGTATCTCTTAAAGATGAAATTAACCGTATCTCCCAAACTACTAAATTCAACGGCAAGGGTCTCCTGAATGGTGACCTAACTACCTCGTTAGCGGCTGGTTCTGAAATTAAAGTTGGGGTACAGTTAAACGGTATCAATGTAAACGTATCAAAAGTTGATACTTCAAAAGCTACCGCCAACACTACTTATACTATGACGGCTGGTACTAATGCTGATGAACTTACTATGACTGCTATTATTGCAGGCAAAACTGTAAGTGAGACTGTTACTCTCGCAGCTAACAGCCAAACTGTTAACTTCTCGTCCATGGGAGTAAGCTTTGACCTCGTTGGTACCGATACTGCTGCTAATATCAGAGATGCTCTGGTAAATGCTGCGAACGACACCGTTGTTACAGCAGCTGGCAACTCAGCAGCTGAATTCATGATTGGCAGTAATGGTGTAGCAGCCGAAACTCTGTCGGTATCCTTCTCCAAAATGGACGCCACCACTTTGGGAACTGGTGCAGGAAATTACTTAACTAATAAGATCGCTAATAACCAGGCTGTCGACACCAAAGCATTGGCTGACGCACTCGTAACAGTTATTGATGATGCAATTAAAGGTGTATCAACGCAGCGTTCCGCTCTTGGTGCTGCTCAAAATCGTTTAGAACACACTATCACTAACCTCGGAACTTCCAGTGAGAACCTCACCGCTGCTGAGTCCCGCATCCGCGACGTAGATATGGCGAAAGAAATGATGAATTTCCAAAAGAACAACATCCTTTCCCAAGCTGCCCAAGCGATGCTGGCGCAAGCCAACCAACAACCGCAAGGCGTTCTCCAATTGCTCCGGTAATTGGCTCGCTGAAGCAAGTTAACTTAATCATTGCAGGGCCAGGGGCGTTTGCTCCTGGCTTCGCAATTTAAAATAAGGAGATTGATATAATGGCGGGATATGATGATAAATGGGAATTCTATAAAGATACACAGATAAAATGGCGGTGGAGGCGTATAGCATCCAACGGTCAGATTGTCGGTTCGGCTAGTCAGGGGTATATAAACAAGCAAGATTGTGTTGACAATGCAAAGCGAAATGGTTATAAAGAATAATTTGGAATTCCGGGGTCAGGCCTCACATAACCACATAACTTTCGAATCATGCTTCGTCGCGGGGCATGATTTTTTTCTTTCTGAAGGTTAGTGTAAAATTATTGTAGGGGTTTTTGAGGGGGAAATAGAAGAAGACAACACCGTCCGCCAGGACGAGTAACCAAAATGATTACTCAGAGGTGATGTCTTCTATGAAATTAATTTGCTCTCTTATGCCAATATTCCTTTCGATTGTTGAGATGGTTTTAGAAAGTCTAACCGGAAAGCTTGATTTTCCAGCGTTTCAAACCCAACTGCAGATCAAGCTCAATGAAGTAGGCTGTGCCATCACGAAGCAAGTTTTAGAAGAGTTAGACAGGCAAATTAAGGCGGATAAAAAGACGCGTCGGGGCTGGCAGGTTTTCCGCGCGGGCGACAAAAAAGAAGTCGTCACGTGTTTTGGACCGGTAAGCTATG
>JAJUGR010000031.1 GCA_029265905.1 Sporomusaceae bacterium | reverse complement strand
CCTCGCATCGATCGGCTATGATGACATAGCTAAACGATACGAGGTACTGCACTCAAGTTATTGAACCGCCGTATACCGAACGGTACGTACGGTGGTGTGAGAGGTCGGTTGCTCAACTAATGGGCAACCTCCTACTCGATCCTTCCGGAGAGGAATCGGGGGCGAGAATGGCGAAGATTGAAAACGGCAAAAACACGATAGAACGGGATGAAATGGATGAGTCGCAAACTGATTGTCAATGCGGATGATTTTGGGCTGACGCGCGGTTGTACGGAGGGAATAATCAAGGCATGGCGGGAGGGTGTTGTTACCGACACGTCGCTGCTGGTCACCATGCCGCGCTGGGAGGAGGCCGCCTTGGCGGCGACGCAGGCCGGGCTGGCCGCCTGCGGGTTGCACCTGACGCTGACGGTGGGCTGCCCGGCTTTGGCGCGGGAGCAGGTGCCGTCGCTGTATGGTTCTGACCACCAGTTTGCCAAGCGATCGGCGTGGCAGGCTGGGAAAAGGATCGTTTTGGCGGAGATTGAAGCGGAGTGGCGCGCGCAACTGCGGCGGTTTCTGGCTTCAGGGCTGCGCCTGAATCATTTGGACAGCCACCACCATATCCACACCTGGCTGGGGCCGGACGTACTGGCGCTGACGGCACGGCTGGCCGCAGAATACAAGGTGCCGGTACGGCAAATCGACGCGCAGTCGAAGCAGGCGCTGCGCAAGTTGGGCCTGCGGACGCCGGATGCGTTTTGCGGCGGCTTTTTTGCCGACGGCGTTTCACGGGAGGCGCTCTTGGCGTTGGCGGAGGAACCGTGGGCTGGCGTGCTCGAACTCATGACGCACCCGGCCGTGTTCGATGAGGAAACAAAGCGCATCAGTTCCTACTGCGGCGAGCGGGAAACGGAACTGGCGCTGTTGTGCGACCCGGCTGTGCGGCAGGCCTGGCAGGCGGCCGGCATCGAAATGGTTTCCTTCGATGCGCTAAACAATAAGGAGGCAGAACATGTTTGACACCCATATTCACAGTACGTTTTCCTGCGACTCGCAGATGAAAATTGAAGACCTGGTCCACACGCTGCGCAAAAAGGCGATCAACGGCATTGTCACAGAGCATATGGATATCGATTATCCGGCGAATCCGCTGTCTTTTTTGTTTGATGTCGATGAGTACTTCGCTTCGTTCAGTCAATGGCGCTCGGACAGGCTGCTGCTCGGCATCGAAATCGGGATGCAGGCCAGCTGTCATGAAGAAAACCGGCGGATCGCCCGTGGCTATGCGTTTGACCAGGTTATCGGCTCGATCCATGTTGTGGACGGGATCGATATTTATGACGCCGGCTTTTACGACGGGCGGGAAAAAAGCGCCGCTTACCGGGCATATGTCGAGGGCATGCTGCGGGCGATCCAGGAATATGATGATTTCGATACCTTAGGCCACATTGATTACATTTGCCGCTATGCGACCTATGCTGACCCGGAGCTTTACTATGAGGAAGAGGCGCCCTTGTGGGATGAAGTTTTCCAGACGCTGATTGAAAAGGATAAGGCGATTGAAATCAATACGCGCCGGTTGGACCAGCCGAGCGCCTGCCGCGCTTTGTTGACGTTCTACAAGCGGTACAAAGCGCTGGGAGGACACTACGTCACGATTGGCTCGGATGCCCACCGTGAGACGGAAGTGGGGCGGCGTTTGGACGTGGCGCGCGACCTTGCGGAGGCCGCCGGTTTGACGCCGGTCTATTTTAAGGAACGCAAGCGCATGCTCGATCGGTGAGCGCCCAGGAGGAATGTGCATGTATAAGGATTTGGCTGGAAAAGTCGTGCTGATAACGGGCGGCACGTCCGGAATCGGCCTGGCGGCGGGACGTCGGTTTTTGCAGGATGGCGCCGCCGTCGTGCTGGTCGGGCGCGACAGGGCGCGCGGCGAGCAGGCGGTGGCAAGTGTAGCCGGGCTGCCGGGGCAGGCCGCATTTTTGCAGGGCGACGTATCAAAACGCGAGGTTTGCGCGGCTGTGATCGAGCAGGTGCTAGAACGCTTCGGCCGCCTTGACGTGCTGGTGCATGCCGCCGGGGCTTATTTGGAAAAACCGATCGAGACCGTTACGGAGCAGGAACTGGATCAGCTGCTCGATACGCATGTCAAAGGGGCGTTTTTTCTGGCCCAGCAGGCGGCGCCGTATATGAAAAGGGCCGGCCGCGGCGTCATCATTCACGTTTCCTCCGACGCCGGCATCAACGGCAACGCCCACTGCAGCGCATATTGCGCGGCCAAGGGGGCGCTCAATACCTTTACGAAGGCGCTGGCCCTGGAACTTGGCCCGTACGGCATCCGGGTCAATGCCGTTTGCCCTGGCGACGTGGAAACACCGCTGCTGGCGGCGCAGCTGGCGGATGTGGCGGATCAGCTCATGGCCAAAAAAGAAATGGCCTCGCTCTACCCGTTGGGGAGAATTGCGAGGCCCGCTGAAATTGCGGCGGTCATTTGTTTTTTGGCTTCCGAGGAGGCGTCGTTTGTCACCGGCGCCCTTTGGACGGTTGACGGCGGGCTGACGGCTTCCTAGCCGCCGGCTGGCGACGCAGCCGCGTTAGCTTGTTTGGCGTGTTTTGTCAGCCGGGCGTTTCGCCAGCGAGGCCAGGACGCCGCTTTTGAGCAGACCGTAGGCGATCAGCGCGCCGCCCAGGCTGCTGACGAGAAACGGGATGATGAAGAAGAAGGCGCCGGTTTCCTTGCCCATGAGCAGTTTGGCCATCGGGAAGGCCAAGAGGCCGCCCAGGATGCCGGTGCCGAACACTTCGCCCGCAACCGCCGCCAAAGGCCGCTGGGTGCGCCGGAATACGTAACCGGCCAAAAAGGCGCCGACCAGGCTGCCGGGAAAGGCCAGCAGCGAGCCCAGGCCGAGCAGGTTGCGCAACAGGGAGATGACGAAGGCTATGCCGACCGCCTGCGCGGGGCCGAGCCAAACGGCAGCCAGGACGTTGATGGCATGCTGGATGGGAAAGCACTTGGCGACGCCGGCGGGAATGTAGACCAGGTGCGCCGTGAGGGTGCCGATTGCGGCGAGCAGGGCCGCTAAAGTCAGGTTTCGTGTGTTCATCAGTAATCGCTCCTTTATCGAACTGCGGACAAGAGAAAAGACATATGCCGTTGGCATATGTCTGATTTGAATCGTGCAAGGGAGGCATGTTAACGCCGTCAGTGATCCCTACGCTGGCATGATCCAGATCAGGTAAATGGAGGGTCACGAACGTTGCAGGGTTCGTTTCTCAGCCGGCCTTTCCGGCTCCCCTTACTGATAAGCAGTTCTTATTTATTTTTCTTCATGGTAACATATCGGTGGCGGCCCTGCAAGCTTGCAGCAGGATTTTTTCCGCCGATGCCGAAAGAATCCTTGCAACGGAGAATGCATTCCGGTTGAAAGGAAGTGGAACGGATGTTAAGGGACTACTTCGCTCAAGCAAAAGGAACCGGTATTCTGGCTACGGCGTCGAAAGACGGCGAAGTCAACATGGCCATTTACGCCCGGCCGCATTTCATGGAAGACGGGTGCCTGGCCTTTATCATGCGCGACCGCTTGTCGCATGCCAATTTGCAGGAAAACCCGAAGGCCTGCTACATGTTCAAGGAAGAGGGCGGATACAAGGGAAAGCGGCTTTATTTGACGAAAGTCGGCGAGGAAAAAAATACGGAGCAACTGTACTCGCTGCTCCGCCGGACGTATCCCAACAATCAATATGAAAAGGAAAATTTATATCTGGTCTTCTTCCGCTTGGAGAATGAACGCCCCATTTTGTCTGTGAACGATCAAGGGTAGCGGGACGACGCGACTTTGAAGGATCCGGCCTAGGCCGGGTCTTTTTTTGTTGGTCTGGCGATGAGCAAGAGGCCGCTGATGACGAGCAGGCCGCCCCAAAACTGCGAAGCGTAGAACGGCTGGCCGAGCAGCAGCGTGAAGATAGCGGTGTAAATCGGGATGAGGTTGATGGACACGCTGGCTTTATTGACGCCCACCGCGCGGACGGCGGCATTCCACAAGGTGAACGCCAGGACGGAGGCGCCGAGCGCGACATACAGGATGCTGGCGGCACCGGCCGGGCTTACCCGGCTCCAATCCATCGGGGAAAGAACGGCGAAGGGCAACATCATGAGCAGACCGCATGCCGAGGAGAGGGCGGTGGCCGTGAGCGGGGGAATATGGCGCACCTGGCGGCTGATCATCGTGTAAAGCACCCAGGCGGTGTTGCAGCCGAGCATGATCAGGTCGCCGCGATTGTAATTCATTGCAAACAGCTGGTCTAGACGTCCCTGCGTCAGGGTGATGGTCACGCCGAGCAGGGCGAGGACGAGGCCTGCTATATGGAGAGCGGCAATCCGTTCGCGCGTCAAGAGGGCGGTCAGCAGCATGGCCATGGCCGGCGTCAGCGCGCTGACTAGTGCGCCGTTGAGCGGCGAGGTGTACTGCAGCGCCGAGTAAATGAGGATGTTGAAGGCGACGACGCCAAACAGGCCCATGCCGGCCAAGCGCAGCCAGGTGGCGCAAGATAGAGAACGGTAATTTGGTTTTTCCCAGTGTTGGGCAATCGGCAGCAACACGGCGACCGCAATCAGCCAGCGCAAAAACGTAATCCACAGGGGCGGGAATTCCTGTATGGCGAATTTGCCGGACATGTAATTGCCGGCCCACAGCAGGTTGCACAAAAAGAGGAAAATCCATGCTCGCATGAAGGGCACCTCGTATTTTCTGTAATGCTAGTACTGTATCATGCGAGCCGGTATTGTTCAATACAAATTATTTTCCCCGCCGTAGGCGCCCGTTTTTCAGTCAAACCGCACCGCCTACGGCAGGTTCAGCTCAACGATGCGGCTTGGGCGGCCGGCATTGCTCAAGACCCGTTTGCCCACCTCAAAGCAATAGCCGTGCAAGATCAGTTTTGTCAAGGTCCGGTTGACCGTGCGGGCGGTGACATTGGTCAGCGCGGCTAGCTCGGCTGTGGTAAAGCGTGCTTTGCCCTGCTGCTTGACCAGGCTGGAGAGATGAAACAGGGTGTTGACGCTGATGCCGGTTTTTTCCGAGATCGTCAGGAACTTTTTGTCCACCCGCTGCTCGCTCGCCGGTGGCTCCTTGTCCTCTTGGCCGCCCAGCGGTCCGATCGTTTTTTTCCCGCTGTAGATGATAAAGGCCGCATTGCCGCCCAGACGGCTGGCTTTTTCCATGCCAAGGTTGGCGCTCCACCTGGCCTCCTGCGCCGTCTGGCCGTAGCCGATGCCCAGGCTGATCGTGCTGGCGGTGTTCTGCTCAATCAGCGGCAAAAGGTCGATATTTTGAAAGTTGTTCGTGGCATCCTCCAGGATCTGCTTGGTGGAGAACAGGAGAAATTCCCGCGTTCCGACTTCGATGACGGCCGCCTTGATGCGCTGGGCGAACAGGTAGACTTGGCGGGAAACGTTCGTTTTATCCAGGATATACTGGTACTCGTTTTCGCTGAAGAGGGAGTATTCATCGATGGAGTCGATTCGGATGCACAGCGCGACGATCTGGCTCTGCTGGCTGACTTCCACCAGGTAGTTGAGCTGCAGCTTATGCAGCGTTTCGCGGATGATGTTTTTGGTTGGGGCAATCAAAAAGCAGGGAATCTGTTTTTCCGTCAGGCGCGCATGGACATTGTAGAAGGCCGTGACGCAGCAGGATACTTGTCCGCAGCGATACAGCTGTTCATGAAAGGCGCACAGTGAATCGAGAAAATGCTCATCCTCCAAGGCGGCGTCGGCAAAGGTATAGATGTGGAGCTTGTCGGTCGGGAGGCCGATTTCAGCGAAGATTTCCGTCAGTTGTTCGGCGTAATAAAGGTCTGAGCTGATGTTGAACAGGCTGTATTTGGGGTGCAGGGAAATTTTCAGCAGCACCTGCAACAGCGAGCTGCCGCTGCGGGGGATGACAGACCAGGGGATGATCCGCTTGAGTCGTTTTTCCGCGTAGGTCATGGAAGTTTTGCCGACAAACAAGAGGGCGTCCAGTTTTTCCTGCTGACCGGCCAGCAGGGCGGGCGTTTCGGCGTAGGTGCGGTAGGTATACGCCCGCGGTTCAATCTGTGGAAACTCTTGCGCGATGATTTGGGTCACGATCTGCACGTTTTCCAGCGGGCCGACGATGCCAAGCCTCATACGGAATGTCCTCCATTTTCAATAATTAAAGACGAATTAAAGACGTATTAAAGGCAAGTCATTGTTTATATAATAACACTAATAAATGAAACAAGTAATGAAAAACGGGTATTTGTTATAGGGCGTATCGAAACTTACTTACACGATTATTGGAGGCGACAACAATGAAAATCACAAAAGTCGTTATGCGCAAAATGAAAATGGAGCTGAACGTGCCATTTCAAGTCAGCTTCGGGGTGATCAAGGAAAAGCACTTCATCGCTGTCGAGCTGCATACAAAGGATCAAGTCGGCTACGGCGACTGCTCAGCGTTCAACATGCCCTTTTACAATGAAGAAACGATCGTTACGGCCTGGCACATCATCCAGGATTTCCTGGTGCCGATGCTCTTTAGCGTCGACGATATCGCGCATCCGGAAGACATGCAGCCCTTGTTTGAGCATGTGCGGCGCAACCGGATGGCCAAAGCGGCGCTGGACTGCGCGCTTTGGGACCTCTATGCCAAGGAGCGCGGCATCTCCGTCTCGAAGGCATTGGGTGGCACGCGCGACAAGATCGAAACGGGCGTCAGCATCGGCATCCAAAAAACGCCGGACGACCTCGTGCGCGTAGTTGACAAATACATGGGCGAGGGCTACCGCCGCGTCAAGGTCAAAATCGAGCCGGGCAAGGACCTGCCGTATCTGATGGCGGTGCGTCGGGAATTTGGCGACATCATGCTGATGGCGGACGCCAATTCGGCCTATACGCTCAAGGATATCGAAGTCTTCAAGGAAATGGACAAGCTCAACCTTCTGATGATCGAACAGCCCCTTTCCCACGACGACATCATCGATCACGCCAAGCTGCAGGCGGTCATGAACACGCGCATCTGCCTTGACGAGAGCATCATCTCCCTTGACGACGCGCGGCATGCGATTGAGCTGGGCAGCTGCAAGACGATCAACATCAAGGTGGCCCGCGTCGGCGGCCTGAGTGAAGCGCGGAAAATCCACAACCTGTGCGCCGAGCACGGCATTCCCGTCTGGTGCGGCGGCATGCTCGACACCGGCATCGCCCGCGCCCACAACGTGGCAGTGGCCTCGTTGCCGAACTATCAATTCCCCGGCGACGTGCCGGCCTCCGACCGCTATTGGAAGCAGGACGTCATTTCGCCGGCCATGGTGATCGACAAAGAGGCGATGATCGCCGTTCCGGACAAACCGGGCATTGGCTTCGATCCGATTCCGGAATTGATGGAGCGCTTCTCTTATGAAAAGAAAGAAATCGTACGGTAAGGAAGGGAGACGGCAATTGCTATGATTATCGACCGCATTGACATTATCCGCGTGAAGGTTCCGTTCGTGCATCCCTTCGAAACCAGCTTCACCCGCTTTGTTGAGCGGGACGCCCTGCTAATCAAAGTTTACTCCGAAGGCCTGATCGGCTACGGCGAGTGCAAGGCCTTTTACGGACCGCTGTACAATCCGGAAGACAACGGGGCTTGCTTTCATATCATTAAAAATATCATCGCCCCGGCCATTTTGCATAAAGAGATTGAGGGGCCGGCCGATTTCATGGCGAAGGTGGCGTTCATTCGCGGCAACCGCCTGGCAAAAGCCAGCGTAGAAAACGCCCTGTGGGAATTGAAGGCGCAGCGGGAGGGCAAATCGCTCAAAACGCTGCTTGGCGGCACGCAGGACGAGATCAAGGTCGGCGTCAGCCTGGGCATCGAGCCGACGGTCAAGGACCTGCTCAATAAAATTGAAAAATACCTGGCCGAAGGGTATCACCGCACGAAGCTCAAAATCAAGCCGGGCAAAGACATCGAGGTGCTGCGGGAAGTCCGGCGCCATTACCCCGACATTACGCTGACGGTCGACGCCAACTCCGATTACACCCTCGCCGACATCGACCTGTTCAAGGCGATGGACGAGCTGAATCTGCAATACATCGAACAGCCGCTCGGCGAAGACGACATCGTCGACCACGCGGTGCTGCAAAAAGCGATCAAGACGCCGATCTGTCTTGATGAGAGCATTATTTCCGTCGACAGCGCCCGCAATGCGATCGAATTGGGCAGCTGCAAGATCATCAACATCAAGTCCAGCCGCTGCGGCGGGTTGTGCGAATCAATCAAAATTCACGACCTGTGCCAGCAGCACAACATTCCCATCTGGGTTGGCGGCATGACGGAGCTTGGCATTGGCCGCGTGCAGAACATTTCCTTTGCCAGCTTGCCGAATTTCGCCTTGCTGGCCCATGACATCGCCGCGAGCAACCGGTATTTTGCCGAGGACATCACGATTCCGACGGTGAACATTACGCCGCGCTGCACGGTCATCGTTCCGGACGAGACGAACGGCGTTCGTTATGAGGTTGATGAGAAAGCGATTGACCGGCTGATGGTCAGCCGCGAGGTAATAAAATAGGAAGATGACCGCCTAATATTGACAAGCGGCGAAAAGCGCTATAAGCTGTAGACAATGATTTGTATGGCAATGAGGCCATCTTGAGTATTTATGCATACTTGAGGTGGCTTTTCTGTCGTATGCGGCATGCCGCACACGATGAAACCAGTTGAAGGAGATGACGGCAGTGAAGGGCTTAGGTTTTTATGACGGAAAGATTGTCGAGCGGGATGCGCCGCTGATTAGCCTGGAGGACCGCGGCTACCAGTTCGGCGACGGCGTGTACGACGCCTGGATGATTGTCAACGGCAAGCACTTGCTGCGCACGGAGCATTTGGAACGCTTAGCGCGCAGCGCCAAGCTGATCGGGATCGAGCCTTGCTACACGCGCGCACAAATCGAACGCTTCAGCGACGAGATGCTGGCGCAGTCCGGCATTATTAGCGGCATGATATATTTTCAGTGGACGCGGGGCTGGCAAATGCCGCGCAATCATGTTGCTGCGCCCGGCGTGCGGCCGCTCCTGACCGGCACGATCACGCCGGTGGCGCCGAAACCAGCGGATTTTTATACAAAGGGCGCCAAGGTCATTTTCTATCCGGACGAGCGCCAGTTGTTCTGCCACATCAAGACGCTGAACCTCTTGGGCAGCGTGATGGCCAGCAATGCGGCGGCCCAGGCCGGCGCTTACGAAACGCTGTTCGTCCGCGACTACCAGGGCGGGCCAGTCGTCACGGAGAGCGCGCACAGCAACTGCTACGCAATAAAAGACGGCGTCGTGTACACGGCGCCGCTGGGGAATTTGATTTTGCCGGGCATCACCCGCAAGGTCGTACTCGAACTGGCGGAGCAGCTCAACATCCGGGTCGTGGAGGAATTCCAGACGCCGGCGTTCTTTTTAGACGCGGACGAAGTCTTTTTGTCCGCCGCCAGCGGGCTGGTCCCAGTGGGGATGATCGACGACCAAGCGGTCAAAGCCGGAGTCGGCCCCGTGTTCCAACGCCTGGAGGCAGCGTATAAAAAGCTGGTTGAAGAAAACTGTTCTTAAGCCCGGCGCGCCGTCAGCCTAGCGACAAGCGGCAGCAAAAAGAGATAAAAGGCATAAGGGATAAAGCCGGCATCCGCAGCTAAGGCGGCGGCCGGCACGGCGCCGGCGATGTTCCAGGGGATGAGCGCCGACAGCACGATAACCGTATTTTCCAGGTCCAAAGCTAACTGGCTGTCAGTTAGCTTTCTTTTTTTATACATGCTGGCCGTCAACTGCTGCGTCAGCATAACCGCCAGCGTCTGGTTGCAGCTGAATGCGGCAGTGGCGAGGCTCGCCAGCAGCATGGCGGGATAAACGCTGATTTTGTCGCTGAGCTTTAGAAAGAAGGCTTCGATATCCTTGAGCAGACCGGTTCCTTCAAAAATGCCGGAATAAGCGGACGAGAGGAACACGATTGCCGAGACCTTGACCATGGAGGACAGGCCGCCGCCTTGAATGATCGAGGCGAAAAAGCCCGTCTGCTCCGTGCGGTAGCCAAAAGCTATGTAGTTCAGCATCTCGGGCAAGGTCTGGTGCTGGATGAAAATGCCGATGGCAACGGAAGCCAGCACGCTGATGCCCATGGAGCGCTTGACGTCGATGCGGAACAGGGAAAGGACGAGAATGATGATGGCGGGCAGCAGGGTTATGGGGTGAAGGCTGAAGGTGGCGGCGATTTCCGGACCGATCAGGTTGTCGTAGGCGGAGAGGGGATGGCGCAGCGATAAATATAGGTAGGCGGCGATCGACAAGGCCAGCGGGAGCACGGAAGAACGCCACATGTTTTTCAGGTTGTCATACAGGTCGGTATAGGTCAGCGCCGCCACCAGGCTGGCGCTCGAGGACATCGGCGAAAACCGGTCGCCGAAGAAGGCGCCTGCGATGATCGCGCCGGCCGCCATGCTGACGTCGACGTGGCCGCTTTTGGCCAGCACCATCAAGATGACGCCGATCGTTCCCACGGTGCCGAAGGCCGTGCCGAGCAAAAAGGAGACGAAGCAGCACAATAAAAATGCGGAGGGCAGAAAATAGTTGGGGCTCATCAGGGCGATACTGTGGTACACGATGAACGGGATGGTGCCGCAGGCGCGCCAGGCGGCGGTGATGGCGCCGATGAAGACGAAGATTTTGACTACGAGCAGGGCTTTTTTCGAGCCGCCGTACATCATGCGCAGCAGCGCACTTAAGGCGTAGCCGCGGCGCAGGGATACGGCGGTGAAGCCGAGCAGGCCCAAGAAGAGCGGGTAAAGGATGGAAATATCCTGGGAGAGGCTAAACAGCAGGGCGGCGAAAAAGAGCCCGAAGGTAATGAGCGTGTCCATGACAGCACACCTTTCTTGCAGAGATGATTACCGCACCGTTCTTGTTAGGAAGAATATTCGCGGAGCACGTAATCGATAAACAATTTGCTGGCCGGCTGTTCAAACGCTTGCTGCGTATACAGCATAAACGTTTTTACAAGCAGCGTGCGCCCATCCTGCCAAACCACCGGACAGGAATGGAGGCGCCGCTGGTGGGCGATGTGGATTTTGGGGACGATTCCCCAGCCATGACCATAGGCGACCATTTGGAGGCAGGCTTCGATGGTATCAACCTTGATGATCTTGGGTAGCGGGCAGTTGTAGCGCTCCTGCCACCACAAATGCAACTGCTCCTCCGACTTGGCAATGCGCGATCGTTCATGCTGAATCCAGGGGATCTGGGGCAGTTTGTCCAGATCAATCGGCTGGGCAGAAACGATGCACATCGGTTCTTCAGCAATGACGTGTTTGTACTCCGGCCACTCGATGTCGCGGCGCAAAATGGCAATGTCGATTTCCTTGTTGCGCAGCATTTCCGGCAGTTGCAGCGTGCTGGAGCCTGTCGTCAGGCTGATTTCCACGTCGGGATAACGTTTGCGGTAGTTTTTCAGCAGCGAGGCCATATTGAACCTGGCCACGACGGAAGAAACGCCTAAACGCAGCGTGCCGTGCACAGCCGCGTCCATCGTTTGTACGTGCTTTTTCACTTCCTCCAGTTGCTGGAGCATCTTTTCCGCATAGGTTAATAAATATTCGCCGGGCGGCGTAAAGGAAACG
Organism: Sporomusaceae bacterium; assembly: GCA_029265905.1. GTDB lineage: Bacteria > Bacillota > Negativicutes > Acidaminococcales > JAJUGR01 > JAJUGR01. The sequence goes on along the minus strand of JAJUGR010000031.1, from coordinate 10,719 downwards.
CCGTTCGAGCGCCTGGTCAGAATTTTGACGCCCATTTCCTTTTCCAAGTTCTGCAGGCGGTAGCTTAGCGCAGGCTGCGAGATGAAGAGTCGTTCTGCGGCCTTGGTCAAACTTTGTTCTTCATGGACTGTTTTCAGGATAAGCCAATCTTTGTAGTCCATTATCACCTTCACCGCCATTCATTCAGAACTAATCAACTATAAAATAGCACAACTGGCATGCGAAAGCTATAAGTTTATTTTATTGCCATTGAATAAAATAACGGTATTTCACATGGCGCGGCGGTGGCAATAGAATTAATATTGTAGTGACAGATTATTTAGTTTGTTTTTGCGGGGGCGTGTACCCGTGATCAGAAAGGGGTGTATTCATGGCAAAAGCGGATTTATATTCGGTGATTGCCCAAAAGGAAGCGGAACTGATCGCGCTCAGCGATTTCATTCACGCCCACCCCGAGGAGGGAAATGAGGAATTTATGGCCCACGCCAAAGTCGTGGAATGGTTGAAAAACAATGGCTTTGATGTGGAGGCGGAAGTAGTCGGTCTCAAAACCGCCTTTAAGGCAACGCGGAACGTACTGGGCGGCGGCTTGAAAATTGGCCTTTTGTGCGAATATGACGCACTGAAGGGCTTGGGGCACGCCTGCGCCCATAATCTGCAAAGCCCGGCAATATTGGGGGCGGCGCTGGCGTTAGCCGAATGCCTTGAAGTGCCAGCGACCATCTTGGTTTACGGCACGCCGGCCGAGGAAACAACGAGCGGCAAACTCGTCATGACGCGCGAAGGATTGTTTGACGAACTTGATCTGGTGTTCATGATGCACGGCAGCGATTCCACAACGGTGGACGAGAAATCGCTGGCCTTGAACCTGATTGACTTCATTTACGAGGGAAAGGCGGCGCACGCGGCGATCGCGCCGGAAAAAGGCATCAGCGCGCTGGATGCCGTATTGATGCTGTTCAACGGCATGGAGTATTTGCGCGAGCATGTGCGCAGCGACGTTCGCTTCCACGGCGTCATCACTGATGGCGGCAAGGCGGCCAACATTGTTCCGGCCCGGGCGGCAGCGCAGTTTTACGTACGGGCCAATGACCGGCCGCATTTGAACGAGGTCTTGAAACGGGTGATGAATGTGGCTGAGGCTGCGGCGCTGGCGACTGGCGCCAAGCTGACGGTGCAGGAAGTCAAGGCCTACGATAACAAGCTCAATGTGCCGACGCTGAACAAGCTTTTGCTTGATAATGCCGCCGCCTGCGGGGCGACGGACATTACGCCGCCGCGCAAACAAACCGGTTCCACGGACTTTTCCAGCGTCACGTACCGCGTGCCCGGCGCCTGCCTGCGGGTTGGCATCGTGAAACAGGGCGTAGCCAGCCACACGGAGGCTTTTCGCGAAGCGGCCGGGGATGAGCGGGGGCGCAACGCGATTAGGCTGGCCGCAAAGGCTATTGCCGGGTGCGCCTGGGATATCGCTAATGACCCGGCGCTGCTGCTGGCGGTAAAGGCGGAGTTTGCTGAAGCGAAGAAGGCTTTCGAATGAATGGCTGTTGAGCGAAACAATACCCGCGACCGGCGAAAGGAAGATGCACATGAATGAACAATTGCTGGCGGCCTGTCAGGCGGCATACCCGGCGTTTCTAAGCCTGTGGGAGCAGCTCGTCAATCAGGATTCGGGTTCGGAAGATGCGGATGGCTTGGCCAAGGTGGGGGAATTGGTTGACGCGAAGCTGCAGTCACTGGGCCTGCAGACAAAACGGCATCCGGCCAAGGATGGCGCCTTTCACCTGACCGGCGAATTGGCTGGCGACGGGGAAAGCACCATCTTGCTGCTGGCGCATCTGGATACGGTCTTTGCCAAGGGCACGGCGCAGGAACGGCCCTTTTCCTTGGACGGGGAATGGGCCTACGGGCCGGGGGTGTCGGACTGCAAAAGCGGCGTTGCGCTGGCACTGCAGGCGGTGGAACTTCTTCAGCAGTTCTCCTGCCATAGCTACAAAAAGATTACCTGCTTTTTCAATTGTGACGAGGAAATTTCGTCCCCGACCTCAAAGGAGCTGATCGTCGAGCTGGCCAAACAGCACGATTACGCGCTGTGCCTTGAGCCGGGCGGCGTGGGCGACGGCGTAACAGTCTCCCGAAAAGGTGCGGCCAAGCTGGTGGTCGAGGTGGCCGGCAAGGCTTCGCACGCCGGCAGCGACCCGGACAAGGGCGTCAATGCCTTGCTGGAACTGGCGAATCAGTTGCAGCGCCAGTCGGCGCTCGGCGACGAAAAGATGCAGACGACCGTCACCTTCACGCAAGGGCGCGGCGGGGAGAAGCTCAACGTTGTGCCGGACTATGCGACAGCCGCCGCTGATGTGCGCGTAGTTTACGACAGCGAGCTGGCGCGGGTTGCGCGGGCGGCTGCGGCGATTGCCGCCGAACCGGCTGTGGCAGGCGCTAAAGTTACGGCCCGGCTGGAAACAAGACGGCCGCCTTTCCCGCCGAACGAAAAAACGGCGTGGCTGGCAGCCAGGGCGCAGGCTATCTATACTGAATTGGGAAAAACGCTAAAGACGAGCGGCGCCGGCGGGGCGTCGGACGCCAACTGGGCGGCGGCGACCGGGACGGCTGTCTTGGACAGCCTGGGGCCGGTCAAGGGCGGCCCCAACCATACGCCGGCTGAGAAAGTTAAACTTGACAGCGTTGTGCCAAGGCTCTATCTGCTTGTGCGCTTGTGTGAAGAGCTGGGCAGCAAAAAACGAGAAAGCGGGGGCGATTCAATATGACGGGATTACTGGTTGCCATTTTAGTTGTCGGGGTTTGCGCCCGGTTGATTTTGCAAAAGTACAAGGCGCAAGCCGTGCTGTTTGCCGGTGGTTTTGTGATGATGGCGATGGCGATTATCTTGGGTACGGGCACGATTTTGCCGGCCAAAGCCAGCTCCGGGTTTGTCTGGTTTGACTTGTTTAAATTTGTGGAAAACCTCCTCGGTACGAGAACGGCGTCGCTCGGCATGCTGATCATGGTCTGCGCCGGCTTCGCCCGTTACATGGATTATGTCGGCGCGAGCCGCGCCCTGGTGCACGTGGCGATTGTGCCGTTGAAAAAAATGAAATCGCCCTACTTTGTCCTTACGCTGGGCTTTGTTATCGGACAAGTTATCCACTTGTTTATCCCCAGCGCCTCTGGTTTGGGGATGTTGCTGATGGTGACGATGTATCCGATTTTCATCGGTCTGGGTCTAAGCCGGGTGACGGCGACAGCCGTCATCGGCACAAACGGCTGCCTTGACCTGGGGCCGGCGTCGGGCAACTCTGTCCTGGCGGCGAAATATGCCGGGATGACGCCGGTTGATTATTTCATGAACTTTCAATTGGCGCAGGCGATTGGCATTACCATCGTCGTTGCCATCTGTCATTATTTTTTGCAGCCGATGTATGCAAAAAAATACGATGGGGGCTTGTTGCAGCCGGTTGATGAAGAGGCCCTGGCCGGGCTGAATAAGGAAAAGCCGCTGCCGCCCTTGTACTACGCGTTGCTGCCGACGATTCCGCTGATTTTGGTCATGCTATTTGGTTACTTCAAGTTCCGCGGCATTAATATGGAAATTACGTCCGCGATGCTGATCGGCTTATTTATCACTATGGCGATCGAATTTATCCGCAGCCGGGATTTGAAAAAGGTGCTTGGCAGCATCCAGGAATTTTTTGACGGCATGGGCAAGCAGTTTGCGATGGTTGTCACCTTGATTGTGGCCGGTGAAACCTTTGCGCACGGGTTAAAAGTACTGGGCGCGATTGATACGATGATCGGCGGGGCGCAGGCGGCCGGGTTCGGCACAACCGGCATGATCATTACCATGAGCGCAATCATCATTGTCTCTTCTTTAGTCATGGGTTCCGGCAACGCGCCCTTCTTTGCCTTTTCCGCCTTTGCGCCGGATGTGGCGAAAAAACTGGGCGTCGAATCAGTCAACCTTTTGCTGCCGATGCAGCTGTCCGCCAGCGTGACGCGGGCGATGAGCCCGATTACGGCGGTTATTGTCGCGATCTGCGGCGTGGCGGGCGTATCGCCGTTTGATGTGGTCAGGCGGACGGCGGTGCCGCTGTCGGCAGGCTTGATTGTGATCCAGGTGATGACTTATTTTCGCTTTCAATAAAGGTGTGTGACAAAAGCTGATGTTTTTCAAAGCGCCGCGCGAACCGATTGCGGCCGAGCCGGTGACCGGGCGATTCGGCGTGTCGCGCACAACGGCCAGAAGGCACTTGGAATATTGTGTGGAACAGGGTATGATGGAGCGGGTGATGGTTTTCCACGGCCTAGGGCGTCCGAAGCATCACTTTCGAATCAAACGATCGACCTGTCTGGCGGGCGATTGATCAGAGGGGCGGATTTCGATGAGAAGACGGCTTTTTGGTTCATTGATTGCGGTCTTGCTTGCGTTGATTGCTTTTGTTCAGCCTGCCTATGCCTGCACGGAGTGGATGGCGGCGGGAACGGCCGTAGACGGCGGCGGTACTTTGATTCTGAAGAACCGGGACGAGAAGCCGGATCACCGGCAGGAACTGAAGCTGTTTTCTCCGGCGGCAGGTTATCGGTATTTCGGCCTGGCCATTCAGGGGGCGAACAAGACCTTGAAGGGCGGGATCAATGAACACGGTCTGGTCGTGTTCAATCAGGCGGCTTCGACGGTGCCGAAAGCGCAGCGCAAGGCGACGCCGCTTATTGTGGACAAACTCCTTAATAAATGCCGCACCGTGGATGAGGCCTTGGCTATGCTGCCGCAATTCTCCGGACCGCTCTTTTTGAATATTGCCGACAAACGTAAAATCGCCAGCGTCGAGCTTGGCGTGAACGGCACGTATGCCGTGACCGTAAAGGAAAACGGACTTCTTTATCACACAAACCATTATGTAACTGAAGCGCTGCGGGATATGAATAAGCGCGACTACCCCAGTTCATCGATCCGCTACGAGCGGATCGGCGACTTGCTGCAAAGTGCGCCAGCGCCCTTGACGCTGCAGCAGTTTATCGACTTCAGTCAGGATCAACACGACGGGCCGGACAACAGCCTCTGGCGCACTGGCAGCGCGCCGGACAAGGTGCGGTCGCTGGCGACTTTTGCCGTGCAGATTCCGACCGATGGTTCGCCGGTCTTGTACGTGCTGTTGGCCAACCCCGGCGAAGACCAGCGGGCCTATTGGCTGGCGGCGGAGGACGTATTTTCTGGCGCAGCGGGCTTTTAAACAAAAACCCCTGTTAATATCGCTCAACCTGCATAAACAGCAGGCGGGCGAATTAACAGGGGTTTTTCATTAGCCGATTTCGCCGTGGCGCTCGCCGCCGCGGCATTCGGTGATCCGGTTTTGCTCGTCGACCATGACGACATTTGGCTGGTAGGCCAGCGCTTCTTCGCGCGTCATCATGGCGTAGGCGATGATGATGACCGTGTCGCCCGGCTGGACGAGGCGGGCGGCCGCGCCGTTCAAGCAAATGACGCCGCTGTCGGCCTCGCCTTCGATGACGTAGGTTTCCAGGCGGTTGCCGTTGTTGTTGTTGACGACCTGCACTTTTTCGCCCGGCAGGATGTCGGCGGCCTGCATCAGCGTCTTGTCGATCGTGATGCTGCCCATGTAGTTTAAGTTGGCCTCCGTCACCGTCGCCCGGTGGATTTTTGATTTGAACAGGGTTAAGAACACTCAGGACACCTCCAAAAACGTATTGTCGATCAGTCGCGTTTTGCCGATGCGCACGGCCAGCGCCAAGAGGCTGGTGTCCGTCAGGGTCTCGCGCCGGGCGAGGTCGGACGGATGGACTAATTCAATATAGTCGATCGTTGCCAGCGGTTCCGTCTGAATAAAGGCGGCAACCGCCTTTTCAATTGCAGCCGTGTTGCGCTCGCCGGCGGCCACCAGGCGCTTGGCTTCCGCCAGGCTGCGGGAGAGGATCAGCGCGGCCTGGCGCTCAACTGGCGACAGGTACGTGTTGCGCGAGCTCATCGCCAGACCGTCGGCTTCGCGCACAATCGGCTGGATGCGCAGGTCGATATCGAAGAAGAGGTCGGCCGCCATGCGCTTCAAGACCTGCACCTGCTGGGCGTCTTTTTGGCCGAAGTAGGCGCGCTCGGGCCGGACGATGTTGAACAGGCGGCTGACGACGGTGGTGACGCCGCGGAAATGGCCCGGGCGGGAGCGGCCGCAGAGGCCGGCTGTCAGGGGGCCTTCTACGTCAACCCAGGTGGCGTTGCCGTCTGGATAGACTTCCTTGACCGGCGGGTGGAAAATGATCGCCGCGCCGGCTTCTTTTGCCACGGCCATGTCTTTTTCGAGCGTGCGGGGATAGGCGGCCAGGTCCTCATTGGGCCCAAACTGCGTGGGGTTGACGAAGATGCTGACGACGACCACGTCGTTTTCCGCCGCGGCGGCCCGGATTAGGGACGCGTGCCCTTCGTGCAGGGCGCCCATTGTCGGAACCAGGCCGATCGATTTACCGGCGCGGCGCGCCAAGGCGAGTTGCTCGCGCAGGGTGTTGACGGTTTCTAGTAGCTGCATGTTGTTTGCCTGCCTCTCAATACAGTTTTTCCAGCACGTCGTCGGCGATGCCGAAACTGTGCTCGGGGGCCGGGAAACGGCGGGTCTTGACGTCTTCGATATATTCTTGCACGGCGCCGGTGATTTCGGCGGCCAGGTTGCGGTAGGTTTTGACGAACTTGGGTTTGAAGCCAGGCAACAGGCCGATCAGATCGTGGATGACGAGCACCTGGCCGTCGCAGCCGTTGCCGCCGCCGATGCCGATCGTCGGAATCGTCAGGGCTTGGCTGACTTTTTCCGCCAGGGCGGCCGGCACGCATTCCAAGACGATGGCGAATGCGCCGGCCGCTTCGAGCAGGCGGGCGTCGTCGAGCAACTGCTGGGCGGCGGCCATGTCCCTGGCCTGCACCTTGAAGCCGCCGAACTGATTGACTGACTGCGGCGTAAGGCCGAGGTGGCCGACGACGGGAATGCCGGCCTGCACCATCGCCCGGACCGTCTCGGCGACGGTAGCGCCGCCTTCAAGCTTGACCGCCTGGGCGCCGGTTTCCTTTAAAAAGCGGCCGGCGTTCATCAAGGCATCGGACAGGGAGGCCTGATAGCTCATGAACGGCATGTCGGCAACGATCAAGGCGCGCGTGGCGCCGCGGGAGACGGCGCGGGTGTGGTGGATCATGTCCTCCATGGTGACGGGCAGCGTGGAGTCGTAGCCGAGCACGGCGTTGCCCAGCGAGTCGCCGACCAAAAGCATGTCGATGCCCGCTTCGTCCAAGAGGCGGGCGAAGGGCGCGTCATAGGCCGTGAGCATGGTAATCGGCTCGCCGGCCAGCTTTTTTTCACGAATCGTGCTGGTGGTAATTCGTTTGTTGCTCATGAAATAGCCTCCTGCAAATTGTCTGGCGCTTGCAGGCAACGCTGCAAGGCTAGGATTTGTTCGTCGGTGAGTTTGTCTTCGGCCAGCGACAGCGTCGCCAGGCCAAGCTGCCGGTAGAGCGGGATGAGCTCTGCCGGCAAAGCGGCTACGTGCCTTGCCACGGTCGCCGCATCGCCGCGCACGATCGGGCCGGTGAGCGCCGCTTTGGCCCCTTGGCGGCTGACGTTGCGCAGCGTCCCTTCCGCCAGCGGCAGCATGGCCGCACGGGCCGCCACTTCATCCGGCGCCCAGCGGGCAAAAAGCGTTTGCGCGGTCGCCAGGAGCGTGACGAGGTAGTTTGAGGTGATGACGGCAGCTGCGTGGTAAAGGGCGCGCTCTTCGGGCGGTACGGCAAGGATTTGGCCGCCGAACGACTGCGCCAGCGCCGCCGCTGCCGTCGTCGCCGCCTGATCGCCGTCGATGGCAAACGCGCTGCCCGGCAGGTTCTCGGCGGCGCTAGCGTCGGCAAAGCTCTGCAGCGGGTGAAAGGAGCCGACGGCGACGCCGGCTGCGCGGGCGTCCGCCAGCAGTTCCGCCCCGCTGGCGCCGCTGGTGTGCAAGAGGACTTGGCCATGGCGCAGGCGTCCGCCGGCCACCAGCTCGCTGCATACGGCGCTGATGCGCCGGTCCGGGACGCACAAGACGATCAGGTCGGCGGCGGCCGCCGCCGCGGCGTTGTCGGTCCAAACCGGGAAGTGCTGCATGGCCGCCTTGTCGCGCGTGGCGGCGGAGGAAGCCGTGACGGCCGCGATGCGGTAGCCGCCGTCGCGGGCGAGCTGGGCGAGCGCGCCGCCCAGCCGACCGAAGCCGATGATGGCGAGCGTCGGTTTTTTGTCCATAGCATGCTCCCTTTCGGGCAAAACAAAAACGCCTTTCGAGCCGAAGCCGAAAGGCGCTGAAAACAAGACAAGACGTGCGCAAACATGCGCCAGCCGTGTTTTCTGAACCCTTCCGTCCCGGTCCGTTACGATCCAAGCGGTCGATCCAAAAGTCGATTTTGTTGTCGCCGTTGTTTATTGTTGTTCGCGTGCGACTCGCGAAGATGCCGCCGCTCCAACAACCTGATCATAGCACAAGGTCGGCTGGATGACAAGCCGAATCTTACCTTGGCAGGGGGATAAAATTGTTTGCGAGCAAAACGGCTTGGCCGGCCGGGGAAAAGGTGAAGTCGATAAAGGCGCGCGCATCGGGGGTGAGACTGCTGCGGTAGACGTAGCGCAACGTTTTATGCAATGGGTAGCGGCCGGATAAAAGATTCTCGTTGGTCGGCTCGATGCCGTTTAGCGAGAGCGGCTTGATTGACTCGCTTGACAGGGTGTGAAAGTCGACAAAGCCGATGGCGTTTGGCGTTTCCTTCAGGGCGGCGACATAGTCATCCAAATTAAAATACACTTGGCAGCGGTTTTCCTGCAGGGCGTCCTGCATCGCCTCTTCCAAGCCGGGAATTGCTTGTGCCAGCACCGCATTGGTGCGCTTATTGCCCTGCAGCAGCAACGGAGCGATCGTAGCGCCGTTCGACCAGGCGGTTTTTTCGCCGGCGTATATTTGCACGAGCTCCTGCGCGGTAATGTTTTGGTCAGGCACGCTGGGGTTTACTGCGACGGCGAGGCCGGCGCGCGCGTAGGGGACGGCGGTTAGGCCCATGTCTTTTTCCGCGGGCGTGAGCGCACGGGAAATCAAGCCTAAGGCGATGCTGCCGTTGGCCGTAGCCCTGATGGCGCCGCCCGAACCAAGGCTGGCGGGAATTTCTATGCAGCTGGCAGTGGGGGCGTCAAAGACGGCGGCCAATTTGTGCGTAGCGGCCAGGCTGCTGCTGGAGCCGCCGATGATCAGTTTTTCTTGCCTGACGATTTCTGTTGGGGGTTCTTGCGCCTGGTCAGACGCGTTGCCCAAGCTTGACAGAAGCAGGCCGCAGGCGAGACCGCAAAGCAAAAGCGCTTGGCAGGTTCTTTTCATCCAATTCACCTCGCGGAGTAGTTTTTGCCTGCCGACTGGCGGGCAGGCGGAAGCCGGACAAAAAACTTTAATTAAATTATAAAAGAGGCGGGGGCTGGGCGCAATAAAAAGACGCATGAAAATACAGTTAATTATGAATACTTTGCAAATTGCGGCACGGCAGGCGGCCGGGCCAATAAGCAGAGCAGGAGCGCCCTTCGGTTTTGAAAGGCGCTCCTGCTCTGCTTATTAACTTCTAAACGCTGGTTTTGTCGCTACGACAAAATCAATAAAGGCTTGCGCGGCGCGCGACAGGTATTTGTCTTTCTTCCAGGCCAGACCGAATTCAAGGTAAATCGGCTCCGCCAGCGGGCGGGCGGCGATGTTGGGGCTGGAGGCGGCAATTTTATCGATCAAAAAGGAAATGCCGATCCCTTTGGCGACCAGCTCTTTGTGGGTTTCAACCTGGCTGGACGACAGCAGGATATTGGGCGAAAAGCCTTTTGCCTCGCAGGCCTTGATAATGGCCAGCCGGTTGTAGGCGTCGTCCTTGAACAAAATAAACCGTTCATTTTTCAGTTGGGCCAGATCGATCACCGCCTGCGCGGCCAAGGGGTGGCCAAGCGGCAGGCAGACGGCGGAATTTTCGCGCGTCAAAAGCAGGGTATTGAGCTGGGGCGGCGCTTCATACAGGTTGACAATCGCCACGTCCAGGTCGCCTTGCATCAAGGCTTCCCGTAAGGTCTTGGAGCCGTCTTCAATGATGGTCAACTGCAGGTTTGGGTATTGGACGGTGAAGGCGTCGAGGATATCAGGGAACAAAAAAGAGCCGATCATCGGCGGGATGCCGATCTTTAGCGTCCCTTTTTGCAGTTCGCGGAACTGCTGCACCTCGGCTACGGCATCCTGCAGCTGCAAGAGGATGCTGGATACCTTTTCCCAAAACACGCGTCCCTCGGCGGTGAGCAGCAGATGCTTTTGGCTGCGGTCAAACAGGCGGATTTCCAGCTCTTCTTCCAGGCGTTGTATGGCCAGGGTCACAGTCGACTGTGAAACGTGCAGGCGTTCCGCGGCGCGCGTGATGTTGCACAGCGTGCCGACAAGCTGAAAATATTCTAACTGGCGGATGTCCATTTGCGCCTCCTGCGGTATTAAGTATATCAATTATAACATTGTGATTATGAATTTTTCATTAAGGAGTTCAACGAATATACTTGAATTGAGGGAATTTCATAATTCCCGCTAAAATTATCCACAAGGCAAAACCCCACCCAAATCGGCCCCTTTTTCAAAAAAGCAACCGATTTAACAGATTAAAATCCAAGCCGAATTAACCTTACTCTTAAAAAAGGGCAGACT
>JAJUGR010000023.1 GCA_029265905.1 Sporomusaceae bacterium | reverse complement strand
AGGAATATTGGCATAAGAGAGCGAATTAATTTCATAGAAGACATCACCTCTGAGTAATCATTTTGGTTACTCGTCCTGGCGGACGGTGTTGTCTTCTTCTATTTCCCCCTCAAAAACCCCTACAATAATTTTACACTAACATATGATTTCGCTGTTTGAGGAGGTTTTGTGTTATAATAGAGTCAATTGGTATGAATTAAAACAAGCGGAGGTTTCATGCAACGCCTTCAAGCACAACTGGCGCAGACCGACTTCAGCGCGCTCTTTAAGGAATTGCTGCGCTGGTACGATAATGAAAAAAGGGCTTTGCCCTGGCGGTCCGACGGCACACCTTATCGCATCTGGCTGTCGGAGGTGATGCTGCAGCAGACGCGCGTCGAAACGGTGATTCCTTATTATGAACGGTTCGTCGAGGCCTTTCCGACGCTCGAACACCTGGCCGGCGCACGGGAAGAGGAGGTCTTGTCGCTTTGGCAGGGTCTGGGCTACTACTCGCGCGCCCGCAACCTGCTGCGCGGCGCCCAGTGGCTGCAGCGCGAGCGGGACGGCGTTTTTCCGGCAACGGAAGCTGAACTGCGGGCGGTCCCCGGCATCGGTCCCTACACGGCCGGGGCCGTGTTGAGCATGGCCTTCAATCAGCCCGTCCCCGCGATGGATGGCAACCTCTGCCGCATCTTCAGCCGCCTGTGGCAATTGGATTGCGACATGGCGCAGGGTAAGACGCGGGAAACGCTAGCCGCCGCCCTCGGCCCCTACTGGGAGGAGCGACGGCCGGGCGACGCCAACCAAGCGTTGATGGACCTGGCCTCCGGCATCTGCACCGTCAATAATCCGCTCTGCGAGCTTTGCCCGCTGCAGCGGTTTTGCCAGGCCAGCCAGCAAGGAACCATCGCCGGCTTTCCGGTGCGCAAAAAGAAAAAGGCTTCGCCAATCGTGCATTTGGCAACGGCCGTGTTATGCCGGGAGGGGCGGTGCCTGGTGACAAAAAGAGGCGCAAAGGGCCTGTTGTCGGGATTGTGGGAATTCATCAGTGCTGAGGGCGCCTGCCCGGAAACGGCGCTGGCCAACCTGGAGAAGAAACTGGCTGATCGGGGTCTGGAATGGGAAAAGCGCGCCCTGCTGGGCAAGCTTAAACACGTCTTTACGCACCGCGTCTGGGAATTGCAAGTGTTTCAGCTGACACCCGCCGTCGAACTGCCGGCTGAACTGCCAGGCTGCGCGTGGGCGTCGATCGGCGAACTTGACGCGACCTATTTAATGGCCGGGCCGCACCGTAAAATTGCGGCCTGGGTGAAGGGGGACCTCGTTTGATGCGCAACCCGATTTTGTTTTTCGGTTCGTTTGCCTTGCTTTACGGCCTGGCGGTATTATATCTCGCCCGCCGCACCCGGCAGGGGAGCCGCCATTTGGCTGGCTTGGACAGCCGCCTTTGGTATGGCGCCTTGGCGGTGCTTTCGTCTGCCTATTTTCTGCCCCGCTTGCTGGCCGAGCGTCCGCCGGCCGCTTTAAGCGCCGCCTATCCGACGTCGACCGTCTTGCCCTCGTCGGTTGAATCGCTTCTGGCCTGGGGCGGCGGGCTGTGGCTGGCGGCCGTTTACTACGGCACGCTGCTTTTCTTGCTGGCTGATTTGGTCTGGCTCATTTTGTCGCGCTGGACAGCGGTGGCGAAACAAAATTACCGTGTTCGCTCGGCGGCCGGTGTTTGGCTGTTGGTTGTTTCGCTCTGCGGCTATGGGACCTACAACGCCCTGACGCCGGTTGTGACGGAGTATGAAGTCGCCCTGCCCGGGCAGTTTGAGCCGTTCCGCCTGGCGGCCGTGTCAGACATTCACCTCGGTCGACAGGTCGGCGATGCAAGACTGCAGCAGCTTGTCGATTTAGTGAACGCGCAGCGGCCGGATGCTGTCGTTTTGCTTGGCGATACGATTGACGACGATTTAGCGCCGGTGCAATCGTTCAACGGCGCGGCGGGACTCGCCCGCCTGTCGGCCCGGTGGGGCGTCTACGCCGTTATGGGCAACCATGAATATATGCGCAAGCGCGGCGAGGAGTACGCCGCCTACCTAAGCGGCAATGCCCGGCTGCGCCTGCTGCGCAATGAGACCGCCATGCTGCCTAACGGCGTGGCTTTGATTGGCCGCGAGGACTTGTCACGGGAGCGGCATTTAGGCGCCGACAATCCCTTTTTGGCGCAGGCCAAACGCTCCTTGCCGCCGCAAACACCGGCCATCGTCTTAGACCACCAGCCCAATCGGTTGTCCGAAACCCTTGCCGCTGAGCTCCCGCTGCAGTTGTCGGGCCATACGCATGTCGGGCAAATCGCGCCTAACCAATATATAGTCAGGAACATGCACCCGATCGACTACGGGGTTCTGACCGCCGGTCCGGCCAAATTGATCGTCTCAAGCGGCTTCGGCACATGGGGGCCGCCCCTGCGCACTGGCAACCGGCCGGAAATAGTGCTCATCCGCATCAGCCCGCAGCAGTAATCACAGGGAGCGTCCGTAAGCGGGCGCTTCTTTTTTGTTGAAAATCAAACGGACACCGGCCTTTTGAGGAGGATTTTTCTTTGACAAGCACGAAAAAATTGTCAATCCAATTTTTAACGAGCGGCAAACCGATTTTTTGAGCGGACAATTGTCAGCCGCCGGCGTCAAAACGTAAATAAAACGCTTGGCAGAGGTCTTGTTGTGTAATAAATGAAACTTTTTGCCGCTGTCGGCGCGCATCGATCCTTCCTGGCGGAACAAAAATTTCAGACAGGCAATATTGCCAAATTTGCTGGATTTACCGAAACCCTTGTGTTATTATAGTAAAAATACTCAGAAGAAACGAAAGAGGGGGACACACGAATGCGATCCGACAAATTCGCAAAGGAAGGCCTGACTTTCGACGATGTATTACTCGTCCCGGCTAAATCAGATGTTGTACCAAAAGATGTCAACGTCAGCACCATGCTGACGAAAAACATCAAGCTGAACATGCCGATTATGAGCGCCGGGATGGATACCGTCACAGAGGCCAAGATGGCAATCGCCATGGCTAGAGAGGGCGGCATCGGGGTTATTCATAAGAACATGTCCATTCAGGAGCAGGCCAATGAAGTTGACAAGGTAAAACGCTCCGAGCACGGCATCATCGTGGATCCGATCTTCTTGTCGCCGGAAAACACCTTGCGCGACGCCAACGACTTGATGGCAAAATACCACATTTCCGGCGTGCCGATTACGAAGGATAACTTGCTGGTCGGCATTATCACCAACCGCGACCTGCGGTTTGAAACAGACTTGTCGCAAAAAATCGGCGACTGCATGACGCAGGAGAAGCTGATCACCGCGCCGGTTGGCACGTCCCTGGACGATGCCAAGGAACTGCTGCGCAAGCACCGCATTGAAAAGCTGCCGCTTGTCGATGAAAACGGCCAGCTTAAAGGCCTGATTACGATAAAGGACATCGAAAAGGCGCAAAAGTATCCGCAGTCCGCAAAGGATTCGAAAGGCCGCCTGGTAGTGGCAGCCGCCGTCGGCGTCGGTGCCGACATGATGGAACGCGTGAACGCCTTGGTTGCCGCTAAAGTTGACGTTGTCGTCGTTGATACCGCTCATGGCCACTCGGACGGCGTCGTCAATGCGGTGAAGAGCATCAAAGCCGCCTACCCGAATCTTGACCTGATCGCCGGCAACGTTGCGACTGCGGAAGCTACGCGCGCCTTGATTGAGGCGGGGGCGGACGCGATAAAAGTCGGCATCGGACCTGGTTCGATTTGCACGACGCGGGTTGTCGCCGGCATCGGGGTGCCGCAAATCACGGCTGTGTATGACTGCGCCGTGGAAGCCAGAAAGCATGGCGTCTCGATTATTGCCGATGGCGGCATCAAATATTCCGGCGATATTGCCAAGGCGATTGCGGCCGGCGCCAGCGTCATCATGGTCGGCGGCTTGCTGGCCGGTACGGAAGAAAGCCCCGGCGAAACGGTTATATTCCAAGGCCGCTCCTACAAGACTTACCGTGGCATGGGTTCGCTCGGCGCCATGGAACGGGGCAGCAAGGACCGCTACTTCCAGGAGTCGGCTTCGGCGGACAAACTGGTTCCTGAAGGCATCGAAGGCCGCGTGCCGTACAAAGGACCGGTTGCCAGCCTGCTGTTCCAGCTGGTCGGCGGCTTGCGCGCCGGCATGGGTTACTGCGGTGTGCACAACATCAAAGAGATGATCGAAAATACTGTTTTCATCAGAATGACTGCCGCCGGCTTGCGCGAAAGTCATCCGCATGACGTCGTCATAACGAAAGAAGCGCCGAACTATAGCCTGTAAAAGGGTTCGAGCGGAGGGAGAGATGATGATGGAGCAACAGGTTGTGCTTTGGGAACAACGCGGTCCGGTGGCTTTGATCACCCTAAACCGGCCAAGCGCGTTGAACGCCATGAATGCCGAGCTTACGGCGGCTTTGTCCGAACTGCTGGCCAAGGCCGCAGCGGATGAATCCGTGCGGGTGGTTGTCTTAAGCGGGGCCGGAAAAGGCTTCTGTTCGGGCGGCGACCTCGGCTACATGGAGACGCTCAAGACGCCCGTGGAACGCAAAACCTTTATTCAGCAGGTTGGCAACGTGGCCAAGCAGATCATCGAACTGCCCAAGCCAGTTGTCGCGATGGTGAACGGGGTGGCGGCCGGCGCCGGTTGTAATCTGATGCTGGCGTGCGATTTGATTGTCGCCGCGCATAATGCCCGCTTCGCCCAAAGTTTCGCCAAGGTGGGACTCATTCCGGACTGTGCCGGGCTGTATCTGCTGCCGCGCGTAGTAGGCCGCGCCTGGGCCAAGGAAATGATGTTCACCGGCGAACTGCTGTCTGCTGCTCAGGCTTCCGCCATCGGGTTAATCAACCACGTGGTGGAAGAGGAGTATTTGGAAAGTGAGACCATGCATTTGGCGGAAAAGCTGTCCAAGAGCCCGCCGCTTGCCCTGGCATTTACGAAACAAATGCTCAATCACTCCAGCGCTTCTTTAGAGGAAGTATTGAATTTCGAAGCGTTTGCCCAGCCGTTTTGCTTGGAAACGGAGGATCACCGCGAAGGTGTGGCCGCCTTCCGGGAAAAACGCGAACCGCTGTTTAAGGGCCGGTAAACTGGCTTGATGCAACAGCCGTACCGCTGCAAGGAGCGGTACGGCTGTTTTGCTTTTTGTGCAAAATCCTGTATAATAGAAAAGACATATTGCGTTGCCGGTGAAAGCCGGGTTAGCTAAGGAGGCCGTTTATGCTTGGTTTTGACCACGATATGCTTTTTCGCGTTCCCGCTCTATTGATTGCGCTTACCGTCCATGAATACGCCCACGCGCAAGCTGCCGACTCGTTGGGCGATCCGACCCCGCGGGCGTTAGGCCGCCTCACCTTGAACCCGTTGTCGCACCTCGATCCGATCGGCCTGGTCATGCTGTGGCTGGCTGGCTTCGGGTGGGCCAAGCCTGTGCCGGTCAATCCGGCTTATTTTCGCCGCGGGCGCAACGGCATGATGGTCGTCTCGCTTGCCGGGCCGGGTTCGAATTTCTTTGTTGCCTTTCTGGCTACGCTCTTTATCGCCGGGCTGGCGAAGTTTCAACTGCTGAGCGCGGGCGTCTATGCGTTCCTGCAATGGCTGCAGCTGTACAACGTCTGGTTTGCGCTGTTTAATTTGCTGCCGATCCCGCCGCTTGACGGCGCCAAGATCGTGATCAGCCTCCTGCCGGGCCGTCAGGCTTATGCCTTCCAGCGCCTCGAGCCGTACGGCATGTACATCATGATTGCCATGGTGGCGCTGGGGCTCACCAGCGTCTTGATCACGCCGGTCGCCAGGGTGGTTCTGTTTTCCATGAAGCTGTTTGCGCAACTGATCTTTTAGCGATAAGAATGATGAACATAGTTAGGAGCGATTGCTGATGAGTAAGGGCAGAATCTTTAGCGGCATGCAGCCGTCCGGGCGTTTCCACCTGGGAAACTATCTGGGGGCTTTGGATAACTGGATCAATCTCCAGGACGATTATGAGTGCTTTTTTTCGATAGTCGACCTGCATGCGCTGACCTCGACGTTTGAAAATACCAGCCGCATGCGGGAAAATGTGCTGCAAATGGCGCTCGACTGGCTGAGCGCCGGCTTGGATCCCGAAAAAAATGTCATCTTCCTTCAGTCCCACGTGCCGGCCCATGCTGAATTGCACCTGCTTTTGTCGATGATGACGCCGCTCTCCTGGCTGGAGCGCGTGCCGACCTACAAGGACAAGCTGCAGCAGCTGGGCGACATGGGCAAGGAAATCAATACGTACGGCTTCCTCGGCTATCCGACGCTGATGACGGCTGATATCATTTTGTACAAGGCGGACACGGTGCCGGTCGGCGAAGACCAACTGCCGCACCTTGAACTTTCGCGGGAAATCGTTCGCCGCTTCAATAACTTGTACCGGCCGATTTTCCCCGAACCACAGGCGTTCTTGTCCAAGGCATCGGTTCTGCCCGGCATCGACGGGCGGAAAATGAGCAAATCCTACGGCAATGAAATCCCCTTCGGCGCAAGCCCCGATGAACTGCGCGCCCGGGTCCGGCTGATGATTACGGATCCGCAGCGCATCCGCAAAACCGACAAGGGCGATCCCGACGTATGTACTGTGTACACCTTCCATAAGATCTTCAACCAGGAAGCTTGCGCTGGAATCGGCGCCCGCTGCCGCAACGCGGAAATCGGCTGCGTCGATTGCAAAAAGCAGCTGGCCGAATGCATGGTCGCTGCGCTTTCTGACATTCACGCCAGACGCCAGGACCTGGAGAAAAAGCCGGAATACATCCGGGAAATCCTTGTTCACGGCGCGGAACGCGCGCAAGAAACGGCCAGCAAAACCATGGCTGAAGTGCGCGATGCCATGAACCTGTTTGCCTGATTGCTATGTATGAAGTGAAATTGCAGGCCTTTGAAGGGCCGCTTGATTTGCTCCTGCATTTGATCGAACGTGACAAATTGGATATTTACGATATCCCTGTCGCGCAAGTTACGGCGCAATATTTGGCTTATCTGCGCCAGATGCAGGAGTTCAACTTGGAGATCGCCAGCGAATTTTTGGTTATGGCGGCGACGCTGTTGCAAATCAAATCGCGCATGCTGCTTCCCAAAACGGCGCAGCAGAACCAAGAACAAGAAGGCGAACTGGAAGACCCCCGCGTTGTCTTGATGGAGCGTCTGGTTACGTATCGGCGGATTAAAATGGCGGCCGCCTGGTTAGCTGAAAAAGCGAAGGACGGCGGCCGGTCAGTTGCCAGGCCGCCGCTTGCCATGCCTTGCCGGCGGGTCGTCCTGACGCATTACACCCTGGAAGACTTATTGGAGGCCTTAGCGGCCTTGTTTGCCAGCTATGCCGGCGCGCCGCCCGTGTTTGTCGCGCGCGAAGAGATTAACATCCAGGACAAAATGGCGGATATTTTGACGCTGCTTCGTCGCGAACAGCGTGAGATATTGTTCAGCGATACTGTCTTTCGCGCCGGCAACCGCCGCGAACAGGTCGCCGCCTTTTTGGGGCTGCTGGAGCTGCTCAGGCTAAAGCAAATCTCCATTCGCCAGCCTGAGCGCTTCGGGCCTATTTATGTCGCACTGAAGGAAGATGGTGATGAACCTGTTTTATGATTATATGAAGGCCCATGTTGAGGCGATGCTTTTTGCTCATGGGACGCCCCTGTCGGCAAAACGGATCGCGGCCGTTTTGGATATTTCAGCCGAACACGCCGACCGTCTCCTGTGCCTTCTGGAAGAGGAGTATGCGAAACCGGGCCGGGGGCTGATGCTCAGGCGCGTGGCCGATGGCTTCCAATTGTGCACGAAACCGGAACTCGGCGGTGTGGTGGAAAAGCTGACGGAAATACCGGAGCAGAAGCTTTCGCAGGCCGCCTTGGAAACGATGGCGGTAATCGCCTTTCGCCAACCGGCGACAAAACAGGAGATCGAGGCGATTCGCGGCGTAAAGGTCGATGGCGTCGTCAATACGCTGCTGGAGTGCGGCTTTATCCGCGAGGTCGGGCGCAAGGAAGCGGTTGGACGACCAATTTTATACGGCACCACCGATGAATTCCTGATTCATTTTGGTCTGCGCTCATTAGAGGATTTGCCCAAGTTGGAGGCCTGGCCGGTAGAGCTGCAGCAGGAGCCGTCCTCGCTTGAGTGACCGTCTTTCCATGGGGAAAAGCCGGTCTTTTCTCATTTTATTTTGTTGTTTAGGTGAGGGATATGTCGTGAAGAGACCTTTATTGATACTCCTGGCGCTGCTGCTTATCGGCGGTGCCCGGGCGGACGCGGCGGCGTTTTCGGTTCCGGTTACCGCCAAATCGGCGATTTTGATCGAAGCGAAAACAGGCCGCGTTCTGATGGAGAAGAATGCCGAAGAACGGGCCTTTCCGGCCAGCACGACCAAAATGGCGACGGGGATCCTGGCGATGGAGTCTGGCAAGCTGTCCGACACCGTAACCGTCAGCAAACGCGCAGCGGAGACGGATGGTTCGAGCATTTGGCTGGAAGCAGGCGAACAGCTTACGCTCGAACAGCTTTGCTACGGACTTATGCTGCACTCCGGCAATGACGCCGCCAATGCGATTGCCGAGTACTTGGGCGGAACGGAAGGGAACTTTGTCGCGCAGATGAACGCCCTGGCAAAGCGGGCTGGGGCGGTCAATACCCATTTTGCCAACGCAAGCGGCCTGCCCGATAGCAGCCACTATTCGACGGCCCATGACCTGGCGAAAATCGCCGCCTACGGGCTGCGCAATCCTGGTTTTAAAAAAGTCGTCGCGACCGATCACGCCATTATCCCCTGGGGAGGGAAGCCTTTCCAGCGGGAGCTCTACAACTCTAACCAACTGCTCGCCACCTTCGAGGGCGCCAACGGCGTGAAAACCGGCTACACAGAAGTGGCCGGGCATTGCCTTGTGGCGTCGGCGCAGCGCAACGGCCTCCAACTGATAGCCGTCGTGCTTGACAGCGAAGACATGTGGCGCGATTCGGCCGCCCTGCTGGAAGCCGGCTTTGCCGGGCTCAAGCCGATCAATTACTGGGGAGCGGGGCAGCCGCTGACGACGGCGCCGGTCTTGTTTGGCGAAAAGGAACGGGTGGCGGTTGGCGCCGGGCAGGCGCTCGTGTTGCCGGCCTCGGAAACCGCGGATGATTACCGCTGTGAGTTCAACAGCGGCAAGCTCCTTGTTTATCCGCCGAAAAAAGGCGAAGTCGCCGGCAGCGCGCGCGTTTACTATCGCGAACAGCTCATTGACGAAGTGCCGCTTTATTATCTGGAAAACACCGAGAAAGCGTCGCTGTTTGTGTCGGTTTTCCGCCTGGTGCACGCAACAAAGCAGCAACTGGTCCAGGTGCTCGGAGAATTGCTGCCCGGCGGCGCGCGCAGCATAGTGTAAAAGAATGATTGGAACAGGAGACTGACATGCAGGAAAGATTACAAAAAATATTGGCGGCCAGCGGCGTCGCTTCCCGGCGACAGGCGGAGACAATGATTCTCGACGGCCGGGTGAGCGTCAACGGCAGCGTTGTCACCACCCTGGGGGAAAAGGCGGATGCCGATGTGGATGAAATTTGCGTGGACGGGCAGCCGCTGCGCTCGACCAAGCTGCTCTACTACCTTTTCCACAAGCCGCGCGGCGTCGTGACCACCTTGAAGGATCCGCAGGGGCGGCCGTGCCTTGATACGTACCTGGACGGCCTGCCGGAGCGCCTTTACCCGGTCGGGCGGCTCGACTACGGCAGCGAAGGCCTGCTGCTCTTGACAAACGACGGCGAGCTGACGAACCGTCTCCTGCACCCGCGCTACCATGTGCCCAAAACGTACCGCGTCGTGGTAACCGGGCGGATGGGCTCCGCCGCCATGCAGGTCTTTCAGCAGGGCGTGCAGCTGTCAGACGGCGTAACCGCGCCGGCTAAGCTGCAGCATGTTCGGTTTGACCCTGAAAAAGGGCAAACGACCTTTGAGTTGACCATCCGCGAGGGCAGGAACCGGCAAATACGCCGCATGTGCGACGCAATCAGGCTGCCGGTCGTGCGCCTGATCCGCATCAGCATGTCGTTTTTAAAGCTGGACGGCATTTCGCCGGGCCGCATGCGCCCGCTGACGCCGCAGGAAGTGAAGCGGCTGCGCAAGGAGGCGGGCTTGAATGACTGACGTGATCGTGGTCGGCGCCGGCGCGGCCGGCCTGATGGCCGCCATCATGGCGGCGCGGGACGGCGCATCCGTCATACTGCTGGAGAAGATGCCCTTTCCCGGCAAAAAATTATTGATCACCGGCAAGGGCCGCTGCAATCTCACGAACGCCTGCTCGCATGAAGAGCTGATCCGCAACTTGCCGGGCAACGGGCGCTTTTTGCACAGCGCCTTCAAGCAGTTTGGCGTCGAAGACCTGATGGCATTTTTCGAAGCCGAAGGCGTGCCCTTGAAAATCGAGCGGGGACAGCGCGTTTTTCCCGTCAGCGACAAGGCCGGCGACGTTGTCGCTTGTTTGGTGCGCACCGCGCGTCGGGCTGGCGTCGACATCAGGCCGAACCAGCGCGTGACAAACATCTTGACCGAGTCGGGACGCGTCGCCGGGGTTGAGGTCAACCACACAGAGCGGCTGGCCTGCCGCAGCGTCATTTTAACGACCGGCGGCAGTTCTTACCCCGGAACCGGCACAACCGGCGACGGATACAAGCTGGCGGCGGCGCTCGGGCATACTGTCACGGCGCTCAGGCCGTCGCTCGTCCCCTTTGTTTGCGATTATCCCAACCTGCAGGAGCTGATGGGCAGTTCGCTGAAAAACGTCGAGGCGTCTTTGTATCAGGATGCAAAGCTGATGCAAAAGGAATTCGGCGAATTATTGATCACGCACTTCGGCCTGTCGGGGCCGATTATCCTCACGCTGAGCCGCCGCTATAATGACCTGCTTGCAGCGAAGCCGGACGCCGGCTATTCGATCCGGATCAACCTGAAACCGGCCCTTTCGTCCGAACAGCTCGACAAGCGCGTGCAGCGTGATTTTCAACAGTATCAGCGCAAGCAGCTGAAAAACGCGTTAGGCGATCTGCTGCCGCAAAAACTCATTTTGCCGATTATTGCCGCGGCCGAATTGAAGCCGGAGACCTTTATCCATGACCTGACCCGCAAGGAGCGGCTGGCCTTGCTGCATATCCTGCAGCATTGGACGTTCCCGATCAAAGGCACCCGTCCGCTCGCCGAAGCGATTGTTACGGCCGGCGGTGTGGCGGTGTCGGAAATCAATCCGAAGACGATGGCGTCCAAAAAGGTCGAGGGGCTGTATATCGCCGGCGAAACGCTGGATGTTGACGGCTTTACAGGCGGGTTCAACCTTCAGGCGGCATTCTCCTCCGGTTATGCGGCGGGAAAAGCGGCGGCCGAACGGCTGAACACTGACGGATGAGGAGTGGGATTCATGAACGCATGCATTATTGCCATTGACGGGCCGGCAGGGGCCGGCAAAAGCACGGTCGCGCGAAAAGTCGCTGAAAAGCTGGGCTATCTGTATTTGGATACCGGCGCCATGTACCGCGTCATCGCGCTGGAGAGCATCAGACAGTCGGTGCCGCTCACGGATGAGGCGCTTGCCGCGCTGGCGAAACGGACGAGCATCCGCTTCGACTTGGACGGGCCGGGCGGCAATCGCGTATTGAGCAATGGCGTCGACGTAACGGAGGCGATCCGTTCGCCGGAAGTGACGCGCCTTGTCTCGCAGGTTGCGGCGGTGCCGGGCGTGCGGGCGGAAATGGTCGCCCAGCAGCAGCAGATAGGGCGGCAAAAGGCGGTTGTGCTGGATGGACGGGATATCGGCACAGTCGTTTTTCCGGAGGCGGAAGTGAAAATCTTTCTTACCGCGTCAGTCGAGGAGCGGGCCCGCCGGCGATGGCTCGAGCAGACCAATAAAGGCCAGAAGGCCTCGCTGGAAGAAATTTCTTCTGACATCGCCGCCCGCGACCTGGCGGATTCGACCCGGGAGACTTCGCCCTTGCGCCAGGCGGACGACGCATACCTGCTTGACACCAGCCGCCTGACGCCTGAGGAAGTCGTCGACGCCATCATCGCGTACGCCAAGGAGCATTCCCATGCTGTATAGCGTTTGCAAGGCCTTGTTTATTTTTCTTTTCCGCGTCTTTTTCCGACTGCGGATTCGCGGCTCGGAAAACGTACCGGCGCAAGGTGCGGTCATTCTGGCCAGCAACCACCTGAGCCTGATTGATCCGCCTCTCATCGGCTGTGCGTCGCCGCGCCGCGTACGGTTTATGGCAAAAGAAGAGTTGTTTGCCTATCCAGTCTTTGGTACAATAATCAAAGAACTCGGCGCATTTCCTGTGCGCCGCGGCAGTGCCGACCGCCAGGCGATCAAGACCGGCTTGACGATTTTGGATGAAGGCGGCGTCATGGCGATTTTTCCCGAAGGGACGCGCAGCAAAAACGGGGAACTGGGCAAGGCGATGCCCGGTATCTTGATGCTGGCTGCCAAGTCGGGGGCGGCGATTGTGCCGATCGCTCTCAGCGGCACCAATAAACTCAGTGCGCGCAACTGGTTCCCGCGCTTTTCCATTCGCTTCGGAATCCCTTACCAGTTGCCAGAAGTGTTCAGCCGCCAGGAATTGGACGAGCAGGGCGCAGTCTTGATGGAGAAAATCCGCTGCCTGCAGCTTGCTGAAGAGCGGGGCGACTGACGAGGGAGGCTATTATGAAAATTCTGCGTGCCAGCCATATGGGCTTTTGCTATGGCGTAAAACGGGCTGTCCAGCTGTCAGAAAACGAAGTCGGATCAGAGAAGGCGACCTACACGCTGGGGCCGATCATCCATAACCCGCAAGTTGTTGAGAAGCTGCGCGCCGCCGGAATTCAAACCTGGGCCGAAGGCCAACCGCTGCCTGCGGACGGACAGGTGATCATCCGGTCGCATGGCGTGGGGCCCGCCGTTTACCGGCAGGTTGAGGACGCTGGCCTGGGGCTGATAGATGCAACCTGCCCGAACGTGCAGCAGGCGCAAAAAGCCGCCAAGGAGCTCTTTGACGCCGGCTACGAGGTCGTCATCATCGGCGAGGCCAAGCACCCCGAGGTCAAGGGCATTGCCGCCTGGGCGCCCGGCTGCGCAGTGGTTGAAACGCCGGCCGAAGCGCAACGCCTGCCGCACGCGGCAAAACGCGGCGTGGTCGTGCAAACGACGTTTACCCAGCAGGCCTTCAATGATATTTTGGCCGTGCTGGAAAAATCGAGCGACGAATGCGTCGTGAAGAAAACGATCTGTGCGGCGACGGCCAATCGTCAGAACGCCGCCGTCGAACTGGCCGGACAAGTGGATGCGATGTTTGTCATCGGCGGCCGCAACAGCGCCAATACGACGCATCTGTACGAGCTTGTGGCAGAGCGCTGCCCGCGCAGCTATCATATTGAAACAGGGCGGGACATCACGCCCGACATGATCGCGGGCGCCGCAACAGTAGGCATTACAGCGGGTGCATCGACACCTGACTGGTTGATAGAGGAGGTCTGTTCAACGATGGAATCAATGGAGCAAGAAATGGCAAAAGAAACCGTGGTCCTGAAAAAGGGCGACATGGTGCGCGGTCGCGTGGTATCCGTAACTGCCGATGAGGTTTTTGTCGATATCGGCTACAAAACGGAAGGCCAGATCAGCAAAGCCGAACTTTCCCTTGCCGCATCGGCCAAGCCGGCCGACGTTGTCAGCGTTGGGGACGAGGTTGACGCGGTTGTGCTTGACCCCGATGCCGACGGTGCGGTATTGCTTTCAAAAGTGAAAGCTGATGCCCGGCTGGCTTGGGACAAGCTGGAGAAGGCGCTGGCGGAAGGCACGGAAGTGGCGGCAACAGTCCTGACCCCTGTTAAAGGCGGCTTGACGGTTGACATTTATGGCCTGCGCGGCTTCATGCCCGCTTCGCAGACTGACCTTCACCGGGTTGAGGATTTGGGCGCGTTCACGGGCCAAACGATCACGGTTAAGGTCATTGAACTGGAAGCGGAGAAAAAGCGCGTTGTTGTTTCCCGCCGCCAGGTGCTGGAAGCGCAGCGCGCCGCGGCGGAAGCGCAGCGCTATGACGAGCTTGCCGTTGGACAGCATCTGACCGGCAAGGTTTCCCGCCTGGCCAGCTTCGGCGCTTTCGTCAATGTCGGCGGCATTGACGGCCTGGTCCATATTTCCGACATGGCCTGGACGCGCGTCAATGACCCGGCTGAAGTGCTTTCGGTCGGCGATACCGTTGAAGTTGTCGTGAAAAAGGTGGATGCGGCGGCGAAACGCCTGTCGCTGAGCCTGCGCGACGCGTTGCCGGATCCCTGGCTGGCGGCCACGGCTAAGCTGGCGGAAGGCGCCATCTTGACCGGAAAAGTAGCGAAACTGGCTTCGTTCGGCGCGTTCGTCGCCTTGCTGCCAGGCGTTGAGGGCCTGGTGCATATCTCGGAAATCACCGACCATCATATCAACAAGCCGGAAGACGTGCTGAGCGTCGGGCAAGAAGTGGCCGTCAAGATACTGGGGATCGACCGCGACAAAAAGCGCCTGTCCCTGAGCATCAAGCAGGCCGCGGAACAAAAGGAAAAAGAAGAGTTCAAGGATTTCCTGCAGGAAGAAGCCAGCTTCCGCACGACCATCGGCGACAAGTTCGCCGACCTGGCAAAACTGCTGAATAAATGATGATGAGGTGACGCTCCTATGTTGCGCCAATCCCGAAAAATGGCCCATCTGCGCCATGCGCAAACGCAGCCTGATGGCCCTTGCCAAACCGGCTTTCAAGATGTCCATTTGCTGCATAATTGCCTGCCTGGCATCGGGATGGCGGACGTATCGCTCAAAACAGCGGTGGCCGGGCTGGCCCTGCCGCATCCGTTGATAATCAACGCCATTACCGGCGGCGCACCGGATGTCGCCCAAACAAACCGCGCCCTGGCGCAAGTAGCCAAGGCCGCAGGGTGCGCGATGGCGGTCGGTTCGCAATATGCTTCGCTTGAGGACAAAAGCGTGCGCCACACCTTTTCCTGCGTGCGGGAAGAATATCCGGACGGCGTCCTGTTCGCCAACCTCGGCGCGCATGTCTCTTTGGATGAAGCGCAGGAAGCGGTTGAGATGCTAGAAGCGCAGGCGCTGCAGATTCATTTGAATGTCGGGCAGGAATTGGTGATGCAAGAAGGCGACCGGGACTTTGCCGGCTACCTCGACCGCATCGCCAGCCTTGTCCGCCACCTGAGCGTGCCGGTCATCGTCAAGGAAACCGGCTGCGGAATGGGTGCCGAACAGGTGCGGCGGCTGGCTGAAGCCGGCGTGGCCGCAATTGACGTCGGCGGCGCCGGGGGGACAAATTTTTTGGCGATTGAAGCAGCGCGCAGCGGACAAATGCTTGCCTCTGAACTGATGGCCTGGGGGATTCCGACCGCCATCAGCACCGTAGAGGCGAAAGCCGTTTTGCCGCCCGCGGTGTCCTTGATTGCGTCAGGCGGCTTGCGCACCGCTTCTGACATGGTCAAGTCGTTAGCGTTAGGCGCTCACGCGGTTGCCGTGGCCGGCCCCGTCGTGCAGCGCTTGGCCGTGTCGGCCGAGCAGGCAGTGCAGTGGCTTGCTGCGCTGCGCTATGAAATCCAGCAGCTTATGGTGCTTTGCGGCGCCGAGAATTTGGCCGCCCTGCACGCCGCGCCCCTTGTGATTACCGGCCAGACGGCCGAGTGGCTCAGAGCGCGCGGGTTATATCCCGACAGCCGCAGTGCTGTCAAGCAATCGTAAGGTCGCATACAGACCGATGATCGTGTACGGGCAGGGGAGTGGTTACGCATCGCTCTCCTGTTCTTGATTTAATAAATAAGCTATCTGGAGGTAGATCGTCATGGCATTCGAACGGCCGCTAACTTACATCGCGTCAGTAAAACCAGGCAGCCCGGCAGACCGGGCTGGCGTTCGGGCCGGTGAGTATCTTCTGGCAATTGACGATCAGCATTTGCAGGATATTATTGACCTCAGTTTCGCCGCCGCGGAGCCGGTAGTCGTCTTGACCTTAGGCCAGGAGGACGGGGCGGAACGCCAGGTTACAGTTGAAAAGGAAATTGACGAAGAGCTGGGGCTGGTGTTTGATTCAGCTGTTTTTGACAAGATTCGCAGCTGTGCCAACCGATGCCTGTTTTGCTTTGTTGATCAGATGGCGCCCGGCCTTCGAGAATCATTATATGTAAAGGACGACGATTATCGTTTGTCGTTTTTGTATGGCAACTTCATCACCCTGACCAACTTTACCGACTACGATTTGCAGCGGGTTGTCGGCATGAACTTGTCGCCCTTGTATGTATCAGTGCACACGACAAACCCTGCGCTGCGCGTCAAGATGCTCAACCACGCCGGCGCCGGCAATATCGTGGACCGCCTGAAAACCCTGACGCAGGCCGGCATCGCCATCCACACGCAGATCGTCTTGTGTCCCGGCCTAAACGACGGGGAAGAATTGGCGAAAACCTATGCCGACCTGCTGGCCCTGGCGCCGCAGGTGCTGTCGATGGCGATCGTGCCGGTCGGCCTGACCAAATTCCGCGACGGGCTTCATCCCCTGCGCACCTTCACTCCCCAAGAAGCCGCCGCCATCATCGATCAGGTTTTTGCCTGGCAGGAGGCGTGCCGCAAAAAGCTCGGCAAAGGCTTCGTTTACCTGGGGGACGAATTCTACCTGCGCGCCGGCCGCCCCATCCCGCCGGAGGCCGAATATGACGGTTTTCCGCAGCTGGAGAACGGCATTGGCCTCGTCCGCAGCTTTCTGATGGACTGGCAGGCCGCCCCGGCGGGCGGCGAGCGAAACGGCGACCGGCCACCTATCGCTGTGCTGGCCGGCGTTTCAGCGGCGACCGTCTTGTCGCCGCTCGTCGAAGCCGCTGCCCGGCCTGGCCGAGAACAGGTGGTGTGGCCGGTCACAAACCGCTTTTTTGGCGAATTGATTACCGTCACCGGTTTATTGACAGGACGCGATATAATTGATACGGTAAAGCTACACAAAGAGAACGGCGAAATGGGCCTCATCCTGCCGGGCCTTGCCTTGCGAAACGGCACGCAGCTTTTCCTGGACGGCCTGTCCGTAGAGGACGTGGAACGGGAGACCGGCTGCCCTGTTCGCGTTGCCTATTCAGCGCGGGAATTGAAGCGGCTCTTGTCGGAATGGGAGGTACGCAGATGAGTGAACTGGGCTTGCTGCAGGTGTACACCGGGGACGGGAAAGGAAAAACGACGGCGGCGCTGGGACTGTCCCTGCGCGCGGTCGGGCACGGCTTGCGCGTGCTCTTTTTGCAGTTTCTGAAAAACGACGCAACATACGGAGAGTGCCTGGCAAAGGCGCATTTGCCGAATTTTGACCTGGTGCCGGTGGGCAGAAACGAACTGGTTGATTTCAAGCACCCCGACCCCATTGACATTGAACTGGTGCGGGCCGGGTGGGATAAGGCCGTTGAAGCCATCCGCTCGGGGAATTATGATTTGGTTGTGCTCGACGAGCTGACGCTCGTTCTGGCCTTTGATCTGCTGCCGCTCCAACCGGTTCTTTCCTTTCTGGCGCAGCCGCATCGCGGCACGGAAGTGGTCGTCACGGGCCGCTATGCGCCGGATGAGCTCATTGAAATGGCTGATTTAGTGACGGAAATGACGGACATCAAGCATTATTTTCGAAAAGGCATCGATTCTCGTGACGGAATTGACCACTGATTGTGGAGAAAGATGGGTATCAATATGGCACGTAAAGCAATAGTTGCAATCGTTGGCCGGCCCAACGTCGGCAAGTCAACTCTTTTTAACAACATCGCCCAAAAGCGGCTGGCCATTGTGGAAGACACCCCTGGCGTGACGCGCGATCGCCTCTATGCGACGGGCGAATGGCGGGACGTTCCGTTCACGCTGGTGGACACGGGCGGCATTGAAACGATGGGCGAGACGGACATGCTTCGCTTTGTCCGCTATCAGGCGGAGGAAGCGATTCAGGAGGCGGACGTCATTTTGTTTGTCGTGGATGCCCGCGTCGGCTTGACGAACGAGGATGAGGAAATCGCCCGCCGCTTGCGCCAGTCGAACAAGCCGATTTTGCTCGTGGCCAATAAAGCCGATTCGCCGAACCAGCAGGCTAATGTGTTTGAATTCTACAGCCTGGGGCTTGGCGACCCGATCCCCGTGTCGGCGGCCAACAAGCTGAATCTGGGTGATTTGCTGGACGAAACGCTGGCGCTTTTTCCGGACGATGCGCTGGACGGCCTGGATGAGGCGGACAGTGAAGAAATCCGGGTTGCGATCATCGGTCGCCCGAACGTCGGCAAATCGTCGCTGTTTAATTCTTTGATCGGCAAGGAGCGTTCGATTGTCAGCAATGAGGCCGGCACAACCCGCGATGCGATTGACACCACGATCGAACGCGACGGGCAAACGTACGTTTTCATCGACACGGCCGGCATGCGCAAACGCGCGCGGGTGGAAGAGGCCGTCGAGCGCTACAGCGTCATGCGCGCCCTGCGGGCCGTCGACCGCGCTGATATCGTCCTGATGGTCATCGACGCGGTGGAAGGCGTCACTGAACAGGACAAGAAAATCGCCGGCTACGCCCACGAGGCGGGCAAGGGCATTATTCTGGTCGTCAACAAATGGGATTTGGTTGAAAAAGACACGAACACGACGCTCCGCTACACGGAAGCGATCCGAACCGAGCTGGGCTTCATGCAGTATGCGCCGGTCGTCTTTGTTTCCGCGCTCACCAAGCAGCGCGTGCACCGCTTGCCGGAGCTGATCCGCTATGTGGCCGACCAGCACTCGATGCGCGTTTCCACGAGCGTGCTCAATCAATTGGTGGAGGATGCGATCAACATCAACCCGCCGCCGAACGACAAGGGGCGCCGCTTGAAGCTCTTATATACGACGCAGGTCAAAACCAAACCGCCGACGTTTGTTTTCTTCGTCAATGACCCGGACCTGATGCATTTTTCCTACCGGCGCTATCTGGAGAACAAGCTGCGCGAAGCCATGGGCTTTGAAGGGACGCCTATCCATTTCATCGTTCGGTCTCGTTCGGAAAAAGAATAGAGGGGAGCGAGGCAAATGTCAGATTTTCTGTGGGCGGCTTTGGTCGGGTACCTGCTCGGCTCCGTTCCGACCGGCCTGCTGATTGGCAAATGGCTTTGCAACATCGACATACGCCAATACGGCAGCAAGAATATCGGCACGACCAACATGTTCCGCACGCTCGGGGCAAAGCCCGCCTCGATCGTGCTCTTGGGCGACATGGGCAAAGGCATGCTGGCGGTACTCTTCGCCAATCTGCTGGCCGACAACTCGCTGCCTGTCAGCTTGACCGGCGGCTTGGCAGCCGTGCTGGGACACAATTACCCCGTTTTCTTAAACTTCAAGGGCGGCCGCGGCGTGGCCACCGCCTTCGGCGTGCTTTGCCTGCTGCAGCCCAAGGTGGTCATGATCGTCTTTCCGGTATGGCTGGCGATCGTCTTTTTGACCCGCTATGTATCGCTTGGTTCGGTTGTCGCGGCCTTCATCGCGCCGATTGCCGCCTGGTGGTTTGATTACCAATTCCCGCTCGTTTTGTTTACAACCTTTGCGGCGGCCTTCGTTATCATCCGGCACAAGGATAATATTAGACGGCTGCTGGCCGGAACGGAGTCTAAAATCAAAGCGGGATCGACAAGTTCGATTAACAAGGGTGGTAGCGCATGAGCCAACGAATTGCCGTGATTGGCGCCGGCAGCTGGGGGACGGCCCTGGCGCGTTTATTGGCGCAAAAACATTCGCATGTGTCGCTTTGGGTCCGGCAGGCCGAGCTGGCTGAGACAATACGTGCGACGCGAAAAAACAGCGCGTATCTGCCGGATGCGGTTTTGCCGGAGCAATTGCTTATTACGCATGACCTGCATGAAGCGGCGGCCGGCGCGGACGTGCTCGTCCTGGTGGTTCCCTCGCATGCGATGCGCTCCATTGCCGAGCAACTGGCCGGACACGTCTTTAAGCAAGCTATTTTATTGTCCTGCGCCAAGGGATTCGAGAACGGAACGAATCTGCGCATGAGCGAGGTGCTGGCCTCTGTTTTTCCGGATAATCCGATCGCGGTTTTGTCCGGCCCGAACCATGCCGAAGAGGTGGCGCTGGATTATCCGACCGCTACGGTGATCGCCAGCCAGGACGAAGCGACGTCGCGCCAGCTGCAGCAGCTGTTCGCGACGCCGTTCTTCCGGCCGTACACGAACCATGACGTGGTTGGCGTGGAGCTGGCCGGGGCGCTGAAAAACATCATCGCGCTCGGCACGGGGATTGTCGACGGCCTGGGGTATGGCGACAACACCACGGCGGCGCTCATGACGCGCGGACTGGCGGAAATCGCCCGGCTGGGCATGATGATGGGCGCGGAAGCGCAGACGTTCGCCGGACTGGCGGGCGTGGGCGACCTGATCGCCACCTGCACAAGCCGTCACAGCCGCAACCGCCGCGCCGGACAAGCGCTCGCCAAGGGGCAGACGCGCGAGCAGATTGAGCAAGAGACAAACATGGTCGTGGAAGGCTTTCGCGCCACACGGGCAGCCTGGGATCTGGCGCAAAAGCTGCAGGTGCGCATGCCGATCACCGAGCAACTGTACGGCGTTTTGTTTGAGAACCAATCACCCTGGCAGGCCACGAGCGCGCTGATGACGCGCGAAAATACTGCCGAGTGTGAGGAGACATTATTCGCACAAGCTAATTGGATGGAGAAAAAGCGGTTGTAAAACCGCTTTTTTTATGACCATATATTGAAATACTGAATACAAGGATGGTATAATGTCTACTACGCGAAGAACATTATCCACTTGAAATAAACGAAAGGAAGATACATGATGATGGAGAAAAGCACGTTTTATTTAGTCCGCGAGGAAATACTGCCAGAAGCGATAAAGAAAACGATTAAGGTCAAAGAAGTGTTAAAAAGAGGCGAGGCGCGCACGATCAACGAAGCCGTTGAAAAAATGGGGCTCAGCCGCAGCGCCTATTACAAATACAAAGATTTCGTCTTCCCTTTTTATGAAGCGAGCAAGGAAAAGATCGTCACCCTCTCCATTTTGCTTGACCACAAGCCGGGCGTCTTATCGCGGATTTTGAACACGATTGCCAATGACGCGGGCAGCGTCTTGACAATAAACCAGGGCATCCCCCTGCAGGGCGTAGCCAATGCCACCATTTCCATTGAAACAAAGGATTTGGCGATTGACCTGGAAGCGCTGCTCGACAAGCTGCGCATGGTGGACGGCGTAAAGCGCCTGGAAGTACTTGGGCAGGCTTAAACGCCCGCCAATTCACGAAAGAAAGGGGTACCCTGAATCATGACTAAAGAAGACAAGATTTCCATCGGCCTTTTGGGGGCCGGTACGGTAGGCAGCGGGGTTCTGGAATTGTTGCAGAAGAATGCCGCCTCCATTGCCCAGAAGGTTGGCAAACAGATTCAGGTAACCCGCATTTTTGTCCGCGACCTGGAAAAGTACGCTCATTTGGCCGAATCGTATGCCTTGACGACTGACATTGACGACATTGTGAACGATCCGCAGATCGACATTGTCGTTGAATTGATGGGGGGGGAAGAACCGGCAAAAACGCTGATGCTGTACGCGCTCGCGCACAAAAAGCATGTCGTTACCGCCAATAAGGATGTCGTGGCCAAATACGGACGGGAACTGTTTGATGCGGCGGAAGCAAACCAGGTGGACTTTTTATTTGAAGCCAGCGTCGGCGGGGGCATTCCGATCATCCGTCCGCTGAAGCAATGTCTGGCGGCCAATGAAATCCAGGAAGTCATGGGGATTGTCAACGGGACGACGAACTATATGCTGACCCGCATGTCGCAGCAGGGCATGGACTTTGCCGACGCGCTGGCGGAAGCGCAGGCCAAAGGCTATGCGGAAGCTGACCCCACGGCCGACGTGGGCGGCCTAGACGCCGCCCGGAAAATCGCCATCTTGTCCTCGCTGGCCTTCAACTCCCGCATGCCGCTCGACAAGGTGCACGTCGAGGGCATTGAAAAGATCTCCAAGCACGACATTGAATATGCCCGGGAATTCGGCTATTGCATCAAGCTGCTGGCCATCGCCAAGCGCGAAGGCGAGAATGGGATCAACGCCCGCGTCCACCCGGTATTTTTGCCGGTTTCGCACCCGCTGGCGGCGGTCAATGACGTGTTCAATGCCATTTTCGTGCGCGGCGACGCAATCGGCGAGGCGATGTTCTACGGCCGCGGGGCCGGCAAGCTGCCGACCGCCAGCGCCGTATGCGCCGACATCATCGACGTGGCGCGCGACATCGTCCATAAAGGGGCAAGCCGCATCCTATGCACCTGCTTTGAAGAGACCAAAATCTGCCCGATCGAAAAGGTCGCCAACCCGTACTACATCCGATTGCTGGTGGCTGACCAACCGGGCGTGCTGTCGGCGATTGCCGCCGCGTTTGGCGCGCAGCAGGTCAGCTTGCGCACTGTTGTGCAAAAGCAGCGGGTCGGCGAGTACGCTGAGCTCGTTTTGATCACTTATGCCGTGCCGGACAGCCATATGCGCATGGCGATGCAGACCTTGGCGGTTCTGCCGGCCGTGGCCGAAGTTTCCAACATCATCCGCGTTGAAGATCCTCATTTTTCCTGAGAGAACCGGGAGGGAACGTTTTGACAGCAACTGTAACAGTAGCCGTCCCCGCCACCACTGCCAACTGCGGGGCTGGCTTCGATTCGCTCGGGATGGCCTGCAACTTGTACAACCACCTGACCCTGACCTTGTCGCCGGGCGAATCCCTCATAATTGAGGGGACGGGCGAGGGCAGCGACAATATTCCCCATACGCGCCAAAACCTGATCGTGCGCTGCGTCGAGCAGCTGCTGGCCGCTGTCGGCGACAAGCGCCGGGGCATCGCCATCAAGTTCGACAACCGCATTCCCTTGTCGCGCGGTCTCGGCAGCAGCTCGGCGGCGATCGTGAGCGGCCTGTATGCCGCCAACTGCCTGGTGGAAAAGCCGCTTTCCAAGCAGGAGCTGCTTTCCCTCGCCACGGCCATCGAAGGGCATCCGGACAACGTGGCGCCGGCCTTGTTCGGCGGCTGCACGATCGCCTACATGGCGGACGGCAAGGCGAATTGCCTGGTGTATCAGCCCAAACAGGAAGTCATTCTGGTGGCCGCCGTGCCGAACTTTCATCTGTCAACCAAAAAGGCCCGCGAGGCCCTGCCCGCCGCCGTTCCGTTCGGCGACGCGGTTTACAATGCCAGCCGCAGCGCACTGCTGGTCGGCGCGCTGCTGAGCGGCGAATCGGCTTTTCTTGCCGACGCGCTGGGGGACAGGCTTCATCAGCCGTACCGAGCGCATTTGATTCCAGGCATGGAGGCGGTTTTTGCCGCCGCCAAGCAAGCGGGCGCTGATGGTGCAGTCATCAGCGGCGCCGGACCGACCCTGATGGCGTTCGTTACCGCAGGCGCGGCGGTGGCTGAGCGGGTTGGCGAAGCGATGAGCGCGGCATTTGCCAAGACCGGCGCCTCAACGACGATCCATCGGCTGTCGATTGACACGCAGGGCGTACGCAGGGCGTAGAAAAAGCCGCTCTTGACAGACGCATCAAAAAGACTTACAATACTGATGTTGTCAGTCGGGGCGTAGCTCAGTTTGGTAGAGCGCTACCTTGGGGTGGTAGAGGCCGCACGTTCAAGTCGTGTCGCTCCGACCAGTAAATTCGCGGGTTCTGAGGTTCTCAGAATCCGCTTTTTTCTTTTCTGACCCTAGTTGTTGACCCTAGTTGATGCAGCTAGGTCTGGCAACAGCCTGCGATGCTTTTTGCACGGCGCTGCGCCGGCGAAAAGACAAAGACCGTCATGCAACAGACAAATAACTATTTGAGAAAGGTGTTGTGGCAATGCAGATCTCTTCTCTAGACCATTTTGTACTGACTGTGAAAAGCCTGGAAGCAACATGCGATTTTTATTCTCGCGCGTTGGGAATGGGGATTGATTCTTTTCAAAATGGCCGCAAAGCGTTAAAATTCGGTCAATCAAAGATTAATCTACATGAGCAGAGGCATGAATTTGAGCCAAAGGCCAAACACCCTGTTCCCGGCTCGGCCGATTTGTGCTTCCTTACCGATACGCCAATTCGCGAAGTGGTTCGCCATCTTGGCGAAATCGGCGTTGAAATCATTGAAGGACCGGTTCAGCGCACCGGCGCCATGCGCAAACTGAATTCCATCTACGTCCGCGACCCTGGTGGCAACCTTGTTGAAATCGCCAATGAGATCGTAACGCAGTAAGCGCCTCGCTTTTCCCCCATCTTCTGCAATTTTGCAGGCGGTGGGGTTTTCTAGTTCGCAGGCTTTCTGTAAAACAAGGCGAATATAAAATCACAGGAAGCTAAAAAGACTTTGGAGGGAGCATGAGTGCTAGACGAAATCTGCTTGCAAGCGAAGCGCTGCGAGCGTGGCACGGGCGCTAGCGGGGCCTTGGCGGCCGGCGCTGTCCTGCCGCTTTTACAAGAAGACGCGATGGCCGCATCGTTTCGGAAATATGAAAGGCTTATCTCGCCGGCTTTATACCATAATCCTAATGGCGTACATGGGGTCGGTCATATCCGCAGAACGCTGCTCCTGTCGCTGCTTATGGCCCGGATGGATAACCTGTCAGAACAGCACACCCGAATACTCGCCTATGCCAGCGTTTATCACGATATTGGGCGGACGCATGATGGGGTAGATGATTACCATGGTTACGCCAGCTACCAAAAAGTGATGACGCAATCGTTGCTAAGCCATGTTGAGACGAGCGAAGTGAGTATAATCAAGGAACTGATTGAACGCCATGCGATCAATGATCATCAGGCGTTTTCCATGGATTCGTTAGAAGAACCGCTAAAGTCAGAAGTTTGTTTTTTGCTGCGATACTTCAAGGATGCCGACGGGTTAGACAGAGTGCGGTTGGGTGACCTCAAGGCAAAATATCTTCGCACCGATATTGCGCGGGGCATGCCAATTGTAGCCCAACAACTGCTTGAGAATGGCACCGAATTTTTGAGCAAAATTAACTCTAAACATGCGGCGGAGAACTGGTGATGAGTGGCAGGCGGGAACTCATTTGCTTAATAACGGCTGTTTTTTGACTGAAGCAGTCGCGGCAATAAACCGGACGATT
This sequence comes from Sporomusaceae bacterium, assembly GCA_029265905.1. GTDB lineage: Bacteria > Bacillota > Negativicutes > Acidaminococcales > JAJUGR01 > JAJUGR01. Next base: position 12,734 of record JAJUGR010000023.1, on the reverse strand, counting down.
GCCAGATGGACGGAAAGGAACTTATACCGAGCATTGCTCTTTATATTAGCTTTAATCTAGCGCCGGTTTGGCTTTTATTACATACTGACAATGAGGTGTTGAATATGACCGATCGTGAATTATTAGAAATCCTAGTCAAGACCGTGACAGGCATTGACCAGCGGCTAGATAGCGTTGAAAAGGCTATTGCCAGGCTAGGAACGGAAATACAGGCCTTAAAAGTCGCCATTGCCAGCACAGCGGTTGAACAGGGAGCCGAAGAATACGATGTTGTCAGTACGGTAGACGTTGACAACCTGGCAATAAAAAGTCATGACAGCGGAGCGGAAGGTGATGATTAACCACTTTTACGCTAGTTTATGCTTTTTAGAATGGTCACCTCGGGCGACCTTGTTGCCAACGATCTTCGCACCGATACTTCAGGAAAAATGCCGCAGTTGCCAAGTCGCTGCTTGAGGGTGGCGCAAAACAAAAATGAGGGTTGGGTGGTGGAGGCTGTGGAAACCATCTTGAACATGATGGTTGGTGTCGGGCTGGCTGCTACGTGCGGTTTTCGCGTATTTGTTCCCTTTCTTGTGCTAAGCCTTGCGGCGATGGCCGGTTATACCAGCTTGAGCGGCGGCTTCCAGTGGATGGCGTCTTACCCGGCCGTGCTTGTTTTCGGCGTGGCCACGCTGGTGGAAATCTTGGCTTACTTTTTTCCGTTCGTGGACAATTTGCTTTCGGCCGCCAGCGCGCCGATCAGCGTCATGGCTGGCGTTTTGGTGACCGCTGCGGTCATGGCGGACGTCAGCCCGGTTTTGCAATGGACCTTGGCTGTCATCGCTGGCGGCGGCGCGGCTTCGGCGGCCAGCTTCGTAAGCAACGGCCTGCATCACGGCTCGACGATAACAAGCGGCGGGGCTGCCAATCCGTTCGTTTCAGCCGTTGAGTCTGTTTTGGCCGTGCTTACGGCGGCTCTTGCTGTCATCGTTCCGCTTCTGACGGCGCTTTTAATCGCGGCATCGTTTTTTTTCTTGTACAAACGCTGGAAAAGGTTGAAGCGGAAGCTGCGCTTATGATGGTCTGCAGTGTGCTGCGGTTTGGTTTGGCTGAAATTTGGTCGCCGTGGGATGCATGAATTTGTAATCAAACAACGGGGATGTTAAGGCGGGATGACAACGGGTTAAGATCACCTCCTGAAAAGATTACAATTGCATTATAAAACGATGACCGCGGCAGGAATTTTGGATAAAAATCGGAATACTCACCATAAGATTATTATCCCAAAAGGGTATGCCTGTCGGATGTTTATGGCACATACAATAAAATAGCAAAAGGGGGGAGTTATGATGGCCAGACTATACGTAGTGGAAATTCAAGAGTGGAATGATGTCTACAAGTTCTGGGAGGAAAAGGAGGTGCACTTCTGCGAAAGCCTTGACGAGGCTATGAACTTATCTTATGAGTACCATCAATTAAACAAAAGCAACCTGGTTAGAACCGAGTATACCGGCACCTATGATTCAGGCATCTCAGCCTAGGGGTCTCATTCAGCAATTATATTTTATTATTCGAGAGGGAGCTAGCTCCCTCTTTTTTGCATGTAAGGAATTTATGAAATTACATCCGATAAACAAAATCATGAAACATGGGGAGGATTTTGCGAAAAAGTATGGAAGAAATTAGATATTGCGACATGCTGAATGTTGACAGCCCTAGGCATGAAAGACCTGCAAAACGAGCGAAAGGTGGCGAAATGTTGTGCCCACTATCGATCTACGCTTTAAACTAAACGGCGACGTCATTCCGGTTGACCATGGCTATTTGCTATACGGTGCATTGTCAAGACTTTGTCCTTTTTTGCATGGTGCTGAAAATTATCATGATAAAAAGACTGCTGATACCGGCATTCATCCAATTGCCGGGACGCTTGTTGGGAACAGGTTGCTTTCACTCAATAAGGACAGTTATCTCACTGTTCGTCTGGATAGTGCTGACGTAATAAGTGTTCTCCCACTAGCAGGCAGAGAGGTCGTAATAGGCGACAACCGACTACAAATTGGCATTCCTCAACCGCACATGCTTGCTCCTGCTGAATCCTTACATAGTAGGCTGGTAACTATCAAGGGGAAGCAGGATGCGGAGTCTTTCTTGGAAGCTGTAAATCGGCAACTGAAGGCCAATGGGATTGAAGGGGTTGCGCAGTTGACGAAACGCAAAACCAAGCGGAGTTTTGAAGGCCAGCAACACGACACGTCTCGTCACAGTACGTATGTGCGAAGAACTATTCGTATTAAAGGCACTGATATCGTGGGGTATGCAGTGACAGTGTCTGGTTTGAGCGCAGAAGATTCAATAACTCTTCAGGAAGTTGGTATTGGAGGAAGGAGGCGGTGCGGTTGTGGCATCTTCGTCAGATGATAAATCACAGCCCGCACCCACAATACTGCTCGCTAAAAAGCCAAGGGATGCAACTGCAGCGGTTCAAGAAGAAACCTTAGTCGGTCATACAAAAATCGTTTGTACTGCAGCCGAAACCCTAGGTGATATGCTTGCAGAATATGTAAAAGTGGCAGGCGATGTGCCCGAAGAAGGCATCAAGCTTTGGAAAGAAGCCCTGTGGTTGTCGGCTTGGATGCATGACTGGGGCAAAGCGAACGACCACTTCCAAGCCATGTTGTTGAACGGCGGCATGCAAAGGCAGAGTATCAGGCATGAACTTCTAGGCGTATTCTTAATGGAAAGTCTCTCTGATTGGCTGGAATCTGTTTGGTCAAAATATCCGGGATGGGTTAAAGCTGCTGTTGTTTTTGCGGTTGCTGGCCATCACTTAAAATATCCTGATCCATATGCCAGTCTTAGGGAAGGCACATCAGTGACGGCTTTCAAGGGGCACAACGACTTTGAAGCATTGTTGTCGATCGGTGCCAAACGGTATAGTCTTTGTTCTACCAGACAATGTAAAAATGAAACCTATGGACTCTTAAGCAGTGACTCTCTGCCCAAATACCTCAAACGGTTACCTCGTCTATTTGATTTCGATTTTACTGATACAGAAAAGTACCTGATTGCTTCCGTAAAGACGGCACTGATGGCCGCTGATCTTGCAGGGTCAGCCCTTCCTAGTTACACAAAAGAGGTGGCCATGTGGGTGCGGGACCGTCTGGGGCAGACCATAGAAGCACAACAGTTAGAAGCGGTTGTTAAAGCAAAGATTGGCGGGCGGGCTATGCTTCCTTTCCAACAAGAAGCAGCTCAAACGGATGATAACACAGTTTTAATTGAAGCTGGCTGTGGTAGCGGCAAGACGATTGCTGCATACCTTTGGGCAGCTCGCCATATCAAAGGCCGGCGGTTATTCTTCTGTTATCCAACCACAGGGACTGCTTCAGAAGGCTTTTCCGGCTATCTTCACGACCCTGATTTTGATGCCATCTTAGTACACAGCAGGGCGCAAATTGATTATCGCTTGTTAGAAAATATGCCTTCGCCTGGCCATGAAGAGTCTGAACTCAGGGAAAGCCGTCTGGAGGCGTTGGAAACCTGGCCTGCTCCTGTAACCGTATGTACGGCACATACTGTGCTTGGGACGCTTGAAAATGTGAGGCGGGGCATTTATGCGTGGCCTTCCTTTGTTCGAGCGGTATTCATTTTTGATGAAGTGCATGCTTTTAGCAACCGGTTGTTTTCCTACCTGTTACGGTTTCTAAAAGACTTTCCGGGCGTTCCGGTTCTTATGATGACAGCAACATTGCCAAAGGAGAGGCGTAGTGCTATTGAAGAAGTATGTAGAGGGCGGGGCGGCGTACTCACAATCCATGGACCAGCCGAGCGTGAGGCAGCAATGCGCTACACCTTGGAAGACAGGGCAACTGATGTTGCGAGCGTATGGGATACCGTGATGGGAGTCTACAAGCGCGGCGGTAAGATCCTTTGGGTATGCAATACTGTAAAGGGGGCTATGGAGGTCTTTGACCAGGCAGAAAGTTTAGGCTTGAAGCCTGAAGCGTACCATAGCAGGTACCGCTATTGCGACCGCCTCAAGCGCCAGAGGACAGTAATTGACGGATTTCGTTCCCCTGAGTCAATGTTCGCGATTACCACACAGGTCGCCGAAATGTCGCTGGACCTTTCGGCTGACTTATTGGTAACGGAGTACGCTCCAATCGCTGCAATGATACAAAGGATGGGGCGATTAAACCGTTTTGATACCATCCCTGAATCGACTTGCCCGGCAATCTTTGTCCGGCCGAAGAAAGCAGCGCCTTATGAGGAAGAAGAAGTTGCATTGGCAACAAGGTGGATAGCGAGGTTAGCTGACGGCAAGCCGAAGTCTCAAGGTGATTTAGCAGAGGCCTTTCTGCGCATTGACGAACAAAACACGACTGTTTTACCGATTGAACGCTGTGAATGGCTTGATGGCCTATGGTATTCCCAGCGCGATCAGCGAGCTATTGAAGAAGCCGGGTATACGGTCGAAGTGGTGCGGACGGAAGATTTAGGACATGGTGATTTAGCGGAATTTGTTATACCAATGCCTATACCGCCAGATGATTCTTGGCGGGAGTGGCGTAAAGTAGGGCGCTACTTTATCGTGCCCCAAGGGCGCATAAATTATGACGAAAGGAGGGGAGGCAATTGGAATCATCGTTGAAAATCGGTCTGTTTGATCCAGGAATGACCGCGCTTCATCGGGTTGGACTGGCGGGACTGTACATGACGTTGAAGCGCATTAATCCAGAGCTGTTTGAAGGTGCTCTCACTTGGGAGTTATCTGAAAGGCAGGTTGTCATCCGTTGGACCGGCGATATGCAAGAAAGGTTCGATTTGCTTTTTAAAGAGTCGTTTGGAACTGACGATATGGGACTGCTGTCGTTTGCCGCTCACAGAGGGCATGCCATGAGCAGTACTGCGAGGATTGCTCTAAGCGAGGCCGTAAGGATGAGTTTTCTTCAACACAATAAGCAAAATATGATTCCTAAAGGCACGCCTGACCGCACGCTTTCGCTACAACTGGATGATAAAACGGTCTTGGTGTCCTACAAACCGTTCGTGAATGCGTACGCTCATTCTATAGCCGCAAAAGACATGCCGTCGGGGAAAAAGATTGGACAACCTGTGGTCGTAAAAGGATGGCTGTATCCAGGTGCGGCTGAACGTCACGTGGGGGTGAGCGGGACGGAAATCGAGGAACCACTCGAAAGATATATGTGTCTTCTTTATGCACCGACTGCTTCGCTTTATTTTCGACTGCGCCATAGGAATCTAGACGGCAAGAACGATGAACGGCGCGGGACCGCTGTTGTTGTTCCACACGTTCGCGATCTGGCGAAGTACGAAAGATGCTTTAGCCGATATTTGACTAGCCCTGTTGAACGACTCACTGCTGATGGGATAGGCGATGCTGGTCTGGTTGCCTTAGTAACACTTGCTGCTTCTGATTCGCTTGAATCTTTGGGGGTGACAGGATGCACGGGGTACACCATGGGGACCGTTGACTGGGCGAAGCAACAGAAGACACGAACGGCAGTGTTGGAAATTGGGCTGGCCAGTCAGGATATGTTGCGCAAATTTGAAACGGCTTATAAGAACCTTGGCAATCGACAAGTGGTTAATCAGCCGAAGCCGAGTAAAAAGGAACCCAATCCTCCGGCGCGCATGTTTGTTGCACCTAGTTTATGCCGCGGGGTGTTGGCAGAAAACATTGCCTGTGGACGGGAATGGTTCCGTGGGTTCGCTCAACTTACCAAAAACAAGAAACTGTTCGGATATGTGCTTTATGAAAGGGGGGGCTTGAATAAAATGCTTCACGAAATTAGGTGGGATACGGAGGCAGACAAGAAGCTCGTTGAGGCTATCCATGTAGCGATGAGGAATCGGTTTGGGAAGATCGCCGTCCAAGCTAAGACGAGAGGCGAAGCGGTTCGTTTTGATCGCGAGTTTGAACGGCTGCGCACGGGGCTTATGCGTGCTAAAAATGTCCAGACGCTTCGTTCTGAAATGGCAGACATTTTTGCCAGGGGGGGGATAAATGCAGTTCTACAGGACGAATGGCGACAAGTGTTACCCTTAATGACAGGGGCGGATTGGCAGCGAACCCGTGATCTTGCCTTACTGGCGCTTGCTTCTTATGCGGGTAAAGAGGCAACTACAATTGAAATTGAAAATAGCCAGGCGGATGAGGAGGAGTAATGTGATGAGCATACACGTATTCGGATCAATCGTAACGGCATCAGGAGTTGCGGCCAATAATCGCGGCGAGAATGAAGGAAATATCGCCACCTTGCAAAAACTTTTATGGGGCGGGCAGGTTTGCAGCACGGTGTCCGCGGAAGCAATTCGCTGGGCGATTCGTTACTACTGGCAGATGCAAGGAATCCCGGTGAATCGAGTCTGGGACGACAATAAAGCTGACCATGTATGGTGTGATCCCAAATGGGCAGCTTGGACAGATCCAGCAGCCGTGGAAACCGCTGTTGCTGCCGAATCAGTTCAAGGATCGAACCAATCCGCGCTTCACTACATCGACGACGATATTCTTGGTTTTATGCTGGCTGAGGCAGCTAAGACGGATGGAAGTGATGAAGTAGAGGAAGGAAAGGCGGCTAAGAAGAGACCGGCGGCGAAAGGCACTTGCAGCAAACGGCGCGGCGTGCTCGAAGTGGCCAGAGCCATTTCTCTGACACCTTTTACCGGCGACATAACCTTCAATGCGAAAAGCGGCGAAAAGGGTCCGACAAGCCTCTATGGAACAGAAATTCATGCCACTCGATATCAGTATGGCTTCGCCATGACACCCGATCGGGCGCGTCAAGCCGAACGCGTACAAAAGGTTCTGGATGCTGTTGCCTGTTTGGGTGAAGTGGCGGGGAACCATGGCCGTTTCCTTTATGATTTTTCACCGGAATCTATTGTGCTACGTGTTACGCATGATCCAGCCCCGCGGATTTTATATTGTTTTGAACAGTCAGATGACGGCGCGATTACGATGCCTACATTGGTTGAACGGATTAAAGCCGGCGATATTCAGGCGAAGGAGCTGTTTGTTGGCGGGCCTGCAGCTGAGTATCTGAATGCAGCTGGCATAGACGGACTAGCGTTTACAGGCGGCGTTCTGGCGACCGTAGCGGCATGCAAGGCGCATATTACTGGCAACCAAGAGGGAAGGTGACCGCGATGCCAAGCGTCTGTCTTGAGGTCTCTGTTCCTATATGTAGTTTTCGCCGTGCTTACGCCAGAGAGTTTTTGGAGTCCGAGCGGATTCCGCCGCCGTCAACGGTTTATGGTTTTCTACTTTCCCTTGTGGGAGAGTCAGATCGGCGGCGATATGTAGGAACGCGAATTGCCTTAGCCATTATAGAAAAACCAGAACGATCCATTGTTCTTAGAACAGCCTGGCGTGTGAAGAATCGTACTGTAGCACCAGGTGTTGGCAACAACAAGCGACCAGATTACCAAGAAGTCCTAACTGGGTTAGTATTTGGTGTCTGGGTGGGCGAAGGGGATTTGGCCGAGCGGATCAATGATGGATTCACTGGCCTTGGAGGCAACCAGTCTTTCGGAGGCATTGAGCGTTTCGGCGGGTTAAGTTTAGGCGAGAGTCACGACTTGGTGGATTCAGTGTTGTTGAACCCAAACTGGGATGGTAAACAAGGGAAGTGGCTTACTGTCGATGACGCAGGGGAACACCCGCTTCCCGTGTGGGTTGATCATGTCGGTTCAAAGGGCACACGCTGGACACAGTTTAAACTGGAAGATGGACCGCTTGAAACCCCGAGTCTTGACGACCCGAAGTGGGTGATAATCACTCCACCAGGTGCTGAACATGGTTAATAACGATAGCGAATATGAACCTTTAATTCGAGTTATGGCTCTGCATGCGTTGCTTTACTGCGAACGACTTTTTTACTTGGAAGAAGTTGAGGGAATTCGTGTCCAAAACGAAAGAGTCTATGCAGGCAGAGCTCTCCATGAAGAAATTGCGCATGAGGACGGCGAGTATTTGCAGACGATGGAGATGGAAAGTGAGAAATTGGGTCTAATAGGAAAAGCGGATGCGATACAGTTTCGCGATGGTTCTTGGGTCCCGTATGAACATAAACGAGGACGGTCTATGACCGATTTTAAAGATGGACGGAAAGTCCACAAGGCATGGTTATCCGATATGGTACAGATTGGTGCTTACGGAATGCTTATGGAGGTGGTCATGAACAGACCCATTGTCGAAGGGCGCGTTCATTATCATGCTGACAACGTAACGGTTCGAGTTCCGTTAGATGATGATACCCGCTCGTTGGTAATGGGGGCGGTAAAAAGAGCTCGAGCTTTGCGAAAAGAAACTGTTCGACCGCCTATCACCGACAATGAACATGCCTGCATAAGGTGTTCGCTTGCTCCTGTTTGTTTGCCTGAGGAGGAACGGCTGGCACAAAATCAATGTTGGGAACCCATAAGGCTGTTTCCACCTGACCATGATAAAACGGTGATTCATGTTGTTTCACATAGGGCGTACGTGAGGCGCTCTGGAAATATGATTAAGGTGGAAGAGGACGGGCAGGAATTAAAGACTTGCCCTATCCAATCCGTTCAATCAGTTGTTATTCACGGGAATGCACAGATTACCACACAGGCCTTGCAATTATGTGCGACCAATGATATACCTGTGCATTGGCTGTCAGCTGGTGGGAAATATGTTGGCGGGTTGGCATCGGGCGCAATGCCTGTCCAACGGCGTATTAGGCAGTATAGAGCTTTGTGTGATCCAAAATGTTGCCTATCATTAACGCACAAGCTTGTTCGCGCTCGGATTGAGGGGCAGTTGCGCTATTTGTTACGGGCCACCCGCGGACATATCAGAACGAATGGCATGACCAACGCGTTAAATGCAATTCGAAACGATCTGAAGGCAGTCATGCGTTGCAATGAAATTGATGAAATTAGAGGGTATGAGGGAAACGCTTCACGATCATATTTCGGAGTTGTCAATGAGCTAATTATACCTGAAATGCAGGCGCAATTTGCTCTTGACGGTCGAAATCGTCGCCCGCCTCAGGACCGTAGCAATGCAATCTTGAGTTTTGGCTATGCATTGTTATATCGGTCGGTTTTGGAAGCAATTGTTGCAACGGGCATGGAGCCCGCTTTTGGGTTTTATCATACCCCTAGGTCTGCTGCCCATCCTTTGGTTCTGGATTTAATGGAACTATTTCGACTGCCTATTTGGGATATTGCGGTTATTGGTTCTATTAATAGAAAAACATGGGATCCAGTTGAAGATTTCGTGATAACAAAAAGTAAAACATGGCTTAGTGACAGTGGTAGGAAAAAAGCAATAGACATTTATGAACGGCGACTGCAGGAAAAGTGGAAGCATTCTGTAATGGGGTATTCATTGTCCTATGCACGCACAATTGAATTGGAGGTCAGGCTGCTGGAAAAAGAGTGGACCAGTCAGCCGGGACTATTTGCGCAATCCCGATTGAGGTGACAATAGTGAAACGCGGGGTAATTGTTTCTTATGACGTAAGAGACGAAAAGCGTCTTAGGAAAGTTGCAAAGATAATTGAAGGGTATGGAGAACGAATCCAGTACAGTGTTTTCAGATGTTTTTTATCAAACCGTCAGTTAGAGAGACTGCGCTGGGAATTAGATTGTATAATGTTAGAGGACGATAGCCTGTTAATTATCAGCCTTTGTACTAACTGTGCGGAACATGTTTCGTGTCGAAGCAGAAAGGTTATATGGGCAGATGAACCAGAAAGATGGGTCATGATTTAATATTCAAGCACTGTTTGCTGAAATACAGAGTTACGTTGAAAAACATGCGCAATCCTTGATATATGAGGGGAATAACAAAGACGCATTCTAGACGGTGCTTGAAAATCCATTTGAACGCATAAAACCTAGGGAATGCGACGATTGTGAAAAGATTTGGCTCAGTAAAAATTCATTTTGACCTACTTTTTTGAGGATGCTTGATTATCTGATTGGTAAGCCTGCTGGGGCAAGCTCTTTAAGGGATGGACTGTTTAAACCTCTGATGCCGAAAGGCGTTGAGCACTCCCGCTGACCACGTTATAAATGACAATCCCATAACTGTTTAAACCTCTGATGCCGAAAGGCGTTGAGCACATAATTTCAACACGCCTTATCCAATTTCCGGCGAGGGCTGTTTAAACCTCTGATGCCGAAAGGCGTTGAGCACTTGATAATAATCGGATTCGGATATAGATCAGCGGCTCTGTTTAAACCTCTGATGCCGAAAGGCGTTGAGCACTGTTGGCAAATTGTGGGCAATGGAAAGTGGCTCGCCTGTTTAAACCTCTGATGCCGAAAGGCGTTGAGCACCTGGGCCAAGATCATCTCCTGCGCCGCGTGGCCCTGCGCTCTGTTTAAACCTCTGATGCCGAAAGGCGTTGAGCACACAGGCAAGTGTCGATCGCTACCGGGCGCAATCGGTCTGTTTAAACCTCTGATGCCGAAAGGCGTTGAGCACCTAAACGACTTCACACCGCAATTCGCGCCGTTTGATGGCTGTTTAAACCTCTGATGCCGAAAGGCGTTGAGCACGTGACAGCGGCGCAGGAGTGCATGGGGATAGCGGACCTGTTTAAACCTCTGATGCCGAAAGGCGTTGAGCACATGGTAGCTGCTGACATGGTGGGAGGTGTAACCAATGGCTGTTTAAACCTCTGATGCCGAAAGGCGTTGAGCACCCTGAATCTGGAAAATGGGCAAACGCAGGGGTGGTCTGTTTAAACCTCTGATGCCGAAAGGCGTTGAGCACCCAATCGGAAAATCCGTATAAGCGAAGCTCTGGCACATCTGTTTAAACCTCTGATGCCGAAAGGCGTTGAGCACCTATTTGAACGGGGCGGCTGTTTCGGCTGCTCTAACTGTTTAAACCTCTGATGCCGAAAGGCGTTGAGCACCAAATGGCGGCGAAAGCTGGCTTAATACCACAACCTGTTTAAACCTCTGATGCCGAAAGGCGTTGAGCACCTGGAGGACTGGCAAAAAGCGATGCTGGCTGCTGTCTGTTTAAACCTCTGATGCCGAAAGGCGTTGAGCACTAGTCGCACATTAAAAAACAAGCAGCTATCCGCACTGTTTAAACCTCTGATGCCGAAAGGCGTTGAGCACCCGACATAATGAAGGAGGAACAACAAATGAACAAGCTGTTTAAACCTCTGATGCCGAAAGGCGTTGAGCACAATTCTGTCAGCTGTTTCATGATCGATTGGTAGTTCTGTTTAAACCTCTGATGCCGAAAGGCGTTGAGCACTGTCGGAGTGTTTCCAGGTAAAGGCAAATATGCAGGGACTGTTTAAACCTCTGATGCCGAAAGGCGTTGAGCACCCTTCGAGAAGCGGGTCCACGTCTTCCCCGGGGTCCTGTTTAAACCTCTGATGCCGAAAGGCGTTGAGCACCGTACGTCGCGACTCCGTTTGTTATTTTCCAAAACTGTTTAAACCTCTGATGCCGAAAGGCGTTGAGCACGAGGCGCAACTGGACGATCTGGACAAAGACATTCGCCCTGTTTAAACCTCTGATGCCGAAAGGCGTTGAGCACCCGTGGAAGAAGTAGCTAAAAATGGCGAAACACCGGACTGTTTAAACCTCTGATGCCGAAAGGCGTTGAGCACACCGCACAATAAGACGATGGATTGGTGAACTTGTTCTGTTTAAACCTCTGATGCCGAAAGGCGTTGAGCACCCGAGTTTTTAAAAAGCGTTCGTGGCTGCGGTACGCTACTGTTTAAACCTCTGATGCCGAAAGGCGTTGAGCACCACACTTTGCCCAACGGTCTGCTACGCACACCATAGTCTGTTTAAACCTCTGATGCCGAAAGGCGTTGAGCACATGTACGACCGGCTGAAAAAATTCTCGGGCGACAACCTGCTGTTTAAACCTCTGATGCCGAAAGGCGTTGAGCACACGAGCGTTTCTTTAGTCATCTTCCTCTTCCTCCTCTTCCTGTTTAAACCTCTGATGCCGAAAGGCGTTGAGCACAATGACAGTTCTTTTATGGACTTTATTCGCGCAAAACTGTTTAAACCTCTGATGCCGAAAGGCGTTGAGCACTTGGCATGGTAAAGGCGCTTGAAATTTGATAGCCCTGTTTAAACCTCTGACGCCGAAAGGCGTTGAGCACATGCAGGGAAAAGCGGGATTTTCTATAGTGGTAATGTCTGTTTAAACCTCTGACGCCGAAAGGCGTTGAGCACCGGTTCGATCAAAACGAGCAAATAATGACGATTTCTGTTTAAACCTCTGACGCCGAAAGGCGTTGAGCACCTGAGAACCAGTGGGTGTTATTCAAGGCGAATATTTCTGTTTAAACCTCTGACGCCGAAAGGCGTTGAGCACGCAAAAGCTGGTGAAATTATCCGCGCCAATACCGGCACTGTTTAAACCTCTGACGCCGAAAGGCGTTGAGCACAAGCGAAAGCCGTCGAACTGGCCGAGCTAGAAAACTGTTTAAACCTCTGACGCCGAAAGGCGTTGAGCACCGAAGAAGATGGCAGAGATTCACCCCGTTGACCTGAACTGTTTAAACTTCTGACGCCGAAAGGCGTTGAGCACTTAATTTTACCTTGAAATTCAGGAGAAGTGTTTTTTGCAAGCTGTTTTTCCCCACTTTTGCAAAACTTTTTCCTCACCCCTGCGGGTGGGGAATTTTACCCGCCTTGCCGCATGAGCGATCCGCGCATGCGGTTGCTTGGGCCATCGTAAATCAGCAGATAACTGT
>JAJUGR010000028.1 GCA_029265905.1 Sporomusaceae bacterium | reverse complement strand
TGACTACGAATCAAAAGGTCGCAGGTTCGAATCCTGCCGGGGTCGCCATTGCTATCAAGGGTTTCAGCGTTCGCTGGAACCTTTTTTGTTTGCCAGAACGGGTTGGTGCACACAAAATGATCACAAAATGCACACAACCCTGCTCGACGGCTGAATTGCTTGCTTTTTCGTGTCCGGCAGGAAAAGACGGTCGACGGCGTCGGCGGCTTCCTCCTGCATATGCGGCAAGATGTGAGAGCAGACGTCCTGCGTGAAGGCGGCGGAGGAGTGGCCGGTCCGCTCAGAGATCACCTTGACCGGCACGCCGCTGGCCAGCAGGAAGGTAACGTGGCTGTGGCGCAGGTCGTGGAAGCGTACCGGCGGGAGTTGGGCCGCCGCCAGCAGGGCTTTGTACTTCTTGAACGGGTAATCAGGGTCGTACGGCCGCCCGTCGTCTTTACGGTGTGCAGCTCCAGCTTGCCGCCGGCGCGCCCCAGGGAGTGTCGCACGCAGAGCGTCCGCTTGTCCAGGTCGACGTCTTCCCAGCGCAGGGCGCAGACTTCGCCGCGCCGCAGGCCGCACGTGATGGCCAGGAGAATAGGCAGGTGCAGGATCGTGGGGCGGGCGGCGGCCCGCAGTTTCTCCAACTGCGCATTGTCGAGCGCGGTCGCCTCATAGCGGTTCTTGCGCGGCGGGTCGACGGTGCTGGCCGGGTTGGGCGGCGATGTTGTTAGTTGTTGACACCGTATGATAAAATGAAAGTACATAAGGGACGAATGGAGGGGAAGAACGTGGCAGTTTCTTTACACGAACGGCCTGTGTTGAAGGGACCAGCGGCGGAAAAATTCTTCCGCCGCCATAATGAACTAGAGAAGAAAGCGCAGGAGCGGGCATCTAAGCTTCGGGCGGCAATGGCTTGCCGACATGGTGCGACTAAAACAAAGTCTGCGCGTTCTGAGGGAATGGAAAAATGATACATGACCTTAACCCCTCGGGCCTTCTTGAAGGGAAGCGCCTGAGGGGTATTTCCATTTCAGATGCGGATTATGCTATGATCAATCGGTTTTGCAGCGGGAATCAAAGCATGGACGATTTTTTAAAGCGGGAAGCTTTGTGGGCCGGTATTCAACGCGAGGCGAGTACGACGCTTGTTGTTGATGGTGAAGAGTGCATTTCCTACTTTACCATTAAGGATGATTTTGTCGAAATCGAAATGGATGGGGAAATCAATAAGTATCCCTGCCTGGAGCTGGCCAGATTGGCAGTTAGTGAAGGCAGACAGCATAGCGGTATCGGCGGGGCTGTTTTATCGTTTGTTAAAAGTTTGGCGCTGGCAGTTAATGCGAAATACATAGCGACACAAGCGTTATTGGAAAAAGTCGACTGGTATCGCCAGCAAGGTTTTGAGGAATACGCATCGCTTGGCAGTGGCCAACAGGCGACGCTTTATATGATTATGGAGCTGTATGACAGCGAAATGGAAGATGACTATTTCAAACAGTTTGAACCGGACGATGGGAACTGTTGATGGCAAGTAACTGAAGCGACTCGATGCAGTGGGCTCAACCCTTGTGATTCCGAACTTCTCAGTAGCGACCTGTGAGCATTCTCACAACCACTAATCAAAAGGCCGCAGGTTCGAATCCTGCCGGGGTCGCCTTGCTATCAAGGGTTTCAGCGTTTGCTGGAGCCTTTTTTGTTTGCCTGGGCCGGCAGTGCCAGTTGATAGGGGATGTTCGCTGCTGGCGGCATGAATGCGATTAGCAGTTAAGGCGCATTCAGAAACAGGAAGAATTTTCGCAAAATACATGCTATAATATCATCCGGGGATTGGTGGGAAAGCGAATATGGCAAAAGGAGAATTCTATGAAACAGCATTATGATGTAGCGATTATTGGTGGCGGGCCGGCCGCTATTTTTGCTGCCTATGAGTTGTCGGTTTTAGCGCCGCAAATAAAGGTGGCCATGCTGGAGGAAGGGCATGACATCTACGCCCGCACCTGCCCGCTGGCGGACAACAAGGTGGCGCACTGCATTCGCTGCCGGCCGTGCAATATCATGCGCGGCTTTGGCGGGGCAGGGGCGTTTTCGGACGGCAAATACAATTTTACGACGGAGTTCGGCGGGTGGCTGAAAGACTATTTGCCGGAACAAACGATTCACGAGTTGATTGATTATGTCGATTCCGTCAATTGCGCGCAAGGCGCGCCCAGCGAATACTTCAGCACGAAGGACTGCAAAATCGCCCGTCTGGCGCTGGGGCACGACTTGCACCTGCTGAACGCGAAGGTGCGTCATTTGGGCACGGAAAACAACCTGTTGATTCTGCAGCGCTTATATGAGTACCTGAAAACGAAGGTCGACGTTGTTTGCAATGTCAAGGTGGAGGCGGTTGAAAAGCGGCAAGACGGGTTCGGCCTGGCTTTGTCGGGCAAGACGGAATTGCGCGCCATCTCCTGCCGTTACCTGATTGCCGCGCCGGGCCGGGCGGGGGCCGAATGGTTTGAAGGGCAGTGCCGCGAACTTGGCCTGGATCTGGTCAGCAATCAGGTTGACGTCGGCGTGCGGGTCGAGATTCCGGCGGAAGTCTTCCAGCACATTACGGATGAGGTTTATGAGGCAAAGCTTGTCTACCGGACGAAGCAGTACGGCGATTTGGTGCGAACTTTTTGCATGAACCCCAATGGCTATGTGGTGGCGGAGAATACGGACGGCATTGTGACGGTAAACGGACATAGCTACCGCGATCCGAAAAAACATAGCCGCAATACGAATTTTGCTTTGCTGGTCAGCAACCGTTTTACGGAGCCGTTTAAGGAACCCTTGCAATACGGCAAGCGCATTGCCTCCTTTTCCAACATGCTGGGCGGCGGCGTGCTTGTGCAGCGGTTTGGCGATTTGATCAAGGGCCGCCGGACGAACGAACAGCGACTGGCTGGCAGTTTTACCGTTCCAACCCTTCCTGCCACGCCGGGCGATTTGAGCCTGGTGCTGCCAAAACGCCATTTGGACAATATTATTGAAATGATTTATGCGCTGGACAAGGTTGCGCCGGGCATGGCAAATGACGACACGCTGCTGTACGGCGTGGAAGTGAAGTTCTACAGCTCGCGCCTGCAGCTGGATGCCAACCTGGAAACAAAGATCGCCAACCTGTTTGCCATCGGGGATGGCGCAGGCATTACGCGCGGCCTTTCGCAGGCGTCGGCCAGTGGTGTACATGTGGCGCGGAAAATATTTGACCGGCTGCAGGCGGAAAATCTTGCTTGAGTTTATTGCAAAGGCGTGCCTTGTCGGTTAACGTCTGGTATGGTATAACTATGATGGAAGTTGTGTGGGCATCGTAAACCTGGACGGTTTTGCGCGAAGGGTTCACGTTGTGTGCAACACAGAAGGACGGAGGGGTAGACGGAAATGAAAAAATGGTTCAAAGTCAGCCTGGCAGCGTTAGCAGCGGCTGCTCTGCTCATTACCGGATGCGGTGGCGAGAAGAAGAAGGCAGAAAAACCTGCCGAAACTGGGAAAACGAAAGTAGCCTTTGTCTATGTCGGACCGGTTGGCGACGGCGGTTGGTCATACGCACATGACCAGGGACGCAAATACCTGATGGAAAAAATGCCGGATGTCGAGACGACGATTGTTGAGTCCGTGCCGGAAGGTGCTGACTCGGAACGCGTTATCACGCAGCTCGCCTCGCAGGGCAATAAAATCATCTTTACAACCAGCTTTGGCTATATGGATCCGACCATTAACGTTGCGAAGAAATTCCCTAACGTCGTTTTCATGCACTGCTCCGGGTTCAAAACTGCGCCGAACGTAGGCAACTATTTTGGCCGCATGTATGAAGCCCGTTATCTTTCCGGCATTGTGGCCGGCAAGCAAACGCAAAGCAATGTCATCGGCTATGTCGCCGCGCATCCGATTCCGGAAGTTATCCGCGGCATCAACGCCTTTACGATGGGCGTTCGCTCCGTGAACCCAAATGCCAAGGTGAAAGTCCTCTGGACGAATACCTGGTATGACCCGGCGAAGGAGAAACAAGCGGCGATAACCTTGCTTGACGGCGGCGCCGACGTGATCGCGCAGCATCAGGATACCACGGGACCGCAGCAAGCGGCTCAGGAGCGCGGCAAATTCAGCATTGGCTATAATACGGACATGGCCCCGATGGCGCCGAAGGCCGTATTGACTTCCGCCGTCTTCAACTGGGGTCCTTACTACGTCAAGGTTGTCGATTCCGTAAAGAAAGGCACCTTCAAGCCCGAGTCCTACTGGGGTTCGATGAAAGACGAAGTGATCGGCTTGGCGCCGTTCGGCCCGATGGTTGCCGATGACACGAAGAAGCTCGTGGAAGAAGCGAAGAAAAAGATTATCGACGGACAGCTCTTTGTCTTCAGCGGTCCGATCAAGGATCAAAGCGGCCAGGTTCGCATCCAGGCCGGACAAAAAATGTCTGACGCTGAGATGTTGAAATTCGACTGGTTTGTTGAAGGCGTCGACGGCACGATCGCAAAATAAGAAACTGCGGTCTTAATCGCAGTTGGAGCACAAAAAGCACGGGCGGCCGGCAGGTTACCATACCTGTCGGCATCCCTATTTTCAAGCGGAGGGAAACATGAAGGAACCGCTCATCCGGATGACGAATATTGTCAAACGCTTTCCCGGCGTGGTAGCGAATGACCGGGTTAATCTTGAGGTGTATCGAGGCGAGATACACGCCATTTTAGGCGAGAACGGGTCCGGCAAAAGTACCCTGATGAGTATTTTGGCCGGTCTATATAAACCTACCGAGGGCACGATGGAAGTAAGCGGCGTGGAGCGCAAATTCCGTTCGCCGCGCGATGCGATTGCTTGCGGCATTGGCATGGTGCACCAGCATTTTAAGCTGGTTGAGCCGTTTACTGTGGCTGAAAATCTGATGCTCGGCCAGCGGCGGGGCGGCATGCTGGTGGAACAAGGCAAGGTTGCCGCGGAGATCCGCGAATTAGCCGACCGCTACGGCTTGGCGGTTGATCCGGACGCCTGCATCTGGCAGCTGTCTGTCGGTGAGAAGCAGCGGGTGGAAATTTTGCGCCTGCTGTACCAAGGCTCGCGCGTGCTGATTCTTGACGAGCCGACGGCTGTTTTAACGCCGCAGGAAACAAGCGAATTGTTCCAAAACCTGCGCCGCATGGCTGATGACGGCTGCGCTATTTTATTCATTACGCACAAGCTCAACGAGGTCGAGAGCCTGTCGGATCGGGTGACGGTGCTGCGCAGCGGCAAGGTCGTCGGCACGCAGGTGCGCGCCAGTTTGGACCGCAAGGCGCTTGTCAACATGATGGTCGGCAAGGAGCTGCAAGTCCAGCCGGTACGCAAGTCGACGCGCATCGGCGAGGTGGTGCTGGAGCTCAAAGCCGCCTCGGCGCTCAACGACATGGGGCGCAAAGGGCTTGATGAACTGTCGCTTTCGATTCGTTCCGGGGAAATCTACGGTTTGGCCGGCGTCGCCGGCAACGGGCAGCGCGATTTGGCCGAGGTCATTGCCGGGCTGCGCCCGATGACCGGCGGCGATTACCTGCTCGATGGCGAGTCCGCCAATGGGCTGCCGCCGCGGACTTTAATCGAAAAAGGCGTCAGCTACGTGCCGGAGGATCGGCTTGGCATGGGGCTTGTGCCGGATTTGAACGCCGTGGAAAACCTGATGCTCAAGGATTACAAGAAAGCTGAATTTGGCGGCCGTTGGCTGCTTGACTATCAAAAACTGAGCGATTGGGCGACGGGGCTGGTGCAGGAGTACGACGTGAAACTGTCTTCCCTCTTGCAGCCGGTCAAGCTGATGTCCGGCGGCAATCTGCAAAAATTGCTGCTGGCGCGCGAAATTACGCGCCAACCGAAATTAATGGTCGTTTTGTACCCGGTGCGCGGCCTCGACATTGGCGCCATTGAAGCGGTGCATCGCCTTTTGATCGGCTTGCGTGAATCCGGTGCCGCCATTTTGCTGGTATCGGAAGAGTTAGAGGAGATTGTGAAATTGTCTGATCGTGTTGGGGTTTTATTCGGAGGGAAAATTGTTGGCGAATTTCCGGCGGACGCGCTTGATTTGGAACAAATCGGCCTCTTGATGGCGGGCGCCGACGTGCAGGCTGGAGGTGAAGACAGTGCTCTTTCGCGTTGAAAAACGGATGACCACGCCCCCTAGCCTGATGGTTTTGGTCCCGGTGGCGGCCGCGTGTGCGGCGATGGTGTTTTGCGCCCTGTTTTTGCTGCTGACCGACCGTTCGCCGGTAGCGGTTTATGGCGCTATGTTCGAGGGGGCGCTTGGTTCTGAATACGGCTTTTCCGAAACGATTGTCAAGGCAATCCCGTTGGTTTTGTGCGGACTTGGCATTTCCGTCGCCTTCCGGATGCAGGTCTGGAATATCGGCGCGGAAGGTCAGTTTTATATGGGGGCGTTTGCCGCGACCTGGGTTGCGCTGAACTTTCCTTCCTTGCCGGCGGTGGTGATGCTGCCGTTTATGATGGCCATGGGCGTTTTGGCGGGCGCTTTGTGGGGCGTTTTAGCCGCCTGGCTGCGCAATCGCTTTTCCGTCAGTGAACTGATCAGCACCTTGATGATGAATTATATTGCAATTTTGTGGGTCAGCTATTTGGTATATGGCCCCTGGCGCGATCCGAAGGGTTTGAATTTTCCGCTGACGGCGCCGTTTCCGGAGGCGGCGATTTTACCCAGCGTTGGCGATTCTCGCGTGCATGCCGGCCTGCTGCTGGCGCTTGTCGTGGCGCTTTTGCTCCAGTTTGTCTTCCGTAAATCGCGTTGGGGCTATGAAATTCGGGTGATTGGCTCCAGCCCGTCAGCGGCGCGCTACGCCGGCCTTGATATCCAGGGCAATGCCCTGCTGGTCATGTGTGTCAGCGGCGCACTCTGCGGTTTGGCCGGCATGGTTGAGGTGAGCGGCATTGTCGGCAAATTGCAGGCGGGGATTAGCCCGGGCTACGGCTATACGGCGATTATTGTCGCCTGGCTGGCCAGGCTGCATCCGATCGCGATTGTGCTGGTGTCGTTCTTGTTCGCCATTATCCAGGTTGGCGGCTTCATGGTTCAGACCCTTGGCGTGCCGGCCGCTGTGGCGACGATGATCCAAGGCGCGATCCTGTTTTTTGTCATTGGCGCCGATATTGTCACCCAGTACAGAATTTATCGCGTGAGCGGCGATGGGAGTGAAGTTAATGACTGATGGCGCGTTGGTTGTTTCCATTTTGGCGGCCGCCATCACGGCCGGCACGCCGATTTTGTATGCGGCGCTGGGCGAATTGGTGGCGGAACGGGCCGGTATCTTGAACCTCGGCGTGGAGGGCATGATGCTGATGGGGGCCGTATGCGGTTTCATGGGCGCGGTGGCGACCGGCGACAGCTGGTTCGGCTTGGCGATGGCGATGCTGGCCGGCGGCTTGATGGCGCTTTTGCATGCCTTTTTGACGATCACGCTGCGAGCCAACCAGGTGGTAAGCGGTTTGGCCCTGACCTTGTTCGGAACGGGGCTGAGCGGCTACCTTGGCAAAGCCTACATTGGCATGCCGGTGCCGAAACCCTTTGCCGTCGAGCCGTTGGGCCTGCTGGCCAACATCCCTGTATTAGGGCCGGTTCTGTTCAAGCATAATGTATTGGTGTATTTTGGCTACGTCCTGGTGCTGCTGTTGTGGTTTTTCCTGTACCGGACGCGGCAGGGGCTATTCTTGCGGGCGTTGGGCGAAAATCCCGCGGCGGCGGACGCCATGGGGATCAAAGTGTTTTCGCTGCGCTATCTTTACGTCGTCTTGGGCGGCATGCTGGCCGGGCTTGGCGGCGCTTATCTGTCGCTGGCCTACGCGCCGAGCTGGCTGGAAAACATGACCGCCGGCCGGGGCTGGATTGCCGTGGCGCTCGTCGTCTTTGCCTTGTGGAATCCGGTGCGCGCGCTGGCCGGTTCCTATTTGTTCGGCGGCATTGACGCCTTGGGCTTTCACTTGCAGATGATCGGCGTGCCGATTTCGGTCTTTTTCCTAAACATGCTGCCTTATGTGTTTACCATCCTCGTGCTGGTGATTGTCCTGGCGCGGCAGGGCGGAAGATTGACCTCGCCAGGCGCGCTCGGCGTGCCGTATAACCGCGAGGAACGATAACAAAAAACAACCATGGCCCGAACTGGCTTCGGGCCATGGTTGTTTTTTGTCAAGAAAAGTTAAATTGCGCCTCTGCCAATATCCATCAGCGTTTTGGTCAACAAATACATCCGGGGGACAATGCTGCCAAGTTCGATGTACTCATCAGGTGTGTGGTCGCTGCCGCCCACGACGCCCATGCCGTCAACGGCGGTAGAACCAACAATCGCGGCATAGTTTGCGTCGGAGCCGCCGCCGGATCCTTCAACCCCTAAGGTGAGGCCGAGGTCGCTGGCATAGACATCCTTCATATGGGCGACAAATGCCTCGGTTTTGTCATTTTTGGCAAATGGCGGTCTGCCTTGAAATAGGCTGAGTTTTACCTGGGTATCGGGGATTAATTGATTTTTGACGATAGCTTCGGCGTCTTTCATGATCCGCTCGTATTCGTCAGGGTAGAGGACGCGGATATCGGCCTGCGCCCAAGCGTAGTCGGGGATCACGTTAATCGGCGTCTTTGTTTTATCGAGCAACGTCCAATTAACCGTTGTCATTTTTTTCTCATCCCCTAATTTGGACAGTTGGATGATCTGGTGGGCCAACTCGACGGTGGCGTTGCGCCCCTTTTCTGGTTCAATGCCAGCGTGGGCGTTGCGCCCGGACACTTCCATTGTCAGGCGGCCAATGCCTTTTCGCCAATTCATAACTTTATCGCCGGGAATGCCTGGTTCAACACTGATCGTGTATTTATAGTCTTTCGCCGTTTCTTTAATGGCGTCCCGTGACTCCAAAGAACTCTTTTCTTCATCTGGATTGATTAAAAACGTGATCCGATCAAAATCAGTAAAATTCATTTCCTTAAGTATTTCAAGGCTGTTGAGCGCCAAGGTGAGTCCGCCCTTCTCATCGGAAACGCCGGGGCCGTAGGCTTTTGTTTCATCCATACGAAACGGCCTTTTTTCAGCCGTTCCGGCGGCATAAACCGTGTCGGCGTGGGCCAAAATGAGGGCATTGCCTTTTCCTGTGCCGCGTATGGTTGCTTTGATTATGTAGCCTGCTTGCGGTTTATTGACTTCCTTATACTCAACCTCGGCGCCCAGCGCCTGCAAACGCTCGATCAGCGCATCCTGGAATTTTTTCAGTCCGACCTCATAGCCGCTGCCGCTGTCAATGTTGACGTAGGATTCCAACTCGGTAAGGTAGGCGGCTTTTTTGTCAAGGCATTGCTGGTATAGCGCCTCATCTTTTGCGGCTAGAGCGGGGGAGGCGGAACTGAAGAGCAAGGCTGAACAAATCATAGCGGTTCCGCAAACCTGTTTCAATTGGCTAAATGGTTTCATTAACATCACTCCGTTTCTAAAATATTATTCGAATATTTAGACATCATGCTCATTATATACCTCTGTATTGCAATTCACAACAGAAAAGCTCCCCATTTGGCAGGCGGTTATTGGGTTTAACCGCCTGCTTCCCGGAGAGCTTTTCTGCCGGTTATTCTTTTGGATCGATGATGGCTACGTCGCCGACTTCCCAGGTGCGGATGCGCACGGCATTCTCAATCGGGTAGACGAATATTTTCCCGTCGCCGACTTGGCCGGTTTGCAGCACCTTCTTGGCGGTTTCTAACACGGTGTCAACCGGGATTTCGCAGACGACTGTTTCGAGCTTGATTTTAGGCACCAGATTGACGTTGTAGGCTTGGCCGCGGTAAACCTCCAGGTGGCCTCGCGTCAGGCCGCAACCGTATACTTGCGTAACGGTCATGCCTGCCACGCCGATGCTTACCAGTGCGTCTTTCAACGGCTCCAACTTGTCGGGGCGAGTGATGATCTCAATCTTTGTCATTTTTTTCATGTCCATGCACCCTCTCTGCGTTTAGATGTTATTGGCCGGCTTTGTAGCGGCGAGCGGCGCGGCGGCGAGGGAAATTTCACTGGCCGAAGCGAGCGGCGAGCCGGCCATCATGCCGTCGGAAACATAGCCCCGCTCACCATGTTCGGCGAGGTCGAGCCCTTGTACTTCCTGGGCATCATCAACCCGCAGTTTGAGGAAGCAGGAGAGAACTTTGACGATCAGGAAGGTCATGACGGCCGCGAAAACCCAGCTGACCGCGACACCGAGAACTTGCAGGTAAAGCTGCTCCGGATTGCCGGCCAAGAGACCGTCGGCCCCGGCTCCATTGACGGATTTGGAGGCGAAGATGCCGACTGCCACCGCGCCCCAGGTGCCGCCGACGCCGTGCACGCCGAAGGCGTCGAGGGCGTCGTCATAGCCAAGCTTGGTTTTCAGCACGGTAACAAAGTAGAAGCACAGGACGCCGGCGACAAGACCGATGATTACTGCCGGGAGGGGCGCGACGAAACCGGCGCCCGGCGTGATTGCCACCAGGCCGGCGATACAGCCGGAAACAGCGCCCAGCACGGTCGGTTTGCCGTGGACCAGCCATTCGGCAACGGCCCAGGATACTGTGGCGGCGGCAGCGGCGAAGTGGGTGGTGATGAAAGCCGTGGCGGCAACGTCATTAGCGCCTAAGGCGCTGCCGGCATTAAAGCCGAACCAGCCAAACCAGAGCAGCGAGGCGCCCAAGACGGTCATTGGCAGATGGTGGGGAACCATGGCTTGCGAGCCCCAGCCTTTGCGTTTGCCGATCATGAGGGCGATGACGAGACCCGACACGCCGGATAAAATGTGCACAACCGTGCCGCCGGCAAAATCGAGAATGCCCATCTCGCGCATCCAGCCGCCGACACCCCATACCCAGTGCGCGACCGGGTCATAGACGAGCGTTGTCCAAACTAGGACAAAGGCGGCAAAGAAGGGAAAGCGCATGCGCTCGGCAAACGCGCCGGAAATCAGGGCGGGGGTAATGATTGCGAACATGCCTTGGAAAATCATGAATGCGTAGTGGGGAATCGTGGCGCTGTAGTCCGCAAACGGCTGGCCATCGACTGTTTTGAGACCAAGCCAGTCCAGGGCGCCGATAACGTGGTTGATGTCGGGACCGAACGCCAGCGTATAGCCGACGAGCGCCCATTGGACGGAAACGACGCCGACGGTGAAGAAGCTTTGCATGATGGTGTTCAAGACGTTTTTGCTTCTTGCCATGCCGCCGTAAAATAAGGCAAGGGCCGGGGTCATGAGCATGACCAAAGCTGCGCAGATGAGAACGAAAGCGGTGTCGCCTGTGTCGATTTTCGGGGCGGCAGGCGCCTCGGATGCCAAGGCGGTAAGGGGGGCGGTTAGGGCGGCGAGGAAAAGCGCGGTACTAAAAGGGGTTGCTTTTTTCATACTGGAAACCTCCTTCGTCTTGGTTGCGTAGGGGCAATGGCGCAAAAAAAAAGCACCCTAGAGAACGTCTTCTCTAAGGTGCGCGCACACAGATGCTCTCCGGATGGCTTCTTTGCCCTACGCTATAAGGTTTGTTTACATACTAGCAAGGATATGCGTTGTTGTCAAGCACTCATGTAAAAGAATACAGGATGCGGTTGCCGCGGCGCTAGTGAAAAACAAAACTGGCGACAAGCGGGGCGTGGTCGGAAGGGCGTTCCAACGTGCGCTGATCAAGGGCGATATAGCTTTCTGTTGAGAGTGCGGCCATGCACTTCGTTCCCCAAAGATGATCGATCCGCCAGCCCATCTTTCGCTTGACCGCATTCGGAACGCGGTAGTCGAAAAAGGTGTACTGCTCGCCGGTTGGCACGTGGCGCCGGAAAATATCTTCGAAGCCCCAGGCGCGGACCGCTTCCAGCGCGGCTTGTTCATCGGGGTGAAATCCGACGGAGCCAAGCAATTTGTCCGGCGCGTAAATGTCGATTGGCGTTGGGGCGACGTTGAAGTCGCCTAGCCAGATGATCGCGTCGGACGGCTTGTAATGTGCGGCGAAATAGTCCCGCATCCCGAGCAGCCAGTTGATTTTGTACGTGAAATAGTCCGAGCCGACTTCTCTGCCCTGCGGAACATATGTGTTGACCAGGGTGAACCGTTCGTACTGCAACGCTTGAAAGCGCGCTTCGCCCGGCACGCCGGCGGGGTTTTTATGGTCGAGGAGAACGGCAGGCGACTTGGATAACACGGCTATGCCGTTTTTCCCTTTTTCCCCCTGATAATAAAGATGATAGCCGGCCGCCTGGAAGAAATCGACTGGAAAATCTTTGTCCTGGACTTTGGTTTCCTGCAAGGCGACAATATCAATCTTATCTCGCTGCAGCCAGGCGAGAAGGTCGTGTTGGCGAACGCGCAGGGAGTTGATATTAAAGCTGGCGATTTTTATTTTGGTCATGGGCTTCAGCATCCTTTCGTCCTGGGGAAATCTCTTGGTTCATATTAGTATTATAGCAAGAAGCGTTGGCTAGCGACTCAATACAAGAGGCTTAAACAGGAATTTAGTTTTTTGTGACGAATAAACAAAAAAGAGCTCGTAGACTATTTTGACGCTGGAGGTGCAAACTATGTATCAACGTATTTTGGTACCTGTGGATGGCTCTGATTCTGCCTGGAAGGCGCTCGAACATGCGCGTGCCTTGGGTGAGAAATTTCAGGCGGAAATATTGGTGCTGCATGTCGTGCAGCCTTATTACAGCACCCCGATTTTGGCTACGCCGATGGATACGCCATTTATTCCGATCCAGCCGCAAGACGTGGAAAGAAGCGGACAGCAATTGCTCGCGGTGGCGGAAGAGCGGATGAAATCCTACCCGCATCCGGTGACAATGAAGATGGAGTTTGGCCATCCGGCCGAGCGGATCCTGGCGCTGGCCGGGGAATGGCCGGCTGATGCCATTGTGATCGGCAGCCGCGGTTTGAGCGGCATCGCCGAGTTTTTCCTCGGCAGCGTCAGCTCGACGGTCGCCCAATACTGCAAGGTGCCCGTTTTGATCGTCAAGGAAGCGGAAGAAAAGCAATAAACAAACAATATCCCCTCGCATAGCCTGCGAGGGGATATTGTTTTAGAACATTCGTTTTTTCCAGAGCCAGTAGGTTGCGGCTAGGGTTACAAGCAAGGCGAAGGCAAAAACGAAAGCAAAGCCTAAGGGGTTTTCATTAAAGGGGACGGGGACGTTCATGCCCCAAAAGCTGGAGATCATCGTCGGCACGGCGAGGATGATCGTCACCGAGGCCAGCAATTTCATGACCAAGTTCAGGTTGTTGGAGATAATGGAGGAGAGGACTTCAATCATGCCATTCAAAATGTGGCTGTACATCTCGACCATGTCAATGGCCTGTTTGTACTCGATGATGACGTCTTCGAGCAGGTCTTCGTCTTCCTCATACATTTTGATCAAATGCTGGACCTGGTTTGTCGAGCGCAGCCGCAGCAGTTTTTCCGTCACGATGTAGTTGGAACGGAGGGAGGCGGAAAAGTAGGTTAAGCTTTTCTCCAAATCGAGCAGCTTGAACAGTTCCTCGTTTTCCATCGACTTGCGCAGATGCTGCTCCAGTTCGTCCGTGCGGCGGTTGATGTTGCGGATATATTTCAAATACAGCGTGGCCGACTTATACAGGATTTGAAATAAAAACCGCGTTTTCTTGAAGGTGCTGAAGAATTTAGTGTTGTAGGAGCAAAAATCAGCCATGACGGCGTTGACTTCCAAGCAGACCGTAATGATGTAGTCGGTCGTGATGATAATGCCCAGCGGCAGGGTGTCATAATCTTTGTTGCTGCGCAGCACCGGAATATCGACCAGCACCAGCATTTCCGTTTTTTCCACTTCAATGCGGGAACGTTCTTCTTCGTCCAGTGCGGCGGTCAGAAAATCAAGCTGCACCTCGGTCAAAGCGGCGACTGTTTCCAACTCTTCGTGCGAGGGGTTGACAAGTTCCAGCCATGCGCCTTTTTCAAGTTGGTCTAATTCCAGTTCGTTGATGCCGTCACAGCCGCTTTTGTAAATCGTCAGCATGGCGAGCCCCCTCCTTTTTCATGTAGTCTGCGGCGGGTTGGAACCGATAAAAAAGACTCCTTGTTCAAGGGAGTCTTTTTTTAGTTAGGACAGGGTGGCTTGGAGCGCTTGCGCCAATTGGTCGGGACAAGATGTCGTTTTGTCGCCGCAGCGTATGCCGGAGAGCTTGCGGACGGCGTCTTTCACCGGCATGCCTTCAACCAGGTGCTTGATGCCAATCAGATTGCCGGGGCAACCGCCTTTGAAGTCGACCGACTGAACAAGGCCGTTCTCAATTTGGAAATCTATTTGCCGGGCGCAAACGCCTGCGGGAATAAAATGCTGCATTCGGGAATATCCTCTCTGTTTTAAGCTGTTATGGTAACTTTCGACAAAGGACAGGGAAAATCCTTGTCTTTCTTTGCATTTCGGGCACTCATTAACTTAATCATAACTTTGCAAGCGTTGTCAAGAAAACATAGTTACTTTACAGTTGCCGGTGTGTTTGTTTTTATTGTAGCACTATCAATAAATTGTGCCCAGTGTTGCGCCAACAGATTTACAGCCCCTTTGTTTTTTGATACTATAGGAGCGTAGTGTAGTAGGACTGGACAGTTTGTTCGCCGGTGTCAGTCGAGAGGCTGGAAGTGTAGAAAGGCAGGATGGTAGAAATGTCGATTCAGTTGTTTATTGTGTTGGCCTATGTTTTTATTTTATTTGCCATTAGCTGGTATGCAAAGCGCAAGGCGGCTAAAGGCGCGTCCGATTATCTTTTTGCCGGACGGCAAATGGGCACGCTGCTGGTTGCAGTCAACGTTGCCGGTTTGGCGGTTGGCGCGGCCTCTACGGTTGGCGTAGCGGAAAACGCTTTTACGCAGGGTATGGCGGCCGGTTGGTATAATGCCGCTTGGGCGGCCGGCGCTGTCGTGATGGGCCTGGTCGCGGCGGGCAAGTACCGGGAACTGGACGCAACGACGATTCCTGAGCTTTTTGAGCGCTATTACGACCGCCGCGGGCGGATTATCAGCGTGATCGGCCTGATCATTATCCAATTGGTGATCACCTCGCTGCAATACTTGGCGGGCGGGGCCATTTTGGCTTCGATGCTGCCCGATTATTTTACCATGAAGACCGGCATGATGATGAGCGCGGTTGTGTTTATCGGCATTACGCTGATTGGCGGCCTGTGGTCGTCCGGCATGTCGAATATACTGAGCGTGGCGCTCATATATGCGGGCATTTTGTACGCTACGTTCGCCACGGTGCAAGAGGTTGGCGGCGTAAGCGCGATTGCGGCGAAGCTGCCGGCCGGCACGGATTGGTTTGGCCCGCTCGGCGGTCTTGGCTTGGCGACTATCATTGGCTGGTTTGTGGTTATGGTCACCCAATCGATTACGGCGCAGGGGCCGGTGCAGATTGCCTGCGGCGCGCGTGATGCCGGCGTCGCCAAGCGCGGCTTCGTGTGGGGCGCGCTGATTATCTTCCCGGTCGGGTTTTTGTGCGCCTTGCTGGGGCTGGCGGCGAAAGTGACCTACCCGAACGTCGCCCCGACGATGGCGCTGCCGCAAATCATCATGAACCTTGATCCGGTGGCGGCCGGCGTCACCTTGGCGGCGCTGTGGGCGGCGGACGTATCGACGGCCTGCACGTTGCTGTTGGGGGCGGGCACGCTGTTTGCCCAGGACATCTACAAGCGGTTTGTCAAACCGGATTTGTCGGACGCAGAATACCTGCGTGTCAGCCGCAGAACGATCCTCGCCCTGGGCGGCCTGACGCTGGCGTTGGCTTTCCAAGCGGTGGGCATATTGAAAACGCTGCTGATCGGGCTTAGCCTGACCACGGCCTTTACGGTTGTGTTCCTGTTTACGGTTTTTGCCCCGGGGCTGTGCCGGAAAAGCTCCGCCTTTTATACGACTGTCGCCGGCATTCTGGCGCTGGTAGCCTGGACCTTTGTGCCGGCGCTTGGCGTATTCGTCCACCCGATCTATTTTGAATGGCTTGTTTGCCTGACGGTCTTTTTGCTGGTGCCGGTATTTGACCGGCAGCCGGCCGGCAGCCTGGCCGAAGCGCTTACGTCCAACTGATTATAACAGCGAAGGAGGGGAGAAAGTGGCAGCAAACTTGACTAGCTTGGATGTTGGCCGGGTGGCCTTGCAACTGGCGGTCAGCCAGAACCGCCAGGAAGAACAGGCCTTGCGTCAGCAATTTTCCGAGCGGCAGATTCGGTCGGTTGCTGTTGATTTTGGCGGTGAGTTTATTTCCTCCATCGTGCGGATTGTTGAACGTGCTGTTGTGGCGGCCCAGCGCCAGGGATTGGTGCCTGCCAACCATGTCGGCGAAGGCGCTGTGGCCGGGGCTACGCATGCTGCTTTAGAGCAGATCGTCGGCAAGGCCACTGGCTTTAACGTCGGCGGCAAAATCGGTATCGCCCGGGCGGGCGAACATCTTTGCGTGGCCATTTATCTGGGGGTCGGCGTGTTGAATTTAAATGAAATTGCTGTCGGTTTGGCGCATCGCTCGGTTCCGGGGGACAGCGAAAGCGGGCGGTAGTGTCTGCAGCCTGCGCTAAAACAGCGCGGGCTTTTCTTTATCTTGGCGGGAAAGGTGGCCTTTGCATGAATATACTCGACGTGCTTGGTCCGGTGATGATCGGGCCTTCCAGTTCGCATACGGCTGGCGCCGTGCGGCTTGGCGGCATGGCCAGGGCGGTGTTCGGCGGTTTGCCGGAAGTGGCGGAAATGACGCTGTACGGTTCTTTTGCCCAGACCTATCGGGGGCACGGGACAGACGTGGCGCTGATTGCCGGGCTGTTGGGCTGGAAAACTGACGATGCGCGCATTCCGCAGGCGTTTCAGGCCGCGCGGGAAGCGGGGCTCGTGTTTCGTTTCCTGCCTGAAACCGACGTGGTGCCGCTGCATCCGAACACGGTGCGCTTTCACTTGCAGGGGGAGCGTCGGGAAATCAGCCTGACCGGCATCTCGGTCGGCGGCGGGCAGATTTGCCTGACCGAGATTGACGGGTTTTCCGTCGAAGCGACGGGCGAATTCCCCTGCCTCCTGACGGTGCATGAGGACAAACCGGGGGTGGTGGCGCTAGTTTCGAGCGTTTTGTCGAATGTTGGCGTCAACATCGCCCAGATGCGCGTTTCGCGCCGGCAAAAGGGCGGCGTTGCCGTGATGCTGGTGGAGACGGACCAGGCGGTGGAAGCGCACACGCTGGCGGCGTTGGAAAAGCTGCCGCATATTCAGCAGGCGCGGGCGATTCCGCCTGTGATATAGGAGGGGCCGATGGAGCAGAAAAAATCATTGGAAGCCTTTGTCCGGGAAGCTGAGGCCGGCGGCCGCAGCCTGGGGGCCTTTTGCCTGGCCCAGCAGGCGCTGGAAATGGAATGCACGGAAGAAAGCCTGAAGCAGGCCCTGCTGGACCGCTTGCAGGTCATGCGCGAAGCGATTGCCGAGGGGATGGAAGGGAAGCGCTCCCGCAGCGGCTTGGTGGGCGGCGATGCCAAGAAACTGTCTGCGGCCGCCTCGACCCCAAACTGGCGATCGCCGGCCGGGGCCAATGTGCATCTGGCGATTGTATACGCGATGGCCGTGGCGGAAGCCAATGCGGGCATGGGCCGGATTGTGGCGGCGCCTACGGCCGGCTCCTGCGGCGTGTTGCCCGGCGTCGTCTGCTCGCTGGGCGAAATGTTTGCGCTGCCGGACGACTTGCTGGCGGAAGCGTTGGCGGTGGCCGGCGTCATTGGCTTGGTCATCGCCTCGCGGGCGACGTTGTCCGGCGCCGAGGGCGGCTGTCAGGCGGAGTGCGGCGCCGCCGCCGCGATGGCAGCGGGCGCGGCGGTTAATCTGTTGGGCGGGTCGCCGGAAATGGCCGGTCAGGCCGCCGCTATGGCGATGAAAAACATGCTGGGCTTGGTGTGCGACCCCGTGGCCGGCCTGGTGGAAGTTCCCTGCGTCAAGCGCAATGCCGGCGCCGCGGTTATCGCGCTGGCGGCGGCTGAAATGGCGTTGGCCGGCATCAAAAGCGTTATTCCGGCCGATGAAGTGTTTGATTCCATGCGGGAAATCGGCAACGCGATGGATTGCCGGTACCGCGAAACGGCAACCGGCGGGTTGGCGGCCACGCCCACGGGCAAGCTGCTGTGGCAGACCGTTAAAAACCTGGAAATGCCGTAGGCAGGAGTTTGCTGCCGCAAGGGCGAAACTAAAGAGGCGAATTAATTTCAGGCAAGCGTATTGGGAGGGAAGAGCATGACTAAAACGATTATCAATACTGCGGCGGCGCCCAAGGCGATCGGTCCGTATTCTCAGGCGGTCAAGGCGAACGGGTTTTTGTTCGTTTCCGGTCAGATTCCGCTTGATCCGGTGACCGGCGAATTGGTGTACGGCGGCATTACGGCTCAGACGCATCAGGTCTGTGCGAACCTTCGCGCCATTTTGGCGGCGGAAAACCTGCAATTTAGCGATGTTGTCAAAACGGGTGTTTTCCTGGCGGACATGGGCGATTTTCAGGCGATGAACGAAGTGTATGCGCAGTATTTTAGCGCACAGGCGCCGGCCCGCGCCTGCGTTCAGGTCGCTCGGCTGCCGCGCGACGTGGCGGTTGAAATTGAAGTGATTGCCGCTTATCCGGCTAAATAACCGCCAAGAAATAAAAAACCCGGTCCTGGGGAGTGCCATTTCTCCTAGGATCGGGTTTTTGTTATTGCAGCTTTTTAGCAGCTTTGCCCTTGGCGTTTTTGGCGGCGGTGGCAGCTGGCTTTGCGGGCGTGGCGGGCTGACGTCCGGCCAGGTAAAAGAGGATGCATCCGGCCAGGACAATGAAGAGGCTCGTGACTTGGGCTGATTTCAGGCCCATCAGGCCGGCCGTCACGTAGTCGCCGCGCAGGTACTCTAAGAAAAAGCGGGCGGACGAATAGAGGATGGCGTACAGGATAAAGGCCTGGCCCTTGGCGTGGCTGGTGGTTCGAAACAAAAGCAGCACGGCGAAGATCACTACGTCGAGCTGCCCCTCCCAGACCTCAGCCGGCCACAGCGGCTGTCCGCCGTAGGTTTGATAAGCCAGCGAAGTTGCGGGGTAGAGGATTCCGAACGCGCCGCCGGTCGGGTGCCCGAAGGCGTCGCCGTTTAGGAGATTGGCGGAACGGCCGATGGCCTGCCCTAAAATAATGGCGGGTGCGACAATGTCCGCGAGTGTCCAGGTATCGATGCCGTGCTTTTTCGTGTACCAGATCCCAGCCAAAGCACCAAAAATAACGCCGCCTTGAATGGCCATCCCGCCTTGCCAGACAAAGGGGATTTCCAGGAGGTGGTCGCTATAGTATTCCCAATCGAAAAAGAAAACGTCCCAGAGGCGGGCGCCGATTATGCCGGCCAAGCCGCAGTAGATGCCCATGTCGGGAATGTGCTCGTGCCAGCGTCCGTCCTGCTTGGCGAGAAAATAAGCGGTGCCGGTGGCCAGAACGATGCTGAGCATCAGCACGAGTCCGTAGGAACGGACGGGAAAGTCACCAATGAAAAAAAGGTAGGGATGCATAGAAACGCTCCTTAGTAGCAGGCTCGCTGTTGTAAAGCGGCGGGTATTCGCTATAATGAAATTGGAAGCTTTTGATAGCCGAACGGCAAAAGGAGGGGCTACTGTGACGAAGAGAGGTTTTTGGCTTGGTTTGTTGGCGGGGGTTGCGCTGCTGGCTGGCGGTGCATGGCTGCAAATGCCGGTTGTGTCGGCGAACAACGCTAATACCGGCGTGATGGTCGGTGACAGGCTGCCGGCTTTTTACGTGACGAACCGCGACGGCGAGGCATTTGAAATCAGTCCGGGCGCCAAGCCCGTGGTGCTTAATTTTTGGGCGACCTGGTGTCCGCCGTGCCGGGCGGAATTGCCGGAACTAGCCAACTTTGCCCGCGAACAGGAAGGGGCAGTTCAATTTTATGGGATCAACCTAAAAGAATCGCCGCAGGCGGTCGAAGCGTTTTTGGAACAGCAGCAAATAGCATTGCCGGTTGCTTATGACCGGAACGGCGAAGCGGCCAAGCTGTTTGCCATACGGTTTATTCCCACGACGATCGTCGCCGACGGGCAGGGGATCATCAAATTCCGCAAAAGCGGCACGGTGACGGCAGCGGAATTAATTGAAGCGCTGAAAAAATGATGGGAACAGAACTGGGATTGTTGGCTGCCTTAGGGGCAGGCGTTCTTTCTTTTTTCTCCCCCTGCGTTGTCCCGCTCGCGCCGGCGTATTTTGCCATTCTTGCTTCCTTGGCGACGGAAACGACGGTTGGCGGGCAGCGCTTTCGCCGCTTGGCCGTCTGGCTGGCCTTTTTCAGCGGGTTTGCCGTCGCCTTTTCTCTGCTTGGCCTGACGGCCACGCTTGTCGGGCGCTGGCTGTTGCGCTACCAGGAAATGTTGCAAAAAGCGGCCGGGCTGCTGTTTGTTGGGCTGGGGCTCGCGATGGCAACGGAGCGGACCGGCCTGCTGCTGCGCGAACGGCGCTGGCAAGGCTTCGCCCGGCGACACGGCCTAACCGGCGCCTTCCTGTTGGGCTTTAGCTTCTCGTTCGGCTGGACGCCCTGCACCGGCCCCCTGCTTGCCTCGCTGCTGGCTTACGCCAGTTTGGAGCAGCATGCCAACCGGGCATTTTTCTTGCTATGGGCTTATGCGCTTGGCTTGGCGGCGCCGTTTGCCTTGTTGACGATCCTCGGCGATGCCGCTTTCTTCCGTCAACCGGCTTTTTTGCGCTTGCTTCCTTGGCTGCAGCGCCTGGCGGGTGTGGTGATCATCTTGCTTGGCGTGCTGCTTTGGCTCGACCGGATCAATTGGCTAGCTGAAATTGCGTCATTTTAAAAAAGTGAGCATTTGCTTCACGACTTTTTGAATGCGTTCCTTTTCTTCTGGGGTAGACTCTTGATCGCATAAGCACTCAATGGCATTGTGTTCTAAAATATGCAGGCCAATTTTTTCAATCGAGGCGCGAATGGCTGATAGTTGCATCAGCACGCTGCTGCAGGATTGCTCGGTTTCGATCATTTTTTCTACGCCGGCAATATGACCGCGCACGTTGCGCAGGCGACTCAGTATCTCGTGTTGTACGGCATCTTTTTGCATGGCTTTTACCTCCGTTTACCCCCCCGGGGCGGTAGGGTTGTTTCCCTCATTATACCATGGGCAAAAAGCCTGCAACAGCCCATTGACGGAATGTTGTATGCTTTTTACTCAGGGCAAGCAGGAATTTCGCTTCGTGTGGCAAATTAATATGAGATACGGTTTTTGCAAGGAGGATTAAGCATGTTGAAATTGGAAAATCTGTCCATCGCGATCGGTGACAAACAGATTTTGCATGATATCAACCTGGAAATCAAAGATGGGGAAGTACACGTTTTATTCGGGCCGAACGGCACCGGCAAGTCAACCCTGATCGGCGCGATCATGGGGTTTTCCCGTTTTAAAATTTTGTCGGGCAAGATCTATTTCAAGGGTGAGGACGTAACGGATTTGCCGGTCGATGAACGAGCGCGCCGCGGAATTGGCGTCATGATTCAGCGTCCGCCCACCGTCAAAGGACTGAGCGTGCGGCAGATGACGGAAATCTGCGCCGGCGGCAAAGCGGCTGACGTTGCCAAACTGGCGGAAAAGATGCACCTGACCAACTTCCTGGACCGCTCGGTCAACGAGGGCTTCTCCGGCGGCGAAATCAAGCGTTCCGAACTCCTGCAACTGATGGCGCAGCAGCCGGATTTATTGCTCCTCGACGAGCCTGAGTCGGGCGTCGATCTGGAGAATATTGCGCTGGTTGGCGCAGGGGTCAACCATATTCTGGAGCGCGGCTTTGACGGAGACCAGCCGGCACCGTTAGCCAAGCGCCGGGCCGGGCGGAAAAAATCCGGCCTGATCATCACGCATACGGGGCATATCTTGCGCTATGTGCCCGCGGATGTGGCCCACATTATGTACAACGGCAGCCTATCCTGCAGCGGCAACCCACAGGAGATGCTCGAATGCATCGGCAATGAGGGGTATGAGCACTGCATTCAGTGCCGGGTACAGGAGGCAAAAGCATGACGAAGAGACAAGATGTACAGGCGAAGGCCGCGGCGGCGCTGGAAAAAAAAGCGCGCTATGGTGCTGATATTGATTTTTCCCATTATGTAGAAGAACAGCAGGGGGTAAGGCAGGCTGCCGATCCGGCGTCCCTGCCGGAAAAACAGCGCGAGACGATGGCTTCCGTTGGTTTTGAAGCGGATGCGTCGGACCGCGCGGCTTCTTTTATGCAAATTGACCATCAGGTCATGCAGTGCCAGGTGCAGCAAGAGGCGCTGGAATTGCTGAGCACGTCGGAAGCGGCGAAAAAGTATCCGGAGCTGGTTGAAAAGTACTGGTGGCGGGCGATGGCGCCTGATGCCGACAAGTATACGGCCCGGACCGCCACACATGCCGAGCAGGGGTATTTCATCCGCGTCCGGGCGGGCCAAAAGGTGACCTGTCCGCTGCAGGCCTGCATGTTCATCAGCCAGGAAGGTCTTATTCAGGACGTGCACAATATCATCATCGTCGAGCCGGGGGCGGAACTGGACATTATCTCCGGCTGCGCCACCGATCCGGACGTGAAGGAAGGCGTGCACATCGGCGTCAGCGAGATCTACATCGAAAAAGACGCCAAGCTGAGCTTCACCATGATTCATCGCTGGGGGGAAAAGGTTTCGGTCCGACCGCGGACGGGTACCATCGTCGAGGAAAATGGCGTTTACCTCTCCAACTATATCTGCCTGGAAAAGGCGACCGATGTGCAAATGGACCCGACAACCTACCTGGTCGGCAAAGGCGCCGTCGCCCGCATCAATTCGATCGTTGTGGCGCCGGAGGGATCGAACCTCGATATCGGCGGACGGGCGATCATGGATGCGGAGAATACGCGGGCCGAATTGATTGCCCGGACGATCAGCACCGGCGGACAGATTCTCAATCGCGGACATTTGCTGGGCCGGGCGCCAAACAGCAAAGCGCATTTGGAATGCAACGGGCTGCTGCTGAACCCCAAGGGCGTAATCCATGCCATTCCGGAGCTGGAGGCGCGCACGGACAATGCCGAACTGAGCCATGAAGCGGCGGTCGGCAAAATTGCCCCGGACGAAATCGAATACCTGATGGCGCGCGGCTTGAGCGAAGAAGAAGCCACGGCGACCATCGTCCGCGGCTTCCTAAAGGTCAATATTGAGGGGCTGCCGGAGGCGCTGGCGGCTGAAATCGACAAGACGCTTAACGCGTTTTCGCTTAACAAAGGCATGTAAGCGCTGCTACCAGTTGATTTCTTTAAGCTGAAAGCCGAGCGCGTCGGCCGAGACAAGGTGGAACTGGGTGCCGTCCTGTTTCCCCTCAAAGGCGGCGGCAATGCCCTCGCTGTGCAGGTGCCCGTAGATGCAGTGTCTGACGCTGTAGCGGCGGCACAAATCAGCAAAGGCGGAAGTTTGCGTGCCGATGTAAAGCGGCGGGTAGTGGAGCAAGAGGATTTTATTTTGGAATCCGGCTTGCGCCGCTGCCTGAAGCGACGTTTCGGTTCGCAGGAGCTCGCGCTGGTAAATGGCTTCGTCGCTCGCCTGAAAGAGCGGATCTTCCGGCAGCAGCCAGCCGCGGCTGCCGCAGACGGCCAGGCTGCCGGCGGAGAAAAAGTTGTTCTGCAAAAACTCGAGCCGCCCGGACAGGGCGGTTTTCATTTTGTTCAGCGATTGCCACCAGTAATCATGGTTGCCGCGCACGAGAATTTTCCGGCCGGGCAAGTCGGCGATCGCCAACAGGTCGGGGAGCGCATCGGCAAGGCGCATCCCCCAGGAAAGGTCGCCGGCCAGCAGCACGAGATCTTCCTCGCGCACGCGGGCGAGCCAGTCGCGTTGAATCCGTTCCCAATGGTTTGTCCAGTGGTCGCCGAAAATAGTCATCGGTTTTTGGGGCGGCTGTCCTGATAAATGCAGGTCGCCGATCGCGTAGATGCGCATGGTTTCCTCCCGGGTTAGTGTAAAATTATTGTAGGGGTTTTTGAGGGGGAAATAGAAGAAGACAACACCGTCCGCCAGGACGAGTAACCAAAATGATTACTCAGAGGTGATGTCTTCTATGAAATTAATTCGCTCTCTTATGCCAATATTCC
>JAJUGR010000015.1 GCA_029265905.1 Sporomusaceae bacterium | reverse complement strand
TATGCTGCATTACGCTGCTCGCCGGGACGATTGCTGTAAATCGTCAAGCAAAGCAGTCGCAGCAAGCAGTTTAATAGGCATTACGATATCCTTTTTTCGATTAAGGAACTGACCTGGGTTAAGTCTGCCCTTTTTTAAGAGCAAGGTTAATTCGGCTTGGATTTTAATCTGCTAAATCGGTTGCTTTTTGAAAAAGGGGCCGATTTGGGTGGGGTTTTGCCTTGTGGATAATTTTAGCGGGAATTATGAAATTCCCTCATGTATCTACTAATTCGCACTAAAGCACCAAAATCCTTGCGCCGCAAAAACACGCTCTCCCCTTTGTCTTTTGGAAGAGCGTGTTTTTGCGCTATTTACCCACGTCTTTTCCCTCGCAGCCGGTGAAATCGCCCGCCGCCATCCGGGCGACCGTGCGCTCGGCAAAAGCCGCCGCCGCCTCAACCGAATCAAACGTCTGGCTGCCGTTGTAAGACCAGTAGCTGTAGTAGCTGATGTCCTTCACCTTGTGGCGAATATGGACGGTGAAGCGGTCCTCCTCGTGCTTTTCCAAAATCGCTTCATAGTCGCCAACCTCGCCAAGCCATTGCCGCCGGATGATGCCCCAATCCGCAATCTCCTGATACGTCAGATTCATCGCTTCGCCCCCTCGTATTCGCTTTTTTTCTACCAGGCCAGTTCTAAAATCGCCAAAATATCCGCCTGGGACAATTTTTTCTTATTGCCAAGCAAGCCGAGGCCGGCGGCGATCTCGGCGATCGCCGGCAAATCCGCTTTGCTGTAGCCCGCTTCGCGCATGGACTTAGGCGCGCCCAGGCGGCTAAAGAATTTTTGCAAAGCATCTATGGCAGCCAAAATCCGCTCCTCCTCGCCGCCCTCGATGATGCCGAACACCTTCTCGCCAAAGCGCAGGAAAGCCTGCGGATTGTCCTTATAAACATACTTCATCCAAGCGGGGAAGACGATCGCCAAACCGGCACCATGCGCAATATCATTCCAAGCGCTCAAGGCGTGCTCGATCCCGTGCGAGGCGAAGTCGCCGCCGCGGCGCCCCGGCGCATTGCTGCCATTGAGGGCCAAGGTGGCGCACCAGGCGAGCTGCGCCCGCGACTCATAGTTGGCCGGATCAGCCAGCAAAATCGGCGCGTGCTTTATGACCGTGCGGATGATGCCTTCTGAATACTCGTCCATAACATCGTTGTTCTCAGTGCCGTCAAAATATAGCTCCATCACGTGGGCAATGATATCCACCGCGGCATTGGCCGTCTGGTGGGCCGGCAGCGTCGCCTGGATGCTCGGATCAATAACCGACACCTTCGGATACAAGACCGGCGAAGTGAACGGCCATTTGCGCTTGGCATCCTCGTTCGTCACGACCCCCAAGGCGTTCATTTCGCTGCCCGTGGCGGAAATCGTCAGCACGCCGAAAATCGGCAGCGCCGCGGCTGGTATTTTGCGGCGGCCGAAAAAATCCCAGACGTCGCCCTCGTATTGCACGCCGGCCGCAATTGCTTTTGACGAGTCATAGACGCTCCCGCCGCCCACTGCCAAAACCGCGTCGCATCCTTCTTGCCGCGCCAGGTCGA
Organism: Sporomusaceae bacterium; assembly: GCA_029265905.1. Taxonomy (GTDB): domain Bacteria; phylum Bacillota; class Negativicutes; order Acidaminococcales; family JAJUGR01; genus JAJUGR01. The sequence goes on along the minus strand of JAJUGR010000015.1, from coordinate 54,515 downwards.
TGCCGGCCCGCACCTTCGATAAAACCGGATTCGACTGAATCCCGCCAAATTCAACGGCGTTAATCCCGGCCATCTGCAGTGATGCGCTTACTTGCTCGAACACGCCGTTTTTCTTGATCGAAGCCCGCCCGTAAACAAGGAGCGCTTTTTTCACCCCGAACTTCGCCATTTCCGGCCCGATTTCCTTGATTGTATCCTTGCCGAAGATTATTTTCGTCGGATTGTGAAGCACAAAGTTATTCATCCAGTGTCCTCCTTGATCAACGCTTCCTTTTGGGTTTATTGGTAGTGATTCTCTAAGAAGACTTTATCTCCTGCAGCGAACCGCTGTTATAACAAAAAATCCGCCCATAAGAGCGGATTTTTTGTATCCAGTTAAAATTTCACATGTCCCAGCAGCATGGCCACTACCAGCATCACCATTGAAATAGATAGACAGGGCAACATCGCAAATTTCTGCAATTCGCCGTAATCAACCTTGCACAAGCCAACCAGCAGGTACGTCGAAGCGACCAATGGGCTCAACAAATGCACCCCTTGCCCAATCAGTGCGCCAATTCCCATAGCAACCGGCGTGACGTTGTAGGCGGCGGCTGTTTTTAGGAATACGGGCAAGACGCCATAATAATAAGCGTCATTGCTGAGGAAGTAGGTTCCCGGGATACTTAAGAAGCTGGAGATAAAGCCTAAATGCGCGCCTAAATCAGTCGGAATCAGGTTGACAAGCGCCTTAGCCATTTCCCCGATCATCTTGCTTCCTTCCATAATGCCGACAAACGCACCGGCCGCAAACGTCAAGATAATGATATTCAAACAATCCGGGGCGAGTTTTTCAATCACCACCGCTTGATCCTTGACGGTGCGGTAGTTAATGATCAAGGCAAAGGCGGCCGCCAAGGTAAACATCGCCGCCAACGGAATAATTTCCATCATTAGCATAACGAGCAGGCCAATCGTCATCGCCAAATTGATCCACCATATATACACCGCTTGTTTTGGGCGTTCCTGAGCAGATCCAGCAATGAACTCAGAATATTCGTCGGCCGAAAAACTCAGCACGCCAAGGCGTTTTCTTTCTTGCAATCCCCAGTAGTAAGCAACTAGACATACCCAGACGAGGGCGACCGCAAGGCTTGGCCCTAATGGTCCAAACAGTTGCGAAACGCTTGTTTCGGTCACGATCAATACGCGGCCGGACGGTCCGCCCCAGGGGAGAATGTTCATGATGCTGACTTGCATCAAACACAGCGTGGGCAGCAGAATCGGCCTGATGCCGAGTTTTCTGTGCAGCGGGAGCAACGCGGTGCAAGTGACCATATAAGTGGTTGCGCCATCGCCATCCAAGGCAACGATCGCCGCCAGAACCGCTGTGCCAACGCAAAGCCTCACCGGATCGCCTTTAACAAACTGCAGGATTTTATTTACCAGCGGATCAAAGAAACCAACATCAATGAGAACGCCAAAATAAACGATGGCAAAGCATAGCATGACGCTGGTCGGTACGACCTTCCTCACGCCGGCCACAATCCATTTGCCCGACTCCGGCCCCCAACCAAAGCTAAGCGCAACAAAAAACGGTACAACTATCAGTGCGACTGCAGGATGCAATTTTTTTGTCATGATGAGCAGCATAAAGACTGCCACCATGACAAACCCGACTATGGCTAATAAAGACATACTCCTGACCTCCAGTTCTGCTGTATTTTTCCTGTCCTCTTTCGCTCTTTACCGCAACTACTCTCCTTTCCTAACGGTTAAATCACTTAGTGATTAAGCTGAACTTAACATGCTTCCACAGCCTAGCTCATCGCGATATCCTTATACAGCACAATGCCGTCTTTCATCGTCATCTTCGGAACAATCAGCTGCTCTCCGACCATCACGACACCCTTTGTATCCGGAAATTTGACTGACGCCTTTTCTACGGCAAATATCGCAACATCGGCGTAGGCGCCCGGCTGCAGCGTGCCGATCTTTCCGGCCAGGTTCATCAGACGCGCCGGCACGCTCGTGCAGGCCGCCACGATTTTTTCCAGTTTCATCCCCATATTGAGGTATTTTGACATAACATACGGCAAGCCAAAAACGGGCGCCTTATACAGCGTTTTGGTCGTAATGTCGGTGCTGATAATATCGGGCAAAAAGCCGTCTTCCAGCGCGGCGCTGGCTACGGCATACGTCCAATGATTGCCGCCGTTGGCCGCGTCAAACAGAACGCCCCGTTCACGCGCCGCCTTGATTTCTCCTTTCACCTTGCCATCTTTGTCAATTATCGTATTGCCCGTCCCTTGGTAGACATGAACATAAATGTCGCCCTTGCGCAGCAGCTTAGCTATTTCTGCCGTGTCCTCCGGCGGATTGGTCGTATGAACTGCCACCGGCAGGTTGAACTGCTCGGCCAGCGCAATCGTTTGCCGCAACGGTTCCAGGCCCGCCGCCTCCACCAGCTCCTTGCTGATGCGAATTTTCAAGCCCAGGATTTCCTCGCCATACCGATCGAGCACGCGCGCCATCTTGGCCGCATCGTAGCACTGCGGGGAAACATTTTCGTGATATTTGACCGTGCTCAGCCCCGCCGGGCAGACATTTAAATAGGCCTTGATCCGGACAACGCTGTTGGCGATGATCGCCGACGAAAAAACGGCGTAATTGGCCGAGCCGGCGCTGCCCGTGTCAACCGCCGTCGTCACGCCCAGCGGCAAAAACGCGCCGTCCGGCGAAACCCCGATATCCGTACCGCCGTAAAACACGTGCGTGTGAAAATCGATCAATCCGGGAGTTACGACCAGGCCCTTTGCATCAACCACCGCCGCCGCCTCCCCAGGCAAATTTTCTCCAACCGCACCGATTCTATCGCCGATTATCGCCACGTCAACCACGCAACTCATGGCGCCCGCCGGATCAATGACGGTGCCGTTTTTGATCAACACATCATATTTCATGCTGTATCCCACCTCAACACATTTTTAGACAACATCAACTCACCACAAGCTGATCACTTTCCAATAGCCAAGGCCAAGCGTCATATACACAACCACATTCACGGCCACCAAAATGGCGCCGACTTTCCACCAGGTTTTTTGATCCACATAGCCGGTGCCGAACAAAACCGGCCCCACGGCGCCGCCGTAATGGGTCAAGAGGCAACCGTAAGCGGCGGAGGCGGAAATCAGGAACACCAGCGGCAGAACCGGCGCCTGCGCAACCAAGCCCAAGGCGAAGAGAACAGGAATGAACGCGCCCACGTACGCCCCCATCGAGGCAAACACATAGCGGACCAGCAAACTGACTACGAGCAGCACAAACAGGACGATATAAGCATTATAACCAGCCAGTTGCACATTTTTCGCCGTGATGTCGGCCAGCCAGGTGAAGAACTTAGCGCCCGCCAAGGCATTGGCGATGCCGATAATCCCGCCGTACCACATCAGCGTGCTCCAGGCGCCTTTGTTGGCCAAAACGCTGTCCCAGGAAATTAATTTAAAAATCGTGCATAGGCTGAAGAAGGCCAAGGCAATGGTCGTCGCGTCGATTTTTGTGATGCTGCCGGTTGACCAGCCGACAATCGCCAGCCCGAAGAACAGCATCAATAACTTTTCCTTCACCGACACTGGCCCTAATTCAGCCAGCCCCTGCTTTGACATCGCTTCAGCGTTATCAATCGCTTTCATTTCCGGCGGATATAATTTGTAAATGATATAAGGAACAACCGCCAGCATCAATATCCCCGGCAAAAACAACGCCACCGCCCATTGAATCCAGCTGACATCAACTTTTAAGATGTTCTTCGCAAACGAGACCATCAGCGCATTCGGAGCGCAGGCGGTGATGAAGAGCGACGAGGTTGTCATGCTGATGCCGTACATGGCCAGGGTCAAAAACGAACCAATTTTTCGGCCCGTAGCGCCCGGCTCTGATCCTAGTGCGCCAGCCACATTGCGAAAAATCGGGTAAACGATCCCGCCGGAGCGGGCTGTATTCGACGGCGTCGCCGGGCTGAGCAATAAATCCGTGAGCGCCGCACTATACACCAGGCCCAAAGCCGATTTGCCAAACCGGCCGATCATGATGTGGGCCACCCGCTTGCCAAGCCCCGTGTCGGCGAAGGCCTGGCTGATCAAGAAGGCGGAAAAAACCATCCAGACAGTTGAGTTGCCAAAACCGCTGAGCATTTTCCCGACCGGCAAAATAAACGATCCCATCGCGACAACGGCCAATAACACGATTGATTCTACGGCCGGACGAATAATCAGCCCTAAAATGGCCGCACAATAGACCGCAAACAATTTCCACGCTTCGGCCGTCAAACCGGCTGGTACAGGCATAGTCAGAATCGCTGCCGGCACCGCTAATAAAGCCAACCACCTGATCATTTATGAACCCTCCACATAATTGAAATTTTCTAATAATATTTTCTGAAAAGAAATAGCCTGCTGATAAAGGAAGGCCATTTCTTTTCTTTATTATGGCACAGCTTACTTGTTCTCCTGGCGCTTGGCGTTTTGCGCCGTCTTCAAGTCGTCATTGCACCCGGCCCGCAGCACGGCGCTGGCGCCGGGATGGCCGACCATCTCCTGCGCCGCCCGGGCTGTGGCCATCGCCTTGCGCAAATCGACGCCGGTGTTGAGCCCCATCTCCTGCAGCATATGAACGACATCCTCGGTGGCGATATTGCCGGCCGCGCCGGGAATATACGGGCAGCCGCCCAGACCGGTGAACGCGCCGTCAAACTTCGTGACGCCGGCTTGCAGGCCGGCGACGATGTTGGCCATCGCCATGTCGCGCGTGTTGTGGAAGTGCAGCACCCAGCTCACCTGCGGGAAGGCCTTGACCATGTAGCGGCAGACTTCATATACCTGGCGCGGATTGCCCATGCCGGTCGCGTCCGACAGCGACAATTCCGTGATCCCGAGCTTCAAGAATTCGCGGACGATTTTTTCAATCTTTTCCACCGGGCTGCGCCCTTCAAACGCGCAGCCCCAGGCCGACGACAGGGCGCCGGAAATCGTGATGTTGTTTTTCGCCGCGTACTCGACGCATTCGGCAAAGCCGGCCATCATTTCCACCGGCTTTTTGTTGAAGTTCACCAGGCAGTGCGTATCGCTGACCGACACCGTCAGCTTCGCTTTCGTCAAGCCGGCGTTGTGCGCCCGCTCCAGGCCCTTTAAGTTCGGCACCAACGCGCGATACTCCACGCCCTCGACCCGCTTCATCTTCCGGGCGACTTCTTCCGTGTCCGCCATCTGCGGCACGGCTTTTGGATGGACAAACGAGCCGACCTCGATGATCTTGATCCCGGAGTCGACCACCATATCCAACAGCGCCAGTTTTTCCTCGACGCTCAAGATCTTCTGTTCATTTTGCAGCCCATCCCGCAAGCCGACCTCGCAAATCGTGACGTGATCCGGCCATTTCCATTCGCTCATCATCTTTCCTCCAACCTCTCACCCATGCGCTCATCGCGGTGGCGGCTGTCCGCCCTTGCATTGCAACCGCATTTAATTAAATAATGTTCTTCGCCCGCAATTCGGCAATCTCGTCTTGGCTCAAGCCTAAAATACCGCCATAAACGTCCTGGTTATGTTCACCCAACTCCGGACCAACCCATTTTATCTCGCCGGGCGTCTCACTGAAGACTGGGAAAACACCGGGCATTTTTATGCTTCCCAAGCGCTTGTGCGGCATTTCAACAATATCGTTGCGAGCGGCATAATGCGGATCTTCAAAAATGTCTTCCGCACTGTAAATGAGGCTGACCGGAACCCCTTCACGATCGACAATCTCCTTCAACTCTTTGTACGTATAGGAATGAATCCAACCCTTAACAATCTCATCCAATTCCGCATCGTTAGCCACCCGGTTCTGCATCGTATCAAAATGCGGGTTGGTCAGCAAATCACGCCGTTGCATCGCATTGGTTAAATATTCCCAGGTCCGGTCGGTGCTGCACACCAGCACAACCCATTTTCCGTCTTTTGTTTGGTACGTGCCACCCGGACTGGATGTACCGCTCAATTTCGGCTTGCGTTCCCGAATTACGCCGTTTTTATCGTAGTCGGCCACAAGAATTTCCATCATCCGGAAGATGCCTTCATACAAGCTTAAATCAATTTCCTGCCCTTTGCCGTTCAGGGCATCGCGATGATAAAGCGCCATCATCACCGACATCGCGGTATACAGCCCGGTAACATAGTCAACCAAGGAGAAGGACGGGCTGACCGGAGGCCGGTCCGGATAACCGGTGATGTAGGTCATGCCGGAAAAAGCCGTGGCTGGCGTCCCAAAACCGGCAACCGGTGCGTAGGGCCCAGTTTGGCCATAACCGGTAACGCGGGCAATAATCAGATCGGGATTTGCTTTTTTCAGCGTCTTTGCGTCCAGGCCCCATTTATCCAGCGTTCCCACCCGGAAATTCTCAATCAGCACATCGCAGTTGGCAACCAGCTTCAACAGTATTTCCTTGCCTTCCGCTTTTCGCAAGTCCAGGGTGATGCAGCGCTTGTTGCGTCCCATGCAGGCCCACCGCAAGCCCTCCTTGTTGTGGTATGGCCCTAAGCGGCGGAAAGGATCGCCGCCTTCCGGCTGTTCGACTTTAATAACGTCGGCGCCAAAGTCGGCCATTAGGCCGGCCGCAAACGGCGCGGCAATAACGGTGGAAAGATCCAGTACTCGCACTCCTGATAATAAATTCATCTCTATGCCCCCTGTTTTATTTTATATTTCACTGTGTGGTATTAAATATCATTTAGTGATATCATCGTAGCACCATAGCCGTTATTTGTCTAGTCTGAAAATATGCTTTTTTATCAAAACGATTCATCTTTTTCAACCGTCACGTAGTAAGATTTTCTTCTTCGTATGGTACAATACTGAATGTGAGCAATTTATAGCCGCATTATTATGGCTTATGGAAGGATGAATGCATTGGACGGAATGAGAACGGTCGACCGGGCTCTTGATATATTGGAATCATTTGCGCTAAAAGACCGTCACAAACAAAATTTAGACGATCTGGTGGAAGCGACCGCACTACCCAAGGCAACGGTACATCGGATGGTCAAAAACCTCGAACGCCGCGGCTATCTGCGCCACGACAAAGAAAATGCCATGTATTCCCTTGGCCATCGCGTTCTGCTGCTGAGCAGCGCCTATTTGAACGACCTGGAGTTTCGTTCTGTCGCGCTCCCCTACATGAAAGAGTTGCGCGATCTGACCAACGAATCAGCTTCCCTTTGGATCGATCAAAAAACACACCGCATGTGCGTTGAACGCGTGCAGAGCCGCGAGCCGCTGCGCCAAGTGATTTCTGTCGGTGAACTGCTCCCCTTGGATAAAGGCTCGTCAGGTAAATTGCTGCTTTCTTTCCGGAACACCCCAGCCGACGATGCCCGGCTGCCGCCGGGCGAAGCCGCTGCCATCAGGCAGCAGGGCTATGCCGTCAGCCATGCCGAGCGCAGCGCCGGCATTGCTTCGATATCCGCCCCGATTCGCAACGCCGCTGGCAAAGTCATTGCCGCCATTTCCATCGCCGGCCCAGACTTTCGCTTTGCCGAAGGAAAAATTGAACAATATATCGGCTATGTTAAGCAGTATGGCAGCCTCATCTCCCGAGATTTAGGCTATGTTGAGCAATAAAAAATCCGTAGACAACGCCAAAACGTTGTCTACGGATTTTTTTGCTATAAACGCCATTACGTCAGCGGCACGCTTTGCGCCTTGCGCTGCGAGAACACCAGCACCCTGTCATACCCAAACGACTCGGCGTACGCTTTCGCGTCATCGATATGCCGCCCGCAATCCTCCGGCTTGTGGGCGTCCGAAGAGAGGACGATCGGCAGGTCATACTGTTTCGCCATCCGCATAAAGTCCGGATAAGGGGAAATTTCCTGCACCGGATAGCGGTACAGCGTACCCGTGTTGATATCAATCGCCATGCCGCTTTTTTGCAGCGCGCAGGCGGCCCGCTCCAAGTACGGACTGACGTCAAAATCGGGAAAATGCTTGAACAGCCTGACGTTGAACGGATGGCCCAGGATGTCAAACAGGCCTGATGAACACAGACTCTCCACTTCCGCCGTATACCATTCATAGATATCCTGCAGACGGTAATCTTGCCAGACGAATTGCAGGTCAGAGGCGTCGTAGCCCCAGCCGTTCAAAAAGTGGATCGAGCCGATGATGTAGTCAAAAGGATATTCATCCAAGATGGCGCGCACCGCCTCATGATCGTGGAAGTTGCAGACTTCGATGCCGATTTTTGCCGCATAGCCTTGCTGCTTCAACTGGTTCATAAACTGAAAATAATCGCTCAGGCTGTACTTGAACTTGTTGCTGGCCAGCCATTTGCGCTGAAACTGCCCCACTGGCGATTGGTCCAAAACCAGTTCCTTGTAATACAACTCCTTAAACTCGATGAAGCCATGGCTGTGCTCGGCGATGCCGATCTCGTCGATTGCCCGCCTCCGGCCTGATTCAAAAAACCCCTTCGCCCACTCGAGTGTGTAATTTCCGTATTCAAAATGCATGTGGTAATCGATACGCATATCATTCGCCCCCTCACCATTGTAAAGCTATTGTTGGGCAAAACACTGGCTTTTGGCTAACAGTATACCACTTTCATCCGCTTTTTGATAAAAAACTTGCAGCGGATTGGCATTTTCCGTCCCCGTCACGCTCATTGACGCCATTGACAATTAACCGGCTGTTTACGGCAAGAAAAAAGGCAGCCCGAACCGGCTTTAAAAGTGGTTCGGGCTGCTCTTTTCATTGCGCTCGATTAATTACAGATCGAGGTTCGTAACTTCATGCGCATGCTCTTCGATAAACTGGCGGCGCGGCTCGACCTTGTCGCCCATCAAAACGGAGAAGATTTCATCCGCCTCCATGGCGTCCTCGAGCGTCACCTGCAGGATCGTCCGGGCTTCCGGATTCATCGTCGTTTCCCAAAGCTGTTCCGGATTCATTTCGCCCAGGCCTTTGTAGCGCTGGATGTTGTAGTTGCTGTCGCGCCCAATGTCATTGAGCAGCTTGGACAGGGCGTCGTCGTTATACAGATACCACTGCTCCTTGCCTTTTTTGAGCAAGTACAGCGGCGGCTGCGCGATGTAGACGCGGCCTTCCTTGATCAGCGGCTGCATGTAGCGGTAGAAGAATGTCAACAGCAGCGTCCGAATATGCGCGCCGTCGACGTCGGCGTCAGTCATGATGATGATTTTGCCGTACCGGCTTTTTTCTAAATTAAAATCCTCGCCAATCCCGTTGCCAAACGCCGTAATCATCGAGCGAATTTCTTCATTGGTCAGGATCTTATCCAGGCGGGCTTTTTCGACATTCAAAATTTTACCGCGCAGCGGCAATATCGCCTGGAAGCGGCGGTCGCGCCCCTGCTTGGCGGAGCCGCCGGCGGAATCACCTTCGACGAGGTAAATTTCCGTTTGCTCCGCATCGCGAATCGAGCAGTCGGCCAGCTTGCCCGGAAGGGAGCTGATTTCCAGCGCGCTCTTGCGGCGCGTCAGTTCCCGCGCCTTGCGCGCGGCCGCCCGGGCGCGCGTCGCCAGAATCGCTTTTTCGATAATTTTTTTCGTTATTTGCGGGTTTTCCTCGAAGAAGTAACCGAGCTGCTCGCTGACAAGTCCGTCGACAATCCCGCGCACTTCGCTGTTGCCCAGTTTCGTCTTCGTCTGCCCCTCAAACTGCGGTTCGCGAATCTTGATGCTGATGACGCCGGTCAAGCCTTCCCGCACGTCCTCACCGCTGAGGTTCTCCTCGTTGTCTTTAAGCATATTCATTTTCTTTGCATAATCATTAATCGTGCGGGTCAAGGCCGTTTTCAAGCCGCTTAAATGGGTGCCGCCTTCTTCTGTATTAATATTATTAACAAACGAATGAATATTCTCCACATAACCGTCATTGTACTGCAAGGCCACCTCGACGATCGTGGTGTCCTTTTCGCCTTCCACGTACACAGGGGGCTTATGCAGCACATCCTTGCTCTTATTGAGGTACTCAACAAAAGAAACGATGCCGCCTTCGTAATGAAACGTCTTGCTCGCGCCATCGCGTTCGTCGATCAAGGTAATGTTGATCCCTTTGTTCAAAAAGGCCAGTTCGCGCAGGCGCTGGCGCAACACGTCAAAGTGATAGACGGTGTCTTCAAAAATTTCCGCATCCGGCTTGAAGGTGACCTTCGTGCCGGTCGTGTCGGTCGTGCCGATTTGGCTGAGCGGCCGCGCCGTTTTGCCGCGTTCAAAGCGCATGCTGTACTTTTTGCCGTCCCGGCAAACTTCCACTTCCAGCCACTCGCTCAGCGCATTGACGACCGACACGCCGACGCCATGCAGGCCGCCGGAAACCTTGTAGCCTTCGCCGCCAAACTTGCCGCCGGCGTGCAGCACGGTCATGACAACCTCGACCGCCGGTTTGCCGACCGCATGCATGTCAACGGGGATGCCGCGGCCGTTATCCGTAACCGTAATGCTGTTGTCAGGGTGAATATAGACCTCAATGGCCGTGCAATAGCCGGCCAGCGCTTCGTCAATGCTATTGTCCACCACTTCGTAGACCAAGTGGTGCAGGCCGCGCGACGAGGTCGTGCCAATGTACATGCCGGGGCGTTTGCGAACAGCCTCCAGGCCCTCTAAGACCTGGATCTGGCCGGCATCATAATGACCATTATTAACTGTCGTGTCTTCCATCAGTATCCTCCTGTTGCCCGACTCAATGAATAAACTGCGTCCTGATAAATTTCTTCTTCCGCGCGTTTTTTTAAGGTGAGCGAAGAAATATTGGATAAATATACAGTTTTATTTGTCAACACGTAACTTGACGGATCACCGTCAGCCAAGTCAACAATCGGCTTATTCAGTTTTTTATCCGCCAGATAGTGACGATAGGCAGCGCTTTTTTTATTGCGAATATCCAGTATTGCTATGACTTCCGCTATGGGAACCATAGCGTCGGAACCCAGGTGAAGAAACATCCGCCTTCCTCCTTGCTTTTTCCATTGTTTGCACGATCATAGATTCGGTCAACGTTTCCGGCGAACAATTCTTTTCCAGCATCGTCAGCAAAAGCGCAGTTTTTCGATCCTGCTCTTCTCCTGCCAGCCGGCGCCAACAATGATCAATCAGTTCGTTTTTGGCTCTATCAAATTGTATTCTATCACATTTTACGTAACTTCGGCATACCTCATATGTCAGCCAAGGCACTTCGCGCAAAATCTCTTTTACTTTTTCCCGCGTCTCTTCCGCTGCCTTCCGGGCGCAGCCCACGCACAATTTTTCTCCCCGGCTGCAAACGGTGCCGCACACGGCGCATGAAGCAGCGCCGTGTTTTTGGTGCGCCTTTTTCCATTTCAGGTCTTTTTTCAGCAGCTTTTCCAGCGAGTAGCGCACTTTCGGATCCTGCAGCATCTGCACCTGCTGCTTGATGCGCGCTTCTTCCTCAAGCGTCAACGCCTCCAAAACCGGCTTGCTGACTGGCGCCGGTTCAGCCAGATCCGCTTTATCCAAAACCCCGGACACAAAACGCAGATCCGCGACCGCTCCGTTTGTCTGCTGGGCCAGCTTATTGATCAAATCCGGCTTCATCATCGACAAATGATGCTGCCAAACTGAGCTGGCAACCGCGATGAATAAGACGCCGCGCTCGATGTGCTTTACCTGTGTTTGCGCCGCGATGTCGGCCCCGACGATATTCGGCCAATGGACATACAGCCAGGCGGACCAAAATTTTTCTTTTGCCCGTCCGCCTAATTTTGTCACGACCAAGGATAATACGCCATTAATTTGATCCACTGCCACCGTCTCCCAAAGCTCCATTTTTCACCATAAAGCAAGCCGCCATACTGTCTGGATGCAGCATTGAACATTCCGTTCCCGTAATGAAAGTTTGGATTTTGCCGGAAATAAACGCCAGCAGCTGCTCGCGCCGCTTCTGGTCCAATTCGCTCATGACGTCATCCAAAAGCAAAATCGGATAAAATCCGACCGCCTGCTGCACGAAGGTGACTTCGGCAATCTTCAGGGAAAGCACGGCCGTCCGCTGCTGGCCTTGCGAAGCAAACGCCTTGAACGGACCCTCCTTTAACAAAAACAGCAGGTCGTCCCGATGCGGTCCAAGCGAAGTGCTGCCGCGGGCGATGTCAGACGTGCGGGTGTTTTGCAGCAGCCGCTCATACCACGCCTGCCAATCTGACTTTGTCCCCCCGGACGGTGCCTGCCCCTCCCCCGCCACCTGGTAGGCAACTTGGAGCGACTCCCGGCCGCCGGCAATCAGTTGGTGAACCTCATTCGCCAGGGCGGAAAAATGGGCCACGGCTTTTTCCCGCTCCACCATCAGGTTGGCCGCACTGTCGCTGAAGGGTTGATCCCAGGCCTCCAGCTCGTTTTTGTGCGCCAGCCCTTCGCGAATGGCTTTTAGCAATTTGTTGCGCTGCAGGACGATGCGCTGATAGCGCACCAGGTCCTGATAATAACGGCGATTCGACTGCGCGATCTCCAGATCAAGAAAACGCCGGCGCAAAGCCGGCTCCCCTTTGATCAATTGCAAATCTTCAGGCGAAAAAAGAACAACAGGCATTTCGCCCAGTTGCTCTTTTGCACGTATGACTTGTCGATCAAGCTTAATTTCTTTTTTGCGCGGCTGGCGTTCGCGTTTGAGCTGCAGCGTGTGTTGCAAACCCTGGCGCGTAAACTGCACGGCCGCCGCCAGCTGGTTTTCCCCCCAGCGAATCAGGTCTTCCTCCTGGCTCGTGCGGTGGGAGTGTCCGACGCCGCAATAATACACCGCTTCCAGCAGATTGGTTTTTCCCTGGGCATTCTCTCCGTAAAAGATGTTGATGCCAGGCGACAAATGCCAATCACCCTGCTCGTAGTTGCGAAAATTTCGCACAAACAACCTGTCGATATGCATAGCAACAGTCCTTATTGCGCTTCTTCCTGGCTAATGGTCAGGATCACTTCGTTTCCGATCGCGACCACATCGCCGGGGCGGATTTTTTTGCGTTTTTCATGGACCGGCGCCTGATTGACGCGAATCAGGCCCTCGGCGATCAGCTCTCCCGCCTGCCCGCCGGTCTCGACGACGCCGGCGAATTTCAGCAGCTTGTCCAGCGGAATCCACTCGGTATGAATCGCAACTGTCATTTTTTCCGTTTTCATCAGTAGGCCACCCGCACCGGCGTGACAACGTACAAATAGTGGTCATCGGAAGCCGGTTTCAAGCAGGCCGGGCTGACCGGCGTATTGCACTGGAAAGTCATGTATTCTTCTTCGATCGTTTTCAGCATTTCGCCGACATATTTTGCGTTGAAGGCGATTTCAATGCCGTTGCCTTCGGTAATGCAAGCGAGCGTTTCCGTGGCATTGCCGATCTCCGGATTATTCGACGTGATGGTCAGCTCATTTTCCTCCACCTGCAGGCGGATGATATTGTAGTCGCCGTCCTTTGACAAAAGCGAGACGCGCTCAACCGCGGACAAGAAGGCCGCCGTGTTGATTCTGACCCGGGTCGCAAAGGAGGCGGGAATGACGCGGTTGTAATCAGGAAAATTACCTTCGAGCAGACGGGTTTCAAAATAGACGTCGTCGAAGGAAAAGGCCAGCTGTTTGTTCTTCCAGCTCAGCGTGACGTTCTCCGGCAAATCGCTGGACAGGTTTTTCGCCAATTCCTGAAGGATTTTGCCGGGAATGATGAAGGACAGCGTTTCGCTGCTCGCCAGCTCCTTGCGGCGCAAGGCCAAGCGGTGCGTATTGGTGGCGACGAAACTGACGTTATTGTTTTTCACTTCAAACAAGACGCCGGTGAACACCGGCCTTGATTCGTCATTGGAGCAGGCGTAGACGGTTTTTTTGATCAGGTCCCGCAGAACGTCGTCGGCCAGCACCAGCTGCTTGTCGCTTTCGAGTTTGTGAATCACCGGATACTCTTCCACAGGCAGACCGACTAAGCGGAATTTGGCGCGATCAGAATGGATGTGGATAGTATGGCCGTTGTCTTCCGAAAAGAGCGAAACGTTATCCCCAGGCAATTTTCGGACCAATTCCGAAAAAGTACGGCCCGGTACGACCATCTTTCCTTCCTGTTCGACCGTCGCCTCCATCGAACAAACGATGCCGATCTCGTAGTCGGTGGCCTGCATTTCCAGGCGTTGATTGCGAATTTCTAAATAAATCCCGGTCAGAATCGGCGTTGGCGTCTTGGATGGGATTGCTTTTTGCAGCATTTGAATGGCTTTTTGCAATTTATGTGTGGAGCAGGTGATTTTCATGAACAGAGCCTCCTATATGAATAATAGGTTATATAAAGATAAAGCTTATAGTCGTATTAGTAGTAAGGGCTGTGGATAATGTGCAAAGGCGTCAAAGTGCATGTGGCGCCCGTTGTTTTGCGGTGTTAATAAACTGTGGGCGAATCGGACGAGCTTATCAACATACCCACGGCTTTTCTCACCGCTGGTTTTATTCACATTTGGTGCACATGGTTATGCGCATAGTTGTGAACAACTTATCCTTGCTGCACGCGCTTTGTCAGTTCCTTGATCGTTTGGTCGAGCTTGGCGTCGTCGGCGCGTTCTTTACTGATTTTTTCATAGGCGTGGATGACCGTGGTATGGTCGCGGCCGCCGAAGACTTCGCCGATGCGCGGCAAAGAGCTGTCGGTCATTTCGCGGGCCAGGTACATGGCGATTTGCCGCGGATAAGCGACGTTGCGGGTTCGTTTTTTGGCGATCAGGTCATCGAGCTTGAGCCGGAAATAGCTGGCGACAATCTCTTTGATTTTATCGATCGTTACCGGGCGGCCGACGTTGTCGGCCAACAGACCCTTTAGCGCCTCCGTGGCCATGTCCAGGGAGAGCGGCTCTTTTTTGAGCGAGGCAAAGGCAATGACGCGGATCAAAGCGCCTTCCAGCTCGCGGATGTTGTTGTCGATGCGGCTGGCGATGTACACCATGATTTCGTTCGGGATCGTGATGTTCTCTTGCAGGGCCTTTTTGCGCAAAATGGCGATGCGCGTTTCCAAGTCCGGCGCCTGAATGTCGGTGATCAAGCCCCATTCAAACCGGGAGCGAAGCCGGTCTTCGAGGGTGGGGATTTCTTTTGGCGGCCGGTCGCTGGAGATGATGATTTGTTTATTGGCATCGTGCAGCGTATTGAAGGTGTGGAAAAATTCTTCCTGCGTATGCTCTTTTTTCGATAAGAATTGAATGTCGTCGACGAGCAGGCAGTCGATGTTGCGGTATTTTTGCCGGAAAGCTTCCGGATTGCCGTGCAAAATGGAATTGATCAGTTCGTTGGTGAATTTTTCGCTGGAAATATACAGAACCTTTAAATACGGGTGGTTTTGTTGAATGCGGTTGCCAATCGCGTGCATCAGGTGGGTTTTCCCCAGGCCGACCCCGCCGTATAAAAACAGCGGATTATAGACTTTGGCCGGCACTTCGGCGACGGCCAGCGAAGCGGCATGAGCGAAGCGGTTGGAGTTGCCGATGACGAAGGATTCAAAGGTGTATTTGGGATTCAAGAGCGCCGGCACATCCTCCGCTGCCTGCGCTTGAGCGCTTTCCACTTCCGCGGCCGATTGGACTTCGACGGCCGGCGTTGGTTCAGGCGCGGCCGGTTTAACGGTCTGCACAACCGGCGCCGCGACCTCGTCCTCATCCTTTATATCTAAATTGGTAATTTTCAACTGCAACGATTCACCTGTGATTTCTTGAAGCACTTGCTGTATACGGGAGGAGTAGTTGTCTTCGATCCATTCTTTGACGAATTTTTTCGGAACGCCAATTTCGAAGGTGGTGTCGGTGGCGGAAAGCGGCATGGCGGATTTGATCCAGGTGGTAAAAACGAGACGGGAGACCTCCTGTTCCATGCGTTTGAGCGTTTCTTGCCACACATCAGCAAGCTTTACTGATTCCATTTCGTAGACATCCTTTCAAATAGGTAAATTTTCAAACGGAAAAAAATATCCACAAACATATCCCCATATGTGAATAAGTGTGGATAATAAAGGCAGAATGAGGAGAAAAAAAGTAACAACGGAGCTAAAAAAGTTCCGCAGTTACCTGAAATACAAATAAGAACGGGCATGTGTATTGATTTGTGGATAATCCTGTTGATAACTCAAGCATTTGTGGATAAGCCTTGTTTTTTTTGACTTAACAACAGGTTTATTGAATTTTTGTGGATAAAATCCTCGCTCACTATACTAACAGAAACACGGAAAGTTATCAACAGAACGAGGGGATTTTCCACAGAAAAACACCAGAGTTATCAACAGGCCCGGAAAACTTATTCGCTGCCTTGCTTGACACTGCCGGACCGGTGACATATAATTTCTATAGCTATCCTGATATTCAGTTAAGCTGGTGGCGTATGCCATATCAGAATATCCATTATTAGAGGAGGTGTAGTCCGTGAAGCGTACATTCCAACCTAACAACACCTGGCGGAAAAGAACGCATGGTTTTCGGGAAAGAATGAAGAGTCTCGGAGGCCGTCAAGTTCTGAAAAGAAGACGGGCAAGAGGTAGAAAAGTATTGTCCGCGTAATAGGCCGCTTTGGTGGCCTATTTTTTCCATGTAACGGGCAAGCTTCTTGTCCGTTTCATGGAAGCTTGGAGAAAAGAGACATGTTTAAATTTCGCAGGGTGAACAGGCTTAAAAAAAATAAGTCTTTTCAGGCAGTTTATAAAACCGGCAACTCCGTAGTGGAGCGAGCAGGTGTGCTGTATTGGTCAGAAAGTCCGGGGCAGCCGAAAAAAATCGGTTTTGCGGTGGGGAAAAAAATGGGCAATGCGGTTGTTCGCAACCGCATTAAGCGTTTGATGCGCGAGGCCTTCCGGCTGCATCAAAGCGAGCTGCCCGAGCATGTCAACGTTATAATAGTAGCGCGCAAGCCATTGCTGGGGGCATCTTTTCAACAGGTGGAAGCCCTTTTTTTGCGCTTGTGCCGGCGTATGACCGCCAAGATAAGACAGGTGAAGTAAAGTGGCGCGTGTGATGATCTGGTGCGTTCGTTTCTATCAGGTGCTGCTGTCCCCGTTTTTGCCGCCTTCTTGTCGGTTTTATCCTTCGTGTTCCCAATACGCAGTAGAGGCGATCGAAAAATACGGATCACGCAAGGGCGGATGGTTGACGCTAAAGCGTCTGTGCAAGTGCCATCCTTTTCATCCCGGCGGTTATGATCCAGTAAAATAGATAAGATCAATTAGTTCTTACTTATATTGAGGAGTGATTATACTTGGATTTTTTGAGTGGCATAGTGCAGACCCTGTTGACATACTGCTATGATTTGCTGGTGTCGCTGGGCTTTGCAAATTATGGTATCGCCATTATTGTCATGACGATTGTGATTAAAATGTTGCTCTACCCGTTGACGGTGAAACAGATACGTTCAATGAAGGCGATGGGCGAGCTGCAGCCGAAGATGAAGGCGCTGCAGGAGAAGTATAAAAACGATAAAGAGCGCTTGAACGCCGAGGTGGCGAAGCTTTACAAGGAATCGGGCGTCAATCCGTTGTCCGGCTGTTTGCCGCTTCTGGTGCAAATGCCGATCCTGATTGCGATTTTCTATGCGATCCGGGACTACAACTACATCGGCACCCCGTCTTTTTTGTGGCTGTCCAGCCTGGCCGATCCCGATCCGACCTATGTGTTGCCTGTGGTCTCGGCGGCGACAACCTTCGTTCAATCGTGGCAAACCATGACGGATACCTCGAATCCGCAAAATAAGATGATGCTCTACTTCATGCCGATTTTTATCGGTTATATCAGCTTGCAATTTTCGGCTGGATTGGTGCTCTACTGGATCGTAACGAATGTGGTGCAGATACTACAACAATGGTGGACGGCACGTACGACAGCCTGAAACCGTGAGGAGGTATAGGCGATGATAGCGGTAGAAAAAACGGGCAAGACAGTTGATGAAGCGGTTTCGCTTGCCTTGGTTGAGCTGGGCGCGGCGCGCGAGGCGGTAAAGGTGGAAGTGCTGGAGGAATCGTCGCAGGGTTTTTTTGGCTTGTTCGGCAGCCGGCTGGCAAAGGTGCGGGTCTCTGTTTTGGAGAAGGCGCCGGAGGCGGCAGCGGAACCGGCTGAAGCCGTGACGGGCCGGGACCCAGTGGGGGCCGCCAAGCAGTTTTTGGAACAGGTTGTCGCTTCGATGAAGCTTGCTGTCACAATGGAGCAGGGCGAAGAGGACGGCCATATCCTGTTTCGCATGCATGGCGACGAACTAGGCGTCTTGATCGGCAAACACGGCCAGACGCTTGATGCGCTGCAATATTTGGTCAACCTTGTTGCCAACAAGGAGTCCAAGGAGCGGATCCGCATCGTGTTGGATGTGGAGGATTACCGCAAGCGGCGCGCGGAAACCTTGACTGCGCTGGCGCATCGGATTGCCAGCCAGGTAAAGCGCAGCGGCGAAAAAGTGGTGTTGGAGCCGATGAATCCGCACGAGCGCAAAGCCATTCATCTGGCCTTGCAGCATGACCGGCGGATTGCAACTTGTAGTGAGGGTGAAGAACCGTACCGCAAAGTTGTGATTGCATTGAGAAGATAATGATCAATCAGACAAACCCAGTAGCGGCGGTTACTGGGTTTTTTTGATTAGGGGGATGAAATATGTTTGCGCAGGATACAATCAGCGCGATTGCCACCGGCATGAGCGAAGGCGGAATCGGCGTGGTCAGGATCAGCGGCCCGGACAGCTTGCGTATCGGCGAGGCATTGTTCCGGCCCCGCAAAGGCGCTGCCCTGGGCAGCCGCGCGCATCGCACCGCTGTATACGGCGTGGTCTGGGATGCGCGTGGGCAGCAGGCGGTTGATGAGGCGATTGCAATCTATATGCCGGCCCCGCATTCCTATACGGGGGAAGCGGTGGTCGAGCTGCAATGCCACGGCAGCCCGCTTGCGTTGCGCAAGGTGCTAAGCCTTACGCTGCAGGCCGGCGCGCGCCTGGCTGAGCCGGGCGAGTTCACGCTGCGCGCTTTTTTGAACGGCCGCATTGATTTGGTGCAGGCCGAAGCCGTAATGAATGTCATTCAGGCGAAAAGCGAACGGGCTTTGCGGGTTGCTGTGCAGCAGCAGCAGGGCGGGCTATCGGCTAAGGTTAAGCAACTGGCGGCGGAGTTGCGGGCGACGATTGTGCAGCTGGAGGCGGTTATTGATTATCCGGAGGAGGATATCGAGGAACTGCCGGCCGCCGAAGCGATGGCAGTAGCCAGTCGGGTCGCCGCACAAATCCGGGTGCTGCTGGCGGGCGCCAAAGACGGGCGGGTCATGCGTGAGGGGCTGCGGACGGTTTTAGTCGGGCAGCCGAACGTAGGCAAGTCGACGCTGCTGAACGCCCTGTTGGAGCAGGAGCGGGCGATTGTTTCGGATATCCCCGGAACAACGCGGGACACGCTGGAGGAAGTCCTGACCGTCAAGGGAATCCCGCTGCTGCTGGTCGATACGGCCGGCATTCGCGAGACGGGCGACGCCGTCGAAAAGATTGGCGTGGAACGCAGCCGCCGCCAGGTGGCGCAGGCGGACCTGATCGTGTTATTGCTGGATGGCTCGCAGGCCTTGTCGGAGGAAGACCGCGCTTTGTTTGAGCAGGTGAAAGACAGGCCGCTGATCGTTGTGTTGAATAAGGCTGATTTGGCGAGCAAGATCGATCCGGCCGTGTTCGCCGGCGAACAGCAGCCGATTCCTGTTGTCCGGCTGTCGGCGAAAACCGGCGCCGGCCTGGACGCGCTGACGGAGGCGATAGTCACGTTGGCGGTTGGCTCGGGCGGCTTGCAGGCTGAGGAGGGCGAGTTGGTCGGCAGCGTGCGGCAAGAGGGCCATTTGCAGCAGGCGGAGGCTTCGCTGGCGTCGGCCTTGGCGGCGCACGCCGCCGGATTGCCGCTAGATTGCCTGATTATCGATCTGCGCGCTTGCCTGGAATCGTTGGGCAAGATTACCGGCGATAATGCTTCCGACGATATTTTGGCGGAAATTTTCGCCCGGTTTTGTATCGGAAAGTAAAGGACAGAGGATGGAAACATGATCACGCATTATGATGTTATTGTGGTGGGGGCCGGCCATGCCGGCTGTGAAGCCGCGTTGGCGGCAGCGCGTTTGGGGGCCAACACCCTGATGCTGACGTTGAGCCTTGATAATATTGCCCTGATGCCCTGCAACCCGGCGATTGGCGGGCCGGCGAAGGGACATTTAGTTTGTGAAATCGACGCTTTGGGCGGCGAAATGGGGCTGGCGGCGGATGCCGCGGCCATCCAGATGCGACTGCTGAATACGGGCAAGGGGCCGGCGGTTCACGCCCTGCGGGCGCAGGCGGATAAAAACCTGTACCAGCGCCTGATGAAAAAAACAATGGAAAACCAGGACAACCTCAAGGTCAAGCAAACGGTCGTGGACCGGCTGCTGGTGAAGGATCAGGCGGTTATCGGCGTGGAGACAGAGACTGGAGACACGTTCATGGCGCCGAACGTCATTTTGGCGACCGGTACGTACCTGAAAGGCCGCATTGTTTTCGGCAAGGTTGATTACGTGGGCGGACCAAATGGCCTGCGCTCGGCGGAACGGCTGTCGGCTAGCCTAGTGGAAGCAGGCGTGAAGCTTTTGCGGTTTAAAACAGGCACCCCGGCGCGGGTCGATCGACGCACGATTGATTTCACCAAAATGGCCATTCAGCCAGGCGACGAGGCGGGCCATGCTTTTTCCTTTCTGACCGAGCGGCGGATCAAGGAGCAGACCCCTTGCTGGCTGACGTATACGACGCGGGAAACGAAGGAAATCATTGAGGCGAACCTGGCTGATTCGCCCATGTTCAACGGCAGCATCGAGGGGATCGGACCGCGCTATTGCCCCTCCATTGAATCTAAGATCGTTCGCTTTGCCGACAAGGAGCAGCATCAGGTGTTTGTTGAGCCGGAGGGGCTGGACACGAACGAGATGTATATCCAGGGCATGTCCACTTCGCTGTCGGCCGAGGTGCAGCGGCGCTTTTTACGGACCATTCCCGGTTTGGAAAGGGTCGAGATCATGCGCCCCGGCTACGCGATTGAGTACGACTGCCTTGATCCGATGCAACTGCAGCCCTCTTTGGAGCACAAGTCGATCAAAGGCCTTTTTTCTGCCGGTCAGGCAAACGGCACCAGCGGTTATGAGGAGGCGGCGGCGCAGGGCCTGATGGCCGGCATCAATGCCGTGCAATCGCTGCGCGGCCAGGAGCCGTTTATCCTGTCCCGATCGGACGCCTATATCGGAGTCCTGATCGATGATTTGGTAACGAAAGGGACGAACGAGCCGTATCGGATGATGACTTCCCGGGCGGAATACCGCTTGCTGCTGCGCCAGGATAATGCCGATTTGCGGCTGACGGAGAAGGGCAGGCAGCTGGGCTTGGTGACGGATGAGCGATATGCGCGCTTTTTAGCCAAAAAGCAGCTTTTGGAGGAGACAACCGCAGCTTTGAAGCAGTATTTTGTCGGCGCAAACCAAGAAGCGCAGGAGAAAATGGCGGCGATCGGTACGGCGCCTTTGCGGACCGGCACCAGCCTGTTTGATTTGCTGCGTCGCCAGGACGTATCTTACGAGGCGCTGGCCGCGGCGTTTGATTTGCCGGAGGTTCCGCTGGCCGTGCGGGAACAGTTGGAAATAACAGCCAAATACGAAGGTTATATCGCCAAGCAGCGCCAGGCCGTGGAAAAGATGCTGCGGCTGGAGGAAAAGCGCCTGCCGGAAGATTTGCCGTATGAGAATTTAAGCGAACTGTCGCAGGAGGCGCGGGAGAAGCTGGCAATGGTCCGTCCGCGTTCTTTAGGGCAGGCCTCCAGAATCTCCGGCGTGACGCCGGCCGATGTGCAGGTTTTGTTTATCTACCTGGAGCAGCGGCGGAGAAAGGGGGGCGAAGCGAATGTTTCAGGCGATTCTCGCTGACAAGGCTGCGGCGGCCGGATTGTCTTTGACCGCTCGCCAGCTGGAGCAGCTGACGATTTACTACGAACGCTTGGTGGAGCGCAATAAACATGTCAATTTGACGGCCCTGACCGCACCGGAAGATGTAGCGGTCAAGCACATGATTGACTCTTTCCTTGCCTGGCGCCAGGATGTTTTTACGCCGGGGGCATCCCTGTGCGACGTGGGGACCGGCGCGGGCTTTCCCGGGTTGGCGCTGAAGATTTATCAGCCCGCCTTGAAAGTGACGCTGATGGACTCCTTGGCCAAACGGCTGGCTTTTTTGCAGGAATTAATCGACGAATTGAAGCTGACCGATGTGACCGTCTGCCACATGCGGGCGGAAGATGCCGGCCGGGCGGCCGCCCATCGGGAAAAGTACGATGTCGTTACGGCGCGGGCGGTGGCCCGCCTGAGCGTGCTGGCTGAGTATACTTTGCCCCTGGTCAAGGTCGGCGGCTATTTCGTGGCGATGAAGGGGTCGAAGTATGAGGAGGAGCTCGCTGACGCAAGGCAAGCGCTGCAAAAGCTGGGCGGCCGGCTGGAAGCAGTTGTGCCGGCTTCGTTGCCTGGGCTTGACGACGGCCGGGCTATTCTCTATATTAAAAAAGTATCTCCTTGTGCGGCTGCTTATCCGCGCCGGGCGGGGCTGCCGGAAAAGAACCCCTTGTAGAAAAAGGGCTGTTTTGGCAGCCTTCAACGTGATCTGATTTGTTTTGAGGCGGTGTAATCATGGCGTTATACTCGTCAATGCCGGCTGAGGCTGGCCGGCTAATGACAGTTCCGGTAGATCAAATTATTGCCAATCCATTCCAGCCACGCAAGATTTTTTCGGACGATTCCTTGCAGGAGTTAGCCGCTTCGATTGACGCCTATGGCGTGCTCCAGCCTTTGCTGGTGGCGCCTTTGGAGGGCGAGCAGTTTCTCTTGATTGCCGGGGAGCGGCGCTTGCGGGCGGCCAAGCTGGCTGGCTTGGCGGTGGTTCCCGTTTTGGCAGGCACGTTTACCAGCCAGGAGGTGGCTGAGGTAGCACTGATTGAGAATCTGCAGCGCGAGGACCTTCATTTTCTGGAGGAAGCGGAAGGTTATGAATTGCTGCTCCAGGAGTTTTCTTTAACCCAGGAGCAAATGGCCGTGCGCGTCGGGAAAAAGCAGTCGACTATCGCGAACAAGCTGCGCTTGTTGAAGCTATCGCCAATGATTCGCCAGGCAGTGCGGGAGCACGCGTTGACTGAGCGCCATGCCCGGGCGCTGCTGGCGGTTGACGGTGAGGCGGCTCAGCTTGAGGTGCTGCAGGCGGTGGTTGAAAACGGGTTAAACGTTCGGCAGACGGAAAGTCTGATCGACAGCCTCGCGGCGCGGGTGGCAACGGAGCAAATACAAAATGGCAAAAAAAGGATAAAAGTAATTCGCGATGTCCGCATTTTTTTGAACACCATTAAAAAAGTTGTGGGCGATCTAAAGGGAACAGGCGTTAAGGTAAAAGTTAAACAGGACGTAGATGGCGATGACATCGTCTTGACGATGCGCGTTCCGACGCAAGCTCCTGTGAATAACCGCAAAAAATAGTAAAAAACCCGGCCGCGGCCGGGTTTTTTACTGCTATTGCCGGGTTTTTTGCCGGCAAAGTATGATAAAATAGGTGTGTTGGCTGAGAGTGATTAGGTATGGTGATGGGGTGACGAAGCGTTGGCAAAGGTATTGGCTGTAGCAAATCAAAAGGGCGGCGTGGGCAAAACGACTACGGCTGTCAATTTAAGCGCATGCCTTGCGGAATTGGGGCAAAAAGTACTGCTAGTTGACAGCGATCCTCAGGGGAATGCGTCCAGCGGGTTGGGCGTGGACAAGAATGCTTTGAAGTATAGCATATACGATGCGTTGGTTAATGACGTGCCGATTGACAGGATGATTCGCGGCACAAGTGTCGCGAATCTGTCCATTTTGCCGGCGACGATCCAGCTGGCGGGGGCTGAAATCGAATTGGTCTCGATGATGAGCCGCGAAACGCGCTTGAAGCGCATTTTAGATACGGTCAGGACGCAATATGATTTTGTCATCATTGATTGTCCGCCTTCATTGGGGCTGTTGACGATTAACGCCTTGACGGCGGCCGATGCTGTCTTGGTTCCGATCCAGTGTGAATTTTATGCGTTGGAAGGGCTGGCGCAGCTGATGAACACGGTGCAGCTTGTGCAGCGCAATTTGAATCCGGCCCTTAAGCTGGAGGGCGTCGTTATGACCATGTTTGATGCGCGCACCAACCTTTCCATACAGGTCGTGGATGAAGTGAAGCAGCACTTTCGCACCAAGGTTTATCGCACAATCATCCCGCGCAATGTGCGTTTGAGCGAGGCACCGAGCCATGGACAGCCGGTTATCCAGTACGATCCCCGTTCTAAAGGGGCAGAAGTTTATTTTGACTTGGCGCGGGAGGTGTTGGGCGCATGATAAAGTCACGCGGTCTCGGGAAAGGCTTGGATGCTATTTTTACGCACACGGAAGCCCTGGATACGGAGAAGCCGTTTAGCATCAAGATTGACGATCTAAAGCCTAATGCGCATCAGCCCCGCACTTTTTTTGATCCGGAAAAATTGGCGGAGCTTGTTGCTTCCATAAAATTATACGGCATCATCCAGCCGCTGGTCGTGCGCAAGACCCTGGCAGGCTATGAAATCGTCGCCGGCGAGCGGCGCTGGCGAGCGGCTAAGGAAGCTGGTCTGGCCGAGGTGCCTGCCGTTGTTCGCACGTATAGCGATGCCGAAATGATGGAAATCGCGCTGATTGAGAATTTGCAGCGCCATGACTTGAACCCGATTGAAGAAGCGGCGGGCTTTCAGCGCCTCATGCTTGACTTCGGGTTGACTCAAGAGGAAGTTGCTAAAAAAATGGGGCGAAGCCGCTCGGCGGTAGCCAACACCCTGCGCCTGTTGCAGCTGTCGCCGGCGGCGCAGGCGCATGTTTCACGTGGAACATTGACGCCGGGCCAGGTGCGGCCGATTTTGGCGCTTGACGGCGAACAGCAGGACAGCCTGCTGGAGTTGATAATCGAGCAAGGTCTGTCGGCGCGTGAAGTCGAAGAGAAGGTGCGCCGCTTAGCCAGCGCCCGCAAGAAAGTCGAAAAGGACGAGCAAGCGGCTAAAACAGCGGAGTCGCTGCCAGACGTGCATGTCACGGATGCAGCGGAGCGTCTGATCTATACATTGGGCACCCAAGTCCGGATTAAGACGGATGGCAAGAAGGGGAAAATTGAAATCGACTTTTATTCCTCAGACGATTTGGAGCGACTGTTGGAACTGCTGACGACAGTGCAAGATAAACGCAACGAAAAGGTGCGGACGGGACGTTTTATTGTCTAATGTTCCACGTGAAACAAGGAGGCATTGTGGCATGAAAGGAACATTGGTTAATGCCGCGGCGATTGCTGGTGGTTCGCTGTTGGGGTTGCTCCTGCAAAAAGGCGCTTCGGAGCGTTATCAAACAATCATCATGCAGGCACTGTCTTTGGCCGTTTTAGTCATAGGATTTCAAATGGCCGGGAAATCCAGCAACTTCTTAATTGTCATTTTAAGTTTGGCGATCGGCGCCGTGCTTGGCGAATGGCTGGAACTGGACGAACGGCTGAATCAGCTTGGCAACTGGTTGGGTGAAAAAATTTCCAGCGGCAACGCCACGCGTTTCAGCGAGGGCTTTGTCACGGCCAGCCTTGTCTATTGCGTTGGCGCTATGGCGATTGTCGGCTCGCTTCAGGAAGGGCTGACGGGCAATAGCGCGACACTATACGCAAAATCGCTGCTGGACGGTGTCGGCGCGGTTGTTTTCGCCTCGACGCTCGGGGCAGGCGTGCTATTTTCGTCGGTGTCGGTGCTTTTATACCAAGGCACAATTACGTTGCTGGCGTCGGTGGTCAGCCCGTGGCTGTCGCAGGCCATGATTGCCGAATTGACTGGAACCGGCGGGGTGCTGATTATTGCCATTGGCGTCAACATGCTGGGCGTCGCGAAAATTAAGGTTGCCAGTCTGCTGCCGGCCATCCTCGTGGCTGTGATGATTGCGTATGCATGGGTCTAAATAAATAGAAAAACAGAATATGCTAAAAATGGAAGGCAGGTTGCCAGCTTGGAAACAAATGCTGTATTGCAGACACTGATAATGAAGTATTTGCCCTGGATAATCGGGGGGATCGTGATCTTTTTAATTGCCTCCCTAGCTGTATTTATTCGCTTGAACATGAAGTTGAGCCGATTGAACAAAAAATACGAGCGCCTGATGACCGGCGTGGAGGGCGGGAACCTGGAGCGCATCCTAATGAAACATTTGGATGATGTGCGGCAGGCCAAGGATGATATTGTCCAGTTAGACAGCCGCTGCCAGGCTTTGCGAGAACAATTGAAGGGTTGCATTCAGCGTGCCGGCATTGTCCGCTTTAACGCTTTCGACGATACGGGCAGTGACTTGAGTTATGCGATCGCGCTGATGGATGAAAATAATAATGGCGTGGTGCTGTCGAGTATTTTCGGGCGCAGCGAAGCGCGGTGCTATGCAAAACCGATCGTAAACGGGCAGTCAACTTATTTTCTGACGCAAGAGGAAAAGGAAGCGATGCAAAAGGCGCTGGAGAAAAAATAGCCTTTCCGGCAGGAATTTTGCACTGTGCGTCGAACTGTACGTATTGTGCCACGCGCTCAGGTGGCAAAACTGATTTTTGGGGGCGAGAATGTTTGGAAAATGGGCGGAATAAACCGGAGCGCCGCGAATATACGGTCATGATCGTGCCGCATCGGGGGGGGGGCAAGTCGTTTAGCTTACGAGTACCAATGAAGGCGATCAAAGTGACTGCCGTCGCGCTAAGTTGCTTTATTGCAGCGGGCGTGGCCACTTTTGCAAATTATCAAGCAACCATTCACACAGCTAAAGCAGATCAGCAAGAATTAGCCTTGCTGCGGGCCAACAAGGAACAGCAGGAGCAAAAAATTGCGCAACTGGCGAAAGCAACCGCTGACGTCCAGGAAGAAATGAACAGACTCACGCAACTTGAGGGTGATGTCAGACGGGCGCTGAACATGGAAGACACAGCGACTTCCCGCTCAGGCGTCAGACGTCCAGGCAGCGAACGTGCTGGCGGGCAAGGCGGTCCGGGACCGCTGAATGTCGATCAACTGCTCCAACAAACGGCAGCGCTGAAGGATGAGCTTGCCACGCGGGAAGAGCGCTTGAGCGACATGCGGGATGACCTGACGGCGCGCAACAGCAGATTGGCAGCCACGCCGTCCATCTGGCCTACGAGCGGTGACGTTACTTCCCGCTTTGGCTGGCGGAGTTCGCCATTTGGTTACGGATCAGACTGGCACCCGGGCATTGATATTGCCGACAGCTACGGCACGCCGATCGAAGCCACAGCGGACGGTGTCGTTGTTTCGGCTGGTTGGAACGGCGGCTACGGCTTGTTTGTCTTGATCGATCACGGCTACGGCATATCCACCGCTTATGGACACAGTTCGGAATTGAACGTCCGCGCCGGCCAGCGAGTCAAAAAAGGCGACACAATTGCTTATATGGGCAGTACCGGGGCCAGCACAGGCTCGCATCTGCATTATGAGGTACGCGTGAACGGCAGGGCGGTAAATCCGGCAGATTTCCTTTAAGCATCCTTAATTAAAGAGTGCAGGAAGGAAGGGACCATCAGGCACCGCTAAAAAACAAAATAAGCATAGGCAATAAAGGGGCCCTCTTCAGCCAGGAGAGGGCCCTTTTATTGCCTAAAATGTACAAATGTACAACGTTGGAGGACGAGATGGGGAAAATGTAAATTTTCATCGGACGTATAGTCAGATTGCCTTGACAGCAGTATACAGTTGTTCTTATAATGAATAACAAGTTGTAATATTGCTGTTTGTTGTTGCTTTGACAGAGCGGAAGTGTAACAAGTTGCACAAAAAAGCGATTAATCAAGCGGCGGGCAAGTGGACACAGACAAGAAGAAAAAGGGGGACTTACATTGGGGAAGAACTGGAAAAAATGGCTGGGCGCAACGCTCGCGGTTGCCATGTCGGCAACGCTTCTCGTTGGCTGCGGCGGTGAGAAGAAGGCGGCCACCAGCAACGAAATCAAAATCGGCGGCAATTTCGAATTGACCGGCAATGTGGCCAACTACGGACAATCGACCATGAACGGCGTCAAGCTGGCCATCAAAGAAGTGAACGAAAAAGGCGGCGTGAACGGCAAGAAAATCAATCTGATCGTTGCCGATAACAAGAGCGAGCCGGCCGAGGCCGCCAACGCCACAACAAAACTGATTACGCAGGACAAGGTAGTGGCTGTGATCGGGCCGGTAACGAGTTCTTCCTTGATCGCCACGGCGCAAATCGCCACTGACAAAAAAATTCCGGTATTGACGCCGACCGCCACCAGCCCGAAAGTCACGTTCGACAACGGCAAGGTGCGGGAGATGATTTTCCGCAGCTGCTTTATTGATCCTTTCCAGGGCGAAGTAATGGCGCGCTTTGCCGCCAATTCGATGAAGGTAAAAACGGCGGCCATTTATGTTGACAACTCCTCCGACTACTCAAAGGGCCTGGCGGAAGTCTTCCGCAATGCCTTTACGAAGCTCGGCGGACAGATTGTGGCAGAAGAAGCCTTCCTGCAAAAGGACACTGACTTCAAATCCGCCATCACGAAACTGAAAGCCAGCAACCCGGATGTTATCTTCATTCCCGCCTACTACCAGGAAGTGGGTATGATTGTAAAGCAAGCCCGGGAAATGGGCGTCACCATCCCGCTGATTGGCACCGACGGCTGGGATTCGCCGAAACTGGCTGAAATCGCCAGCGGCGCAGCCTTGAACAATACCTTCTTCAGCAACCATTATTCCTCGGAGGACAAGGACCCGCGCATCCAGGCTTTTGTCGCCGCCTACAAAAAGGAATATAACCAAAATCCGGACGCCTTGGCCGTACTGGGCTATGACGGCGCCTTGATGATGATCGATGCGCTGAAACGGGCTGGCAGCGAAGAGCCCAAGAAAATCCAGGAGGCGTTGGCTGCCACGAAAAACCTGCAGGTTGCAACTGGCGTGCTGACGCTTGACGACAAGCACAACCCGGTGAAAAGCGCAGTTATTATCGAGATGAAAGACGGCAAGCAAACCTTTAAAGAAAAGGTCAATCCGTAGACAAAGTAGCACAATGTCCTTGCAAGAAGGACGATTGCCTGTAAAAGTTTGGTTTGCCTTGACAGCGCTTGGTCGGCTGTCTATAATTACAGCATATGATGTACAATGCTACGCCTGTGATGGACAATTTGCGTGTGGGAAGGGGGTAGCCCCCGGTCATTGTGAACCGGTGGCCCCCTCTTCCCCACTCGTGTTAGCGGCTGTTTGCGCAGGTGGCTGGTTGTGCAGCGAAATACGTGATGATGGGGAGGCGTAACCGAATTTATGTTTAAGGCAAACGCAAAAAAATGGTTTAGCATCATCTGTGCCGGCACCTTAATGGCTGGTTTGCTTGCCGGCTGCGGCGGGGAAAAGAAGCCGGCTACGAGCGGGACGATCAAGATTGGCGCCAATCTTGAAATGACGGGCGGCAATGCAACCTTCGGAAAATCGGCTTCCAACGGCGCCAAGCTGGCGCTTAAGGAAGTGAATGAAAAAGGCGGCGTGCTCGGCGGCCGGAAATTGGAACTGGTTGTAGCCGACAACAAGAGCGAGGCGGCGGAAGCGGCCAACGCCATGCAAAAACTGGCTACGCAAGACAAGGTCGTAGCGGCGATTGCTCCGATTGCTTCGTCCAGCGTTATGGCGGGAGCGGCGGTCAATCAGTCGGCGAAAATCCTGGCGATCAGCCCGACGGCCTCCAATCCAGCGGTAACGGTTGACCCGGCCACCAACAAAGTGCGTGACTTCTTGTTCAGAGCGACGTTCATCGATCCCTTCCAGGGTTCAGTTATGGCCAGCTTCGCCACGGCTGATTTGAAGGCAAAGACCGCGGCGATTTATGTCGACAACTCCTCCGACTATGCGAAAGGCTTGGCGAAGTTCTTCCGGGCCGGCTTTGAGAAGCAAGGCGGAAAGATCGTGATCGAAGAAGCCTACCTGCAGAAAGATACGGATTTTAAGGCGACCCTGACGAAAATGAAAGCGTCCAACCCAGATGTCATATTTGTGCCGGGCTACTACCAGGAAGTGGGCATGATCGTGAAGCAGGCCCGCGAACTGGGTTTGACGGTGCCGATTTTGGGCGCGGACGGCTGGGATTCAGCGAAATTGCCGGAAATTGCCGGCGCCAGCGCCTTGAACAACACGTACTTCAGCAACCACTATTCTCCGGACGACAACAGCCCGGCGGTGAAAAAGTTTGTTGAGGCGTATAAAAAAGAATACAATGAAATGCCGGATGCTTTTGCGGCCCTGTCGTACGACGCAACCATGATGATTGTCAATGCAATCACCAAGGCCAACAGCACTGACACGGTCAAGATCAAAGATGAAATGGCCAAGACAAAAGATTTCCCCGGCGTGTCGGGCAGCATTACTTTGAATGAAACGCATGATGCCGTGAAGAGCGCGGTTATCATCGAGATGAAGGATGGCAAGCAGGTATTTAATAAAAAAGTGAATCCGTAACGTGTGACACAGGGTGGTGGGGCGCGTCTGCGCCCCACTATACCTGTGTTTTAAAGCTTTTTTGTTTTAGGAGGGATTATGATGGATGCATCGTCTTTTTTGCATCAACTTGTCCAGCAGCTGATCAATGGGATTTCGCTGGGCAGCATTTACGCCTTGGTAGCGCTCGGCTACACAATGGTGTACGGCATTATCAAATTGATTAACTTCGCCCACGGCGACATTTACATGCTGGGCGCCTATGCGGGCTTTTTTGCCACGACCATACTGAAATTATCCTTTTTGCCTGCGCTTGTTTTTGCGATGGTAGTGGCGGCGGTCGCAGGCATTATTATTGAGCGCCTGGCCTACCGGCCCCTTAGGAATGCGCCGCGCATCGCCGTCTTGATCACGGCGATCGGCGTGTCCCTGCTCTTGGAGTACGGCATGATGCTGTTTGTCACGCCGCAGCCGAGAACCTTCCCGGCTGTTTTCAGCGCCACGGTGTATAATTTCGGCGGCCTCATTGTCAACAGCCAGCAGGTGCTTATCCTCGTGACGGCCGTATTCCTGATGGTCACGCTGACGTATATCGTGCAAAAAACGATGGTCGGCAAAGCGATGCGGGCCGTATCCTATGACATGGACGCCGCCCGCCTGATGGGCATTGATGTGGACAAGGTCATTTCCTACACCTTCGCCCTGGGCTCCGCCTTGGCGGCGGCCGCGGGCGTCCTGGTCGGCGTGTACTACAACTCCATTGATCCGCTGATGGGCATCATGCCGGGCTTGAAAGCCTTCGTGGCGGCCGTGCTCGGCGGCATCGGCATTTTGCCGGGCGCGATGCTGGGCGGCGTGCTGTTGGGGGTGGTGGAGGCGATGGTCAGCGGCTTCTTCTCGTCCACGTTCCGCGACGCGGCGGCCTTTGCCATTTTGATCATCATCTTGTTGTTCCGCCCTTCCGGTCTGCTGGGCAAAAATATTCGAGAGAAAGTGTAGGTGACGGGCATGCAGGCTTTGCGCAAACAAGATCTGCTCTTGCTCGGCCTGGCGGTTGTTTTTTATGCGATCGTTCAGGGCCTGCTTATGGCAGACATTATTGGACCCTTCTGGGAATTGAACATTGTGCTGGTGGGCATCAACATCATTTTGGCCGCCAGCCTTAACCTGATCAACGGTTTTACCGGACAATTTTCCATCGGCCATGCCGGTTTCATGGCGGTCGGCGCTTATGTCGGCGCTGTCATGACGGTCAAGTTCAGCCTGCCGTTTATTGTCGCGCTGGCGGGCGGCGCCGTGGCGGCCGGCATCCTCGGGTTTTTGATCGGTTTGCCGACGCTGCGCTTAAGCGGCGACTACCTGGCTATCGCCACCTTGGGCTTGGGCGAGATTATCCGCATCACGATCCTGAACATCCCTTACGTCGGCGGCGCGTCCGGCTTCATGGGTATTCCGCGCTTGGCCGATTTCACCTGGGTATTTTTCCTGACCATCTTTACCTTGTTTTTTATCAAAAACTTGATTCGCTCCTCCCACGGCCGGGCATGCATTTCCATCCGTGAAAATGAAATCGCTGCCGAGACAATGGGCATTGATACGACCCGCTACAAGGTTCTGGCGTTCACGATTGGCGCTTCATTCGCCGGTTTGGCGGGCACGCTTTTTTCCCACTACTTCTACATTGCCCACCCGGCTTCGTTTACCTTTATGCGCTCGTTTGACATTTTGACCATGGTCGTGTTGGGCGGACTGGGCAGCATGACCGGCGCAGTAACCGGCGCCGTGCTGCTGACGTTCATTTCCGCCGCTTTGGCGAGCTATCCGGAATGGCGCATGGTCATCTACTCCATTTCCTTGATTATTTTGATGCTGTATCGGCCGCAAGGCTTGCTGGGCGACAAAGAAATCAGCCTTTCGATTATCAAACGCCTGACCGGAGGTGACAGTCGTGCTGAAAACTAATAAACTCTCGATCATGTTTGGCGGCCTCCGGGCGGTATCCAACCTGAACCTGGACATCAAAAAGGGCCAGCTGGTCGGCCTGATCGGACCGAATGGCGCCGGCAAGACGACTGCCTTCAACCTCCTGACCGGCGTCTATCAGCCGACGGAAGGCGAAGTGATGTTCGACGGCAAAAATACGCGCGGCCTGAAGCCGTTTCAGGTGACCCAACTCGGCATGGCGCGCACCTTTCAGAACATCCGCCTGTTTGCGAACTTGACGGTGCTGGACAACGTCAAGATTGCCTATCATTTCCATGTGAAATATAGTGTGGCGGAAGCGGTTTTCCGCCTGGGGCGGTATTTTTCGGAAGAGGCGGAGATTGAGGAAAAAGCGATTGAACTGTTGAAGATCTTCGGCCTGGAGGGCAAAAAGGACGAGCTGGCGAAAAACCTGCCTTACGGCGAGCAGCGCCGGCTGGAGATCGCCCGTGCGCTGGCGACCAAGCCGAAGCTCTTGCTCTTGGATGAGCCGGCGGCCGGCATGAACCCCCAGGAAACGCACGATCTGATGAACCTGATCCGCTGGATTCGCGATAAATTTGATCTGACCATTCTCTTGATCGAGCATGACATGGGCCTGGTAATGGGCGTTTGCGAGCATATCTACGTCCTGGAATATGGCTCCTTGATTGCGGAAGGGACGCCGGAGGAGATCAAGCAGAATCCTCGCGTCATTGAAGCTTATCTTGGCGAGGAGGTGTCTTAATGCTCAGTATTCAAAATATCGATGTCTATTATGGCGCCATCCACGCATTGAAGGGCATCAGCCTCGATGTGACGGAAGGCGAAATCGTGACGCTGATTGGCGCAAACGGCGCCGGCAAGAGCACGACGTTACGTACGATTTCTGGGTTGTTGAAGCCGAAAAGTGGTAAAATTGTATATGAGGGCAAGGAGATTGCCGGACTGCCC
Organism: Sporomusaceae bacterium; assembly: GCA_029265905.1. Taxonomy (GTDB): domain Bacteria; phylum Bacillota; class Negativicutes; order Acidaminococcales; family JAJUGR01; genus JAJUGR01. The sequence goes on along the minus strand of JAJUGR010000015.1, from coordinate 21,063 downwards.
GCGCAGCAGATTGTCGGCATGGGCTTGTCGCAAGTGCCGGAAGGCCGTCGCATTTTTGCCAATATGACGGTAATGGAAAACCTGGAGTTGGGCGCCTACCTGCGCAAGGACAAAGAAAACCTGGCCGGCGACTTGAAAAATGTGTTTGCCAAGTTTCCCCGCTTGGAAGAGCGCAAGGCGCAGGTTGCCGGAACCTTGTCCGGCGGCGAGCAGCAAATGCTGGCCATGGGCCGCGCGCTGATGAGCCGGCCGCGCCTGCTTTTGTTGGACGAACCGTCTATGGGCCTGGCGCCGCTGTTGGTCAAGGAAATTTTCTCCATCATTAAAGAAATCAATGAAGGCGGCACGACGATTTTGCTGGTCGAGCAGAACGCCAACATGGCGCTTTCCATCGCTGACCGGGCCTATGTCTTAGAGACCGGTCGGGTCATCCTGTCTGGCCCAGCGAAAGAACTGGCGGCCAGCGAGGAAGTGCGCAAAGCTTATCTTGGCGGTTGACCGATTAAGGAGGGAACATAATGTTTGTTGCAAAACGCATGACAGCCAATCCTATTACCGTGGGGCCGGAAACGAGCGTCATGGATGCGGCGGAACTGATGCATACGAAAAAAATCCGTCGTTTGCCTGTTGTTGAAAATGGCAAATTGCGCGGCATCGTCACCGACCGCGACCTGCGCGAAGTAGGGCCATCGCCGGCAACTTCGCTGTCGGTGCACGAATTGAACTACTTGTTGGCGAAAATGAAAATCAGCGATGTGATGACGAAAAACGTTCTCACCGTCAATGTCGGCGCCACGATCGAAGAGGCAGCGCTTCTGATGTACAACCACAAAATTGGCGGCATTGTTGTCGTCGATGATGCGGAGCAAGTCGTGGGAATCATTACGGAGACGGATATTTTCAAATTGTTTGTCGACGTTATGGGACTGCCGTCCGGCATGACCCGCATTACGCTCGACGTGACGAACCAAGTGGGCGTCTTGTCGGATATAACGGCGGTTTTCCGCGACAAGGGCATCAATATCAACAGCTTGGTAACGCTTCCGTCCGACGGCAAGGCGGAACTCGTCATTCGCGCCGATGTGACCGATCCGACCGAATTGGTAGCGGCGCTGGGCGCAAAAGGCTACAACGTGACACACGTGGTTCGGATCAAGGCTTAAACGCCGTTGTCCCGGACAAAGGAGGGAATGCGTGTGGGCGGCAATTATGCAGTCGGCGATATCGTAAAAATGAAAAAAGCTCATCCCTGCGGTTCCAGTGAATGGGAAATAACGCGCACCGGCATGGATTTTGGCCTCAAGTGCTGCGGCTGCGGGCGCTTTGTCATGTTGCCCCGCCCGAAGTTCGAGAAGGGCGTAAAGGCCGTAGTGAAAAAAGCCGTTATAAACGAATAATGATTATTGACAACTTGAAGCGGCTCCCCTTATACTGAAAGTACAACTTAGCGCTTTCCGGAACTGGCGGAGTCAGTGGAAATAACCACGTGGACCGGAGAGTGGACAGCTATGCCGACCGCCTGGGCGATTTTTGCGCCTGGGCGGTTTTTGTATTTTCGCCCAGAGACGACAACAGGAGGGATTTTCATATGCAAAAGCAAGCCTGGGTTGGATTTAATGGTGAAAAATGGCAGAACTCAATTGACGTGCGCGATTTCATTCAAAATAACGTGCACCCTTATGTGGGCGACAGCGCCTTTTTGGCGGGCCCGACGGAAAAAAGCAAGCGTCTGTGGCAAAAGTGCCTGACCTTGCTGGCTGAGGAAGTCAAAAAGGGTGGCGTGTTGGATGTGGCTACGAAAACGGTATCCACCATCGATGCGTTCGGGCCTGGTTATATCGAGCGCGAAGACGAAATCATCGTCGGACTGCAAACCGACGCGCCCTTAAAAAGAAGCCTGATCGTCAACGGCGGCATCCGCATGGCGGAGCAAGCGGCGGAAGCGTATGGATACAAGGTGGATGAAGCGATCAGCGAAATTTACCACAAGCACGTCACTACGCATAACGAGGCGGTTTTCCGCGCCTATACGGAAGAAATGCGCACCGTGCGCAACCTGGGCATTTTGACGGGCTTGCCGGACGCCTACGGGCGAGGCCGCATCATTGGCGATTACCGCCGGGTGGCGCTGTACGGCGTGCAGCGGCTGATCGACGAGAAAAACGCTGATCTGGAAGCGCGCTCGGCGGTCATGTCCGAGGCGAATATCCGCTTGCGCGAAGAAATCGCCAAACAGATCGAGTCGCTCCAGGCGCTGGTTCGCCTGGGCGAAGCGTACGGCTTTGACTTGACCAGGCCGGCGCAAAACGCCCGTGAAGCGGTGCAGTGGCTCTACCTGGCCTACCTGGCCTCGATCCGGGAGCAAAACGGCGCGGCGATGAGCTTTGGCCGTACGGCGACCTTCCTGGATATCTACATCGAGCGCGATCTGGCGAATGGCACCCTTACAGAGGAGGCGGCGCAGGAACTGATCGACCAACTGATGATCAAGCTGCGTCTGGCGCGCCATTTGCGGACGCCGGACTACAACGAACTGTTCGCCGGCGACCCGCTGTGGGTTACGGAAGTGCTGGGCGGCATGGGCGACGATGGCCGGACGCTGGTGTCGAAAAATACCTTCCGCTATCTGCAGGCGCTGTACAACCTGGGGCCCGCGCCGGAGCCGAACCTGACTGTTTTGTGGTCGGAGGCGCTGCCGGAAGGGTTTAAATCCTTCTGTGCCCAGGTCTCCCTGGATACGTCCTCGATTCAATATGAAAATGACGACTTGATGCGCCCGATTTACGGCGACGACTACGGCATTGCCTGCTGCGTATCAGCGATGCGCCTCGGCAAGGACATGCAGTTCTTTGGCGCCCGCGCCAACCTCGCCAAGGCGCTGCTTTTGGCGATCAACGGCGGACGCGACGAAATCAAAGGCCGCCTGGTCGTGCCGAATATTCCTGAGCTGCCGGCCGGTCCGCTGGATTACGAAGCTGTGCGGGCCAACTATTCGAAGGTCATGGCTTGGCTGGCGAACGTCTATGTCAGCACCTTGAACCTCATTCACTACATGCATGACCGCTATGCCTACGAGAGCATTCAGATGGCGCTCCACGACAGCGACGTGCACCGCTACCTGGCGTGCGGCGTAGCCGGGTTGTCCGTGGCGGCCGATTCGCTGAGCGCGATCCGCTACGCAAAGGTGACGCCGGTGCGCAATGAACAAGGCTTGGCCGTCGCGTTTGAAACGGAAGGCGAGTTCCCCAATTTCGGCAATGATGATGACCGCGCGGATGAGATGGCCGTCGCGCTTACCCATGAATTCAGCAACCTGCTGAAGCAAACACCGGCTTACCGCGATGCGGAGCACACCCTGTCGGTGCTGACGATCACTTCAAACGTTATGTACGGCAAGAAAACCGGTGCCACGCCGGACGGCCGGCCGTCCGGCGCGCCGTTCGCGCCCGGCGCGAACCCGATGCACGGTCGGGACAAGAGCGGCGCCCTGGCGGCGATGCGCTCCATATCTAAAATCAGCTATGACGATTGTCGTGATGGCATCAGCTATACCTTTAACATTCTGCCCGCGACGTTAGGCAAAACGCGCGAACAGCGCCGCGAAAACCTGGTGTCGCTGTTGGACGGCTACGCTTCTTTGCACGGACACCACATCAACGTAACGGTCTTGGACCGCAGCGTGCTGGAGGCTGCAATGCGAGAGCCGGAAAAATACCCGCAACTGACGATCCGAGTCTCCGGTTATGCAGTGCATTTTATCCGCCTGACGCGCGAACAGCAGCAGGAAGTGCTGCAGCGCACGTTCTACCAGGCGCTGTAAGGTGAGCGTATGATTGGCTACGTGCATTCGATAGAACCGTTCGGCACCGTCGACGGGCCCGGCATCCGCATGGTGGTTTTCCTGTCCGGCTGCCAGCTCGGCTGCGCCTTCTGCCATAATCCCGACACCTGGCGGGAAAAGGCGGGTGCGAAAATGACCGTAGACGAGATTTTGGCCCGTTTTGAGCGCAACCGCCCCTTCTACCGCAAGGGCGGCATCACCGTTTCCGGCGGCGAGCCACTCCTGCAGGCCCCGTTTGTCCGTGCGCTGTTCACCGCTTGCCGGGAGCGCGGCATCGACACCGCGCTGGACACGGCCGGCCACGCACCACTAGAAGCGCTGGCGGCGGTGTTGCCGGTGACGAACCGGGTGCTGTTCGGCCTGAAGGCCGTCCATCCCTTGCGCCACCAACGCCTGACGCAGCGCGACAACCAACTGATTTTGGCGAACTTGCACCAGGCGGCCGCCAGCCGGGCGGCGCTTGTGATCCGCTGGGTGGTGATTCCCGGCGAAAATGACAGCGCCGATGAACTTGATCGCCTGGCCGAACTGCTGCATAGCCTCAATCGTCCAGTGGTGGTAGAACTGCTGCCGTACCATACGATGGCGCTCGTTAAGTGGAAGGCGATGGGGATGACCTATAAGCTTGCCCATGTGCCGGAAGCGACAAAGGAAATGGTCGACGCGGTTAGGGCCGCGCTTGCCGCCAAACAAATCACGTGTCTGTGAATAAGAAATAAGAATCCGGCTCAACAGCTGCTGCTTGAGCCGGATTCTTTAAATTTGTTGCCGATGCAGCGCGGCAGACACGACAAGGGGAGGAACATATGTATTTTGCTGATTTGGAGGGGCCGGTCTTCCGACCGCCCAGCGAAGCGCGAAGCTTTATTTTGCGGGTGGCGATCGGCTGCTCGCACAACCGTTGCACCTACTGCAACATGTATCGAAGCGTTGCCTTCCGGCCCTGCACGACGGATGAAATAATGCGCCAGATTGACCGGGCGGCCCGCTACAAGCAGCAAATCCGCCGTGTGTTTTTGGCTGATGGCGACGCGCTTGTGCTGCCGACGGAGCGGCTGCTGGCGATGCTCGCCGCGTTGCGCGCCGCATTTCCCAAGCTCCAGCGCGTGGCGGCCTACGCTGGCCCGAAAAACCTGCTGGGAAAATCGCCGGAGGAGCTGGCGGCCTTGCGCGAAGCGGGGCTGAAGCTCGTCTATTACGGCCTGGAGTCGGGCGATGAGGCTGTATTGCGCTATGTCAACAAAGGTGTGGGCGCGGCGGAGGCGGTAACCGCCGGACAAAAGGCGGTGGCAGCCGGCATGAAGCTGTCGGTGATGGTCATTTTGGGGCTGGGCGGGCAGTTGCGGACGCAGCAGCACGCGGTCGATACGGCGGCGGCCGTGAATGCGATCCGACCGCATATGCTCAGTGCTTTAACGCTGATGCTGTACCGGGGGAGCGAACTTGTGGACGAATACGAAGCGGGCCGGTTTGCCCTCCTGTCGCCGGCGCAAATCATGGGCGAACTGCACCGCCTGCTGGCCGCGCTTGAGCTGCCGGCCGAACATCACTGCCTGTTTCGCAGCAACCATATTTCTAACTACCTGTCCTTTGCCGGAACGCTGCCGCGGGACAAAAACCGCTTGATGGCGGAGGCGGCAACAGCGCAGCAAGCCCTGGCCGGGCAAACGGATTGGGATCCGTACAACAATGTGGAAGCGTAGGCGGCGGGCGTGTATTGCCCGGGAAATAAACGCAGGTTCAGCCGCTCTTGCCGGCGGAGCACGCGCCGGGCAACCCGTTTATTGGCCGTCCGCTTGTCAATGGCGCCTGCTTTAAGGTACAATTAAGTGTCAAATTGAAAGAGTGGAGAGGATAAAAGTTGAGTACGAATTTGGAAGTAGGCATAGTCGGTTTGCCGAACGTAGGCAAGAGCACCTTGTTCAACGCGATTACCAAGGCGGGCGCAGAAGCGGCCAACTACCCCTTTTGCACCATTGAACCAAACGTAGGCGTTGTCGAAGTGCCGGATAGCCGTTTGGACGTGCTGGCCTCGATATATAAGCCAAAACGCGTTTTGCCGACTGCAATGCGCTTTGTTGACATTGCCGGCCTGGTAAAAGGCGCGTCGACGGGCGAAGGCCTGGGCAACAAATTTTTGGCGCATATCCGCGAAGTGGATGCGATTGCGCAGGTTGTCCGCTGCTTTGCCGACAGCAATGTAACCCATGTCGAGGGTTCGGTCGATCCGATCCGCGACATCGAAATCATCAGCACGGAGCTGTGCCTGGCCGATCTGGAGGCGGTGGAACGCCGCCTGGAGCGCCTGGCGCGCATGGTCAAATCGGGCGACAAGAAAGCCGTCCAGGAAAAGGTTGTTTTGGAAAAAGTGATGGCCGGCCTCGGCGACGGCACGCCGGTGCGCCGGTTGGGCCTGGATGAAGAGGAAAGGGAAGTTGTACGGGAACTGAACCTATTGACGCTGAAGCCGACTCTGTACGTCGCCAATGTCAACGAGGAGGAGGCGGCCGATGCCAGCGGCAACCCCTACGTGGCCCGCGTGCGCGAGTATGCGGCGCAAGAGGGCGCGGGCACGGTTGTCGTCTGCGCGAAAATCGAAGCGGAAATCGCCGAACTCGACGCTGCGGAAGCAAAGGACTTTTTAGAAGCGCTAGGCATGCAGGAGTCCGGTCTGGACCGCTTAATCCGCGCCAGCTATGAGCTCCTGGGCTTGATGACCTTCTTCACCGCCGGTGAGCAGGAAGTGCGCGCCTGGACGATTCGCAACAACACCAAGGCGCCGCAGGCGGCCGGCAAGATCCACACGGACATCGAGCGCGGCTTTATCCGGGCCGAGATCGTCGGCTACAATGACTTGATCGCCGCGGGTTCGCCGGCGGCCGCCAAAGAAAAAGGCCAGGTGCGCTTAGAGGGCAAGGAATATATCATGCAGGACGGCGACGTCACTTATTTCCGTTTTAATGTTTAATAGCCACTTGTTTTCTCCTGAACCTAGTGATATACTTGTGTAGTCCACAAATTCCCCCTGCTCCCAGGCAGGGAGCCATAGACCAAAGGAGGAGGTGATTTCGTTGAGAAATTACGAAGTCATGTTCATCGTTAAGCCGATGGATGAAGAAGCCACGAATGCGGTTATCAGCAAGTTTGAAAATCTGATCACTGCAAACGGCGGTACGATTGAAAAAATCGACCGTTGGGGCAAAAAACGGCTCGCGTATGAACTGAAAGGCATGACAGAAGGCTTTTACTGCCTGACCCTGTTCTCTGCTGAACCGGCTGTCGTAAACGAACTTGACCGTGTCATGAAGATCACGGAAGAATTGTTGCGCCACATGATCGTAAAGCGCGACGAGTAAAAGAACCAGGAGGCTTGCCCGATGAATAAAGTGATACTGGTAGGACGTTTGACGCGGGACCCGGAAGTGCGGTATACGCAAACCGGCAAAGTGGTGGCGACCTTTACGCTTGCCGTAGACCGGTTCACGGCCCCGGGGGGCCAGCGGGAAGCTGACTTCATACCCATCGTGGTGTGGGGCAAGGTGGCCGAAACCTGCGGCAACTCTTTGACCAAGGGTCAGCGGGTGCTCGTAGACGGGCGGTTGCAGATCCGTTCTTATGAAGGGAAAGACGGCCAAAAACGCTGGGCGACGGAAATCATCGCTCAGAGTGTGGAATTTTTGGAACGTCGTGCGGCGAACGCCGCCGGTTCAGAAGAACATCGGCCTGATGACGCCGGCGTATTCGGTCCGGAAGTCTCTCCAGAAGATGACATTCCATTTTAATCTTGAAGGAGGTATGGCTCAGTGAGACGGGAAAAAGGTAGAAGAGGCAGAAGAAAAGTCTGCAGCTTTTGCGTTGATAAAGTTGAACAAATCGACTATAAAGATGTGCCTCGCTTGCGCCGGTACACCTCGGAGCGGGGCAAGATCCTGCCGCGGCGTATTTCGGGCAATTGCGCCAAACATCAGCGCCAATTGACGCTGGCTGTAAAACGCGCGCGCATGGTTGCATTGCTGCCGTTCACAGCGGAATAAGTAAGATTTGTGAAAGCCGGAGGATTCCTCCGGCTTTTTTTACATGCCTTTATTTGCTGCGCCGAGAGGAAAGTGCGTTTTTCGGGCGAATATAAAGAAAGATAGTTCCTTATTTTAAGGAGGTTGCAACTCGTGCAGGCAGTGCGTACCCGGTCAATGGTCGAAGGGGGAATCCTGGCGGCCATGTCCATTGTTTTCGCCTTGATGAGCGTCTATGTTCCTGTGTTGGGAATGTTTGTCAATCTGGTTTGGCCGGTTCCCATCGTTTTATTGGGCGTCCGCCATGGCTTTCGCTGGAGCTTCTTGTGTCTGGCGGTTTCCGGCGTTGTGATGGCTATTTTAATCAGCCCGCTGCAAGCGCTGTCGGTTGTCCTGGGCTTTGGCCTGATCGCGCTCACGCTCGGCCATTGCTTTCACAAGCGGTACTCGCCGTTCAAGGTGATGCTGTGGGGTTCCGTCGCTTCCCTCATTTCCAAAGGCCTTGTTCTCGGCGCCTCCTTTTTGCTCATGGGGGTCAACCCTCTTGCCCTGCAGATGGAGGGCATGACAAAAGGCGTGGAGTCCGTCATGGAACTCTATCGCGGCTTCGGCCTCAAGGATGCGGATTTGGCAGTTTTAGAGCAGACCATGCGCACGACGCTTGACTTAATGAAGCTGATTTTGCCGGCCGGGTTCGCCGTGGCTTCGGTCATCGATACGTACATTAATTTTTGGATTGCTAAGGCAGTCTTAAAAAAACTCAATTATATAACGCCGCCGTTTCCGCCGCTCCGGCAATGGAGCATCCCATACTATTTCATTTGGCTGTACGGCGGATCGCTGCTGGTTGTCGCGCTGTACCATGCTGATCAGACGGCCTGGCCGTACCTGGTCGGCGTCAACTTGCAGGTGCTGGCGAACGTGGCCCTGATGGTGCAGGGCATTGCGCTCTTGGCGCATTTGAGCTACGAAAAAAACTGGCCCAAGTGGATTCGGCCGGTGCTGATATTCATGATCTTCACCAACGGTTTGTTCACGCAGTTGATAGTGCTGGCCGGGGCCTTTGACCTGGTGATGGACTACCGGAAGCTTCGCCGGACGGCTTTGGCAGAAAAGGAATCCCGCTAGGGGGGCGAGAGCATGTTTCGTGAACCGTCTTTTTGGTTTGATGTGCGCATTTATTTGGTGTTTGCCGCGATCCTCGTGATCATCATCGCCTTTTTGAAGACTTGGCTGGCTGTCGTCGGCCTCGTGTTGTTGTACGCGATGTACTACCTGGGGCGGCGCCGCTATTCGCAGCGCGAGAAGGCCCTGACCCGCTACTTGGAGTCCGTGATCAGCAACGTGGACAAGGCGACCTATTACGCCTTGCAGGAATTGCCGATGGCGATTGCGATTGTCGACGAGGGGCAGCAGATCCACTGGCGCAACCGCGTGTTTACCGAGTGGTTCGGCGAGGATGCGGTTGAGGGGCAGCGGGTGGAAGTGGTTTGCCCGGCGGTTGACTTTGCCTCCTTCCATGGCACGGACGGCGAGCGGCTGTATGAATGCGCTGATCGCGTGTTCAATGTCGTCCACCGCTGCATTGTGACGGAAAGCGAGCCGGCGGAACGCTTCACGCTGCTTTTCTTCACTGACGTGACGGAGCAGGAGCATCTGCGCGACCGCTATGAGGCGGAGCAACTGGCCCTTACTTACCTTCAGTTTGATAACTACAACGACGTGCTGAAAGGGATGACGGACAGCCAGCGCGCTACCGTGGTGGCGGAGGTGAACAAGCTGATCGGGACGTGGGTGGCGGAGCTCGGCGGCGTGTTCAAGCATTACGCCGATGATCTGTATTTTGTCGTTATCGACCGGGCGACCCTTGACCGCGTCATTTTGCATAAGTTTGATATTTTGGACCGGATGCGCGAGATTCGCGCGGGCAACACTATCCCGCTGACCTTGAGCATCGGCATTGCCGTGGGCGAGAAGAATATTTCCGAACTGGGGCAAAAAGCGCAGGCCTGCCTGGACCTGTCGCTCGGTCGCGGCGGCGATCAGGCGACGGTTTCGATGTACGGCGACATGCAGTTTTTTGGCGGCAAGTCAAAGGCGCTGGAGAAAAACACGCGCGTGCGGGCCAGAATTGTCGCCCAGGCGCTGCACGAATTGATTGCCGAGGCGGACCGCGTCTTTGTGATGGGCCACGCCAACGAGGATTTTGACTCGATCGGCAGCGCGATCGGCATGGCCAAAATGGCGTTGCACCTGAAGAAGCCGGTCCACATCGTCAACAGCGGCCGCAGCAGCTCGCTGACCAAGCTCAATGAATTGCTGCCGGACTACAAAGAGTACGAATCCATTTACGTGAGCGGAGAGGAGGCGGTCAGGCTCATTTCCGCCAACAGCCTGCTGTTCATTGTCGATCATCACCGGCCGATGCTGTCGGCGCACCCCCCGCTGTTGAACCTCATCAGTAAGCGGGTGGTGGTCGATCATCACCGCCGGGCGGAGGACTTCATTGAAAAACCGCTCTTGACCTACATGGAACCATCGGCTTCATCGACGAGCGAACTGGTGACGGAACTGCTGCAATACTTCGACGATCGGATGGATTTCAGCCGGCTGGAGGCCTCGGCCCTGTATGCCGGCATTGTGGTCGACACGAAGAACTTTGCCGTTCAGACCGGCGCGCGGACGTTCGACGCCGCCTCGTTTTTGCGCAAGGCGGGGGCCGATCCGAATATGGTCCGACAGTTGTTTAGCCTGGATTTCAAGTCGGTTAAGCTGCGGGCCGCGATTGTATCGTCGGCGGAGATTCTGCCTGGCGGCGTCATTATCGCCACCTGCCCGCCGGAGTTGGCCGCCACGTCGGTGCTGGCCGCCCAGGCTGCCGATATGATGCTCAATATCGAAGGAATTCGCGTGAGCATCGTCATTGCGCAAATCGGGGATGAGATGGTAGTGAGCGCCCGTTCGACCGGGATGGTCAACGTGCAGGTGCTCATGGAGGAATTAGGCGGCGGAGGCCACCAGACGGTTGCCGGCGTGCAGTTGAAAGGCAATGATCTGAACCGGCTGCGGCGCCAGATCATCGAGCTGGTCAATAAATACCTGGAGGAGAGTGACTACCATGAAAGTGATCTTGTTGGACGAAGTGAAAAAAATGGGGAAAAAAGGTGACATCATCGAGGTGTCCGAAGGATATGCCCGCAATTTCCTGCTGCCCAAGAAGCTGGCGGCGCCGGCGACTGAGGCCAACGTAAACCAGTCCAAGCAAAACCAAGCAACGGAAGCGCATAAGGCGCAGCGCCGTCTGGATGAGGCGCGTGTGCTGGCCAGCCAGATCAGCAAAGTGACGGTGGTGATGAACTTGCGCGTCGGTGAAAACGGCAAGCTGTTCGGCTCCGTCACCGGCAAGGATGTGGCGGAAGCGCTGATCAAGCAGACGGGTCTAGACATCGACCGCCGCAAGGTGGAACTGAAAGAACCGGTAAAAGCGCTGGGCATTTATCGCGCCGTTGTGAAGCTGCATACGGAGGTAACGGCGGAATTTACCGTCGACGTTCGGGCGCAAAAATAAGGAAGGAACGTGTATGAAGGAAGATATCAATAAGCAGATAAAGGCGTTGTTCGCCCTGTATTCCTCATTAGTTGGTCCGGACCGTCTGATTGTGAAGGCCGGCAAGCTTGAAGCGCTGGAATTGATGCGCTCGACGAACCCGGGCGAACGGCTGCTGGCTTTGCAGCGCCTGGTGATGGAAGATCCGACGATTGACGCCGTTCCCGCGGCGGACGAAATTGCGGAAGTCATCGCCGAACTGGAAGAGGAACTGGCCGAGCAAGTCGCCAGGCGGGCGATGGAAGACCGCATTGAAAAGCGCGTTGCGGAAAAAATGGATGAGAAGCAGGAACAGTACGTTCAGGAAATTCGCGCGCAGGTGCTGAAGGACGCAGCCAAGGAAGTGGAAACGCCGCATACCCGAAAAAAACTGGCCGATTTGCAGAAAAAGGAGCGGCTCAAGCTCAGCGCGACGGCGATGGAGTTTTTGCGCCCGTCATCGATGGCGGAAATCGTCGGCCAGGAGCGGGCGGTGGCCGCCTTGTCGGCCAAGCTCTTGTCGCCCTATCCTCAGCATTTGATTTTGTATGGGCCGCCCGGCGTAGGCAAGACGACCGCCGCCCGGCTGGTGCTGGAGGAGGCGAAGCGGCTCAAATACACGCCGTTCAAAAAGAGCGCTCCCTTTGTCGAGGTTGACGGTGCGACCTTGCGCTGGGACCCGCGCGACATGACCAACCCGCTCTTGGGATCGGTGCATGACCCGATCTACCAGGGCGCGCGGCGCGACTTTGCCGACACCGGCATCCCGGAGCCTAAAACCGGGCTGGTTACGGAAGCGCATGGCGGCATCCTGTTCATTGATGAAATCGGCGAAATGGACCCGCTGCTGCAAAATAAGCTGTTGAAGGTGCTGGAAGACAAACGCGTGTTCTTCGAGTCGCCTTACTACGACGAAACGGACAAGGCGATACCGGCCTATATCCGGCAGCTGTTTGAAAAAGGCGCGCCGGCCGATTTCGTCTTGATCGGCGCCACGACGCGCGATCCGTCGGAAATTACGCCCGCGATCCGTTCGCGGTGCGCGGAAATTTATTTTGAGCCACTGACGCCGGATCATATCCGGCAGATCGTGGTGAATGCGGCCCACCGGCTGAAGGTCGGTCTAGCCCCGGGCGTGGCCGAATTGATCAGCGAATACACGATCGAGGGCCGCAAGGCGATCAACATCCTGTCCGACGCCTACGGCGCCGCGCTGTACGCGCGGGGCGGCAAAGCTCAAGAGGCTGTGATTGAAAAAGAAGACGTCTACCAGGTCTTTCAAGTGGGGCGTCTGACGCCGTACGTGACGGCGAAGGCCTCCGCCGCGAAAGAGATCGGACGGATTTTCGGCCTGGGCGTATCGTCTTTCCTAGGCTCGGTCATTGAAATTGAAACGATCGCCTTCCCGGCCCGCGAAAGCGGCAAAGGGACGCTGCGCTTTAATGAAACGGCGGGCAGCATGGCCAAGGACTCCGTGTTCAATGCCGCCGCCATGGTGCGGCGCGTGACGGGCAACGACATGTCAGATTATGACGTGCATGTCAATATCATCGGCGGCGGCAACATTGAAGGCCCCTCCGCCGGTGCGGCCATTACGGCGGCGATTATTTCCGCCATCCAGGAAAAGCCGATCCGCCAGGATGTGGCGGTGACGGGCGAGGTGTCGATCCGCGGGCGCGTCAAGGCGGTCGGCGGCGTGTTTGAAAAAGCCTACGGCGCCAAGCAGGCCGGCATCCGCACGATGATTATACCGAAGGAAAATGCCAAGGACATTCCCGCCGGCCACCTGGGCCTGGACATTCGCCCGGTCGAGACGGTGGATGAAATGCTGGCGATTTTATTTCAATAACAGCAAGAAGTTTGAGGTGACCACACATGCAGGACCGTATGCCCCCGCAAAATATTGAAGCCGAGCAATCGGTCCTTGGGGCGATGCTGATCGAAAAAGAAGCGATTTCCAAGGTGACGGAAGTGCTGAAAGCACATGACTTTTACCGGGAAGCCAATCGCACCATCTATGAGGCCATTTTGGATCTGTTCAACCGCAACGAGGGCGTCGATTTGATTACCGTGACCGAGGTGCTGCGGCGGGACAACAAGCTGGAGGGCGTCGGCGGCATCGCCTACATCACCTCTCTGGCCAACGCCATGCCGACCGCGGCCAACGTGCTTTATCATGCCAAGATCGTGGAGGAGAAGGCGCTCTTGCGCAACCTGATCAATGTTTCGACGCAGATTGCCGGCATGGGCTACGACGGGGCCGAGGACGCCGCCCACATCCTGGACAAATCGGAGAAAATGATGCTTGAGGTCGCGAACCGCCGCATGGGCCGCGCCTTTACGCCGATCAAGGAGATTTTGTTCAGCGCCTTCAGCAAGATCGAACAGCTCTACGCCACAAAGGGCGGCATCACCGGCATTGCGACCGGCTTTAAGGATTTTGACCGCCTGACCGCCGGTCTGCAGCCGTCTGACCTGGTTCTGATCGCAGCGCGCCCGAGTATGGGCAAGACGGCTTTCGTGCTGAATATCGCCCAGCATGTGGCGATTCGCGAGAAGCAGTCGGTGGCCTTTTTCAGCCTGGAAATGTCGAAGGAGCAGCTTGTGCAGCGTATGCTGTGCGCCGAAGCCGGCATCGACGCACAGCGGCTCCGGATCGGCGAACTAGAGGACAACGACTGGAAAAAGCTTGTCAGCGCGGCTGACCGCTTAAGCTCGGCCGGCATATTCATCGATGATACGCCGGGCATTACGGTTATGGAAATGCGCTCTAAAGCCCGGCGGTTGAAGGTGGAACATGACCTGAAGCTGATCATCGTCGACTACCTCCAGCTCATGCAGGGCTCGTCGTCGAGCGGCAAGAGCGAGAACCGCCAGCAGGAAATCTCCGAAATCTCCCGTTCGCTCAAGGCGCTGGCCAGAGAACTGAACGTTCCGGTCGTCGCCCTGTCGCAGCTCAGCCGCGGCGTTGAATCGCGCCAGATCAAGCGCCCGATGCTCAGCGACCTGCGCGAGTCGGGCTCCTTGGAGCAGGATGCGGATATCGTTTCCTTCCTGTACCGCGAGGACTACTACAATCCCGAAACGGACAAGAAGAACATCACGGAAATCATCATCGCCAAGCACCGCAATGGCCCGGTCGATACGGTGCAGCTCTTCTTCCACAAAGCCTTCACCAAGTTCTCGGACTTGACGCAAATGACCGAACAATAACACCTAAAATCACGTTAATATTCGAACTTTCGTTGACAGGGTTCGTGACCGATGTTATTATAATAAATGGTTGGAGAAAAGTGACCGGACACTCAAATGGCTTGGGGAACCTGCTATTTGAGTGTTTTTTGCGCCGCCTTGAGGAAAGGGGCTCTTTGGCACGCTAATTCCATCATGGCCGGATGCGGCCTGTAAAAAGGGGTGTATGAATAATGCCAGCAGTAGTAGTGATTGGAACTCAATGGGGTGACGAGGGAAAAGGCAAGATCGTCGACAACCTGGCGGAGCAGGCTGACGTGGTCGTTCGCTATTCGGGCGGCTCGAATGCCGGCCATACGGTTGTGGTTGATGGCAAGGAGTACAAATTGCATTTGCTGCCCTCCGGCATTCTTTACAAGGGCAAGACCTGCGTCGTCGCCAACGGCGTCGTGCTCGACCCGGAGTCGATTCTTAAAGAGCTCCGCGGCATGGAGGCGCAAGGCATTGACGTGTCGGGCCTGCGCATTTCCGATCGCGCGCATGTTGTGTTGCCTTACCATAAGAAACTCGATGAACTGCAGGAAGCGGCGCTGGGCGACGCCAAAATCGGCACGACGAACAAAGGCATTGGCCCTTGCTATATGGATAAAGCGGCGCGCGTCGGCATTCGCGTGGCTGATCTGATCGATCCGGAAGTATTTGCCCAAAAACTGGCCCGCAACATAGCGGAAAAAAATAAAATCCTGACCGCCATTTATGGCGCCGAGCCTTTTGATTATGCGACGGTTCTGGCGCAATACAACGAATATGCCAAGCAACTGGCGCCGTATGTTACCGATACCGCCACGCTGCTGCACCAATCGGTCGCCAAAGGCGAAAAAATTATGTTTGAAGGCGCGCAGGCGACCTTCCTTGACCTTGACCATGGCACGTATCCGTACGTCACCAGTTCCAACCCGATTGCCGGCGGTGTTTCCACCGGCGCCGGCGTGGGCCCGAAAGCCATTACTACGGTAGTCGGCGTTGTCAAAGCCTACTCCACCCGCGTCGGGGAAGGCCCTTTTGCGACGGAGCTGCTCAACGAAACGGGCGACCATATCCGTCAGCGCGGCCACGAATACGGCACGACAACGGGCCGTCCGCGCCGCTGCGGCTGGCTTGACGCCCGCGTGGTGCGCTATGCGGCGATGCTCAACAGCCTTGACTATTTGGCCATCACCCGCTTGGATATCTTAGATGAGCTGCCGAGCTTGAAAATCTGCGTCGGTTACCGCCACAACGGCCGGCTGTTGGAGGAAATTCCGGCCAGCCTCAAGGTGCTGGCTGAGGTCGAACCGATTTATGAGGAAATGCCGGGTTGGCAACAGGACATCAGCGGCATTCGCAAGTACGAGGATCTGCCGCTTAACGCGCGCCGCTACGTCGAGCGCCTGAGCGAAGTGGTCGGCGTGCCGCTCGGCATCGTTTCCGTCGGTCCTGGCCGCGAACAGACGATTATACTGAAAAAGATGTTTTAAGGTTCGCTGCGCTTAAACGGCCGCACGGCAGTGCGGCCGTTAGCTTTTAGTCGCTTGCGCGGCGGGCGTCCATGGGCTGTTTAGCGGTCGCTTGGCCGGCAAAAAGTTTTTAAAAAAGTTTTTGCGAAACCTGTTGACAGGATGCCAGCCAGCCCTTATAATACATTATGTATCCCGCACGTGATCCACTAGCTCAGTCGGTAGAGCACCTGACTTTTAATCAGGGTGTCCCGCGTTCGAGTCGCGGGTGGATCACCATTTATGACAATTCGTTTACTACCATGTGGCCCATTAGCTCAGCTGGTAGAGCACCTGACTCTTAATCAGGGTGTCGAAGGTTCGAGCCCTTCATGGGTCACCATTTAAATAAGGCCCGTTGGTCAAGAGGTTAAGACACCGCCCTTTCACGGCGGTATCAAGGGTTCGATTCCCTTACGGGTCACCATTAGGGCGATTAGCTCAGCTGGGAGAGCGCCTGCCTTACAAGCAGGATGTCGGCAGTTCGATCCTGTCATCGCCCACCATTCACTAACAAGCGGGTAACACCCGCTTATTTAATTCTACGGCCCGGTAGTTTAGTCGGTTAGAATGCCGCCCTGTCACGGCGGAGGTCGTGGGTTCGAGTCCCATCCGGGTCGCCATTATGCCACGGTAGCTCAGTCGGTAGAGCAGAGGACTGAAAATCCTCGTGTCGGCGGTTCGATTCCGCCCTGTGGCACCACTTGCCAGCAGCCACTTCGCTTTGCAGCGGAGTGGTTTTTTCTTTGTCCGGCGGCACCGGCCCCGGCAGGTAGGATTTAGGCAGGGCGCGTAGAATGTACTACACTGAAAGCATGCGGGGAGGAAAATGCGGTGCTCTATTTCATCAAAGCTGCCTATCAGACCCTTTTGCTGCCGCCCGGGGTGTTTATCATCGCCTTGCTTGTCTGCGCCTGGTGCCTCAAGCGCCGTACGCTGCGCACCCGCGGTCTGCTGCTGGCTGCGGTACTCCTCTACCTTTGTTCGACACACTGGGTAGCCGGCTTATTCGTCCGGCCCTTGGAAGGCCTTTATGAGCCGCCGCGTGCGCCGCAAGGGGATGTCATTTTAATGCTGGGCGGCGGTGCGACCGTCGATACGCCGAACTTGGGCGGGGAAGGCCATTTATCCGGCTATGCCGCCAATCGCTTGCTGACGACGGCGCAGCTGGCGAAAAAGACCGGCCTGCCGATCATCGTTTCCGGCGGCAAGGTGTTTGATTCTACCGGCACGGAGGCGGAGATCGCCAAGCGCATTTTAACTGACCTGGGCGTGGCGCCGGAACGCATTTTTGCGGAATCCGACAGCTTGAACACGCAGCAGAATATTCTTCATTCCCGCGCGATCATCCGGCAGCACGGTTATCAGCGCGTGCTGCTCGTGACCTCGGCGTTCCACATGCCACGGGCGGTGGCGGAATGCCGCGCGGCCGGCCTGACGGTCACGCCATACCCGACGGACTATCAGGCAAGCCGCCGGCGCAAACTGGAATTCTATCATGTTTGGCCATCGGCGGAGGCGCTGGCGATTGTCAGCTTGTCGGTCAAGGAATATGCAGGACTCGCGGCGCTGCAACTGCGCTGATTTCAGTACGGCAGGAAAGGCGGGGAGCAGCTATGAACGGCATGCAACATACGGTGGTTCGGTTTTGTCCGGCGTGCGGTGAGAAATTGCCGCCTGACGTTCCGGCCAAATTTTGCCCTTTCTGCGGCGGTGCGCTGCCGCTTGCAGCAGGGGCGTCGTGTTCGCCGACGGCAAAAGCCGCAGGCGTCAGAGGGCAGGCTGGTCAGGGAGCGCGCGCGGCGGCTGCGCTTGAGGTTGTCTTGCCGGAGGCTGCCGCGGCTGCGGCGTCCTACTACAGCGTTGTGATCAAGCACGTGCCTGATCCCCTGCGTCTGACCCAGGCCCTTTTGCCTTACCTGGCGCGGGGCGCCACCGCGATCCGCATGGCGGCTGAGCTGGCGCCGGCCGTTTTGATTTACAAAGGGAAAAAAGCCGAAGTGGATCGAATCCTCCCCGTGTTGGCGGAGGAAAAGGTCTGCTACACCGTCATCAAAGGGGATTTCGAGCGGGAGACGCCGGCCAGACGCGTCCTGCCCGGCTTTCTTATGCTGCCGCCCGACGTCCAGTCGCTTTTGGAGCGGGTGCCTTCCGCACTGTGGCTGGGAGAGAGGGCCACGGCTGTTTTGCCGGAGGCGGGCCTCGAGGGGGCGGACGGATGCCTCGTGGTGACCAACTGGCATTTATATTTTCTGACGGCTGGCGACGACGGGGCGCGGGTTGGCTGCCGGATGTGGCCTTTGGGCCGGATCGTCGCCCAAGACCAGTGGCAGGAACAGGCCTGCCACCACACAGACTTGATTTTGGACACGAAAGAGGCGCTGCACTTTACTTTCCGGCAGATGGAGGCGGCGCATAAATTGAGACGGGCGATCCAAGCGGCCGCGGGCTAAAGGCGGTGGGCGGGAAAGGAGGAGAGCATATGGCTGCTTCTGTCGTGCTCCGCGAAGTTCTGTGCAAATCTGCCTTGAGCAAGACGAAAATTCCCGGCTATGACTATTGCCTGAACCCCTATGTCGGTTGCACCCATGCCTGCATTTACTGCTATGCCTCGTTCATGTGCCGCTTTAGCGGTCACACCGAAAAGTGGGGACGGTTTTTAGATGTCAAAGTCAATTTTCCTGACGTCCTGGCAAAGCAACTGAGCGGCCGCCGAACGCACCCGGCCGGTCAGGTGCTGATCGGAACAGTGACGGATGCCTATCAGCCGGCGGAGGCTCGCTACGAAATCACCCGGAAAAGCTTGCGGGTCCTGGCTGATTACGAGCATCTCGCCGTAGACCTGCTGACCAAGTCGGCGCTGGTGCAGCGCGATATTTCCTTGCTGCGCGAGCTGCGCTCCTGCGAGGTTGGCTTCACGATCACGACGCTTGACCATGCGGTTGCTCGGATCATCGAGCCGAACGCCTCGCCGCCGCGGCTTCGGCTGGCGGCGGCGAGGCAATTGCTCGAGGCCGATCTTTCCGTATGGGTGTTCATTGCCCCGCTGCTGCCGGGTTTGACCGATACGGACGAGGCCTTGGCAACGCTGCTAAAGGAGCTGCATGACGCAGGGGTTCGCGAGATCCTCTTAGACTGCCTCAATCCCTATCCGCTAGTCGTGCATAACCTGCAGGCTGCCTATCGGCGTCATTTCCCCGCGGCCCTGCCGGCGCTGCAGGAATACCTGCGGCAGCCGGGTGCCTACCGGGATGAGCTGGCGGTTCGGATTCGCCAGGCGAGCGATTTGACTGGCTGTCATCCTGCGTTTGTATAAGCGGCCTACGTTCAGCAACCGCCCGGCGCATTGCGCCGGGCGGTTGCTGTTTGCGGTGGGGGCGCTAGAGCAAGTGATTGTGAAAAAACGAACAAATATGCGACAATTGGCAAAAGCTGCGCAATTCAATTAAATAAAACGATCCAAATCAAACAAACAATCTATTTCATCGATTGCTATAATGGGATTTTTCCATAACGTGCCACCTTGAAAGCCGCTATAATAAGGACATGGAACAAAGGAGATGAATTTTATGAACAATGCATATTGCCAAAACAACTATTGCGCCCCGGGAGCAGGCGACGGCCACGAAGAAAGCGCTAATGACTCGTTTAGCGAAACGATACTTCATGTTGGTGGATTTTGTTTAGTCTTGACGCTGTCGGCGGCGATGATCTGGTTTACCTACCTCGGCTAACAAGCAAATACGAAACAGACAAGCCCTGCTTGGCGGCCATCGCCGCCAAGCAGGGCTTGTCTGTTTGTAAACACCGTTGTTTAGCGGTCAAAAAAGGGGCTTTTTCCAGTCACGCTAAGCGGCAAGCCATAGGCAATGCTGACGTCTGGCTCAAAAAAGCCCAGGTTCACGGCCGCTCTGCCGACGCTCAGCATGATGCGATTGTCGACGTGATGCAGGGCGGCTGTATTGGCGGCCGAGCCGATGGCGATCCCCAGGTCGCCGATGCTGATCGCGCACATTCCCGTGCCTTGCGCGCAGGCGGTGCAGTCGGGGTAGCCACAGTAGCCGCAAGACCGGCCGACGCCGGAGGGCTTTATTTTTTGCCCCAGCAATACGACGAGGGGCGCCTTATCGAGGCAGGCGGCGTCGCGCTCAAAAAACTGCGCACCCGTCGCTTGGGCAATGCGCCGCATTTCTTCGGCGAGGCGGTCTTTGTCCGCGCCGGAGACAATCAACGTTGCCAGATTGTCAATGCCTCTGCCTTTGGGCGCCGTTCTTGCCGCTACGCACATCAATTCGGCAATCCGCTCGACGCCCTGTGCTTCCGCTGCTTGGCTGTCAATAATCATGTTTTCCCTCCCGCTGTGTTCAAATGTTTTTAAATAATCCCTTCGGCAAGGTATATTCATCGCCCACCAGCTTGGCGGCGAAAACGGTGACCTTATCATTCGACAACAATTCGACCAGCTTTTCCGGTGCCACTTCTTCTTCGTAGTCTCTGTGCTCATCTGCAGAAATATCTTTCCTGAACTTCACCCAATACATGGCTACTGTCATGATCCTCGCCCCCTTTGCTTATGTAGAAAAACAATCCTCCTTACCGTAGGGGTTATGCACGTTGACGCAGTCGGATCTAGGATTTTCTGCCGTTTTGCATTCCTTTTCTTACTTTCAATATACTGCTGAATGGGGATTTGGGCAATGAAAATTTTAGGCCTGCGGAGCGCAAGAAAATGAGCTTTTTCATACGCAATTCATGCGGTTAGTGTAAAATTATTGTAGGGGTTTTTGAGGGGGAAATAGAAGAAGACAACACCGTCCGCCAGGACGAGTAACCAAAATGATTACTCAGAGGTGATGTCTTCTATGAAATTAATTCGCTCTCTTATGCCAATATTCC
>JAJUGR010000033.1 GCA_029265905.1 Sporomusaceae bacterium | reverse complement strand
AGTCTGCCCTTTTTTAAGAGTAAGGTTAATTCGGCTTGGATTTTAATCTGTTAAATCGGTTGCTTTTTTGAAAAAGGGGCCGATTTGGGTGGGGTTTTGCCTTGTGGATAATTTTAGCGGGAATTATGAAATTCCCTCAATGGGGAGGTGCAGGTATGAACGCACATGAAACGTATGTTTACCCGGCGATTTTTGAGAAAACGGATACTGGTTATTCGGTCATGTTTCCAGATTTGCCAGGGTGCTTTACTGTGGGTGTGAACCTGCAGGACGCCCATAAGCACGCGCGAGAGGCGATGGGACTTCACTTGTGGGGGCTTGAGCGTGATGGAGAGCCTTTTCCGGAGCCGAGCAGCATTGATGTTTTGCAGGAAGCGTACGAGGGCGCTTTGATTGGTCTTGTGGAGGTTGCCTTGCAGGAATATCGTGAACAACTTGAAACGCGATCGGTCAAGAAAACGTTGACCATCCCGTACTATTTGAACAAGATCGCGGAAAAACGAAAAATCAACTTTTCACGTACGCTGCAAGCGGCCTTGAAACGGGAGCTGAATTTGTAAACCCAGGGACCAGGTACCTCATAACCACATAACTCGTATCTAGGAATCATGCTTCATTTCGGGGCGTGATTCTTTTTTGGCGCATCATTATGTGTTAAAATGTGAATGTTTAATGAAATGTTAGTGCGGTTAACTGCATGTGCCGATGAAACGGAGGAAGATTTATGCTTCGTGTGGCGGTGGACTATCTGCAGCCGGGCGTTGTGATCGCCCGGGATATCTATACGGACAACGGCCGGGTCGTGCTGGCCAGCGGCGTCGTGCTGACCGAGCGCCATATTGAGGCGCTGAAAAACTGGGGCGTGGCGTCGGTCTATGTCGAAAACCCGATGCTGGAGCTGCCGCCGATTTCGCCGCTGCTGGCCGAGCGGACGCGCCAGCAGGTGCGGGACCTGGCCGCCGAGGCCTTTGACCGCATCCAGGCCAAGAAGCAGTTCGAGCTGGACGCCAAGCAAAAGCAGCTCGTGCGGATGGTCGTCGGCGAGGTCATGCAAAAACGGACGGTGGTGCTGAACCTGGCGCAAATGCACCGCCACCACAACGACTTATTGGCCCATTCGGTGAACGTGGCGATGCTCGCCGCCATGTGCGGCTCGATTTCCGGCAAGGTGACGCGCGACGACCTGGAAATCCTGACGGAAGGCGCGATCCTGCACGACATCGGCAAGACGTTCATTCCGCCTGCGATTTTAGCCAAGGACGAGGAAACGCTGTCGGCGGAGGAAAAAGAAGTGCTGGCTTCGCACGCGATGCTCGGCTTTTCCTTTTTGCGGCGCAGCGAGACGCTGCCGCTGCCGGCGGCCCACATCGCCTTGCAGCACCATGAGCGCTACAACGGCACCGGCTATCCGCGCCATGTGCAGGGGACGAACATCCATATCTATTCGCGCATCGTCGGCATAGCCGACGCGTTTGACAACCTGCTCGTGGACCGCCCGGGGCGGCGCGGGCTGAAAAACCACGAGGCCTACGAGCGCATCCAGGCGGGCAGCGGCACGCTGTTTGACCCGGAGATCGCCAAGGCGTTTTTGTCACGGGTGTCGGTTTATCCCCTGGGAACGCTTGTCTACCTGGTCGACGAGCGCATCGGGGTGGTCGACCAGGTGCACCCCCTGCTGCAGCATCGCCCGGTGGTGCGCATTATCGCCGACGCGGCCGGACAGCTGCTGGACGAGCCGTACACGCTCGACTTGGCGGCCAATGACCAGCTGACGACTTTCATCGCCGATGTGCTGGACGACGAGCGGGCGGTGCGGATGATTCTTTCGGGGTCAGGCCCCACATAACCACATAACTTGCGAACCATGCTTCTGTTTGGGGCATGGTTCTTTTTTTTCCAGCCGCTAAAGTTTTGCCCGCATCGCATCGATAATAAAGGTGAATGCATTTTGAGAGGTGGACGTGTATGGCAATTGGCAAATTAGACGGCTTCAGCAATGTCTTTCCAACGACTACGGCGGCGCCTGCACCAACGATTCCGACCGTAAGCAATTCGGCGGCTTCGGACAAGGCGCTTGGCCTGCCGCGCACGGGCGAGGCGGCCGCGCAGACGCAACCCGGCCAGCCCAAGTCGGGGGAGCAGCCGGAGCAAGAGCTCAGCCAGGCGGACGCGAAGTCGCTTACGGAGGCGCTGAACCATTTCATGGCGCTGCAAAGCGCCGACCTGCAGTTTTCCTTTCATGAAAAAACCGAACGCATCATCGTCAAGCTGGTGGACGTAAAAACGAACGAAGTGCTGCGCGAATTTCCGCCGAAGGAGTTTCTCGACATGGTGGCGCGCATCCAGGATTATCTCGGCGCGCTGGTTGATAAAAAAGTCTGAACCGCGGCTGTCTCAAGGAGGAGAATAGGGCATGACGACAAGGATTAGCGGTCTGTCTTCCGGGATGGACATCGATACGATGGTCAAGAACCTGATGAGCGCGCACCGTGCGCCGCTGGATTCCTTGAATCAAAAGAAGACGCAGCTGGAATGGAAGAAAACGGACTACACGACGATGTACACGAAGCTGCGCGACTTCCGCAACAAGACGTTCGACTTCAAGCTGTCGGGCTCGCTGTCGCCGATGAAGGCCTCGTCGACGAACGAAGCGGTGGCGACGGCCTCGGCGACCGGCGACGCCGCGACGGTCAGCCATGCGCTGGAGGTGGCGGCGCTGGCGAAGGGGGCGAGCGTGACGACAAGCGCGCTCGGCTCGGCGGCGGACAAGACGTCCTTGGCCACGCAGCTGGCCGGGGCGGCGGGCGCGTTGCCGGCCGACCCGGCGACGACGTTTACGGTCAACATCAACGGGACCGACATCACGGTCGACAAGACGAAAAGCATATACGAATTCGTCAGCGCCGTCAACAAGGCGGACGTCGGCGTCAAGGCGGCTTATGACGCGACGCTCGACCGCGTGTTCTTCAACTCGACGACGACGGGCGCGAGCGCCAAAATCGATTTCAGCGCCAACGCGGCCGGCAGCGACGGATACAACTTTTTGAAGAACGGGCTGAAGCTGGCGGACGACGGCGCCAAGATCACCGCCGGCGCCACCGGCCAAAACGCCGCCTTTAAGCTCGACGGCGTCGCCCTGGAGCAGACGGCCAACAATTTCACGATTGCCGGCGTTTCCTATTCGCTCAAGGCGGAAGGGACGACGACGGTCGGCATCGCCACGGACATCGACAAGACGGTCGAAAACGTCAAGAACTTCATCAAGGAATACAATTCCGTTCTGGAAGCGGTCAACTCGGAAGTGAAGGAGACGCGCTACAAGGATTACCTGCCGCTCACGAGCGACCAGCGCGCCGACATGTCCGAGGACGACATCAAGCTTTGGGAGGAGAAGGCCAAAAGCGGCATGCTGCGCAACGACTCCATCCTCTCGTCTTTGGTCAGCGGCATGCGCAACAACTTCACGGACCGCATCACCGGCGTCGCGGGCACGTACAACAGCGCGGCGGCGATCGGCATCACGACCGGCGACTATTCGGAAAACGGCAAGCTGTACCTGGACGAAGCCAAATTGAAAAAGGCCCTGCAGGTGGATCCGGACGCGGTCAGCCAGATTTTCGGCGCCTCGGGCGACACGACGAGCGAGGACGGCATCGCCAACCGCCTCTACGACACGCTCAAAACGGCGATGGACAAGATCGATGCCAAGGCCGGCGTTGTGCGCGGATCGGCCGACACGCAGAGCACGATGTACAAGGAATTGAAGGATTACAACACCCGGATCGACACGCTGACGGATCGGCTGGCCGATTTGGAGGACCGCTACTACACGCAGTTTGACGCGATGGAGACGGCGCTCAACCAGCTGAATTCACAGGCCTCCTGGCTGCAGCAGCAAATGGGAACGAGTTCATAATAAGGGGGAAGCCATATGTACAATACGCAATTCGCCAACGCCTACAAGGCGCAGCAAATCATGACCGCCAGCCCCGAACAACTGACGCTGATGCTCTACAACGGGGCGATCCGCTTTGTCGGCGAAGCGGTCCTGGCGCTGGAAGAAGGCAATATTGAAAAGGCGCACCGCGCCAACCTGCGGGCGCAGGACATCGTGCGCGAGTTCATGTGCACGCTCAAGATGGAATACGAAGTGTCACAGGGCTATTACGCCCTCTACGACTACATCGAGTACCGCCTCGTCCAGGCGAACATCAAAAAGGACAGGGACATGCTCGAGGAGGCCAAGGGCCTGCTGACGGAAATGCGCGACACGTGGGCGGAAGCGATGAAGCTGGCCAAGCAGGCGCCACAGGCGCAATCCTACCAGACGGCGGCGTCCTTTCGATGAGGGATGAGCAGCCGGCGGTCAAGACGAAGCAGGCGCTCTGGCAGGATTATTTGTTTCTGAGCCGGGAGCTGCTGAAATTCGCGTCGCCGCAGGAGCAGGAGCTGTTCATGGAGCTGTTGGCCCAGCGCGAAAAGCTCCAGGCGCTGATCGAAGCGGCGCCGGATGCGGAGGGGTATGCGGCGAGCGAGGCGTTCCGCCAGTTGGCGGCGCAGGCGGCGGCCCTGAACGAGTCGGTGGCGGCGCGGCTGCGGTTTTTTAAAAATGCCGCCGCGAGGCAGCGCGACGTCGCCGCCGCCTATGACGGCTGCGGCGCCGGGATTGCCGCCGGGTACAGGATGGACGCACGCCGGTAGTTGCCAATGCGCGCCGGTGTGGTATAATGCTGTAAGAGAGCAGTATCACCTTGTTGTGCGCCAGGTCTGTGGTTGCAAGTCGAGGCCAGTCGCAGGCGAAACGATCCACGTAAGCAGTTCAAAGCAATTGTGAGCATGGTGCGGCTTAGAGGTAAGACCTGCCGGGCGGCGGCTTAGCCGCAAGACCCGAGAGAGGGAGTCGTGAGGGACGTGACGTCTAGTAGCTAAACCTCCGGCAGGCGGGTGTGGGGGCAAAGACCAGGTCAGCTGGCGGCAATGGCAACAAGGTGAGCGCGTTCTCATGCGCGAACATGAAAGGGCGTCCGATGCGGGCGCTTTTTTTATGCAAGTATATTGCATTTTTAATTACCACAGGGCTATAATGATGGACAGAAGGAATACGTGATCAGGAGGGGTTGTCTGTGCAGAAAAAGACCATGGCTTTATTGATGTCCCTGATGCTGCTGTTGGCGCTGGCCTTGACCGGCTGCGGCGGCGACAAGAAGGAAGCGCCGAAAAAGGCAGAGTCCAAGGTATTGCGGGTGGGCACGAACGCGGCGTTTGCCCCGTTTGAGTTCCAGGATGAAAAAACGAAGGAATACGCCGGCTTTGACATGGATTTGATCCGTGCGGTCGGCAAGCAGCTGGGCATGGAAGTCCAGATTGCCAACATGAGCTTTGACGGCTTGATCCCGGCTTTGGACGCCGGCAATATCGACGCGGCTGTTTCCGGCATGACGATTACGGAAGAGCGCGGCAAGAAGGTCAACTTCACGAAGCCTTATTACACGTCCGGCTTGTCGATCCTGGTGAAAAAGGACAACGAGACGATTAAAGACGTAAAGGACCTGGAAGGCAAGAAGCTGGCGGTGCAAATCGGCACGACCGGCGCGATCGAAGCCAAAAAGGTTAAGAACGCGACGGTGCGCGAATTCAACGAGGCTTCCGAAGCGTTCATGGAACTGCGCAACGGCGGCGTTGACGCTGTGCTGAACGATCTGCCTGTCAACGAATACTACCTTGTCCAGGGCGGCAAGGACGTGGCGAAAACGGCCGGCAAGCCGCTGACCTCGGAGCATTACGGCATTGCGACCGCGAAGAAGAACACGGAGCTGGCCGGCAAAATCGACCAAGCGATCGAGGCCCTCAAAAAGAACGGCGAGTATGAAAAAATTTACGTGAAATGGTTTGGCAGAAAACCGTAAGCGCGGTTTCCTCAGCGCGCTTGCTCGTAAACGGCGCGTCCTGGCAGCAGGGCGCGTCTTTTCTGTCTTGTCCCGCCTTGACAGACAACAGGCGGGTGCATATAATTTTAGCGAGTATGATTGTTGAAATAGTCCGTGAACAAGGATGGTGCAGATGAACTTCGATTTTGATGTTATTGCCAGGTCTTTGCCCCTGCTATTGGCCGGCGCCCTCGTGACCGTGCAGATTACGGCGCTGAGCGTCGGGTTCGGCCTCTTGATCGGCATGTTCGCCGGCATCGCCCGGCTGTCCTCCATCAAGCCGGTGCGGGTGCTGGCGGCGGTGTACGTCGACTTTATCCGCGGCACGCCGCTCTTGGTGCAGATCTTTTTGATTTATTTTGCGATTCCGCTGGTGATCGGCCAGCGCGTCGATCCGTTCGTGGCGGCGATTACGGCCTGCTCGATCAACAGCGGCGCGTACGTGGCGGAAATTTTTCGCAGCGGCATCCAGTCGATCGACAAGGGGCAGATGGAGGCGGGCCGCTCGCTCGGCATGAGCTGGGTGCAGACGATGCGCTACATCATCATGCCGCAGGCGTTCAAGCGCATTATTCCGCCCTTGGGCAACGAGTTTATCGCGATGCTGAAGGACTCGTCGCTCGTTTCCGTCATCGGGTTTGAAGAGCTGACGCGGCGCGGCCAGCTGGTGATCGCCAGAACGTATGCCTCGTTTGAAATCTGGCTGGCGGTCGCCTTCATCTACCTGCTGATGACGTTCACGATTTCCCGCGCGGTGGATTACTTGGAGCGGAGGTACCGCATAAAATGATCAAGATTCGTAATTTAAGGAAGCAGTTCGGCGAGCTTGAGGTCTTGAAAGGGGTCAGCGTCGACATTGCCGAGCGCGAGGTGGTCGTGGTCATCGGCCCGTCCGGCTCCGGAAAAAGCACGTTCTTGCGCTGCATCAATTACCTGGAAGAGCCGACGAGCGGCGAGATCGAGGTGGACGGCATCGCCCTGGCCAACGATGCGAGCATCAACCAGGTGCGCATGGAGGTCGGCATGGTCTTCCAGCGCTTTAACCTCTTCCCGCACATGACGGTGCTGGAGAACATCATGCTGGCGCCGATGAAGGTGCGCAGGATGAACCGGACCGAGGCGGAGCAGCGGGCTCGGGAGCTTTTGGCCAAGGTCGGCCTGGCGGAAAAAGCCGCCGCTTACCCCGAACAGCTCTCCGGAGGTCAGCAGCAGCGGGTGGCGATCGCCCGGGCGCTGGCGATGCGGCCGAAGGTCATGCTGTTCGACGAGCCGACCTCCGCGCTTGACCCGGAAATGATCAAGGAAGTGCTGGAAGTCATGATGTCGCTGGCCAAAGAGGGCATGACGATGGTCGTGGTGACGCACGAGATGGGCTTTGCCCGCGAGGTGGGCGACCGGGTGCTGTTCATGGACGAAGGGCGGATTGTCGAACAAGGCACGCCGGAGGATATTTTCAGCCGCGCCAAGGAAGAACGCACGAAGCTGTTTTTGTCCAAGATTTTGTTATTGTCGCCAACAGAATGAACAAAAGTTACATTATTGACATAAAATCACTCTTTGTTTTTGTAATGATGTCGGACAATTTTTTCAAAAAAAAGAGGAGTTCACACGGCGTGCGGCGAACTATATTAGCAGACTCACTGGAAAGGAGTTGGCTTAGTATATGAACATCAACGTACGTGGCAAAAACACAGAAGTAACACCGGCATTGCGCGATTATGTTGAAAAACGGGTGGGCAAAATCACCCGCTATTTCAACAACATCGGCCCTGGCGAACCGTCCGTCGTTCTGACGGTAGCCAAGGGAAAAGGCGACAACGTGGTCATGCATATTGTGGAGGTGACCGTTCCGGTTAACGGCATGTTGTTCCGGGCGCAGGAATCGACGAACGACATGTACAGCTCGATTGATCTTGTGAGCAGCAAAATGGAAAAACAAATTGAAAAATATAAAACCCGCATTATGAAAGGCGCGCGCGGCAAAAACGCGTTCAAGGCGGAGTTCGCTCCGATCGTCGGCGAACCGGTGGTGGGCGAATTTGAGGTTGCGAGAACAAAACGCTTTGCGATTCGCCCGATGGGGGTCGACGAAGCGATTATGGAAATGAATTTGCTCAATCACGATTTTTACCTTTTCTTCAATGCCGATGAAGATGTGATGAGCGTGGTGTACCGCCGCAAGGCGGGCGATTACGGGCTGTTGGTGCCCAGAATGAGATAGGGCTGAGAGGCTGTAAGACCAGGGAGCGTAGCTCCCTGGTTTTTTGACTTTTAATAGGGGTTCTGCTACAATTTTATATTAGGCGCAGACTGTGTAAAGACGCTGCTAAATAAGGAGTGAATGCTGTTGTTCGGCTTCGTAAAGAAATTATTCGGTGACCCGAATGAAAAAGAGTTAAAACGCATGCAGACGATCGTCGATGCGGTGAATGCCTTGGAAGGCTCCATGCAACAATTGAGCGATGCCACCTTGACGGGCAAGACGCGGGAGTTCAAGGAGAGGCTGGAGAAAGGCGAGACGCTTGACGATATCATGCCGGAGGCGTTTGCCGTGGTGCGCGAGGCATCCCGCCGCGTGCTGGGCATGCGCCATTTCGACGTGCAGATTTTGGGCGGCATTACCCTGCATGAGGGCAATATCGCCGAGATGCGCACCGGCGAAGGCAAGACGCTGGTCGCGACGATGCCGGTCTATTTGAACGCCCTGACCGGCAAAGGCGTCCACGTCGTCACGGTCAACGATTACCTGGCCCGCCGCGACAGCGAGTGGATGGGCCGCCTGTACCGCTTTTTGGGCCTGTCGGTCGGCTTGATCGTGCACGGCCTTGATTTTGCCGAGCGCAAAATGGCCTACGCGGCCGACATTACCTACGGCACGAACAATGAGTTCGGGTTCGACTACCTGCGCGACAACATGGTCATTTCGCCGGAGCAGATGGTGCAGCGGCCGCTTCACCACGCGATCGTCGACGAGGTGGACAGCATTTTGATCGACGAGGCGCGCACGCCGCTGATCATTTCCGGACCGGGCGAAAAGTCGACCGACATGTACGTGCGCCTGGCGAAGGCGGTGGCCAACTTCCAGGAGGGCGTCGACTATACTGTCGACGAGAAGCTCAAGACCGTCGCCCCGACCGAGCAGTCGATCGCCAAGGCGGAGAAGTACCTGAACATCCGCAACATGTACGACCCGGAAAACATGGAAGTGTCGCACTGCTTTACGCAGGCGCTGAAGGCCAAGGCCCTGATGCACCGCGACCGCGACTACGTGGTCAAGGACGGGGAAGTCATCATCGTCGACGAATTCACCGGCCGCCTGATGTTCGGCCGCCGCTATTCGGACGGCCTGCACCAGGCGATTGAAGCCAAGGAGGGCGTCAAGGTTGAGCGCGAGAGCCAGACGCTGGCCTCGATCACGTTCCAAAACTATTTCCGCATGTACGAAAAACTCTCCGGCATGACCGGCACGGCCAAGACGGAAGAGGCCGAGTTCCAGAAAATCTACGGCCTGGACGTCATCGTCATTCCGACGAACAAGCCGGTGCAGCGCCAGGACCTGCCGGACGTGGTGTTCAAGACGAAGCGGGCCAAGTACCGGGCGGCGGTGGCGGAGATCGCCGAGCGCCACGCCAAGGGGCAGCCGGTTCTGGTCGGCACGACGTCGATCGTGCAGTCGGAGGAATTGTCCGACCTGCTGAAAAAGCGCGGCATCGTGCACTGCGTTTTGAATGCCAAGTTCCATGAGAAGGAAGCGGAAATTGTCGCGCAGGCCGGGCAAAAAGGCGCCGTGACGATTGCGACGAACATGGCCGGCCGCGGCACGGACATCACGCTCGGCGAGGGCGTGCCGGAGCTGGGCGGCCTGCACATCATCGGCACGGAGCGCCATGAGAGCCGCCGGATCGACAACCAGCTGCGCGGCCGCTGCGGCCGCCAGGGCGACCCGGGTTCGAGCCGCTTCTACCTGTCGCTCGAAGACGACCTGATGCGCTTGTTCGGTTCCGACAACATTTCGTCGATCATGGACAAGCTGGGCATGGACGAGGATGAGCCGATCGAGCACGCCCTGGTCACCCGGTCGATCGAACAGGCGCAAAAGAAAGTGGAAGCGCGCAACTTTGAAATCCGCAAGCACGTGCTGGAGTATGACGACGTCATGAACCAGCAGCGCGAGGTTATTTATGCGCAGCGCCGCAAGGTGCTGGTGGAAGAAGACCTGAAGGACACGATCCTGGACATGGTCCAGAAGCTGGTCGACCACACGATGGCCGTGTATGCGCCGAAGGAAGTTTATCCCGAGGAGTGGGACCTGGCGGCCCTGATCGCATTTGCCGAAGAATACTACGCGCCGGAAGGCCTCCTGACGGAAGAGGCGCTGGCGGCGCTCAGCCGCGATGAATTGGAGGAGCACCTGCGGACCTTGGCCCGCGACCATTACGAGCGCCGCGAGGCGGAAATCGGCTCCCTCACCATGCGCGAGCTGGAGAAGGTCGTCATGCTGCGCGTCGTCGACGCCAAGTGGATGGAGCACCTCGATGCGATGGACATGCTCCGCGAGGGCATCAGCCTGCGTTCGTACGGCCAGCGCGACCCGCTGGTGGAATACAAGATTGAAGCCTACGACATGTTCCAGGCGATGATCGAGGCGATCCAGGACGATGTCGTCAAGTACCTCTACCACATCAACCTGGTGACGCCGCAGCTGCAGGCGGAAGACCACCTGGAGAATGCGACGGCCGCCCATGGCGACGAGGCGGAAGCGGCGCACAAGCCGATTGTTAACCGCAACGAGGTGGGCCGCAACGAGCCCTGCCCGTGCGGCAGCGGCAAGAAATACAAGAATTGCTGCGGGCAGAACGCCTGAGCATAAATGGGGTGAACAAACGTGTTGATCGATGCCTATAAACCGGAGATCCTTGCGTTAGAGGAAAAGCTGGACGAAATGAGGGGATCTCTTTGACGTTGCTCGCAAAATGGACCGCATCGCGGAACTAGAGCATCGGATGAGCGCGCCGGGCTTCTGGGATGACCCGGAAGCGGCGCAAAAGCTGGCGCAGGAAGCCACGAACCTGAAGGCGGACGTGGAGACTTACGAGCGGCTCAAAGGCCACCTGGCCGATACGGCGACGCTGTATGAATTGGCCGTGGAAGAAAACGACGACAGCCTGGACGGCGAAATCCGCGCCGGGCTTGATCAGGTGCGGGCGGAGCTGGAGCACTTGCGCCTGACGCTCTTGCTGTCGGGCGAATATGACGCGAACAACGCGATTTTGACCCTGCACGCCGGCGCCGGCGGCACCGAGGCCCAGGACTGGGCCCAGATGCTGCTCAGGATGTACGTCCGCTATGCCGAGCGCAGCGGCTTCAAGGTCGAGACGCTTGACCTCCTGCCCGGCGACGAGGCGGGCATCAAGAGCGCCACGCTGATGATTACCGGGCGCAACGCCTACGGCTACCTGAAAGCGGAGAAAGGCGTGCACCGCTTGGTGCGCATCTCGCCGTTTGACTCGAACGCCCGCCGCCACACGTCGTTTGCTGCGGTTGACGTGATGCCGGAAATCAATGACGAGGTGGAAATCGTCATCAACCCGGCCGATCTCAAGGTCGATACGTTCCGGGCCGGCGGCGCCGGCGGCCAGCACATCAACAAGACCGACTCGGCGGTGCGCATGACGCATATTCCGACGGGCATCATTGTCCAGTGCCAAAACCAGCGCTCGCAGATTCAAAACCGCGAAACGTGCATGCAGCTCTTAAAGGCGAAGCTGTTTGAGCTCGAGCAGCAGAAAAACGCCGAACTCAAAAGCGAGCTGGGCGGCGAATACCAGGCGATTGAATGGGGCAGTCAGATTCGTTCTTATGTTTTCCATCCCTACAACTTGGTGAAGGATCATCGGACGGGAGCGGAGACTGGCAACGTGCAGGCCGTCATGGACGGCGAGCTGGAGCTGTTTGTCCAGGCTTACCTGGAGAGCCTGACAAAACAAGGGTAAGAGCGAACGGACAGGCTTGTCCGGGAACGGGTGGAGAGAACTGTGCTAAAGCAATGGAATACGACGCGCTGTCTCCTGGCTGTCGTGCTGGCGGGATTGCTCATATCGCTGTTTTTCTCCGTTCAGCGCCATCAGGTCGAGGAGCGGAGCAGGCAGACGGAAATCATGATGGAATACGAAGCGTTGGTCAAGCTGGCCGATGCCGAGGGCAAGCCGGTGGCGGACGTGCTGGCGCAATTTCGCCAGGCGGGCGTGACTTCGCTGGCGGTCTACGAAACGACGCTGGAGAAGCTCGCCCATAAAGGGGTGCTGACGCCGGTCACCGGCGCCGACCTGCACCATGCGGTGCGGGCCGGCACCCTGTCTGATCCCATCTGGCGCCAGTTGGTGAACGAAGGGCGGATCAAGAAGGATTACCTGTACATCGCCGGCGAGGACGACCGGACGTTCCGCGAAGTAGAGCAGGACTTGAAGCTGCGCCTCGGCGCGGGCCGCGTTGCGCGCCTCGAAGGCCTGAACCGGCCGGTGCTGGCGGTGCAGGGTACGGCGGAATTGCTGCTGTCCTTGCATTTGGGCCTGTTGAGCGACGACATGCAGGCGGTGACGAACAGCGGCTTCAAGCTGATGGCCCGGCCGTCCAACTTTGTCGCCGTGAACAAGGAGCAGGTCGAGGCGACCTTCCGGCGGATTGAAGCGGCGGCGGGCGGCCAAGTTTCAAGCGTGCTGTTCAGCGGCGACCAGACGCTCGGCTTCCCCGGCGAGCTCGATACGGTGGCGGCGGAGCTGAACCGGCTTGGCTGGACGCTGGCCATGACCGAGCATCCGCTCCAGCTGCAGTTCGACAAGCAGGACGGCCTGCTTGAACTGGCGAAAAAAGTGAATTACCGCGTGGCCCGCCTCTACGTGATCGACAAGGCGGAGCAAAAGAAAATGACGGTCAAGGAAGGCATTCACCGCTGGGCGGTGACGGATGAGGAACGCAACATCCGGGTTAACTTCCTGCGACCGTTTGAAAAACCGACGCCGGGCGAGACAAGCCTGGAGACGACGCTCGTCTATGTGAACGGCGTCCGGGAAAGCCTCGAGGACCGCGGTTTCAAGGTTGGCCCGGCCGGCTTGTTCGCGCCGTTCTTCCCGTCGCGCCTCTTGCTGGCTTTGCCCTTGTTCGGGGCCGCGGCGGCCGTGGTGCTTTATTTGAGCTTGCTGGTGCCGCTGACGCGCGCGCAGGCGCTGGCGCTGACCGCCGCGGGCGGCGCGGCGCTATTCGTGCCGGTGCTTTTGGGCGGCGGGCTTTTGATGCGCCAGGTCGCGGCGCTGGCCAGCGCCTGCGTGATTCCGGCCCTGACGATGAATTTCATGCTGAGCCGCTGGGAGAAGCGGCAGGCGACCGGCGGCACGCTGTTGCGCATCTGCCGCGACGGCATCGGCGAGCTGGCGCTGGCGATCTTGTTGTCGCTGGCCGGCGGCGCGTACATTTCCGGCCTCCTAGGCGACGTGCGCTTCTTGCTGGAAATGGACATCTATCGCGGCGTCAAGCTGACCTTCCTGGCGCCGATTCTCCTCGTGCTCTTGGTGTACTTGAAGCGCTACAACGTGCTGCACGCCGGGGCGCCGGGCGGCCTGTGGCGCCAACTCCAGGAAATGCTCAATTATCCGGTGAGGATTGTCACGCTGGGCGGCTTTGGCGCTTTGGCGCTGGTCGCCTGGGTATTTATCGGCCGCTCCGGCCACACGGCCGGCGTGCCTGTGCCGGCGTTTGAAGTCAAGCTGCGGGCGTTTTTGGAGCAGGTGATGATCGCCCGCCCGCGGGAAAAGGAGTTCATGATCGGCCATCCGGCCTTTTTCGTGGCGATTATGGCGGTTTACCGCAACTGGCCGCGCGCCGTCCACCTCCTGTTTGTGCTGGGGGCGACGATCGGGCAGGGATCGCTCGTGCAAACCTTCGCTCATATGCGGACGCCGGTGGTGATGTCGGCGATTCGGGCGGCGGACGGCTACCTGGCTGCGCTGCCGTTCGGCATTGCGGCGGTAATCGGCATGCAGATGCTGGTTTACCTTTCCAATCTCTTGGGAAGGAGACTGGCGCAAGATGAGTAAAATTGTGATCTCGGGCTATTACGGGTTCTGCAACGCCGGCGACGAGGCGATGCTTTCGGCTATGATCGGCGCGTTCTGGGACCTGGAGCCGGGCATTCGCATAACGGTCATATCAGGCAACCCCAAGGATACGGCGGCCCGCCACGGGGTCAAAGCGGTGCACCGCTTTGACATGGCGGGCATCGCCCGGGCGGTGGGCGATGCGGATCTGCTCTTGTCCGGCGGCGGCAGCCTGCTGCAGGACGTGACCAGCGACCGCAGCCTCTACTACTACCTGAGCATCGTCTGGCTGGCGAAGCGGCTCGGCACCCCGGTCATGCTGTACGGGCAGGGGGTGGGGCCGGTAAGCGGCTCGCTGGCCCGGTCGGCGACCCGGATGGTTTGCCGGCAGGCGGACTTGATTACGGTGCGCGACGCCGGCTCACAAAAGGAGCTGCTGTCGCTGGGCGTCGACCGGCCGCCGATCACCGTGACGGCCGATCCTGTCCTCGGCATGCACCCGGTCAGCCCGCACGCGGGGCGGCTGGTGCTGCGGCGCTACGGCATGGAGGGGGCAAAGCCCCTGGTCGGCCTGTCGGTGCGGCAGTGGAAAAACCTGAGCCGCTACAAGCGGGAGCTGGCGCAGGCGGCCGATGAGCTGGTGCGCCGGTACGACGCGCGGATCATCTTTTTGCCGATGCAGATTCCCGACGACGTGGCCGTGTCGAAAGAAATTTTCCAGCAGATGCGGGAGCAGGCCTCGGCGGCAATCCTGTCGGAGCGGTTCAGCACGATGGAATTTTTGTCGCTGGTCGGCAACCTGGAGCTCTTGATCGGCATCCGCCTGCACGCGCTGATTTTTGGCGCGGTGATGCAGGTTCCGGTCATCGGCCTTTCTTATGATCCCAAAATCGAACGGTTCCTGGCCAGCATTGGCGAAAAACCCGTGGCGGACCTGGAGTCGGTCAGCGCCCGAATGGTGCTCGACAAAGTGGCATCCTTCTGGCCGGCCGGCGGCAAACCAATGAATCCGCAGCTGACCTACACCAGCCATTTGCGCGAACAAGCTTTTCTCAATGCTGAAATGGCGATGTCGCTGATTCAGCGCAAGGTGCGGCGATAACGAGGCCTTCCTGCCTGACGGGAAGGCCGTTTGCCTTTAGAATGTGACATTTTTGTGACAGGGCGATGACGGGACAGGATTTTGCTGACGCCTGTCGAACAACATAAGTTGTGCCTTCGTAAAAATTGGTTAACAGAGGAGCGGTTGATCACCTTGATCATCATGAACAATATTTCTAAGCGCTATCCCAACGGCTCGGTAGCGCTGACGAATATAAACGTACACATCAGCAAAGGCGAGTTTGTGTTTGTTGTCGGGCCGAGCGGCGCCGGCAAATCGACGTTCATCAAGATGCTGTTCCGGGAGGTCTTGCCTTCCTCGGGCGAACTGTTCGTCAACGGGCGCAACGTGGTGGACATGGAGCGCTCGGAGGTGCCGTACCTGCGGCGTTCGCTGGGGATCGTTTTCCAGGATTACCGACTCCTGCCGCAAAAGACAGTGCATGACAATGTCGCCTTTGCGATGGAAGTGATTGAGGCGCCGTACCGCGAGATTCAGAAGCGGGTGAACCATGTGCTGGATCTGGTGGGACTGCGCCACAAGGCGCGCGTCTATCCCGGCGAACTGTCCGGCGGCGAGCAGCAGCGCATCGCTATTGCCCGGGCAATAGTGAACAATCCCGTCCTGCTGATTGCCGACGAACCGACCGGCAACCTTGATCCGGACACCAGCTGGGACATCATGAAGATATTTTCCCGCGTCAACCGCAATGGGACGACGATCATTATGGCGACGCATGACAAGGACATTGTCGATTCGATGAACAAGCGGGTCATCGCCGTTGAAAACGGCACGATTGTCCGCGATGAAGTAAAGGGGGTCTACGGCTATGAGGCTTAGGACGCTCGAATATTTCGTCCGCGAAACCTTCTCCTCCATCCGGCACAATGGCCTGATGGGCTTCGCCTCCATGTCGACGGTCGCGCTGTCGCTCTTGATTCTGGGCCTGTTTTTAATCATGGTGCTGAACTTGAACCACATGGCCTCTACCCTGGAGTCGCAGGTGCAGATCACCGTTTACCTGGAGGACAGCGTCAGCAATGCGGGCATTACGCGCCTGGCCAACGAGTTTGCTGATATGGAAGGGGTCAAAAAGGTCACCTACGTCGACAAGAAGCAGGCGATGGAGCGCTTCAAGCAGCGGCTCGGCGAACAGCAGGGCTTGCTGACCGCGCTGGAAAATACGAACCCCTTGCCCAATTCCTTTGAAATTCAGGTCGACAAGCCGGAGCGCATCAAGATGCTGGCGCCGGAAATCAGCGAGCTGCCCGGCGTGGAAAACGCCCGCTTCGGGCAGGAGGTGGTGGAACAGCTTTTCACCTTGACGAAAATCGTCCGGATCGGCGGCGTCGTGCTGATTCTGTTTCTGGCGCTGGCGGCGATCTTTATTATCGCCAATACGATCCGCCTCACCGTTTTTGCGCGCCGCCGCGAGGTCAGCATTATGAAATATGTCGGGGCGACCGACTGGTTCATCCGCTGGCCGTTCCTCTTGGAGGGCATGGTGCTGGGGCTGGCCGGGGCGTTTATCGCCGTTTTGCTGCTGGCGGAAGCCTACAGCGCGCTCCTTTCGCAGGCGCAGGCGACGCTGGCTTTCTTGCCGCTGATTCCGCGTCAGCCGTTTTTGACGCAGGTCAGCGCCGTCTTGCTGGCGAGCGGCACGGCTATCGGCGCGCTGGGCAGCGCCATTTCGCTGCGTAA
This sequence comes from Sporomusaceae bacterium, assembly GCA_029265905.1. GTDB lineage: Bacteria > Bacillota > Negativicutes > Acidaminococcales > JAJUGR01 > JAJUGR01. The sequence goes on along the minus strand of JAJUGR010000033.1, from coordinate 2,547 downwards.
ATTTTTGGACGTTTGATTGGCAAAGGAGCTGCGGGCATGAACAAACGTGCATTAGCTTGGGTGTTGACGTTTTCGCTTTGCGTTTCGGCCGTGACGCCGGTTTTGGCGGATCAACTGACGCAAAAGCAGGAAGAATTGGACTATGTCCGGATGCAGATGGAGGTCAAGCGCCAGGAGGCGGCGGTCGCCGAGAAAAAGGTGCAGAGCGCGGCGGTGCGGCTCGATGCCGTCGAGCGGCAGCTGTCGGCGGCCGAGCATGAGCTGGCGGTGGTGGAGACGCGGCGGGCAGATACGGAAAGGCAGATTGAAAAGAATGAAGTCGTGCTGGCCAATACGGAGAAGAACCTCCAGAAGCGGACCGACGTGTACGGCAAACGCTTGCGCAACATTTACGAAAATGGCCAGCTCAATTACCTGGACGTGCTGTTTGGCGCGAACGATTTTCAGGATTTTTCCACGCGCATGGAGCTCTTGAAGCGCGTGATCAAGTTCGACGTGAACCTGATGGAAAAGATCAAGGCCGAACGCGCGCAGGTCATCGCGCAGCGCCAGACGCTGGAAGCGCAGAAGACGGAGCTGCTGAACCTCGAGCAAGAAGCCATCGCCCAGCGCGCCATTGTGGCGCAGCGGCGGGCGGAACGGGCCGCCTTGCTGCAGCAGGCGATCGGCGAGCGCGACCAGGCGGAAGCCGAATACCAGGACTTGATGAACACCTCGCGCCAGATTGAAGACATGATCAAGCATATCCAGGCCGGCGGCACGATCGTTGCCAGCGGTTCGGGCATCATGATGTGGCCGGCTGGCGGACCCATCACCTCGCCGTTCGGCTGGCGGGTCCATCCGATTTTCGGCACGCAGCGTTATCACTCCGGCATCGATATTGGCGCCGATTATGGCGATATCGTTGCGGCGGCTGACTCCGGGACGGTCGCCTTTGCCGGCTGGCTGGGCGGCTACGGCTACGCGGTGATTATCGAACACGGCCGCGGCCTGTCCACGCTCTACGGGCACAACTCGCAGCTGGTAGTTGGCGAGGGGCAGCCGGTGCGCAAAGGCCAGCCGATTGCGTACGTGGGCTCGACCGGCTATTCGACCGGACCGCATTTGCATTTTGAAGTCCGACTCCATGGCGAGCCGACGAATCCGCTCGCTTATTTGAACTAAGGAAACGCAGACCGGTACAAAAAAGGGTGGTGGCATAATTGTTCAATCGCAGACAGGTAGTAGTAGGAGCGCTTGCGCTGGTCGTGGCGACGTTTACGGTAACGGCGGCTGGCTTCCTCTACTTTATCCACCTCATTTCCGGGGATGCGCTGACGACGATGAAGTTTTTCCGCGCGCTGCAGATCGTGCATACGCGTTATGTGGAAGACGTTCCAGTCAACACGCTGATGGAGGGGGCTGTGCGCGGCATGGTCCGTTCGATGGGCGACCCGCATTCCATCTACCTCGATGGCAAAATGTTCCGGGAATTGCAGGTCGAAACGGAAGGCGCGTTCGGCGGCATTGGCATCGTGGTGGGGATGAAAGACAACGTGCTGACGGTCGTTTCTCCGATCGAAGGGACGCCGGGGGAAAAAGCCGGCATCAAGAGCGGCGACCAGATTATTAAAATTGACGGCGAGGACACGAAGAACCTGGCGCTCGACGAGGCGGTGGCGAAGATTCGCGGCCCGAAAGACTCGCAGGTGGAGCTGACCTTGCGCAACGCCAAGGGCGAGGTGCGCGCCGTGATCCTGACCCGCTCGACGATTCAGATCAAGACCGTGGCGGGCAAAATGATGCGCGACGATGTCGGGTTGATCCGCATTTCGATGTTCAACGAGCACACGGGGCAGGAGTTTGCCAAGAAGCTGGGCGAACTGGAGGCCGAGGGGATGAAGTCGCTCGTGCTTGACTTGCGCGACAATCCGGGCGGCCTCTTGGACCAGGCGGTGCTGGTCTCGCGCTACCTGGTGCCGAAGGGACCGGTCGTCTCGGTGGTGATGAAGGACGGCTCCAAAGAGGTGCATTCGTCCAACTTGGAGAAGGCGAAATATCCATTGGTCGTGCTGGTCAACCAGGGCAGCGCCAGCGCTTCGGAGATTGTCGCCGGCGCCGTGCAGGACACGAAGGCGGGCACGCTGATCGGCACAAAGACGTACGGCAAGGGTTCTGTTCAGACGGTGATCCGCCTGGACAGCGACACGGCGATCAAGCTGACGATCGCCAAGTACCTGACGCCGGCTGGCCGGGCGATCAACGGGATCGGCATCGAGCCGGACGTGAACCTGCCCTTGGCGGAAAACTACGACAATCAACTATTAGAAGCGATTGAAATCGCGGCGGCAGCGCCGCCGAAGTAGCATGTGACAGAGGGGACGGGTCCCTGTGTCCCTTTTTGCGGGACACAGGGACCCGTCCCCTCGTTAGTGTAAAATTATTGTAGGGGTTTTTGAGGGGGAAATAGAAGAAGACAACACCGTCCGCCAGGACGAGTAACCAAAATGATTACTCAGAGGTGATGTCTTCTATGAAATTAATTCGCTCTCTTATGCCAATATTCCT
>JAJUGR010000041.1 GCA_029265905.1 Sporomusaceae bacterium | reverse complement strand
GGAATATTGGCATAAGAGAGCGAATTAATTTCATAGAAGACATCACCTCTGAGTAATCATTTTGGTTACTCGTCCTGGCGGACGGTGTTGTCTTCTTCTATTTCCCCCTCAAAAACCCCTACAATAATTTTACACTAACTCGCCATCAGGCGAGCGTTTTGCGGAACTTCTTGACCGCCATAAAAAGCACGACGCCGCCAATCAGAAAAAGCGCTGCGATCTGCGGCCATAAAACCGCCACGCCGACTCCTTTTAAGAACACGCCCCGAATGATCACCAGAAAATAGCGCAGCGGGTTTAAATAGGTGAAGTACTGGACAGCCTCCGGCATATTGGCTATGGGAAACATAAATCCGGAGAGCAGGATGGCCGGAAAATAAAAGAAAAAAGTCGACATCATCGCTTGCTGCTGCGTATCTGATACCGTAGAGATCAAAAGCCCGATGCCGATCGTGCTCATCAGGTAAAAGGCATTCGCAGCAAGCAGCGTCACTATGCTCCCCCGCACCGGAATGTCAAACCAAAACACGCTGATCAGCGTGACAAACATCATATTGACGAAGCCAAGCACAATCGACGGCATGGTTTTACCCAGGATAAATTCCAAGGGCGTAATCGGCGTCACGACGATCTGCTCCATCGTTCCCATTTCCTTCTCCCGCACCACCGACATGCTGGTCAAGAGCAGCGTAACCAGCATGACGATGGCGGCAATGACGCCGGGCACATAGAAGTTGCGGCTGGTCAGATTTTCATTGAACCAAGCCCGCACCTGCAGATTGGCGCCCGGTATTCCCATGCCCAGGCTCGGCAAGCGGCGCTGCTGCAGCTCAAGGGCATGGGTCCGGACGATATTGCCGGCGTAATTCAACACAACCCCAGCCGTGTTGGAATCAGTGCCGTCGACAACGATCTGCACCGGCGCCGTCGTCCCAGTTGCGACGCTGGCGGCAAAATCAGCCGGCAGGACGATAATGGCAGCGACTTTGCCGGCATCAAGCGCCGCGTCCATTTCCCGCTCGTTCGTCAAAACAGCCTGCAAAGAAAAATAGCCTGAGTGGAGAAAACGCGCAATCAGCTCGCGGCTTTCCGGTGTCTCCGACTGGTCGTAAACGGCAGTCGGCACCTGCTTTACGTCCGTCGTAACGGCATAGCCGAACACCATGCTTTGCACCAGCGGCATCACAAGGACAATCGCCCGCATCTTCGGATTGCGAAGGACCTGCAAGAATTCTTTTTTAATCATGTGCCGCACACGTTCATAAACCATAAGCTACACCAGCCTTTTCTTAAGCCTTATGATTGCGGCAGCCATCAGCAGCAAGGCAAAAACCAAGAGGATTCCCGCCTCCGTCATCACCAGCGCAGGACCTGCGCCTTTTAAATAGATGTTCTTCAAGGCGGCCACAAAGTAACGCGCCGGAATAATATGCGTCAAAACCTGGAGCGGCGCCGGCATATTGGCGATGGCGTACATAAAGCCGGAGAGCAAAAAAGACGGTAAAAAGGTCAGCACCATGGCCAGCTGACTGGCCAGCAACTGTGAGCGTGTCACGATGCTGATCAATAGGCCCATGGCAAGCGCGCCGGGAAGAAACAGCGCCGCCATGCCAAAGACAAGCGCCGCATCGCCCCGCAGCGGAACCGCAAACAAGTATTCACCCATCAAAACGGCCAAGGCGACATCAAACAGGCCAATCAAGAAGTAAGGCGCCAGCTTGCCGACAATCAATTCAACTGGTTTAACCGGCGTGGTCAGCAACTGTTCCATTGTTCCAGTCTCCCATTCGCGGGCAACGGTCAACGAGGTCAGCAAGGCGGCAATAACCATCATGATGACGGCGATCAGGCCGGGGATGATGTAGTCCTTGGCCCGCATATTTTGATTGAACCAGACCCGAGGCTTGGCCTCCACCGGGACGTCAGGCGGCGCCGCCCCCCGCTTTACGGCCGCCTTTGTTAGCTGGAAATTGGAGTAGCCGTCCGTAACCAGCTGCGCATAGCCGATGGCGATTGTCGCCGTGTTGGCATCGCTGCCGTCAGCAATAAGCTGTACATCCGCTTTTCGCCCGTTTGCCTGCTGGCGGCCGAAATCACTGGGAACAACGAGCGCCAAAATAGCCTCCCGCTTGTCAATTGCCTGCTCAATTTCCTGATAAGTCGATACATGGCCAACTAAGCTAAAGTAGCGCGAAGCAGTGAACCGGCCGATATATTCACGGCTGTCTGTCGTCTTATTTTGATCCCATACCACAAAAGGCACCTTATCCACGTCAAGGCTCAGCGAGGAACCGAACAGAAACAAGAGCAGCACGGGCATGGCAATCGCCATCCCTAAACTGCGCCGGTCTCTGACAATATGGATGAATTCTTTCCGAACAATCGCCATAATCCGATCAAGGCTCACCTTGCCCACCGCCTAACCGCCGGTTTTCCGGTCACGTGCTTCAATGATGGATACAAACACATCTTCCAAAGAGGGGGTGATTTTTTCAAAACGCGTATAGGGAGCACCGCGTTCCTGAAACGCCGCGGCAATCACCGGACCATCCGCTTGCGCATCGCGCACGGTCAAATGCAGTCCCCGGCCAAACAGCGCCGCTTCCTGCACTTCCGGCAGCGTACTGGCGATCTGCAGCAGGGCGAAGGGATCCGCGCACTCAACGTTCAAAAGATCGGCGCTCATATAGTGCTCCTTCAATTCGTCGGGCGTGCCCAGGGCCACCAATTCGCCCCGGTAAATCATCGCCAGCCGGTCGCAGTATTCCGCCTCGTCCATATAATGCGTGGTGACAAACACGGTAACCCCTTCGGCGGCCAGCTGATAAATCAGGTCCCAGAAATTCCGCCGGGCTATCGGGTCAACCCCCGACGTCGGCTCATCCAAAAAAATCACCTGCGGCTGGTGCAGCAAAGCGCAGCCCAAAGCCAAGCGCTGGCGCCAACCGCCGGCCAACGTCGCCGTCAGGCTATGCCGATGCCCTTCCAAGCCGGCCATTTTGACGACCCAGTCCTTGCGCTCCTGCTTCGCGTGGCTGGGGAGCCGGTAAACGCCGCTGTAAAAGTCAATATTTTCTTCGACCGTCAAATCTTCATACAGGGAAAACTTTTGCGACATATAGCCAATATGGGCTTTAATTTCTTCCGCCTGCCGAAATACGTCAAATCCCATTACCTCGGCCTTTCCAGCGGTTGGCACGATAATGCCGCACAGCATCCTGATCGTCGTTGACTTGCCGGCCCCGTTCGGGCCGAGAAAGCCGAATATTTCCCCGCGCTTGACCCGAAAGGAGACCTTGTTGACAGCAGGAAAACTGCCGAACCACTTTTCCAGGTTTTCCACGGTAACGGCGTAGGGCATCAGTCCGGCAGCCTTATCCATTATCATCGCCCTCCAAAGACATGATTTTTGAAATAAACACATCTTCTAAGGAAGGGCCAACCACTTTCGCCTCCGCCATCCCGTCCAAGTTGCCGAGCAGGCCGGCAACGTTATCAAGCGCCTGCTCCGGCGCCCCGTTCAGCACTAGATGGATTTTTGCGCCGAACAGCCCGGCCGAAACGGGCGCAAGATCGCTCGCCAGCAAGGGCAGCAGGCGGCGCGGCTCATTGCACCGCACCTCAATTAAAACGCCGCGCATGTTGAGCTTAACCTCATCCGGCGTACCGGAAAGGATCAGCCGCCCCTTGTGCAAAAGGGCGATTCGATCACAGCGTTCCGCCTCGTCCAAATAGGCGGTAGAGACAAAAATCGTAACCTTTTGCGCCAGCAGCTTGTATAAAATCCGCCAGAAATCGCGGCGCGAGAGCGGATCGACGCCATTGGTCGGTTCATCCAAAAGCAAAACGCGCGGCGTATGGATCAGCGCGCAAGCAAGCGCCAATTTTTGCTTCATGCCGCCTGACAGATTCCGCGCCAGCCGGTCAGCGAACGGCGTCATCCCGCTGAACGCCAGGAGCTCGGGGATGCGCTCATTTCTGGCTTGTTTTGAAACGCCGTATAAGTCAGCGTAAAATTTGATATTTTCCATTACGGTCAGATCCTGATACAACCCGAACCGCTGCGGCATATAGCTGATGCGCTGCCTGAGGCGCTCCGCGTCACGCACCGTATGGCAGCCGTCCACCCAGGCTTCGCCAGCGCTGGGCGCCATCAACCCCGCCAACAGGCGCATCACCGTCGACTTGCCCGCGCCGTCCGGGCCGACAAGCCCGAAAACCTCGCCTTCACGAACCCGCAGCGTCAGGTTGTCTACCGCTGCCTGCCGCGCAAATGTCATCGTCAAGCCGTGCAATTCAATCGCATCCATCGCCCTATTCCCCGTTCAGTTTGATAACGGCATCGGCGGGCATGCCCGGCTTCAACTCATGCGCCGCGTTCTCGACCATGACCTTGATCCGGTAAACAAGCTTTACCCGTTCTTCCGCCGTCTGGATGTTTTGGGGCGTAAATTCAGCCTCTGACGCAATAAACCCGATTACCCCGTCATAGGTTTTGTTGGGGTAAGTATCCGTCGTAACAGCGACTTTCTGTCCTAGCTTCACTCTGCCAAGTTCCGTTTCAGGAATATAGGCTTTCAGCCAGACGCGATTCAAGTCGCCGATGGTGACGACTGGCGTTCCCTGAGCGACATATTCGCCGGCTTCGATATTTTTAGACAAGACAAAGCCGTCGATCGGCGATATGATTTGCGCGTAGGCAAGGCGAGTCTGCGCCAGTTTCAGCTGCTGTCTGCCCTGCTCCACCCGCGCGGCCGCCAAATCGATTTCTTCCTGCCGCGGGCCGGCGGCAACAAGGCTAAGCTGCTGCGCGGCCTGCTCCGCCCGCGCACTCGCCATTGCATAGGCGGTCTGGCTCCGATCCCGCTCCTGCGCCGCAATGGCCCGTTGCTCAAACAACTGCTGCATGCGTTGATATTCCAGCGCCGCATTTGCTTTGTCCGCTTCCGCGCTGCGCAATGCGGCCTGCGCGGCAGAAATATCCTGCGGCCGCGAGCCGTTCACTAATTGCGCGAGCGTCGCCTGCGCCGCCAGCAACTGCGCGTTGGCATTGGCAACATCAAGTTCAAGGTCCGCCGTCTCCAGTTTGGCAATCACTTGCCCCGTCTTGACGAACTCACCTTCGTCGACTAGACGCTGCATGACATGCCCGGGCAGCTTAAAGCCCACGCCGACTGTCGTCGCTTCGATGTTTCCGGATACGTTTACCTGATTGCGAGCAACCGGCTTTTGGTGCAAGTAAAAGTAGGCGCTTGCCGCCGCCGCGACAAGCAGAACAGAGATCAATATTTTCAGCCGTTTCTGCATTGCCCCGCCTCCCGTATGTATTTTCGTTGACTGCGTGCCGCCTTCAGTATACCGGCCGCTGCCGGCAGCCGCTGTGATATTAATCACACTCGAGAGCACTTCTCTGAAACAAGCGCAAATTCCTTCTGCACCTGGATTTAGCCCCCCTCCCGGCAAACAAAAAGTTCGCCTAAACCTTACAGTCTAAGCGAACTTAATAAGCATTAGATAAAGCTATTCACCAAACAAACCGCATCGCCTGGTAAATCAGCGCGCCCACGAGCGCGCTAAGCGGGATGGTCAGCACCCAAGCCATCAGCATATTCTGCGCCACCAGCCACCGCACCGCCGTAACGCGCTTGGCCGATCCGACCCCCATGATTGAGCCGGAAACAACGTGCGTTGTGCTGACCGGCAAATGGAGGAACGTTGCCAAAAAGATGACAAACGACGAATTCAGGTCAGCGGCAAATCCGCTGATCGGCTCCAGACGAAAAATATTGCTGCCCATCGTTTTAATGATTTTTTTGCCGCCCGCAGCGGTTCCCAGCGCCATTGCCGCCGCGCAAGTGAGCTTGACCCAGTTCGGCACTTCCAGCGTATCGATGACGCCCCCGCTCAATAGCGCCAGGGTTATAATCCCCATCGCCTTTTGCGCATCGTTCGAGCCATGCGAAAAGGCCATGAGCGCGGCCGACAACAATTGCATCTTGTGAAAGCCTTTGTTCAGCAGGCGGGGGGCAAAACGCCCGAAAATCCACAGCAGCATGACCATCATGAGATAGCCGCCGACAACGGCAATGATCGGTGAAAGAACCAGTGACAGAACAATGGTTTCGATCCCGGACGCGTTAAGCGCCCGGAAGCCGGAGGCCATAGCTACTGCGCCGATGATTCCGCCGATCAGCGCATGTGAGGAACTGCTGGGAATCCCGTACCACCAGGTCAGCAAATTCCATAAGATAGCCGCAATCAATGCGGCGATAATGACGTGCGCGTTAACCATGGAAGCAGACTTGACGATGTCGCCGCCAATCGTTTTGGCAACCCCGGTGCTAAGCAGCGCCCCAAAAAAATTCAGAACTGCCGCCATGAGGATGGCCGTCGTAGGGTTGATGGCTCGCGTTGACACTGAGGTAGCAACGGCGTTGGCCGTATCGTGAAAGCCGTTGATAAAGTCGAAGGCTAGCGCAAAAAAGACAACGAGCCAAATGGTTAGCGAAATATCAGGCATACTTCAGCACAACCCTTTTCAAGGAATCGGCCTGTGCCTCGCACGTGTTAACCACCCGTTCAAGCTCGGATAAGATTTCCTTCCACTTGATGATTTCAATGGCATCCGTCGTTTCGCGGAACAGCTTCACCATTTCCTGGCGGTAGAGCTCGTCGCCTAATTTCTCAAGCTGCTTGATTTTCTTGGTGCGCGCTTCGATTTTTAGATAGTTCTTTTTCACATTCGGAACATCTTTCATCGCCTTGCAAACCTGCTTGATGCAATCCCGGGCGTTTTTGGCAATCTCGACAATTCCTTCCGGGGATTCACCCGCATTATACATATGAAGTTTTTCCAAAAGCGCTTTAACCGTATCGATGATGCAGTCCTGGCGTTCGATTAATACATGGATATCCTCGCGGTCCATAGGGGTGATGAACGTTTTATGCAGTTTTTTTTCGGTGATCGCGACAATTTCATCGGCATCCTTTTCGAGCTTGTCGATGATAGGCAGTGCTGCATCCCGGGACACCTTCCCGCAAATGCCATCCACCATCAATTCAGCCGCCTCTACGCAAAGTTCAGCGTGATCAGTCAAAAACTCGAAAAACTTTTCTTCCTTCGGCTTCAATCGACTAAATGGCATATTCTGCTCCTCCATTGCACCATGTCGATGCGTAATAAATGTGATTTCATCGTTCATTGTAGCATAAAAATAGCGCCAGATTAAGGTTTTGTTATCAATATTATTTTTTTGTTAAGACGTGTTAACACTTCTACTATCCAGTCGCGGTTGCGGGGTTTTTACAGTAAAAAAGTCGCACTAAAACAAAAGGTATTCGAACCTCGCCCGGTCCGAATACCTTTTGTTAAATTGCAAATATTGTTTTGCCAGCCCTTACACCAAGCCTTGCGCTTTCATCGCTTCCGCGACTTTGATGAAGCCGGCGATGTTCGCGCCGATCACCAGGTTGTCCTTGTGGCCGAATTGTTCCGCCGCTTCGCTGGAGTTCTTGTAGATGTTGAGCATGATCGTCTT
>JAJUGR010000022.1 GCA_029265905.1 Sporomusaceae bacterium | reverse complement strand
CTCGCATCGATCGGCTATGATGACATAGCTAAACGATACGAGGTACTGCACTCAAGTTATTGAACCGCCGTATACCGAACGGTACGTACGGTGGTGTGAGAGGTCGGTTGCTCAACTAATGGGCAACCTCCTACTCGATTTCGCACTGACTCTGTTCCCAACGCTGATGTTTGCCTTGGGCGCCATTCAGGTGGCCGAATCGCTGGGGGCCCTGCGGGCGGCGGAAATCTTGTTCCGGCCGATTTTGCACCCGTTCCTGGGCATCCCCGGCGCTAGCGGTCTGGCTTTTGTCAGCAGCTTCACCAGTTCGGATGTGGGCGCCGTCATGACGAAAGGCCTGGTTGAGGATAAGCTGATGACGGACGACGAACGGACGGTGTTTGTCGCTTATCAGTATGCCGGCTCCGCGCCTGTCACCAACACGTTCGGCACGGGCGCCGCCTTGCTGCCGATTACGGTCCTGCCGGTAGGCGCAGTTATTGGGATAATCGTGGTCGTTAAAATAATCGGGGCCAACTTGGTCCGCTTGTACTTGAAGCGGCTGGCCCAAAAGACGGCGTAGGAGGCGTTGGCAGTGGCTGAAACGAATATCGAACTGCAAAAAATGAAACCCAGTATTGTTGAGGAATTTATGGCCGGCGCCAAAAAAGGCTTTTATATCGGGGCGGAAATGATTGCTCCGGCGATGGTGCTGGCCTACGTCCTGATTGTCTTTTTGGAGATTACCGGGCTGATGAACAGTGTCGGCAAATTGCTGAGTCCGGTCATGGCGCTGTTTGGCCTGCCCGGCGAAGCCGTGTTTGCCCTGGTGGCGGCCTTTTTCGCCAAGGCCGCCGGCTGCGCGACCGCCGCGACGCTGTATTCCAAGGGCGTGATTACCGCAGCTCAGGCGACGATTCTGTTTCCGGCCTGTATTACGATGGGGACGCTGATCGGGCATTTCGTGCGCATCGTTATTGTGGCCAACACAAATAAAATGCGTCACTCGCTGCTCTTATGCGTGCCGCTTGTTGATGCCGCGATTGCGATGGTCTTGACGCGCCTGATTTTAAATGCGATGGGACTAAACTAAACACAGGCAAGCTGCTTTTGCTCAGCGAAAAGCTGTTGGCGGTCTGGTATTTTGCCAGACCGCCAACAGCTTTTTGTCTGTTTTGCGGTTTTGTCTTGCTTGTTATTTTTCGGCGCCGGTCGTATAATAACCATAAGTGACAAGACACCTGTCAAGTCTATTGGCGGTAAAGCGCTAAGGAGGAAAAAAAGTGGTCAATCTAAAACAGGAAATCGAGAAACTGAAGCGCGAGCGCAATGCCCTTGTCCTGGCGCACAACTACCAACTTGACGAGGTGCAGGAAGTGGCCGACTACATCGGCGATTCGTTCTATTTAAGTAAGATCGCGGCCAACCTGGACTGCGAGACAATCGTTTTTAGCGGGGTCCGGTTTATGGCGGAAACAGCCAAGATACTCTCGCCGGATAAGACGGTCTTGCTGCCGGAAAGCGACGCCGGCTGCCCGCTGGCCGACACCATTACCGGCGGCGATGTGCGGGCCTTGAAGCGGCAGCACCCTGGCGCCCCGGTCGTCTGCTACGTCAACTCTTCGGCGGAGGTGAAGGCGGAGACAGACATCTGCTGCACGTCTTCCAATGCCGTCAAGGTGGTTGCCTCCCTGCCGGAGAAAAAGGTCATTTTCGTCCCTGATGGCCACTTGGGTGATTATGTAGCCAAACAACTGCCCGAGAAAGAATTGGTCCTGTGGCACGGCGCGTGCGTGACGCATGCCAAGGTGCGTCCGGGCGACGTGGCGCAAATCCGGGCCGACTATCCGCACGCCAAAATCCTTGTTCATCCGGAATGTGCGCCGGACGTTGTCGCCATGGCCGACTTCACCGGCAGTACGGCGGAGATCATCCGTTACGCCGAGCAATCGCAAGAGAAGTCCTTGATTATCGGAACGGAAGTAGGCGTGCTGTGCAACTTACGGGCTTCGCGACCGGACAAGCATTTCTTTTTGCTGCACCCGGGCTTGGTTTGTCCGAACATGAAAAAAACGCGCCTGCAGAGCGTGCACGCGGCGCTCCTGCACAACCAGCACCAAATTGAGGTCGATGAAGCGCTCGCGGGGCCGGCCCGGCGAGCGCTGATCCGCATGCTGGAGGTGGTCTAGCGTGACCCAGCGCGGCTATATTACGCCGGCATGGCGCAAACTGGGTGAGTTGCCGGAAAAACGCTATGATGTCGTCGTCGTCGGGGCGGGCGTTGCTGGCATGACGGCGGCTCTGTCGATTGATCCTAGTTGCAGCGTGGCGCTGGTCAGCAAGGCGGAGCTGGCGGAAAGCAGCACGCATAAAGCGCAGGGCGGCATGGCGGTGGCGGTTGGTCCCGACGACAGCGTGCAGTTGCATTTCGACGACACAATGCGGGTCGGGCAAGGCGCCTGCCGCAAGGAGGCGGTGGCCGTTTTAACCGCCGAGGGGCCGGCGGCCTTGGCTTATCTGCAGACGCTGGGGGCTGATTTTTGCCGTGACGGCAATGGCTTGACGCTTACGCGGGAAGGCGGGCATTCGTGCCACCGGGTGGCGAATTATTACGACTATACCGGGCGCCATATCGCCGAGACGCTGGCGGGCGAGGTGGAGAGACGAAGCAATATCGAGCCGATCAAGGGGGCGTTCCTTGTCGACTTGCTGACGGCGGCGCAAGGCTGCTGTGGTTGCCTCGTTGAGGTGGCGGGGCGGCTTATTCATTTGCGCGCCGGGGCGGTTGTGGTCGCCACGGGCGGATACAGCGGCCTGTTCGCCCGTTCGACGAACGCGCTCTCATCCTGCGGGGACGGCATTGCCGCGGCCTATCGCGCTGGCGTGGTGCTTTCTGACATGGAGTTTGTGCAATTTCACCCGACGGCTTTCACAACGCTGACGGGCAAGGCCTTTTTGCTGACCGAGGCGTTTCGCGGCGAAGGCGCTTTATTGCTCAATGAGGCGCGGGAGCGTTTTATGCCCGCCTACCACGAGAGCGCCGAACTGGCGCCGCGCGACGTCGTTTCGCGGGCCATGCTGCGCGAAACGGAACGGCAGGGCGGCGGCTCGCTTTATTTGGACGCCCGGCATTTTGGCAAAGACTACCTGGTCGATCGCTTCCGTCAAGTCTATGCCGAACTGGCCAAGAATAACTACTACATGGAGCGGGATATTATTCCGATTGCGCCGGCGGCGCACTATACGATCGGCGGGATCAAGACGGACTTGTACGGACGCACAAGCCTGCCTTGCTTGTATGCATGCGGCGAGGCGGCGGCAACCGGCGTGCACGGCGCCAATCGCTTGGCCAGCAACTCCTTGCTGGAAGGCGTCGTGTTTGGACGCCGGGTGGCGGCGTGCATTAATGGCTCCCGCGTTTCAACCGCGGTCAGCGGGGCTTTGTGTGAGGGCGTGCTGGACAGGGGGCCGGATCTGGAGCTTTCTGTCTTGCAGAGCAGATTGGAGGCCGCAGCCGGGGTGGTGAGGCAGGCGGACGGACTGTCGTCGCTGCTCTCCACGCTCAAGACCGGGCCGAAAAATGAGCCCGGCGCGGCGGACAGACGCGGATATCAGGCAAGCAACGCCGGCCGCTTGGCGGCGCTCCTGGTGGAAGCGGCCCTGTTGCGCAAGGAAAGCCGCGGCGTGCATTACCGGACGGATTTTCCGGACAAATGCGACGCCGATGCCGGAAAGCATACGTTGCAGCAATGGGGAAAAGAGGCGGTGTTAGCGTGAACAAACTGGCGTTGGATGAATTGCTGCGTCGCGCTTTGATAGAAGACATCGGCGCGGGCGATCTGGCGGGGGAAGCGATTTTTGCCGAAGAGGACACGGCGGCCGGTTATTTGATCGCCAAGCAGGCGCTGATTTTGGCTGGAACAGCGGTATTCGCGCGCACGTTTGCCCTGCTTGACGAGCGGGTGAACGTGGCGTTCGACTATGCCGACGGCGATAAGGTTGAAAAAGGCCAACGGTTTGCCCGTATTGAGGGCCCGACCCAGTCGCTGCTGGCGGGCGAGCGGGTGGCGTTGAACCTCCTGCAGCATATGACCGGCATTGCCACGGAAACAAATCGGTATGCGGCGGCGTGCGGCGGACACCGGGCGCTTGTCGTCGATACGCGGAAAACCCTGCCGGGATTGCGCATGCTGCAAAAATACGCTGTGACGGTCGGCGGGGGGAAAAACCACCGATTTGGGCTCGATTCCATGGTGATGATCAAAGATAACCATATCAAGGCGGCCGGCGGAATCCTGCCGGCTGTGGCGCGGGCGCGGGCAAAGGTGTCGCCGTTCGTTAAAATCGAAGTCGAAGTGGAGGACCTTGAGCAGGTAAAGCAGGCGCTGCAGGCCGGCGCTGACGTGATTATGCTGGACAACATGGATTTGCCGATGATCGAGACCGCCGTGCGGCTGATTGATCGCCGCGCGCTGGTCGAGGTGTCCGGCAACGTGACGCTAGAGAGAGTGGCGGCCTTGGCGGCTACCGGAGTTGACATCATTTCCAGCGGCGCGCTTACGCACTCGGTCAAAGCGGCCGACATCAGCCTGCGTCTTATATAGCGGCAGAAAAAATGCCCCGCGAGGAAATCTCGCGGGGCATTTTTTCTGCTATGGGCCATTATTGCTTAATGGTTTCTTTGTAGACTTGCTTGCCATCCTTCATTTCGATAATGACGACCCCTCTGACCGCGTCGTGCGTACTGTTCAGGCTCATCTCACCGCTTACGCTTTGAAAGCTCTTCGTGGCGGACAGCGCATCGCGAATCTTGGCGGCGTCCGTGCTGTTGGCCCGGCGGATGGCATCAACCAAGAGATTGGCGGCATCATAACCCATCGCGGCCATGGAGTCCGGCGCTTGGCCGTATTCTTTTTTATAGGCTTCCACGAAGGCGTTTGAGGCGGGGTTATGGTCATCGACCGAGTAGAAGTTCGTGAAATACGTATTGTTCAACGCTTGCGGGCCGCCCATCTCAACCAGCGTGGGCGAATCCCAGGCGTCGGCTCCGAGTACGGGAAGGGTCATGCCCAGCTCGCGGGCCTGCTTGATGATCTTGCCCACGTCTTCGTAGTAGCCGGGGATGTAGAGCAAGTCAGGGTTTTGCGCCTTGATTTTCGTCAGGACGGACTTGTAATCCTGGTCTTTTTGCAAATAGGCTTCTTCCGCGACAATTTGACCGCCTTTCTTCGTGAAAGCGTCCTTGAAGATGCTCGTCAGGCCCTTGCTGTAGTCGCTGGAACTGTCGGTCATGATGGCAACCTTTTTCGCCTTGAGGCTGTTGGCGGCGAAATTGGCGCCGACCATGCCCTGGAAGGAGTCGATAAAGCAGGCGCGGAAGACGTACTCTTTTACCTTGCCGGTGCGTTCATCGACCGTGACTTTCGGATTGACCGGGGCGGCAGCCACAAAGGGAATCTTGTTGCTTTCCGCGACCGAGGAAGCGGCAATGGCGCAGGAACTGACCGTAAAGCCGGTTACCGCCACCACCTTATCTTGGGTGAGCACTTTCGTCATGACGTTGGCTGATTCAGACGGCTCGCCTTTGTTGTCGGCGGCAACAATCTGGATCTGCTTGCCCAGCACGCCGCCGGCAGCATTGATTTGCTTGAAGGCCAGCTTGGCGCCGTTGGCGGCTGACGTGCCGTACGAAGCCGTATTGCCGGTCAATTCATACACCATGCCGATTTTGATGTCTTTGCTTGCGGTGTCCTTGCAGCCCGAAACCAGGCCGGCCGCCAGCGCAAGGCTGAGGCCCAGGCAAGTGAGCTTTGAAAAACGTTTTTTCATATGTGCTTCTGCCTCCCAAAAATCACAGTTTCCTCATTTGAAGTCAAATGGATCGGTCCTTTTCAACATTCTATTGCACTTTGTAACCCTTGGCAAGGCATTTTGAATTAGCAAAAACAATAAAATGCGGAATAATTACATAAAAGTTGATGACAGAAAGCAGGAAAATTTGCCGGTTGTGGAGAACGCATTACTAAGCATTTTGGTTGGACAAAATATTAACGAAGGTGGATTTTTTATGAGAAAACCCTTATTTGTTGGTTCTGCTGTAGCAATTGTCACCCCTTTTACGGAAACTGGCGTCAATTACGATGCTTTGGCTGAGTTGGTTGAATTCCAAATTAAAGGCGGCACGGATGCAATTGTTGTTTGCGGCACTACGGGTGAAGCGTCAACTATGCCGGATGAGGAACACATTCAAGTCATTAAATTTGTCGTGGACAAGGTGGCCAAACGCGTGCCGGTCATTGCCGGAACGGGCAGCAACGATACCCGCCATGCCATAGAGTTGTCGAAAGAAGCGGAAGCGGTGGGGGCTGATGCGATTTTATCCGTATCGCCTTATTACAACAAAGCGACGCAAAAGGGGCTTTTCAGCCACTTCAAGATGATTGCCGACAGCATCAGCATCCCGGTCGTGCTGTACAATATCCCAGGGCGGACCGGCGTCAATATCAACCCGGAAACGATAAAGGCGCTGTCGGAGATCGACAACATTGTCGCCGTGAAGGAATGCAATTTTGCCCAAGTTGGCGATGTGATCAATTTGTGCGGTGACGATTTTGCGGTTTATTCCGGCGACGACAACATGGTGCTGCCGATGCTGTCCATGGGCGGCAAAGGCGTCATCTCCGTGATGGCCAATATCATTCCGGGCGATACGCATGATATGGTGGCGAAGTTCTTTGCCGGCGATATCGATGGCGCGATCAAGCTTCAGTTGAAAACGTTGAAATTGTTGAAAGCGCTGTTTGTCGAAGTCAACCCGATTCCGATCAAAGCGGCCGTTAAGCTTATGGGCTTTGCCGCCGGTCCGTGCCGCATGCCGCTTACGGACCTTACTGAAGACCACCTTGAAATGCTGCGCAAGGAAATGCAGGCCTACGGCTTGCTCTAAAGCGAGACTTGGTAGTAAAAGGGCTGTTTGCCGGACGCGGCAAACAGCCTTTTTTTGAACCTTTTTGTCAATCAATTTTCGTGCGCCACAGCACCTGCTCTTGATGCCGGATCATTTCTAGCTGGCCATGGTCGCGGAGGTGGCACAGATGGGCCAGGGTGTCGGCCGTGGCGCTCCATTTGCGGGCCATCGGGAAAAACACCCAGGCGTTCTTGCTGCCGTTCCAACTGCGGGCGGCCGCTACCTGGCGCGCCGATAGCGGCTGTTTGTCTGCCAGCACGGCGAGGATGTCGTCGTTGCAGGCGGCGTGGAAGGCCTTCGCTTTTTTGATCCGGCCTTGCCAATTCGTGAAACTATCCCAGTGTCCGGGCAGAGCCAGGCTGATATCGTAGGCGAGCAGTTTATCGAGCGAGGCCAAGTAATCATCAACGCCTGTTCCATCCAGCGCCCATTGCGATATGGTCGGGGTGAAGCCGCCGATCAGGTGGTCGCCGGAAAACAGAAGCTTGTTGGTCGGCTCATACAGGCACATGTGGCCCGGCGTATGGCCCGGCGTGGCGATGCAGGTTAGTTGGTAGCTGCCGACGGTCAGGGTGTCGCCGTCTTGCACAGCGGTCATTTGTCCGAGACCTTCGGGGGCGTACCGGTTTCCGGCATGGGCCTCGAGTCCTTTGGTCAGTTCCTCGGTCGAAAAGCCATGCGGCTTGGCCAACTGCTGCATGACCGGCCAACTTTTATCGCCGCTGGTGTTGATGAAGTTGTCCATTAGCGCTATGTCGCGCTGGCCGCAGTAGACGGTCGCGCCTTTTTGCGCCATCCAGCCGGCGAGGCCGGCATGGTCGGCATGAATGTGGGTTAAAAAGAGGTCCGCATGAGCGCGGTCGACGCCGATTTCCTCCATCGCTGCCAGCAGCGTTTCCAAACAGGCCATGCGGTTCCAGCCCGTGTCAATCACAAGGGTGCGGTCGCTTGACGCGATGATATAGCTGTTGACGGAACGGACCGCATGGTCCGGCAGTGGCACGGTTATTTTAAAAATGTCGGGCAGTATTTCTTCAACCATCTGACGCCTCCCGTTATGACGTAGCAACAACATTGATCATATCAAAAAAGGAGATTATATAAAAGGTTACATTGAATTGTGGAATGTTTGCAAAATTTTGCAAACGTAACATGCTGGTTTGTGCTAAACTATTTATAGCATTAATGAATAAAATATACAAAAAGGAGATGACAAAATGGTTTGGATTGGTGCTGTAATTGTTCTGGTAACTTTTTACGCAATTATCAAGCGACATGAAACAAGAATGGTTCTCTTTACGTCGGGCGTGGTGATGGCGGCTGTTGCCGGCAAGCTGGGGGTTGCCATCGACGCTTTTTCCAAGGCTATGGTCAACAGCGGGCTTGTTCCCGTAATTTGTACAGTAATGGGTTTTGCCTATGTTATGAAGTACACAACCTGCGATCGGCATATGGTGCAACTAGTAGCAGGCTCGGTGACGCGGATGCGGGCGATTTTGATTCCTGCCACGGTTATGGTCACGTTCGCGATTAACATTGCTCTGCCGAGTGCGGCCGGTTGTTCGGCGGCAGTTGGCGCGATCCTGATTCCGGCCCTGATGCGGGCTGGCGTCCATCCGGCGGTTGCCGGCAGCGCGGTTATGGCGGGCACCTTCGGCGGCGTGCTCAGCCCGGGCGGGGCCCATCCGCCGTTTATTGCCAAACTGGCCGGGATCGATGTTATGTCGGTCATCGCCGGGCACACGATCCCCTCCGTTGTCTGCGCGCTGATTGGCGCGTTAGGCTTGTTGTTCGTGGCAATGCTGCGCAAAGAGCATACGGGGTACGTGAACGCTAGTCTTGGAAGCGACAGTGAAGGAAAAGACGCCTTTAAAATTAATTACATAATGGCGGCGATTCCGACGATTCCGCTGATTTTGCTGGTGCTGGGCAGCAAGCAAGTGCATGTATTGCCAGAGATCTCGGTGCCGCAGGCGATGTTGTTCGGCGTTGTGCTCGGCCTGGTTGTCTGCCGGGCCAATCCCAAGGCGGTCACAACAAACTTTTTTGACGGCATGGGCAATGCTTATGCCAATGTCATCGGTATCATTATCGCTGCCGCCGTTTTCACGGAAGGCATGAAGCTGATCGGTTTGACCGGAGCCTTGATTGATATTATGAAAAACTCGCAGCAAGTATCGAGACTGGCGGCTGCGTTTGGTCCGATGGTCATTGCTATCTTGTCCGGTTCCGGCGACGCTGCTACGCTGGCGTTCAATGGCGCCATTACGCCGCACGCCGCTGATTTCGGTTTTGGTATTTCGCAGATGGGTTCGGCGTCTCTGTTGAGCGGTTCTTTCGGCCGGACGATGTCTCCGGTGGCTGGCGCGGCAATCATTTGCGCGCAATTGGCCGGGGTTGATCCGATGGAAATCGCAAAGCGCAATGCGTTGGGGATGGTGCTGGCGGCGATTGCTGCGATGTTTATGCTGCTGTAAGACACGCATGCGGCAAGGAAATAACTCATTGGGGTGATATCAATGGCTGAAATGAAGTTTTCGCTTGAAGAATATTTGCAGGAACTAGAGAAGCTAGTCAACATCGACAGCGGCAGCCGCGATCCGGAAGGGACGGCGAAAATCGCGGCTTACTTTGCCGAACGGTTTTCGCAATTGGGCTGGAAAGCGCAACTGCACACGACGGATGTTTCGGTCGGACCGTGCCTGCAGATTAGCAACAGCGGGAAAGAGCCCTTTGACATGCTGCTCATCGGCCACATGGATACGGTTTTCGCCAGAGGAGACGCGGCCAAGCGCCCTTTCTCCGTGCGGAACGGACGGGCTTACGGGCCGGGCGTCGTCGACATGAAGGCCTCTCTGCTTTCGGCCTATTATGCTTTGCGCCAGCTGCAGGCAGAGGGGGCGCTCGACAATGCCTCGATTTGCCTGGCGTTCAACAGCGACGAAGAGATCAGCTCCCGGCACTCCCGGCCGTGGATTGAAAGCCTGGCGGGCAAAAGCCGCTGCGCGATCGTGCTGGAGCCGGCGCGGGCTGACGGATCAATGGTCAATACGCGCCGGGGCGTTGGCCGGTACACCATCACCTGCAAAGGCGTGCCCTCGCACACCGGAATCGCGCCGGAAAAAGGCGTCAGCGCGATCAATGAGCTGGCGCACTGGATCCTTGGCCTGCATGGCCTGACTGATTACGCCAAGGGCACGAACGTGAACGTCGGCGTGGTCAAGGGCGGCACGACGCCCAACACGGTCGCCGAGGACGCCGTGGCGGAAGTGGACGTGCGGATGACGGAGCTGGCGGAAGCGGCGCGTGTTCAGCAAGCAATTGAAGAAATGCTGCAAAATCCCCGTACGCCAGGAATCAAGGTGACTGTCAGCGGCGGCGTGACCCGTCCGCCGATGCAGCCTTCGGCGGCAACACTGGCGCTGTGCGAGCGGGTTGACGCAGTGGCGAAGCGGATCGGCGTCGAGTTTGCCTGGATTGCCACCGGCGGCGGTTCGGACGCCAACCTCACCGCGGCGCTGGGCGTGCCCAGCATTGACGGGTTCGGTCCGGTTGGCGGCTTGTCGCACACGGTTGACGAATACATGGAGATTGATTCCGTCGAACCGCGCATGACGCTGTTGCGCGAAGTGATTCGGGATTTTGCAGGGGGCGTGAAATGATGACGCTTGATGCGGAAAAAATGGTGGAGCGCTTTATCCGTTACGCAAAAGTCGATACCCAGGCGGACAGCGCGTCCAAAACCTGCCCGAGCTCGCCAGGGCAACTGGAGCTGGGCCGGCTGCTGGCGGAAGACATGCAGGCGCTCGGTCTGACTGATGTGACGATGGATGAGCACGGCTATGTGATGGCTACGCTGCCGGATAACGGCTGCCCTGACGCGCCGGTGCTTGGCTTTGTGCTGCACATGGATACGGCGGTCGATTTGACCGGCAAGGACGTGAAGCCCCGGTTGGTGCGCAATTATGATGGCGGGGATATTGTGCTGAATGAGGCGGCGGGAGTGGTTCTTTCGCCTAAGGAGTTTCCCGAACTGACTGATTACCGGGGGCAGGACATCTTGGTCACAGACGGCACAACGCTGTTGGGCGCCGATAACAAGGCCGGCATTTGCGAGGCCTTGGCGGCGGTGGAGTACCTGCTCAATCATCCCGAAATAAAGCATGGCAAGATCCGACTGGCGATGACGCCTGATGAAGAAATTGGCCGCGGTGCGGACCATTTTGACGTAGCGGCGTTTGGTGCTGATTTCGCGTACACGCTCGACGGCGGCGGCCTGGGCGAATTGATCTATGAGAGCTTCAACGCGGCTAATGCGCTGGTGCATTTCAACGGACGCATCGTGCATCCCGGCTGGGCCAAGAACAAAATGATCAATGCGATGACAATGGCGGCCGAATGGCAGATGATGCTGCCGGCGGGCCAAAAGCCAGAGTATACCGAAGGACACGAAGGTTTCTTCCATCCCAAACGCATTTCCGGCGGCGTCGACCACGTTGTGCTGGATATGTTGGTCCGCGACCATGACCGAGCCAAATTTGAAGCGCGCAAAGCCTTTGTGCGGAGCTTGGCCGATTGCTTCAACGCCAAGTACGGCTATGAAGCGGTGACGCTCGAGATGAAGGACTTGTATTACAACATGCGGGAGAAGATTGAAGAAGTCTTTTTTGTGGTCGAAGAGGCGCAAGCGGCGATGGAAGCGGTCGGCGTGACGCCGGTCGTCGTGCCGATCCGCGGCGGCACGGACGGCGCGCAGCTGTCCTACAAAGGCCTGCCGTGCCCGAATATTTTTGCCGGCGGCCACAACTACCACGGCAAGTACGAGTATATTCCCGTGCCGTCCATGGTGAAGGCGGCCCAGGTGGTCGTCGAACTGGCGCGTCGCTGGGGCTTGCGGAAAAAATAAGCAAAAAGTACTTTCGGTGTTGACAAAGGCGTTCTGTTCTGCAATAATTGGTTATGCGTTATGGAATAAATAAGCTTGTTTTGTAACGTAAAAAATGAACAATGACAAGTAATGACTGGGAGCGGCGCAATCGATAGGCATTGCAGAGAGCTGGCGGAAGGTGCAAGCCAGTGTGGAATCGGTGCAGCCAACTCACCTGGGAACTCTTTTGCTGACCTGTACCTGGCTTGGTTAGACCGGCCCGGCAGTTAGGTGAAAGCGCCGCCGGGCGTTATCCGGAAGTCTGCCCGTTCGGCAGGCGAGAGAGTATAATGTAGGGTGGTACCGCGATTTGTCGCCCCTACTGATGCCGGTTTCGGCATCAGTAGGGGCGCTTTTGTTTTTCAAATGAATAGCATGGGTTATGACCAGGAGCGATGCGGACGATGCGCCTTTAGAGAACTGGCGGATGGTGCAAGCCAGGGCGAAATCATAGCGTCAACTCACCTGGGAACCCTTTTGCTGACCTGTGCCTGTCTAGTGTAGACCGGCTGCAGCTAGGCGAGAGCGCCGCCGGGCGTTATCCGGAAGTCCGCCCGTTCGGCGGGCGAGAGAGTAAAATGTAGGGTGGTACCGCGCATCGTCGCCCCTACTGATGTTCGTGATGGCATCAGTAGGGGCGATTTAATTTTTTGCCATGCGTTAATTGCAGGTAAGCGGAAACAAGGAAGAAAGGTGGAAACAAAGCATGAAACAAGGAATGATGAAGAAGCTGACGGCGGGCCTCATGGCCGTGTCCATGGCGGTGATGATCGGGGGCTGCGGCGGCACAGACAAGGCGCCGGCCAAGAGCAGCGGCGCTGCTAAAATGGGGGTTATTTCCTACCTCACCGGCGCAGGGGCGGCTTACGGCGAATCGATCCGCCAAGGGCTGGAATTGGCGCGCGATGAAATCAATGCCAAGGGGAAAGTGAAGATTGAGCTCGTGTTTGAAGATTCCAAAGGCGAGAAGAATGAAGCGATCAATGCCGCCAACAAGCTGATTCACAAGGACAATGTCCTGGCGATCATGGGACCTACCTTGAGCAGCGAAATGTTCGCCATCGGGCCGATGGTCAACCAGGAAGGCGTGCCGATTATGGGCACCTCGCTGACGGTTGAAGGCATTACGGAAATCGGCGATTATGTCTTTAGAAATTCGCTGCCGGAGTCGGCGGCTATTCCGCAGTCGATCAAACGGGCCAAAGCGAAATACAACCTGAAAAAAGTCGCGATCATGTATTCCGACAACAACGACTTGGCGGTTTCCGGCTATAAAACCATTCAGCAGACCTTGAAGGAAGAGGGCATCGAGGTTCTGGGCGTGGAAACCTTCGCCGACAAGAATACGGACTTTTCCGCCCAACTGACCAAGATCGCCACGCTGAAACCGGATGCGGTCATGGTGGCCGGCTTGTACCAGGAAGCGGCGCTGATTTTGAAAAAAGCGCGTGAGCTTGGCATCAACGTGCCGGTTGTCGGCAACAACGGCTTCAATTCGCCGCAACTGATCAAGTCCGCCGGGGCGGCTGCCGACGGCGCGGTTGTGGCCAGCCCGTGGTTCCCTGGCAAGGATGACCCGAAAGTAAAAAAATTCATTGCTGATTACAAGGCGAAGTACAACAAGGAACCGGACCAATTCGCCGCACAGGCCTATGACGCTCTGCAGATCATGGCGATCGCGCTGGAGAAATCCGGCTCCAACACTGACCGGAAAAAACTGCGCGAGCAGTTGGCCGCCGTCAAGGATTATGACGGCGTAACCGGCAAGTTTGCCTTTGACGCAAAACGCAACCCGGCGATGGATGTGAACGTGCTGGTGGTAAAAGACGGCAAATTTACGGAACTGAAATAAAGGTTTGTAGTGAAGGACTGGGGGAGTACGCTTGTTTTGGCAGCAAATGGTTAACGGCATCACGTTGGGCAGCACCTACTCGTTGATTGCTTTGGGGTACACGTTGATTTTTGGCGTGTTGAATATCGTGAACATGGCGCACGGCGAAATCTTCATGTTTGGCGCGTTTGTCGGCTTGATGATTGCCGTGCATGCCAACGTCGGCTTGGCCGGCGCCCTGCTGGCCGCGATGGCGACCGGGGCGGTGCTGGGGTACCTGATGGAGGTGCTGGCGCTTCGTCCGCTCCGCCGCCGCAAGGTGTCGGAACTGGCGCCGCTGATCAGCACGATTGGCGTGTCGATTTTTCTGGAGAGCTTGGCGCTCAGGCTGTTTGGCGCCGAGGCGCAATCCTTTCCTCCGGTGTCTTCCACGCAAGTGTTTGACCTGGCCGGGGTGAAGATATCCATGGTGCAGATTATCATTCTCGCTATTTCCTGCGGGTTGATGCTGGTGTTGCGCTTTTGGCTGGAGAAGACGAAGCTGGGCAAGTCGATCCGCGCCACTTCGGAAAACATCGAGACGGCAAATTTGCTGGGTATCGACACAAAAAAAATTATCGTGCTCACGGTGATGCTGGCTTCAGCGTTGGGAGGCGGCGCCGGCGTGCTGGTTGGACTGGCGTTCAATGCGATTGAACCGACGATGGGCATTACCATGGGCTTTAAGGGACTGGCGGTGCTGATTCTCGGCGGTCTGGGCAACATAACCGGCGCGATGGTCGGCGGCCTTCTGTTGGGCGTGGCGGAAATTTTCAGCGTGGCCTACGGGGTATCCTCATATCGCGATGCCGTGGCGTTCGGCATGATCATTTTGCTGTTGTTTTTGCGTCCCGAGGGGCTTTTTGGCAGCAAAGAGCAACAGGGAGGGCGGTAGGTCATGGAGTTTTTGTTGAATCCGTATTATCTGCAAATGGCGATGTTTATCATCATCAATGCCATTTTGGGGCTGAGCATGTATCTGACGATGTCAACCGGGCAACTGTCGTTGGGCGCCGCCGGCTTTATGAGCATCGGCGCCTATGTGTCGGCGCTGCTGACGATGAAGGCCGGTTTGCCGCTGTACCTTGCTGTGCCAATCGGCGGCGCGGCGGCGTGCCTCCTGGCGGCCGTCATCGGCTTGCCGACCACGCGCTTGCGCGGCATTTACCTGGCGATCGCCACGCTCGGGTTTGGCGAAGTGGTTCGCGTGGTCATCTTGAACTTGAAGGTCACAAATGGCGCCTTGGGCTTGTCCGGCATTCCGTCGATGAGCATCATGATGAGCAAGGCGTTTATCGCCATGGGCCTGGGCGACGGCCTGGGACCGCTGAGCGTGCGGCAGTTGGGCAACCTCTCTGTCATCGTCATCCTGGCCTTGCTGCTCGTCGGCCTGATCCTGTTTTCGGTGCGGCTGAACAATTCCCGGTTGGGCCGCGCCTTTGCCGCGATTAAAGCAGACGAATACGCGGCGGAAGTCTCCGGCATTGACACGCGTTACTACAAGCTGCTGGCGTTTTTTATGGGCGCTTTTGTCGCCGGTATTGCCGGCGGCCTGGCGGCGCATATCACCTTTTTTATCGGGCCGAAGGACTTTGCCTACCACCGGGCGGTGGAAATCCTGCTGTTTGCCGTGCTGGGCGGCAGCGATACGGTGTGGGGGCCGCTAGTTGGTTCCTTCATCCTGACGCTCTTGCCGGAGGCGCTCCGGTTTGCGACCGAATACCGCTCGATGATTTACGGCGCGATTTTGGTGCTCATGATGGCTTTCCGTCCGCAGGGCCTGATCAGCGAAGAGACGATCCGGTACTGGCGAACTAAGCTGTTAGCGAAAAAGGCGGTTCAGCAGGAAGAAATCTCCGGGGGGACAAACTGATGACGTTAGCAGTTCAGCATGTAAGTAAACAATTCGGCGGCCTGATGGCTGTGGCGGACGTTGATTTTGTTGTCAACCCCGGTGAAATTGTCGGCGTGATCGGTCCGAACGGCGCCGGCAAGACGACGCTGTTCAACCTGATTACCGGCGTCTTGCCGCCCTCCTCCGGGCAGGTGGTATACAAGGCGCAACCGCTGGCCGGCGTGAAGCCGCACAAGATTACGGAGCTCGGCATTGCCCGCACCTTCCAAAATATCCGTCTGTTCGGCCATATGACAGCCTTGGAGAATGTCCTGGTAGGCGCCCATTGCCGCATGAAAGCCGGCTTGTGGCCGGGTATTTTCCGGTCAGCCGCGCAGCGGGCGGAGGAACAGGCCGTGCGCGAAAAAGCGCAGGAACTGCTGACCCTGGTCGGCATCGGCGAAGAGGCGGACACGATCGCATCCAATCTGCCGTACGGCAAGCAGCGCCGGCTGGAAATCGCCCGCGCCCTGGCCTCCGATCCGGATTTGGTCCTGCTGGACGAACCGGCGGCCGGCATGAATGAGAGCGAAACGGAAGATTTGCAGGCGCTGATCAAAAAAATCCGGGCCATGGATAAAGCGGTCATTTTGATTGAGCATGACATGGGCCTGGTGATGAATATTTGCGACCGCTTGGTCGTACTGAACTTCGGCAAAAAGATTGCTGAAGGCACGCCGGGAGAAATTCAGGACAACCCGGAAGTAATCGAGGCCTATCTGGGCAAGGAGGAGGCGTAAGATGCTGAAAATCGAGCAGCTTGCCGCCGGTTACGGCAATATCCAAGCGCTGAAAAACATCGATTTGGCCGTGCCGGCCGGCAAAATCGTTTCTTTGATTGGCGCCAATGGCGCCGGCAAGACGACGACGATGAAGGCGATCATGGGCATCATCAAGCCGACCTCCGGACGGGTTTTGTTCAAGGATCAGGACGTCAGCCGCATGCCGACGCATAAGATCGTCAATGGCGGCATTTCCTTGGTGCCGGAAGGGCGCAGCATTCTGGCGCGCATGACGGTTCTGGAGAACCTGGAGATGGGCGCCTGCCAGCGGCGCGACAATGAGGTGCAGTCAGATTTGAAGCGCATTTTCGCGCGGTTTCCGATTTTGGAAGAGCGCAAGGCGCAATTGGGCGGGACCTTGTCCGGCGGCCAGCAGCAGATGCTGGCGATCGGCCGGGCGCTGATGGCCAGGCCGGAGGTGCTGCTGTTAGACGAGCCTTCGATGGGCTTGGCGCCGCTCGTCGTCGCGGACATCTTCAAGGTCATCCAGGAAATCAACCAGGCAGGGATGACGGTGCTCTTGGTTGAGCAAAATGTACGGCAAGCCCTGAAAATTGCCCATCATGCTTATGTCCTGGAGACAGGCCGCATCGTCCTGAGCGGCGCGGCGGCGGAAATCGCGAACAATCCGCGGGTCATGGAAGCCTACCTGGGCGGCAAGAAGGCCGTGTGATGAGCACGAAAACCCCGGCGAAAGCCGGGGTTTTTCTTTGCCAAGGCGGCAAAACCGTTACCTTTTGCGGCATAAGAACGTTTCTATAAGTGAAAATGCGAGAGTGGCTGGCGAGGGGGCGTTACAATGAAAAGAGGCGTATTGTTGTGGCTGTTGGCGTGGTTTTGCTTTATGGGCACTGCGGATGCGGCAAACTGGACGTATCTGCAGCGACTGGAGGGAACGCGCTTTGGGGCGTGCACTGAGTACGTCGATATCGATTCCGTCGTGCGGGACGGGGAGCGCGTTGTTTACTGGACGTTATGGGTTGTTGACGACGATGGGCATCCGCACCAGTACAAAAAGGTGCTGTGGCAAAATGAAGTGCTATTGAGCCAGATCCTGCAGAACCGCAACCTTAGCAGCTATTATTACGATAAAGACGGCCGGGAGCTTTTTCGGTCGCTAAAACCGGGGTCGTTTGCCCTGCTGCCGATGGATTCGGAACGGTTGCAGGGCGTTCAACGGGCGCTGGCCTTTGCCAAGGACGGGAAAATTGACCTGCAGTCCAGGCCGGAGCATTTGCTGGCGGACGGCCCCCGTTGGTATGGAACGATGCCTTGTTCGGATGGCGACCTCTACTGGGATGTTCATTCAGTCGTCGTCTGGCCGCCTGTCGATCCCGAATATATTGAAATCCGGATGCGCTGGGTTTGGAACGAGCAGGGAATCGCCGCGCGCATAGCGGAAGTGGAGGCGCTGGCCGTAAAACCGCGTCCGGTCCTTCAGGACTTGCGCCATACGGTCATTCACTATCAATTTTCGCTGCGCGAGGAGAAGTCGAGGGTGGTATCCTACGCCGACTATGATCGCCGGCAACGGAGGATTTCCTTGCTGGACGGCGGCGCTTGGCAGCCGATTGCGCCCGGTTCGCGGGAGGAAATCGCCAAACGGATTGCGATGCGGTGGTTTTTCTTTCAACCAGCGCCCGAACGCTAGCTTCGCGGCAACGATTTTGCTTGACACACATTTACTTGCATGATACAAATAAATGTGTAAGCAGAGGTGAACAGGATGCACACGGATGAGGAAAAATACAAGCGCTGCGTTGAAGATATCGGCGAATTGCTGCAAAAGGCGGTGCGCACTTTTCAGCAGTTGGAGCGGGTGCATATCAAGTCCCACGGGTTTACCAGTTCACAATGCCACGTTTTGCTGGAACTGCACAAACATCACACCCTTTCGATTAATGAAATAAGCGAAAAGATGAAGCTCGAAATCAGCACGGTGACCCGCATTATGAACAACTTGGTTCGCGACGGCCTTGTCGTGCGCCAAAAGTCGCTGCACGACAAGCGGATTGTCGAGGCATCCCTCACCGAGCAGGGGATGGCGGCGGCGCACAAACTGCAGGGCAGCATCGAGTATTACTACCAGAATGTCATTGAGCACCTGCCGCGCGGGCATGTCCGTGAGGTGATGAGCGCGGTCGAGCGCCTGGTGACGGCATTGGAAAAGGCCAATTCTTAAGGAAATTTTATATACTGGAGGCATTTGTTTATGGCGGAGAAAAAACTACCTTTTACAAAAGAACAGCTGGAAGAGATTATTAAGGAATATCCGACTCCTTTTCATATCTATGACGAAGCGGCGATCCGCAGCAATGCGCGCCGTCTTTTGGCGGCCTTCTCCTGGGCGCCTGAGTACAAGGAATATTTTGCGGTTAAGGCGACGCCTAACCCGTCGATCTTGAAAATTCTGCGTGAAGAAGGCATTGGCGCCGACTGCAGTTCCCTGCCGGAATTGCTGCTGTCGGAGATGGCGGGCATCACGGGCGAAAACATCATTTTCTCGTCCAATGACACGCCGGCGGCCGAGTTCCAGGCGGCGAAAAAAATTGGGGCAATTATCAACCTCGATGACATCAGCCACATCGAATACCTGGAAAAGCATGCCGGCCTGCCGGACATCGTGTCCTTCCGCTACAACCCGGGCCCGCTGATGCAAAGCGGCAATACGATTATCGGCTATCCGGAAGAGGCTAAATACGGCTTCACGAAGGCGCAAATTTTTGAAGGCTACCGCATCTTGAAAGAAAAAGGCGTGAAACGCTTCGGCATTCACACCATGGTTATTTCCAACGAGCTGAACCCGGACTGCTTTATCGGCACAGCGAACATGATGTTCGACCTGATCGTTGAGATCAAGCAGCAATTGGGCATCAACATGGAATTCGTCAATTTCGGCGGCGGCATCGGCATTCCTTACAAACCGGAGCAGGAAGCGGTTGACTTGGAGTATGTCGGGCAAGGCATTAAAAAGCTTTATGAGGAGAAAATCGTCGCCAACGGTCTGCACCCGCTCCGCATCTGCATGGAATGCGGCCGCATGATCACCGGCCCGTACGGCTACCTGGTCTCCAAGGTGCTCCACAAGAAGGAGACTTATAAAAACTATGTCGGTTTGGACGCCTGCATGGCCAACTTGATGCGCCCCGCCTTGTATGGCTCCTATCACCACATCACCGTGGTCGGCAAAGAAAACCTGCCGCTCGACCATGTCTATGACGTTACGGGCTCCCTGTGCGAGAACAACGACAAGTTCGCCATCGACCGCGCTTTGCCAGTTATCGACATCGGCGACACGGTCGTGATTCACGACACCGGCGCGCACGGCTTTGCCATGGGCTTCAACTACAACGGCAAGCTTCGCTCTGCTGAGCTGCTGCTTCAGCCAAACGGCGAGGTCAAAATGATTCGCCGGGCGGAAACGGTTGCCGACTACTTTGCCACCCTGGAATTGCCGAAAGAAAACTAAACCATCGCAACGAAAAACACGGCCTGATGCGGGCCGTGTTTTCTGCTTTTATAGCCGAGGCAGGGGTTTGGCGTCGAAACGTAGAATAGGCAAAGCAGGATGAGCCGTGATTCGTCGCGAAAGAGGGGCGAATAATTATGCTGCGAGACCAAAGCCCGCAGACAAGCGATTGGCGCGAACAACTGTATGTGATCATTTTCCGCTCTGACACGCCGGCCGGGCGTGCTTTTGACGTGGCTTTGCTTTGGCTGATCGTGCTGAGCGTGCTGTCGGTCATTTTTGAAAGCGTGGACAGCCTGAATGCGGAATACGGTGCCTGGCTGCGCGGCCTAGAATGGCTTTTCACACTCGTTTTCACGCTGGAATACGCATTGCGCCTGGTTTGCGTGCGCAGCTGGCGCTATTACGTCACCAGTCCGCTGGGGATCATCGACCTGTTGGCTGTTTTGCCGACTTACCTGAGCGTTTTTGAATTTGGGCTGCAGTATTTTTTGGTCATTCGGGTTTTGCGCCTGCTCCGGGTGTTCCGGATACTGAAGTTGGGCCGCTATGTCGGCGAAGCGGAGTTGCTCATCGAGGCGTTGCGGGCGAGCCGGTTTAAAATCACCGTTTTTTTGAGTACGGTTATGGTGTTGGTGGTTATTATCGGAACCATGATGTACGTCATCGAAGGGGCGGAAAGCGGGTTTGACAGCATTCCGACCGGCATGTATTGGGCGATCGTCACGCTGACGACAGTCGGGTTCGGTGACATCACGCCGGTCACGGTCGGCGGGCGGCTGCTTGCTGCAGTTGTTATGATTATGGGCTATGGTATAATTGCTGTCCCAACCGGCATCGTTACGGCGGAAATCGCATACCGGGCGGGCCGGTCGGCAAAACGCAGCCATTGCCCGGAGTGCGGAATGGGGCAGCATGAGCCGGATGCAAACTTTTGCAAAGCGTGCGGCGGCAGGTTGGTCAAATAACAACGGGAAAGCCGGGGGTGAAGGGGATGGGCGAAACGCATTTGCGCCAACGCCGGCAAACGGTGAAGCTGGGGCTGATTAAAGTCGTGCAGGAGCTCTTTCCGGGAGAAACCTTGAAAACCGCGTACTCCATACAAGATGGCGTGTTTTGCAAATTGATCGGGTCGGTGCTGTCCACGCGGGAAGTCATGCAAATTGCCGCCAAACTGCAGGAATGGGTGGCAAAGGACAGCCCGATTGAGCTTGTCGACAGGCAAGGCGGATATTACCGCTATCGAGTTGGCGACGCCATCATCAAAGCGGTTTATCCGGCCAACACGCATGCCGCGTTGGTGGAGCCGTTTCGGATTATTCCTTTTTCGACCGGGTTTATAGTGGATTTCGCCAAGGCGGCGGAAGGCGATGCGGCCTTTGTTTTTCCGGCCATCTTGTCTGAGACGTATGGCAAGCTGCAGCAATGGCTTGACAACCTGGACCTGGAGTTGGTGCCGGATGTGAATGCTTACATCACCTCCGGCCGCGGATTGGAGTTGCTCAGTATTGCCGAGGCGTTGCAGGAAAAGGAAATAGCCGATATCGCGGATCACATCTTGCAGCATCGCCGGGCGGTGCGGTTGGTGATGATTTCTGGCCCGTCCTCGTCCGGGAAAACAACCTTCGCGCAGCGGCTGTCTACGCAGTTGCTTGTCAACGGGTTGAAGCCGGTGCCGCTGTCGTTGGACAATTATTTCGTCAACCGTGAGGATACGCCGAGGGATGCCGAGGGCAACTTTGACTTTGAGACGCTTTATGCGCTCGACCTGGCTTTGCTGCAGCACCAGTTGGGGCAGTTGATCAAAGGGGAAACCGTTGAAACGCCGCTATTTGACTTCTCTTCGGGGAAAAGACTAAAAAAAACGGCTCCCATGCGGCTGGGGCCGTCGGAAATTTTGGTTATCGAAGGCATCCACGCCTTGAATCCGGCCCTGCTGCCGGAGGTGAACCGGAACATGCTGTTTAAAATTTATATCAGCGCCTTGTTTGAACTGAACGTTGATTACACGAACCGAGTGCCGACAACCGAGGTGCGGTTGCTTCGCCGCATGGTGCGAGGCGAGCGTTTCCGGGGGACAGCGCCGGAGGAGACGCTCAAGCAATGGGGCAATGTGCGCCGGGGCGAGGACCTCCATGTCTTTAAGTTCAGGGAGGAATCGGACGTGATGTTCAACTCAAGCCTGCTGTATGAGATGAATGTCCTGCGCCCCTTTGCGGAAGCCGTGCTGAAAAAGGTGCCGGAAGGCAGCCCTTACTATGATACGCGCGAACGCTTGTTGAACCTGCTGAGCTTTTTCGAGCCGCTTGCGGCTGA
Organism: Sporomusaceae bacterium; assembly: GCA_029265905.1. Taxonomy (GTDB): domain Bacteria; phylum Bacillota; class Negativicutes; order Acidaminococcales; family JAJUGR01; genus JAJUGR01. The sequence continues at coordinate 18,245 of JAJUGR010000022.1, read as the reverse complement.
TAAAGTCCCCTTCAATTCGGTGCTTAGAGAATTCATCGGCGGAAGCATCTACAAGCTTTAAGTGGCAGGCTGCCGGCATTGCTTTAAGAGGGCGATAGCTTCCTCGTCGGTTGTCTGCGGGAACTCGGCGTAATGCATGCCTACGGCCATGAAGGAAGGCGGCTGCAGCGGGCAGACCACGATATCCGCCAAGCGCATCAACTGCTCGATTGTTTCCGGCGGGCCGACGGGCACGGCAACAACGATTTTGGCCGGCTTCAGCGTTTTGATCCATTTGATCGCCGCGATCATGGTGTAGCCGGTGGCGATGCCGTCGTCGACGATGATCGCGGTTTTGCCGGCTACGTTGGGCGGGGTTGTCGAGCCGGTGTAAAGCAGCATGCGGCGCTGCAGCTCGGCGTGCTGTTCGGCGACGGTTGCGGACAAGTAGGCTTGCGGCACGTTGGAGGTGCTGATTGTGAAGGAATCGAAAACGGCGCTGCCATCGGGCATGACCGCGCCGATGGCGAATTCCGGGTTCATGGGGTGCCCGATTTTGCGTGTCACCAATACGTCCAAGTTTGTTTTAAAATGTTGGGCGATCGGGGCGGCCGTGACGATGCCGCCGCGTGGAATGCCCAACACGCAGACTGATTCAAAGTGGTATTTTGCCAGTTTTTCGGCCAGAATCTTGCCGGCTTCCCAACGATTTTGATACATTTGAATCACCTCGTTTTATAATATGTTCAGCAGTCGTTTCTTACTTCAAGCGTATCATGAAAATGGCGGTTGTAAAGAGGGTTCCTGCCTGCAAGTCGTCATTGAAAAACGATGTCAGGAAGCAAAGAAAGGGTGTAGTAGTGCGTGTCAAAACTTCAGCAGATTCAACACTCAGCCCAGCAAGTCGCCGAAGCGATCGCCAGCGTGCTGGGAGTCGAGGTGACAATCGTCGACGACAAGCTGAACCGTATTGCCGGCACGGGCCGCTACGACCGGGCCGTTGGCGAAAAGCTGGACCAGGCTTCGGCTTTTGCCCAAGTGTTGCGCAGCGGCCGGGGCTTTATCATTAAGGAACCGGGCAAACACAAGGCGTGTGAAACGTGCCGCCTGCGGGACAATTGCGCTGAATTGGCAGAGGTTTGCTGCCCGATCAATGCCCGGGGGAGCACGGTCGGAATTATTGCCCTTGTTGCTTTCAGCGAAGCACAGCGGCAGACGCTGCTTGAACAGCAACGCGATTTGCTTGATTTTATTACGCGCATGGCGGAGCTGTTGGCCAGCAAAATTTCCGAGCAGGAAACATTGCAGCAGTTACAGGTAACGAAACAGCAACTGGAAACCGTGATGAATTCTGTGCAGGAAGGCATTCTCGCCGTAGACCGCCTGGGGCGGGTTGTCAATATGAATACAGCTGCGGCGATTATGTTGGATGCAAAGGCAAATGAGGCGGTCGGCAGCTCTGTTGGGACCTTGTTGCCGGGTTTGTCGTTAGAACAAGTCATCCAAAACGGCCGTTCTTTTGCCAACCGGGAGTTTATTCGAAACGCCAATGACCGCCATCTGCACTTCATGGTTACGGCCAAACCCTGGTTCGAGGGGGGCAAAGTGCGGGGGAGCGTCGTGACGCTGCGGGAAATGGCGGAGGTGCGCCAGTTTGTGTCGGAGCTTTCTTCTCAGGCGCACTGTTACACGCTCGATATGATCTTAGGTGAGAGCCCCTTGCTGCGTGCGGTGAAAGATACGGCGCGTAAAGCGTCGAGAAGCAGCACGACCGTTTTAATTCAGGGCGAAAGCGGCACCGGCAAGGAGCTGTTCGCGCGCGCTATTCACTGCGCTGGCGAACGGAAAAACAAGCCGTTTATTGCGGTTAACTGTGCGGCGATTCCGGAGGCGCTGATGGAGAGCGAATTGTTCGGATACGCGGAAGGCGCTTTTACCGGCGCAAAGCGCGGCGGAAAACCAGGGAAATTTGAACTGGCTGATGGCGGAACGCTGTTTTTGGATGAAATCGGCGATATGTCGTTGTCGCTGCAGGCCAAACTGCTGCGCGTTTTGCAGGAACGCAAGGTAGAGCGTGTCGGCGGCATCGACAGCCTGCCGGTCGATGTCAGGATTATTTCCGCCACGCACAAGGACCTGGATGAAATGGTGGCCAATGGCGAGTTCCGCCAGGACCTGTATTACCGGATTAATGTGTTCCCGCTGTATATTCCTGCCTTGCGGGAGCGCAAGGATGACTTGCCCTTGCTGATTCAGTCTTTTTTGTTTAAGCACGCTGCGGCGATGAATAAGCCCATCAAAACCATAGACGAGCAGGCCTATCGGTTGCTGCTTGATTATGATTGGCCAGGCAATGTGCGGGAGCTTGAAAATGTAACCGAGTACTTGGTAAACATTGAGCCGACAAGTCTTATTTCAGTTAGTGCGATTCCTGCGCGCATCAAACAAAAAGCGTCAGCGGCGGGGGCTAGATCGTCTGGCGATATCATTCCTTTGGCGGAATTGGAAAAAAGAACGATTGTCGCCGCTGTCAACAAGTTTGGCCCAACTGTGGCGGGGAGAGAGCAGACGGTGCGGGCGCTTGGGATTAGCCGCGCGACGCTTTATCGCAAACTGAAGGAATACGGCCTTGAATCTCAATTTGAGAATTGATGTTTCAAAATGAGAAACAACGACTCCCAGCGTGTTATGGGCACGCAGGGAGTTTTTTTGTCTCTTTTTGAGAAATTGACGTTTATGAAAAAGTGTGAAAATAGACGGTTCCGCTAGTTGGCATGGTTTTTGCATTAATGAAGCAGTGTGACAATCAGTTGTCTCCAGGAGGAATGTGGAATGAACGTGACCAATGGAAATCCGCTGTGGCCAATTTTTATTCAGGCGGTAAAACAAGAAGTTGTACCGGCTTTAGGCTGCACGGAACCGATTTCGCTGGCCCTGGCTGCGGCCATTGCCGCCCGACGGTTAAATAAGCCGGTCGAACGAATCGAAGCAAAGGTATCGGCCAATTTGATGAAAAACGGCATGGGGGTAACTGTACCGGGAACCGGCTCTACGGGACTTGTTATTGCCGCGGCCGTAGGGGCCTTGGGCGGTGACCCGGACGGGAAGCTGGAAGTGTTGAAAAACATCACTGCTGAGCATGTCGTGGCAGCAAAACGCATGATCGATGAACAGCGGGTCAGCCTCTCGGTTGCCGACGTGCCTAATGTCCTGTATTCCGAGGCGCGCGTGATGAATGGTTCGCACTATGTGCGCGTCTGCATTGCCGATAATCATACGAATGTAGTGCGAATCGAAGAAGATGGGCAAATTGTTTTTCTGGTGGATGAGCAACAGTCGGGTGGCGGGGAAGAGAGCGGCTACTCTCTGGAAAACGTGCGTGCGCGCGACGTGTATGATTTTGCCGTTTCAGCCCCCTTGGCAATGATTGATTTTATTTACGAAGCGGCCAGCATGAACGACTCGCTGTCGGTCGAGGGCATGGGAGGGCAATACGGCTTGCGGATCGGCGCCACGATCAACCGGCATATTGAAAACGGACTGCTGTCCGACAGCCTGCTGACGCAAGTGCAGATGCGGACCGCGGCAGCGTCTGATGCACGGATGGGCGGCGCGGTCAAGCCGGCCATGACGAACTCCGGCTCCGGCAACCAAGGGATTGCGGCCACGATGCCGGTTGTGGCGGTGGCGGAATACATCGGCGCAGACAAGGAGCGATTGGTTAGGGCGTTGATGCTTTCCCACCTAATGGCGATTTATATTCACGACAAGCTGCCCAAACTGTCAGCCCTGTGCGCTGTGACGACGGCCTCGATGGGGGCGGCGGCCGGCATGGCGTGGCTATTGAAAGGCGATTTTGATTGCGTGCGTATGGCGATTATCAACATGATTGGCGACGTCGCGGGAATTATTTGCGACGGGGCATCAAACAGCTGCTCAATGAAAGTATCTACTTCGGCATCATCCGCGTTTAAAGCTGTCTTGATGGCGATGGACGGCACGCACGTAACCGGAAATGAGGGGATTGTCGACGCGGATCTTGATCAGTCCATTGAGAATTTAGGCCTCTTGGCGACAAAAGGCATGACGCAAACGGATGACCAAATTTTAGCAATTATGCTAAATAAAATCTAATAGCGGCAGCGGTAATTCTTGCGTGCGGTACAAGCGGATTGGCAGGAGATTTCAGGAAAAACACGAATAAAAACAATTATGTTGTTTTTAGCGCTTTGAAATAGCGAAAATGTAATGAGTATGCTGATCCGCTCCAGCTTTAACCGCTGCCGCCGCCCTTCAAGGCGGTGGGGGAAAGAGCCATTCATACAAAATGAATTATATTAACTTGGTAAAAGGGGAGTGCAAGATGATGCTGACCAAGATGGAACGGGTTCGTAGGACAATAAACGGCGAACTAACGGATAAAATTCCGTTTAGTTTGTGGACGCATTGCTCGGACGTAGACTTGGACGCGCAAAAATTGGCCGAGGCTACCTATGCTTTTTACCACAAGCTGGATTTGGACTTCGTAAAAAATATGTCTAACGGCATGTTTTCGATTGAAGACTGGAACAGCAATATTGATTTTAGCCAAGTCCCGTTGGGCGGGGTGGCGCGGGTAACAAAACATGCCATCGAACAACCCGAGGACTGGTTGTCGCTCAACGCACTGGATGTGGAACAAGGGGCGCTGGGACGGGAATTGCGTTCTTTGAGTTTGCTGCTTGCCATGGTGAAGGGGGAAGCGCCGGTTTTGGTAACCGTCTTTTCGCCCTTGACGACGGCGGAAAAATTGGCCGGCGATAAGCTGAAAGAGCATATGAAAAGCGATCCGGACAAGGTCAAGAGCGCTCTGGCGGTGATAGCCGATAGCACGATTCGGTATGCAAAACTGGCTTTGGAGTTGGGTTGCGCCGGCGTTTTCTTCGCCAGCCAGATGTCCAGCTACGACCATGCCACCCTAGCGGAATATCAGGAGTTTGGCGTGGCGTATGACCTGCAGGTTCTGCAAGCCATTCAGGGAGCATCCTGGTTTAATGTGATGCACATTCACGGCAACAACATTATGTTTGACCTGTTAAAGGATTATCCGGTTCAAGGCATCAGCTGGCATGTGTGGGAAACTGATCCAACGGTGGAAGCGTTCTTAACGGCCCAAACCGGCAAATCCATCGTGGGCGGGCTGCAGCGCTTTAACATCACAAATAATATGCGTTCGGAATTGAAGCAGGAGATTGAGGATATGGTGAAGCTGACCGGCGGCAAAAAATTGTTCATCGCGCCGGGGTGCGTGATTCGCGCGCCGTTTGACTGGGACACGCTGCTGTTCATTAAAGAGACGGTTGCGTCGGTGTCGAGCGGGCTTGCAAGCGCGGCCCGGGTTTGAAAAACAACTGCATGAGGGGGTAGGAAAAATGGGGATTAGCGGCGGAATCTTTTCTCTTGTCGTTTCATTGGTGTTTTTTGTTTATGCGTTGGAATATCCGTATTCCAGCGAGCTGGGGCCAGGGCCGGGCATGTTTCCGCTTTGGCTGTCGGGGATTTTAATTTTGCTGTCCTTAATGTACCTGTATTCGGCCTACAAGGGCACGGATTCTTCTGAAAAGGCGCCAGACAAGCAGTCGCAAAAAGAAATGCTGTTTATTTTGGTTAGCATGGGGTTGTATGTGTTGTTGCTTCCCATTATCGGTTTTAACTTGAGCAGCATTCTGTTCTTATTCGCTTTTTTGCGCAAGGGCTATCCCTGGTACACAAGTTTGGGCATTTCGATCGTAGCCTCGGTTGTATTGTTCTTCCTGTTTACCGAAGCCTTCGCATCGCCTTTGCCTGTAAATAGCTTTGGATTTTAAAGGGGGGATATGAATGGAGAATTTATTGCTGTTGTTGCATGGGTTTGAAGCTGCGCTTACGCCGAGCAACCTGTTGTTTTGCCTGATTGGCGTTGCCGTTGGTCAGTTGGTTGGCGTTCTGCCCGGGCTTGGTCCCGTTGCCGGTACGGCGATGCTGATTCCCTTGACTTATAGCTTGGGTCCTGTCCCGGCGATTATCATGCTGGCTGGCATCTTTTATGGCGCCATGTATGGCGGGACGATCACTTCGGTGCTGATTAATGTGCCGGGCGAAGGCGCCTCCGTTATTACCTGCATCGACGGGCACCAGATGGCCAAGCAGGGGCGCGGGGGCAGCGCTTTGGGCGCGGCGGCTATCGGTTCCTTCATTGGCGGGGTTGTCGCAGTCTTGTGCTTGACCTTTTTAGGGCCGACGCTGGCTGAATATGCGTTGCGCTTTGGGCCGCCAGAATTCTTCAGTATCATGGTATTCGGTTTGTTGTTGTTAGTGGGGTTAATTGGCAAGTCGGTTGTTAAAGGCATGATCTCGGCGATTATCGGCATGCTGTTGGCTTTGGTTGGGCAAGATCCGGCCACCGGTGCGGACCGCTTTTTGTTCGGCCAAATTGAATTGTTGGAAGGAATCGATTTTGTTGTCCTGGCCATCGGGTTGTTTGGCTTGTCGGAGATTTTGACCAATACGGAAGAAAACATGGACTTGAACAAACCGGAAAAAATCAGCAAGATGATACCGCCCCGGTACGAATGGAAGCCATCACTGATGGCCATCCTGAGAGGGACTGGCATCGGCGGCGTTCTGGGATTGATTCCGGGCACTAGCGCCTCCATTGCTGCGCTGATGTCCTATTCGCTGGAAAAGAAGCTGGCGAAAGATCCTTCGCGTTTTGGCAAAGGGGCCATTGAAGGGGTTGCGGGGCCGGAGACTGCGAATAATTCATACGCCGGAGCCGCGCTGATTCCGCTGTTTACCCTCGGTATCCCTACCTCGCCGACGATTGCCGTGCTGCTGGGGGCGTTCATTATGCACGGCCTTACCCCAGGGCCGCTCTTGTATCAAAAGAACCCTGACTTCATTTGGGCGGTTGTCGCCAGCATGTTTATCGGCAACGTTCTGCTTTTGATCATGAACTTGCCAATGGCCAGCTGGTGGGCGCGCATTGCGCTTGTGCCTTACAAATTGCTATTTCCGCTTATTTTGCTCATCTGCATGGTCGGTGTCTACAGCGTAAACAGGAGCTTGTGGGAAGTCGGGCTGACGATTGCCTTTGCCGCCATCGGCTACCTGATGAAAAAATGGAAGTTGCCCAGCGCTGCCTTGATCCTCTCTTTTGTACTGGGCAAAAACATTGAGTTTACCTTGGTGCAGACGCTGTCGATGTCGGACAATGGGTTGCTTGTCTTGTTCCAGCGCCCCATTTCGGCGGTCTTGTTGACCTTGTGCGGCATTATTTTGGCCGTCGGGTTTTATACAACCATTAAAAACAAGAGAGACAATTTAGCTGCTGATGAAGCCGCCTAAGGAGGGAAGAAACGAACGTCGAGGTTGCAGTTCAGTGGGGAGGATAAAAATGTGGAGGTGCATTGAAAGATGAAACGGAAGATTGTGGCTGGGTTTGTTGCGGCGTTGATGCTTACAACGCTTGCGGCAGGGTGCGGCGGGAAAAAGCAAGCAAGTGAAAAAGCTGGTGAGGCCTATCCTAAAAAACCGATCACGGCAATCGTGGCCTTCCCGGCTGGCGGCGGAACGGATATCGTGGCCCGGTCAATTCTGAAAACGGCGGAAAAATACACCGGCCAGGGGTTTGTGGTTGACAACAAACCGGGCGCCGGCGGCGCGATTGGCTTTACGGCATTGGCGGGAGCAACTAAAGATGGGTATACCATCGGCATGATCAATGCGCCGACTGTCCTGTTGAGCCCGATCCAGTTGGGCAACAAGGTGAAGTATAAGCTTGATGATTTCGTGCCGATTGCCAACTTTGTCAGCGATCCGGGCGTATTTGTCGTGCCGGCCGACAGCTCCTTCAAAACGCTGAAAGACGTTATTGAGTTTGCGAAGGCTAATCCGAATCAACTGAAGCTCGGCTACGGCGGACCGGGAACGTCAGAAGCGCTGGCGATCCGGACCTTGGAACAAACGCAGGGCATAAAAATCAAAAAAGTTCCTTTTGAAGGAACCGGGCCGCAATTAACGGCGCTGATGGGGAAGAACATCGATATCATGATTTCGAATGCTTCTGAGGTCTATCCGCAGCATGAAGCGAAACAAATTCGCGTCATTTCGGTTGGCTCCGAAAAACGCATTGCCATGTATCCTGATGCCTCGACCTATAAAGAAAATGGTTTTGACTACGTCCAGGTAGCTATGCGCGGCATAGCTGCTCCGAGCGGCATGGACCCGAACCAGATAAAGGTTTTGGCCGATGCGATGAAAAAAGCGTATGATGATCCTGAATTCCAAAAGAATGCCAAGGCTTTGAACTTGCCGTTGGCCTACCTGGGACCGGAAGACTTCAAGAAGGAACTGCAAAAGCAAGACGCCTTCTTTAGAGAAGAATTCAAGAAAAACCCCTGGTAATAACGAAAAATGCTGGTTGCACAATAATAGAAAGAGCGAGTGTGACTCCTTGGGGAGCTTCACTCGCTCTTTCTAGTTTGCGTTGATTGCAGCCTAAGCGGTTGCCAAGCTTTTAACCCACTAGGCGGCGATGGCTGCCGGTACAGCGGCTGCATTTCCGGCGGTGGAAGCGGCCGAGAGGCCCAAAGTTGGTTGCGAATTTTACCGGCCTTTTCAAGCGGCTGTGTTTTCTCTGGACGCACAATAACTGGCCGTGAACGCGGTGGGTTAGTCCTTGTATAAAAGACAAAAGCCTTTGAGCGGTGCTGCGCTCAAAGGCTTTTGTTGATTGCGTTAGTCAATGATCACTACTTTTATTGTGCGGGTGCTTATTCCGTCGGACAGCTGACCAAGTGCGTAGCGGCTGCCGTCGGCTCCGGTCATTACCTGTTTGGCGGATAACCAGCAACGGCAGGGTTTGCCGTTGTCGAACACAGTGAAGTATTCTTTTGGTTCCTCCTTGCGGGGGGTTGCGTCAAAGACAGTATCAATGCACATGTTAATCAGCCTTCCGTTCGTATTGAATCAGGTCTTTCACGACCTCGCCGGCGATGATCAGCCCGGCGACGGAGGGGACGAAGGAAATGCTGCCGGGAATCTGGCGCTTGGTCGTGCAGGTGCGGGGAGAGTCTGGCGGGCAAGCGCAACCGGCGGTGCAGCTTGACGCAGTTGTCTCCCTAGGCATTAGCGGTGGTTCCTTGGAATAAACCACCTTTAATGAGTCAATGCCGCGGGCGCGCAGTTCCTTGCGCATCACTTTGGCCAACGGACAAGCGGATGTTTTGTAGATGTCCGTCACCTCAAAACGGGTTGGATCGAGCTTGTTGCCGGCGCCCATGCAACTGATGACAGGGATGTTCCGTTGTTTGGCCCGCTCGATGAGATCGAGCTTGGCAGTAACCGTATCAATTGCATCGACAATATAGTTGTAGTCGTCCGACAGCAGGCTGTCAGCTACGGGTGGGAGGTAAAAGCGTTGGAATGTGGTTACCTCTGCATGCGGATTGATGTCGAGAATCCGCTCTTTCATGACGTCAACCTTCGGCCGGCCGATTGTTTTGTTTGTGGCATGGAGTTGGCGGTTAATGTTGGTCAGGCAAATTGTGTCGTCGTCAATTAGGACGAATTTGCCTACCCCGGCGCGGGCGAGCCCCTCGACTGTGAAGGAACCAACGCCGCCTATGCCGAAAATAGCGACCTTGCTGTTGCGCAATGTCTCCAAAGCTTCCGCGCCGATAAGGAGTTCGGTGCGGGAAAACTGATGCAGCATATTATTCCCCTTCTTTGTTAAAAGTGATATTCAATTATACCACTATTTTGATTGCTATTGCAGGCATGGCTGCCCGAAACAAAAAAACGCGCCTCTAAGCGAGTCGCGTTTTTTTTGCAGCGGCATTGCCGGGAAGGTTTTCTGGGTGTGCGTAAGCTGACGACTCGCGCACAACCAATTCCGGCTGGAGAATGACGTATTGCGGCTTGGTGCTCAGACCCTCCATGCGAGCCTGCAATAGCCGGGCGGCATGAACGCCCATGAGACGCGGCGCAGAGGAGATGGTCGTTAGTTTCGGCGTGATGATGCTGGCCTCGGGAATGTCGTCAAAGCCAACGACGGCAACGTCTTGCCCGGGGATGACGCCCATTTCCTTCATTTTCATCATCGCGCCGATGGCGATGCTGTCGTTGTAGCAAAAGACGGCGGTCGGCGGATTGGGGAGGCTCAACACCTTTTGGATGCTGTCGACGCCCCCCTGCAAGGTGGCGGGGCTTTCAACAACTAAATCACTATCAATGTCTATTCCGGCAAGACTAAGCGAAAAGTCGTAACCTTCCTTGCGTCCGCGCCAGGAGGACAAAAGCGAATAGCCGCCAATGAAGGCGATCCGGCGATGGCCTTGTTCAATCAAGTGGTTAGTGGCGAGCTGGCCGCCTAAGACGTTATCAATGCCGACGTAGTCGCACAGTTTAGTGTCAAGCTTTCGCCCGATCAATACGACCGGTATGCCGAGTTTGCAGATTTGGTCGATCGGTTCGCTCGGGCTGCCGGGCACCGCCGACAGGATAATGCCGGCAACCCGGTGCTCGAGCATCGTCGATAAAAGCCGGTCCTGAATTTCCGCCGAGTCGAAGGTTGTTCCCAGGATTATTGTTTTGCCGCATTTGTCCAGCTTGTGGTGGAGGCCGACTAATAGCTCAGAATAAAATGTGTTGGAAAGTTCCATGATGATCAGACCAACGGTGGACGAATCCTTGGAACGCAAGTTGGCGGCGACCCGGTCGTAGACATAGCCCAATTCCTGCATGGAGGCAAGGACCTTGTCCCGCGTTGCCGGCGTGATGCTGGGGCTGCCGCGCATGACAAGCGAGGCGGTGGAGCGGGAGACCCCGGCGTGCTTGGCAACCTGCTGCAGGGTAACATTTAATTTTTTTTCTTGTTTCATAATGAACCATCACCTAAACATAACCGATTTTGCAAAAGACTGCTTGCATGACATTGAAATTCCGCTGTGAAGTTAGGCTTATTATAGGACAGCGGCAATATACTGTCAATTCAGAAATATTGTTGTTTGACGCTCATAGGTTGTGAAAACATTGCCTGAAACGAGGAAGAGCGAGCAAAACAATACGTGAAAAATTTCCTGAAATCTGATTAGACGAGCTTTTTAAAATTATCAGATTTTTGTATTGACAGCGCTTCCGGTTGGCGCTTATACTCGTATTAGATCGATCTAGTAAACAGGTAACGGCAATCAGTTTGGTGTGTGACAGTGCCAGTTTGAACTGCATGAAGCAAATGGGCTCGTTGTTTGCTTTTCAATTAGATCGATCCAAAACGAACTGCCAAGAATTTGATTTTTATTCATGCCGCATTCATGTTCTGTTTTACTTAGGTCTTACCTTAGCTCAGGTATCAATAACGCTTCGGTTTGGGTGCCACGCCAAGATCGCGCCGGCCTTCAAGCGTTAGGGAAACAAAAGTACTAAAGTAAAGAGAGGGGCAAAGCAATGAAAAAATCCACCAAGTTACTCAGTCTCGCATTAAGCCTCAGTTTGTTGGTTGTTTCTGGGTGTTCGTCCAAAAAGGACGCCGCGCCGGCCGGCGGCGTGAAAGTGATGAAGCTGGGCATCGTTACGAACAGCGACCGCTCGCTCACGAAAGGCCTCAAAAAATTTGCTGAGATCATTGAAAAAGAATCCGGCGGCAAATTAAAGGGCGAAGTTTTCGCCGATGGCTTGCTGGGCGGCGACCGCCAGGTATTGGAAGCCTTGCAGATGGGAACTGTTCAGGGTACTGCTGTATCGACTGGCGTGGTGGCTGCCTTTGCGCCCCGCTTTGATGCCTTCGACCTGCCCTATCTGTTTAAAGACAAAGCAACCGCCTATAAAGTGTTTGACGGCCCGATTGGCACCGAATTGCTGAACGACCTGCCGAAGGCCAAATTGATCGGCTTGGGTTACTGGGAAAACGGCTTCCGCCATGTCACCAACAGCAAACGTCCGATTTATACGGCTGATGACCTCAAGGGCTTGAAGATTCGGACGCTGGAAAGCAAGGTGCACGTCGAGTTCTGGAAAATGATGGGCACCAACCCGACCCCGATGTCTTTCTCGCAACTCTACTCCGCGATGGAGCAAGGCGTTGTTGACGGACAGGAAAATCCTTATGGCAACGTTGTCTCCAGCAAATTCAACGAAGTGCAAAAATACCTGAGCAACACCGGCCACGTTTATAATGCCAACGTATTCCTGGTGAGCAAAGTATTCTGGGATAAGTGCACCGACCAAGAGAAAGAAATAATCAAAAAGGCTGCCATTGAAGCGCGGGATTACCAACGTAAGCTGAATGAAGAAGAAGACCAGGCTAGCGTCAAGATCCTGACGGAAAAAGGCATGAAGATCAATGATATGAACCCGGGCGAAAAAGAGAAGATCATGGAAATGGTCAAACCGCTGTATGCAAGCGTCGCCAAGACGATTGGCGGCGACCTGGTTGACAGAATCGTCGCGGCAGCGAAATAATCCGACCCTGCTTTGCAAAAGATTCTTAAGAAGGGCCTCCCTTCTTAAGAATCTTTTATCCAAATGACTGCCACAAGGACAACGTTATGGAGGAACAAACAACAATGAAAAAGATAGAGAGAGTAGAGTGGGCTGTGAGCAATGTCATGGCGATGTTCTTGGCATTGATGGGAATCTTGGTTTTTTCCAATGTCGTCTTGCGTTATGTCTTTAATTCGGGGCTGACATGGGCGGAAGAATTCTCCCGGTTCCTGTTCGTATGGGTTGTGTTCCTAGGCGCCATTGGGGCGTTGAAAGAAAATCATCATCTCGGTTTCAGCTCTTTGGTTGAGGCTTTGCCTGGTCCAGTGAAAAAACTGTGCTATGTTATTAGCCAAAGTTTGATGCTCGTTTGCTTATGGGTGCTGTTTGACGGTAGCTTTGAAATGACCACGCTGACGATAGATACGCTGGCGCCGGCTACGAATATCCCGCTCGCGTTCATGTACGGAATCGGCATTGTTACTAGCGTTGGCATGTTTTTGATTGTTTGCTGCAATCTGTATAGGGCGCTGTTTGTAAAAGGCGCCATCGACCACTTGGTCCATATGAAGGAATCCGAGGATGATCGTATTGTTGATCAATTAGCGGGCAAAGGAGAAGGTGCGAAATGACAGTTGCAGTATTTTTAGCTTCCCTGTGCGGCGCCATGGCGCTAGGCATGCCAATTGCCTTTGCACTTTTGTTCTGCGGCATTGCTTTGATGGTTTCCTTGGGCTTGTTTGACAGCCGCATTTTGGCGCAGAACTTGATTATCGGCGCTGATAACTTTGCCCTGATGGCCATTCCCTTCTTCATCCTTGTTGGCGAGTTGATGAATGCGGGCGGTATTTCCCATCGCATCATCCGCTTCGGCATGGCGCTGGTCGGGCATATCCGCGGCGGCCTTGGCTATGTGGCGATCATCACGGCCTTCATCTTTGCCGGCCTGTCCGGTTCGGCGGTCGCCGACACGGCCGCGTTGGCCGCGATCATGGTTCCGATGATGGGCGAGGTCGGCTACCGGAAAAGCGAATCGGCCGCGCTGATTGGCGCCGGCTCGATCGTAGCGCCGATTTTGCCGCCCAGCATCCCCTTCATTATCTTCGGCTCGATCAGCGGCGTTTCGGTTATGAAGCTGTTTATGGCCGGCCTCGTGCCGGGCCTGATTATCGCTATCAGCTTGGCCGTTACCTGGTGGTACCTGGCTCGCAAGCAAAACCTGCAAACGTTTGAACGCAAGTCGTTTAAAGAAGTTATGGTTGCGACCAAAGACGCGATTTGGGCGCTGGCGCTCCCTTTCATCATCATGATCACCATCAAGTTCGGCATTGTGACGCCGACGGAAGCGGCGGTTGGCGCTGTTTTCTACACCCTCTTTTTGTGCTTTGTCATCTATCGCAGCATGACGGTGAAGATGCTATGGGAACTTCTCGTGACAGCCTCGAAAACGACGAGCGTCATCATGTTCCTGATCGCCGGGGCAATGGTCTCGGCCTGGTTGATTGCGATCGCCAACATCCCGGCGACGATCACGGGCTGGCTGGCCGCTTACATGGACAATAAGATACTGCTCATGATCGCGATCAATGTACTGGTTTTCTTTGTTGGTACGGCTATGGACCTGACCCCGACCGTCTTGATTTTGACGCCTGTCTTGATGCCGCTGATTACAAAGGCCGGCATCGATCCTGTTTACTTCGGCGTGGTTTTCATTCTGAACAACGCGATCGGCCTCTTGACGCCGCCGGTTGGCACGGTCTTGAATGCCGCCTGCGGCGCCGGCAAGGTCAAGATGGACGATTTGATGAAAGACGTTATGCCGTTTTTGATCATCGAATCAGTTGTCCTCGTGCTGCTAATCCTTTTCCCTGAGCTTGTGCTGATTCCGCTGAAGTTCCTCCTCGGGTAACCGATTAAGTTGTAATGACGCATGGATAAGGAGCGAAAGTCGATGATGGTTACTGTGGACACAAAACTGATCGGCTTGCTGGGCGAGCCGCTAAAACAAACCTTTTCACCGCAAATGCACAATGAAACCTTTGAAAAACTCCATCTGGATTATTTTTACTTCCCGATAGAAGTCAATAATGAAAATCTGGAAACGGTGGTTAACGGTATTCGGAAAATGCATTTTGCCGGGTTCAACGTCACCAAGCCAAACAAGATTAAGATCATGGAATATTTGGACGAAGTTGATGAACTGGCTGAGAAGATCGGCTCGGTCAACACGGTCGTGATAAAAGATGGCAAGCTCAAGGGCTATAACACGGATGGCGAAGGATTCGTTCAATCGCTGGTTGACGAATCCGGCCTGGACATCACGAAGTGCAGCTTCTTCATCTTTGGCGCGGGCGGGGCGGCTAGAGCCGTCGCCTCAACCCTGGCTTTCAAAGGCGTGCCGAAAATCTATATCACCGATATGTTTGAAGCGGCCAGCAATTCCCTGGTCAACGACATCAATACGAAAATCGCACCTTGTGCGGAAATGGTCGCCTTTGATGATAAGGTTATTCCGCAGTTTGTTGCCAAGTGCAACGTCCTGATCAACGCCTCCGGCGTTGGCATGTATCCTCACCTTGGCGAGACGCCGCTGGCCAAGGAGCATCTGCGCAAGGAATTGTTCGTAGCCGATCTGACCTACAATCCGGCCAAAACGCAACTGCTTTTAGATGCGGAAGCGCAGGGCTGCAAGATCATGAACGGCATCGGCATGGTAATCAACCAGGGGGCGAAGGCCTTTTCCTTGTGGACCGGCGTTCCCGAACCGGTTGCCATGATGCGGGAGACAATTAACAAGATTGTCTCGGAGAAGGCGAAATAAGTTTCATGAACGATAAAGGAGGCCTACCAGTGAAAGATTTAGTCGCTAATCAAATGATCAAATACTTGGAAGACCGTGGTGTTGAGCACATCTTCGGCTTATGCGGCCATACGGTCATCGCTTTTCTTGCTGCTTTATCCAAGAGTGAAAAAATCCGCTTCATCAACGTGCGGCACGAGCAGATTGCCTCGCATGCCGCTGACGGCTATGCCCGCGTGACGAAAAAAGCCTCCGTTGTGCTCAGCCATCTGGGACCAGGCTTGACCAACGCCGCTACTGGCGTCGCGAATGCCGCGATGGACTCCATCCCGATGGTCGTCATCGCCGGCGATGTGCCAAGCCACTACTACGGCAAGCATCCGCATCAGGAAGTAAACCTCCATGCGGACGGCGACCAGTGGGAAATATATCGCCCCTTCGTCAAACGCGCTTGGCGCGTCGACCGCGCAGACCTCCTGCCGGAAATCCTGGAAAAAGCGTTTGCGCTGGCTGAGTCCGGACGCCCCGGCCCGGTCCTGGTTGATATTCCGATGGACATCTTCTCCCAGGAAATTGACGTGGCGTTGTTTGAACGGCTGAAGCACAATGCCAAAACCATGTACAAACCGTCGATTGACGACGAACTGGCGGAAAAGATCGTCAAGACCTTGGCGGCCGCCAAGAATCCTGTCATCCATGTCGGCGGCGGGATTATCCTGGCCGACGCGGCCAAAGAGCTGGCCGAATTCGTCGACCAGATGGGCATCCCGGTTTCCAACTCCCTGATGGGCGTCGGCGCACTGCCGGCCGACCACCCGCTTTCTTTGGGCATGACCGGCTTTTGGGGCACGAAGTTCATCAACGACAAGTGCCTGAACGCCGACTATATTCTCGGCCTCGGCACGAGCTTCAAGGAAGCGGATTGCAGCTCCTGGTATCCGGAGTTCACCTTCAGCTTCCCGCCGACGAAGCTCATCCACATCGACATTGATCCGAGCGAAATCGGCCGCAACTACCCGGTTGAGATCGGCGCCGTGGCCGACCTGAAAAACGCGCTGACTGTCCTGACCCGCGTGGCGAAGAAGCTCTTCCCGCAAGGCCGCGACGCAAGCGCACTGAAGGCGGAAATCGCGGCGTACAAGAAAGAATTCAAGGCCAGCAACAAGGCTGTGGAAGAAAGCGACGTCTTCCCGATGAGCCCGCAGCGGATCTTGGCGGATCTGCGGTCTGTGCTGCCGCGCAACGCGATCATCACGACTGACGTGGGTTGGAACAAAAACGGCGTCGGCCAGCAGTTCCCGATCTATGAACCGGGCTCGATCCTGACGCCGGGCGGCTACGCCACGATGGGCTTTGGCTCGCCGGCGGCGCTGGGCGCGAAAGTCGCGGCGCCGGACCGCGTAGTAGTCTCCCTGATCGGCGA
Organism: Sporomusaceae bacterium; assembly: GCA_029265905.1. Classification (GTDB taxonomy): domain Bacteria; phylum Bacillota; class Negativicutes; order Acidaminococcales; family JAJUGR01; genus JAJUGR01. The sequence continues at coordinate 1,542 of JAJUGR010000022.1, read as the reverse complement.
CGGCGGCTTCGGCCAGAACCCGGCCGTGTTGGCGACGGCGGCGATTGAAAATATCCCGGCGATTTTCGTGATCATGAACAACCATGCGTTCGGCACAATCGCCGGACTGGAAAAAGCGCACTACGACACGACCTTCGGCACGCTGTTTGAAAAAGACGGCGAAACGTATTCGCCTGATTTTGCGGCCATTGCCCGCGCTTACGGCGTCGAGGGGATCACGATTCAGTCGGCAGATGAATTCAAGCCGGCGATGGAAAAAGCGATCGCGATGAACAAGCCGGTCGTGATCGATGTCTGGATGGTCAACAACCCGGTCCCGACGGCCGGCCACTGGAACATCATGGACATCTATTCGCCGGGCAAAAAAGTCCATCACGTCAGCACCTGATCGCAAGGCGAGCGTTTAAAAAGCGGCGGCTATACCGCCGCTTTTTAACAGCCAGCCCATGCGAGTAAAAGGAAGGGGTATTGCATATGTCGAAACAAAAATATTCCTTGGCGCACTTGACCGTTCTTGGCTGCGCGCCGCCTGAGATGACGTATATCGCCGCACGGGCCGGCTATGACTACGTCAGCATCCGGCCGATCTACATGGGCTTGCCGGGCGAGCCGAACTATTCGCTGTCGGACAACCCGGAGATGCTGAAGCAAACCAAACGGGCCCTGGCGGATACAGGGATTAAGATTCATGACATCGAATTGGCGCGCGTCACAAATGAGATCGATCCAATTCAATATTTGCCGGCGTTTGAGGTGTCGGCTGAACTCGGTGCGACGAATGTTTTGTCGAGCATCTGGACGGATAACCGCGACGTGTATCTGGAGAAATTTGCCCAGATCTGCGATATGGCCAAGTCGCTAGGCATGAAGGTTGACCTGGAATATGTGCCGATTGCCGGCGTGAAGAATTTGGCAGGCGCCGTCGACGTGCTGAAAACGGTCAACCGCGACAATGCCGGGCTGATGATTGACGCCCATCATTTCCATCGCGCGCATGACAGGGTAGAGGACCTCGATGCCTTGCCGCGGGAATGGTTCCATTTTGCCCACTTATGCGACGCGCCGGCTGAAATTCCGGCGGAAAAAGAAGAGTTGATCCGCGTTATGCGTGAGGGACGGTTGTACGCCGGGCAGGGCGGCATCGATATTGCCAGCATCTTCAACCGGCTTCCGGAGATGGTTTATTCGATCGAATTGCCTAACAGTGCTTATGTGAAAGAATTTGGCTACGCGGAGCACGCCTTCCGCTGTCTGGAAACAGCCAAGGCCTATTTTGCCGCCCACCCCCGGCGGGAGAGGATTTGTGCAGCCTGCCGGTGATCAATTCAACAGTGATTCGACAATACGAGGGAGCGCGCTTCTTATCAGGAGGCGCGTTTTCTGTTTTTCTATCAAACAAATGGCGATTAAGTCCGTATAATTGTGTAAAAAGGAATAGGGCCAGGCTCTAAAATCCGGTAGAATGTAGTTGCTACCCCAACATTACAGAACCGGAGGTAAAAGAGCATGGCCCAATACAAGATTACCCTAGAATCGACAATT